>JADFIR010000049.1 GCA_022566535.1 Planctomycetota bacterium
ACAACAATGAGAATCGCCAGGATTTTATTCCTTGCCATGAGTTACCCCTCCTTGAACGCCGTCTTCTAGCCCCCCACCTTAACCCTTAGCTGCCCTTTCCCTCAGTCCCGTCCGCAGAGGTGACAAACTTGCCAATCGGCGAACATCGACGGGTCCGATGCCGCAAGGGCGATGAGCAGGGCGTTGATGCTTCTCGATCCCTGCGACGCGCCGGTCACCAGCAAAGTCGGCCGGGCGGGATCGAGGCCCAATTCGTTGCGGCACCATTTGGAATCGTGCGGCGCCAACGCGCAGCGCCGAATCGGCATGCCGACGACCCGCTGCGCAAACCGAGGTCGCTGCCCAACGTCAATCGCCGAGAAAACCTGCTCGCACCGCCTGGCGATCCATCGGTTGGCCTTGCCCGGTGGGTCGTCGAGGTTGATAAGGGTCACCGGCACGTGGCACTTTGCAGCGGCTACCACCACCGGTGCGGAGACGAATCCTCCCAGCGCGACCAGATGGTCCACCCGTTCCCGCTGGATCAGAGCCTTCACCGCGTGGATACTTCGGCGATAGTTGACCACGAATCGAAGCAGCGGTCGCGGACGAACCGAGAAGGGCGAGGCGGCGATCGGCTCGAAGCAGACCTTCGCCTCCGACAGCATTGTCGCGTCGATCTCTCGACCGGAGCAGACGAACAGTGATCGCCCGGATGGCTCCAGCTCGCCGATCCGCTCGGCAATGGCTAGGGCCGGGCTGAGGTGCCCGCCTGATCCGCCCCCGGCAAAGAGGAACGTCTGCGTGGGCGGTGTGGGGCGGTGGTCGGTCAATCTGAAATCCCAGCGGATTGGAGGTACCGAACAGACCTCTAACAAAGTGTGAGCTATAATGCTCCGATAGGCTACCAGGAAGCTTCCTACCCAGAATGAGCGGTCGAAGTCAAGAGGGCGTTGCCATGGTTTTTCGCTTGGACGTTGCAAAGGCGATTCAGGCTGCTGCGGTGCTCCTTCGCTTGGAGAGCGGGAACAGGATGAATTACATGCGGCTCTTGAAGCTGCTGTACATCGCTGATCGAGAGAGCTTGAAAGAAACCGCACGGCCGATCACAGGTGATCGCGTCGTTGCGATGGACCGAGGGACCGTGCTCAGCGGTGTTTTCGATCTCATCAAAGGGCAGCACATCGACGCACGACATTGGGATGAATTCATCGAAACGGCGCGTTTTGACGTTCAACTGAGGGGCGACCCAGGCAACGGCAAATTATCCCGGTACGAAATCGCGAAGTTGCAAGAGATTTCCAGGCGGTACGAATCGGATGACGAGTGGGCCATGGTCGACATAACGCATCAGTTTGAGGAATGGAGGCGGAACAAGCCGCAGGAAAAGTCATCCAGACCGATACCCTTGGAGGACATCCTCGACGCCGTCGGTCGCTCCGCCGACAAACACGCGATCATTCAAGACGCCAGTGACGCAGCCGCCTTCGACCGCTTCTTTTCAGGGCGATCCAGTTGAAGGGAGGGGAGACGTTCCTGATCCCTGAGCCGGGGTCCAACCTCGACTCGCATCTGTGGATTGTTCTCTCTGAACCGAGCATCGACCCCGAGAATGTGCTGATCGTCAATCTGACGACATGGGCTGAGTACAAGGATCAGGCGTGCCTTCTTCAGCCCGGAGACCATCCGTTCGTAAAACAACGAACGTGCGTGAACTTTGCTGATGCGAAGCTGGTTACGGCACACCAGCTCGAAACGTTTCTCGACGGTGGGCAGATAAAGCACCAAACACCACTCACTCCCGAGCTTCTTCGGCGGGTTAGAGAAGGTGCAGCACAGTCAACACGCATGGCATTGGCACGCGCACAAATCCTGTTTGATCAGGAACTTATCGAATGAGCCATCGTGCGAAGGCCCGGTAGGGTGTGAGCCATTGAGGCAATCTTCGACTCACAGAGAAGCCTGCCTAAAGTTTACCGCGCCCCGCGACGCAGCATCGATGCCGCACGGCACCGGTTGACGGCCCCAGGATGCCGGCCGCGGCTTGCTGCTGGCCATGGCCCGGTCCATTGACACCAGCAGCCCAATGGAAAATGCCGTCAGCACCCATCCCGTGCCGCCAGCGGAGACCAACGGCAGGGCGATGCCTGTGGTGGGAGCCAACCCCGTCACCACCGCCATGTTGATCACCGCCTGAAGACCGATCGTCAGCATGATCCCCAAACCCAGCAGGCGATTGGCCCCGCCGCTGGCGGGCTCCACTCTGCGGATGATCGACAGACCGCATACCAGCAGGGTGCAGAAGAGGCAGATGATCACCGCGGCGCCGATGAGCCCCAGTTCCTCACAAATGATGGCGAAGATGAAATCGTTGGTGTCTTGCGGCAGGTACCCGAACTTCTGCACGCTGTTGCCAAGACCTCGCCCGGGAACGCCGCCCCCGGCCACCGTCGCCATCGATTGAATCATGTGGTAGCCGATGCCCTGGGGATCCTGATATGGATCCACGAATGCGCGCAGTCGGTCGAGTCGATAGGGATTGCTCAGCACTGCCGCAACGAACGCGAGTACGGCCGGTGGCGCCAGGACAGCGGCGTGAAGGACTTTCGCTCCGCCGGCCAGCAGCACGCCGACGCTCGCGGCCCCGATGAGCACTGCTGTGCCGAGGTCTTCAGTGACGATCAATGCGCACAGCAGCGCGACGAACGCCATGGGCTGCACAAATCCGCGCATGAACTGCCCCATTTCGCCGGCCCGCCGCGCCGCGTACCAGGCCAGGATTAGCAGCACGCCCCATTTCGCCACTTCGCTGGGTTGGAAGCTGATCGGCCCGAGGCTGATCCACCGCCGGGCCCCGTTGATTTCCAGTCCGATTCCCGGCAGATGCACCGCCAGGAGCAGGGCCACCATTGCCAGGGCGAGCCACGGCAGGGGCGAAGCGATCCCCCGGGCACGGTACAGCCGATCCAGCGGGACCCGCGAACCCACCAGCATCATCGCCACCGCCAGGCCGGCGAGGATGGTCGGCCGGCCCAGCAGGACATCTCGCAAGTCGATCTGACGCTCGGGGTCGATCGTCAGCCCAGCGGAATTGACCATCACCACGCCGATGGTCAACAGCGCGATGACGATGAGGATTAGTCCGTGGCCGGCTCGCAAGGGGCTGGACATCACCGGCATATCGGCTTCGTCGCCGAGGGGCGGTCATTTTTCGCCGCCCGGCACGCGTTGTTTGAGTTCCTCAAACCAGTTCAGCACGAGATTGAGATGGGTGATGTCCGCCTCCTGCTCGCGTGGTTGAGCCATCAGGAATCGCTGGCCATCCGCAGAGACGTCGTACTCTGGGCTGCCTGGATCGAATACCCAACGGTATCGACCCTCGAACAGGACTTGCGGTGTGGCAGCAGTGAAGGCTGGCCCCAACTCCACGGCAACCACCATCATGGCGTCGCCGTTGTGATAAAACAGCTCGCGACCGTCGCGCGACCACAGCGGCGACCAGCCTCCGCCGTCGGAGACTTGCACCTTCGGCCCAGGCCCGGGATAGGGTTGGACGTAGACCTCATAGCGTCCGGATTCGTCGGACTGGTACGCGATCCAGCCACCGTCCGGTGAAAACACCGCACCGTCTTCGTTGAACACACTGCGCAGGAACGGCTCCGGCTCGCGCTCACCTTGCAACGAAAGGACCCAGATGTCCATGCCGGTGTCGGGACCGGTCTCCGTAAACGCGAGCGTCGAACCATCGGGCGTCCAGGAGGTCGGCATAGGGTAGTGCCATCCTTTGAGGAGCAGTTCCGCCGGGCTGCTGCGGTCGGCCGGCATCCAGAAAATGTCTTCGGATCCCTGCCGATCGGACATGAAGGTGATCCGCGTACCGTCTGGTGTCCAGATGGGCTGGATGTTGTTTCCCGTGCCGTACGTCAATCGGGTAAGGGAGCCCCGCGCTACATCGCCGATCCAGAGGTTCCCGTTGGCGGCGCCCACACCGACGACGAGCTGTCGGCCGTCCGGCGACAGCTTCGCAGTGGAATACCCGCGACGCTCCTTGGTCCAGGGCTGGGCCTCGCCGCGACGGTCCACCCAGACAACCAGGGTGTTCTGATCGGGCACGCCTCCAGGGATTTCTTCCACGTACAAGAGCGCTCCTTGCTGGGAAACGTTGAACTGCGGGGCGCCGCTCCAGGTGTCCGTCTGCACCTCTTGAAGAACCGGAACCGCTGATCCCGTCAGCCTGAGTCGCTTCAGGTCAAAGGGGGCCGCAAAGAGGGTTCCCCGGCGGGCATACACCAGGTGGCCGGTGGGCACGTATCGCGGGGACATGCCCCCCTGGACGAGGATGTGCACCTCGCCTGTATCGAATGACACCACCGCGATTCGAGCATTGTCGAATGTGATGAGGTCCGTCGTCTTGATCGTGAAGAGAACGGCCTTGTTCCCGGGCAGGATCTGCGGCCAACGGTGGCTGGCTTCCTTGTTCTGAAGATCAGGGGTGGTGAGCGGTTGGGGTTCTCCGCCGTCGACAGAGACCCGCCACAAGCCGCCTCGCCAGTGCGGCGTATAGATAATGCTGCCATCGGTTCCCCAGCTTGCCCCCACGGAGTTGGAAACGTCGGCCAGCTCAACGGGCATGCCACCGGCCAGCGAGACCTTCTTCAGCTTCGCTCCGGCCACAAAGCCCACCGATTCGCCGTCGGGGGAGAAGAACGGGTTGAACGCATCCTCGGTTCCCGGCAGAGCGGTGCTCTGGTAGTCGTTGATCGAGCGCACGTACATCCTCGAGACGCCGTTCTCAGTGGCGATGTACACAATCCGTCTGCCGTCGGGCGAAATGGCCGCAAGCGTGAAGGTGCCGAGGTTCAGCGCCTGGCCGGGCGGTAGGGGAATGGACACTCGCAGGGGCTCACCAGGCAAGACTTTGGGCGACCTGACGAGTGCCGGGACTCTGACGGCGACGGCGATGAGCAGCAACACGGCGAGAAGCGCCAACACGAGCCTTGTTGACCGTCGCCCGCTTGCTCGCGGAATCGCGGCCACTGCAGGCCCTAATGATGAACTTGTCGGGTCGGCGATCGCTTCTTCAAGTTCCACCCGGGCATCGGCAATATCGTGCAGACGATGGTTGCGGTCTTTGGTCAAGCATCGGCGCAGCAGCAGGTGAACGGTCGGCGGTGTGTCATCCGGAAGTGCGTTCCAATCCGGTTCCTTGTGCAGGATCGCGCCGATGGAGTCGGTTGCGGTTTCACCCGGGAACACCTGCCTGCCGACAAGCATTTCGTAGAGCACACATCCGAACGACCAGATGTCCGTGCGCTTGTCCAGGGGTTTGCCGCGAGCTTGTTCGGGACTCATGTATCCAGCCGTTCCCAGAATGACGCCGGGCATCGTCGGGCTTTGACCGGCGATGGCGGTGGGGGAGTCCACGAGGTTGCTCGTTGACGGACGATCGTCCAACCCTTTGGCCAGACCAAAGTCCAGGACTTTGACGTCGCCATCGGGCGTGATCTTCACGTTGGCGGGCTTGAGGTCGCGGTGGATGATGCCCTTCTCGTGTGCCGCCTCGACCGCCTCGGCAATCTGTCTGGCAATGGAAAGCGCATCATCGATCATCAGTGGCCCGTGCTCGATCAGCGCATCCAACGTCTCGCCTTCGACGTATTCGAGGATCAGAAAGCGAGCCTCGTCCTGTTCTTCGAGCCCGTAGACACCGGCAATGTGCGAATGGTGGAGTGAAGCCAGCAGTTTCGCTTCGCGCTCGAAGCGGACCAAGCGCTCGGGGTCAGCGGCGAGCGCGTCCGGCAGAGCCTTGATGGCGACATCACGATCCAGCTTGGTATCGCGCGCTAGATACACCACACCCATTCCGCCGCGCCCGATTTCGCGCTGGACCTCATACGGACCGATCGTCTCCGGGACACCCTCTGCCATGACCTGCTCAGGATACTGCAGGTGCAGGTTCAGCGGCCATGAAATCTGACCACAGTGGGCCGCCTGCTACGATGTACCCGCCATGTCCAAGGGCAATGGGTCAACTCGAACGGCTGATCCGGATAGACGCCGAATGGTCTTTCTGGAGACCTTCGATCGCCTCCTCCGTGCGGCGGCAGCGCGCCGGCCGGTGCTCTGGGGCGGGCTGGACCGAGCGACCTTCGCGGCCCCCAAGATTGCCATCGGCCGGCCACCTTCCGCCTGACCGATGAGGCTGGGGGAGTCAGAACCGGATACGAAAGCTCAGGCCGACGACAAAATCCCTCGCCAATCGATGGTCAAGTTCCTGCCAGATGGGAAGCTGGACGGTCCCCTCAAGAGTCCAGCGCTTGGTCACGTAGGAGATCCCCGGCGAAACGAATAGCTCGTGATCACCGTTCGTGTCATACTGACCGTTCAGCTCCAGGACACCGAACACCGCCGTCAGCTTACTCGCCGTGTATTGCTCTGGAGCCAGCCGATAGAGATAGGCGACATCGTATTTCATCTGATCGGCTCCGGCTGGGCCGCCGGCCGTGTTGAACTTCCAAAGCAGGTCCGCGTCAAAGGCGTGTCGGCCTTGGGCGTGCGTGAAGACGCCGCCGAAGATCGGGTCGTACGAATCGCTTGTGAACCCGGTGTCACCGCTTCGGATTTCCAGCCCGCCAAGAAGGCTAAGCCGTCGGGTCTCGGTGGGCCCAAAGTCGTCGCGAAAGACTCGAAACTTCGTGAGGAAGGTGAGATCGGCCACGCCGCTGTCTCGGCGGGTTTCGCCGGTCATGGGGTCATGGACTTCCCGGAAGACCAATGGCGTCGTCAGTATAAGGGTCAAGTCGTCCCGCAGTCCGTAAAGGATCGTCGTGGGTACCACGAATGCCTTCACCTCGCCGGCCTCGAAGTACCGAACCTGCTGCCGGAGGATGATGCCGCCGGTGGACGGCTGCAACGCAACGTTGGAGTTGATCGGCGCCTGGGCGTGGCTCGAATTGGCCGTGGTCAAGGCGCCTACGCCCAACACGATCGCTAGCTGGAATCGAGGCAAGATCACCGCCCACCCCGCGGTGTCGCCCAGCGCGGCGCCACCTTCACGGCGCCTCGATGCGATCGAGCGTAAAGCCGCTCTTGTCGATCGCATCTCGCAGTTGTTGTCTGCTTGCGGGGTTTTCGGCCGACAGGGCGATGTCCACCCGGCCGCTGCCCAGATCAACCTCGATGTGCTCGATACCTTCGACCGCTTTCAGCTGCCTCTCCACGTTGACAATGCAGCCCGGGCAGGCCATGCCCTTGACCCACAGTACGGCCGTCGGGCCTTTGGCGGTGATCGTCTCACCGGCAGCCCTGGGCTGGGCCGTCACGTCCCCTGTCGTGCGCATCGATGGTGGTCCCGTCGTCTGGCAAGCCGCCAGGGCGATCCCAAGTGCCATAGCGATGCTCGCTGGCGCGATTCTCATCAGTGGGTCTCCTAATCGAGTCCAATGGTAGCCTGGTAACCCGCTATCTCCATAGCGCGGCGGAGGGTGTCGAAATAGAGCGGAGAAGCCGCGTCCAGCCTATCCGCGGGCCGTGGTACAAGCCCCGGCATATTCACGCGGGGCTATCAGTTGCAACGCGGCTAGGATATATCGCCCGTGAGCGATGAACATCACCCAGCCCGACCAAACGGCCGAAGCGTCTACCTCGAGACCTTTGGCTGCCAGATGAACGTGCTGGACAGCGAGCTGGTGAGGGGACAGCTGGCGGCGTTGGGGTACGGGTTCACAGACGATCCGACGTCAGCGGCCGTGGTGCTTTACAACACCTGCTCGGTCCGCGAACAGGCGGAGAACAAGGTGCTCAGCCGCATCGGGCGAATAGGGGTGTGGAAGAAGCGCGGGCACAAAGTCATTCTCGGCGTCCTCGGCTGCCTCGCCGAGCGCGAAGGCTCGGCGATGTTGCGAAAGTACCCGCAGATCGATCTGATGTGCGGGCCGGGCGAACTCGACAACCTGCCCATGCTCATCGACAACGCGATGAAGACAGAGGCGGTCGAGGTGGCGGATCGCGTCGCGCTGCAAGGAAACAAGACCCGCCGTTGGGCAACCCTGGCCGCCGCCGAGGACAATCTTGAATTGCTCGACCTATCCCGATCGTTCGACCCGGATCGTGCCTCGGCCGGCGGTCGCAGCGCCTATGTCAGAATCACTCGCGGCTGCAACAAGTTCTGCACCTATTGCGTGGTTCCCTACACGCGCGGAGCCGAGGTGCACCGGCCGCCGGATCACATCGTCAACGAGTGCAAGCGCCTCGCCGATCTTGGTGTGATTGAAATCACACTGCTTGGCCAGACCGTCAATCATTATGCCTACACGCATGGGCCGGCGGTGACGGTCAACGGGGCCGAGGCGGCGCAAGTCGGTCCTGGGCTGTCTGCGTTTGCCAGCCGAGGCGCGAAGCCGCAAGCGGCTCGTCGCGTGACCACTTTCGCCGACTTGCTAAAGCGCATCCACGACGAAGTCACCGCCGTCAAGCGCTTGCGCTTCGTGACCAGCTATCCGCGCGACTTCGGCGACGACATCCTGGCGGTCATGGCCGAGTGCCGGCGCATCTGCCGATATCTGCACGTGCCCGCCCAGTCCGGTTCCAATCGCATCTTGAAGTTGATGAACCGCGGGTACTCCCGCGAGCACTATGTGGAGTTCATCGATCGTGCGCGAGCGGCTCTGCCTGATGTTTCCATCGCCGGCGACATCATTGTGGGATTCCCCACGGAGACGGACGCGGACTTCGAGATGACCAAGGATCTGCTTCGGCGGGTGCGGTTCAAGAACAACTTCATCTTCAAGTACTCGCCGCGCCCGGGGACGGCGGCGAACGCCCGCTTGGGCGACGATGTGCCTCCGCTGGTCAAGCGGCGCCGCAACCGCGACCTGCTTGCCTTGGGGGCCTTGATCAGCGCCGAGGTGCACGCGGAGTATGTCGGTCGGGTCGTCGACGTCTTCGTGCAGAAGGTCAGTGAGAAGACGACCAAGAGGTCGGCGCCGGGTGGCGGGCGGGTTCAGCTGGGCTGGGAGACTCCGCCCATCCAAATGTCGGGGCGGACTGGGGGCGACCTGATCACGGTGTTCGATGTGCCCGCCTCTCACTCGTGTGACGATCTGGTCGGCCGCATCGTCCCTGTCCGCATCACTGGCTCCGGGCCGTTGATCCTCATAGGTGAGCCGGTGGTGGATCAGGCCCAGGGAGCTGCTTATCCAGCGGCGATGGTGGACTCGTGAGGCCACGCCCCAGGATCACGTGCTCCTCGCTCGATGTCACCTCATGACGCCCAAATGGTGCTACCCGTTCAGCCGCCGAACGACCCCCGTGGTGGCGGGATCACGACTCAGAAAGGCGGATTCTCGGCGGGCGATCGCTCGGAGGCCGGCATAGGCCGAGCATGACCGGTCAACCACGTTTTTGTCGCATTCCTACCGGTCTGAGATCGCTCACCCTCTAAGGCGGGGCTCATCGAGGGTCCAGCAGGGGTGCGCAGGGGCACCGAAAGTTCCCCATCTTAAAATTTTCGAAAACAGCCCGATTTGCGTCTTGACTCTTCCCGCAATCGCGGTATGTTCGACGCAGAGTTGAGAGAGGGCAACAGGCTTGTGACTGCTGCCCGCCGAAATTTGGTTGCGGTCATAGAGCTCAAGAGAAGAGAAAGAGGTCCCCAAAATGAAGAAGAGCGTTGTACCCGCGATCGCGGGCATGTGTGGCGTGTTCATGTTTGCCAACCCAGCGCCAGCAGACTTCGTCATGCTCACCGTGGAACTGTTCGCCAACAACTGGGATACCGCCGATGCCGAGTTTCCCGGCAACCTGGAGGGAATCCGCGACGTCTGGCGCGTGTACGCCCACTTCAATGATCCCAACGACCGGATGACGTCCATTGGGGTGGCCCTTGACGGCACGGCGATGACCGTCGAGAACGTGCTGCTGGACCGGACCCCAGGCACCGGCCTGTACGAAGCGCTGTTCGGCGGCGCTGGGGACGGTGGTGGTCCTATCGCCAACACTGCCGCTGGCTGGGGTTTCAATCCGACGGGTCTTACATTCGACACGTTCCTGACCATCGGCAACGTGGCGGGATATACCCCGGTCATCGACAACAAGCAAGACCCCCCGGCTCCGTTCATCTTCGGCTGGGCTCCGAGCCCTAATCCGGACTGGGGCGATATTCCCCCCAACTGGGTCATCGACAATGGGGCGATTTTCACCACTCCGTCGGCGCCCTATGGCGCACCTGTAGACGGCCGCGTCCTGGTTGGCCAGTTCAACGTCGCCGATGGTGAGCACATCCAGGGGTTCGCCAACATTCAGTGGGGTGTTGTGGGTGGTGGAGGTGGCGGGTTTGTCACCCAGGTCTTCTTCACCTCAATCCCAACTCCCGGCGCTTTGGCGCTCCTGGGCCTGGCCGGGCTGGCTGGAGTACGCCGTCGCCGCAGCTGAGACCGCACGCGAGCCACACGCCGCAACCATACTGATTGAACTTCGTCATCGCCGCGGTCAGGCTTCTGACCGTGGCTTTTTTTCGCTGCGCCTCCCCCCGGCGGTCGGCGAGAGAAGTCGCTGAGACCTCTTCCATTCGACGCGTGGATGTCTTGGTGCTTTCATGCCTCAATTCCAGACGCGCAGGAACGAATCGGGATTCGCTTTAGAGACTTCTGCCGGTTTTCGATTGACACGCGACCCGAGGCTGTCACAATGATGGCGGTGTACGGCACGGTCGGGGTGAGGAGCATTTGTGGCGGGCCAGTCGGAGATTGTGGATTCAAGTGGTTGTAGTCGGCTTCGGCAGGCGACGGCCGGCATGTCGCGCCCATCGGCCAGTCGAACGCTTCTTCTCACCCGGCCGTCAGACCACACTGCCGTGCGGGCGGGTTTTCGAACTGATAGACCTCGGCGCGAGAAGGTTCCTGGTCGCCCCGTTTATGATGCAGGTCGGCCGATAGAAAGGAAAGGGACGCCATGACCACGCGAGTCACGCTACTTGGGCCGCTGTGCTGTGCAATGCTCATCGGGGTTGGGGCGGATCGTCCCGCGGCGCCAACCGCCAATCCAGAGGATCAGGAGGTCCCACAGCTTCCGAGCCTGACTCATTTCGGCGTGATCGACCTTGAGCTTCCCCCGGACGCGGGCCGGCCGTTCGACACGGTGGTATCGCTGGACAATAAGCAATATACGCTCACGCTTGAGCCGTAGTCCATGCGGGCAGACGATTTTCGACTGCTCGTCCAGGGCGCTGACGGAAAGCTTCGCGAGGTTGATGCGCCGCCGCCGGCAACCTTGCGCGGTCATGTGCAGGGTGTGGCGCGGAGTCGGGTGGCGGCGTCGCTGATTGACGGCCAGTTGTCGGCCACCATTGTTCTGGATGGTCAGAATGTGTGGGTGATCGAGCCGTTGGCGAGGCTCACGGGCCGGTGGGCGCCCCAGGCCGCGCACGTGATCTATCGCGGGCGTGACGTCGCGCCGCTTTGGCCGAACTTCTGCGGCGTTGAAGATCTTCAGCCGGTGCCGCAAGGGGGCCAGCAAGTCGACGGGCAAGGCGGCGTCGCGGGCACCGGGATGAAGATCGTCGATTTCGCCGCCGACGCCGACTTTGAATATTTCCAGAAGAATAACAGTTCCGTCAGCAGCACCATGTTCGACATCGAGACCGTGATGAACGACGTTGAGTTCATCTTTGAGCGCGATACGGACATCAGCTACGAGGTCACTACGATCGTGGTCCGGGCCACGGCGGCCGATCCGTATTCTTCGTCGTTCTGCGGGACGCTTCTGAATCAGTTTGCGAACACGTGGACCAGTAGTCCTGAGAGCTCAATCCGGCGCGATGTCGCCGAACTGTTCACCGGAAAGTCGCTGATCGGTTGCCTGGGGATTGCCTTTCTGGGCACGGTGTGCAACCAGAGCGGTGCCTACAGCGTGGTCGAGTCGCGGGCCCCGGGTCTTCCGTTCTACATTCGGGTGGCTCTGTCCGCCCACGAGCTGGGCCATAGCTGGAACGCCCTCCATTGCAGCGGGTCCACCTGCCACATCATGTGTGGTCAGGGGTTGGGTTTCTGCGGAGGGCTCGGCGGCAGCAACCAGAAGTTTGGCCCGGTATCGGTCAATGCCATTGTGAACTACAGCAACGCTATTTCCTGTCTGACGGATCTCCCGGAGCCGTTGGAGCCGCCCTTCTTCGACGACTTCCCCGGCCCCGGCAGCGTGCCGGACCCCGAGAAGTGGATCTATAGCGATGGCGCCTTCGCCAGCGTGAATGCTGAGAATGAACCCAGCGGGGAGCGGTCGCTCAACTTGGATGCAACCGGCATCGGCGAGTACCGGGACGATGAGATCCGCAGCAACGTGATCAACCTGGCCGGTACCAGCGGCAACGTCTTCTCCTATTACACCCAACACCGCGGCGTGGAGGAGGGCGAGCAGCTGATCGCCGAATACTGGGCCGTTAGCATCCTGCGATGGATCCCGCTGAACATCATTACGTCCGACGGCGTGGACCAGGACACCTTCACCTTCCATTCCCACGACCTGGCCGGCGGCGCCAACAATGACGAGTTCCGCATCCGCTTCCGGGTAGAGGTCAACAACCTCAACGACGACTGGTATATCGACGACGTGTTCGTCGGCCAGCCATCGCTTTGTCCCGGCGACCTCGATGGCGACGGCAGCGTCGGCATCCTCGACCTGCTTGCGCTGTTAGCCGCGTGGGGTAGCGACCCCGGCGGACCGCCCGACTTCGACAACGACGGCGATGTCGGCATCCTCGATCTGTTGACCCTGCTCGCCGCCTGGGGCCCGTGCCCGTGAAGGAAGGCTGGAGGCTTGCGACTTGAGGGGTAGGCGCGTGCCGACCTGCGGCGGCACTCCAACCCCATAGCCCTCGGCTCCGCCGGGGAGTGATCCAAACGAGAATCGCTGGCCCTGCCAGCGGCAGGCAGCTGTCGCTGGTCGCTGGAGGTACCCGAGTGACCCACCGTTCATCATGTATTCAGCTTCTTCGGCAACGGACCCGAAGGAGAGCGACGCAGTGAAAGGAATCCTCATTGGCTCACTGGCACTGCTGCTGGCTGGTTGTGCAGCGCCCACGAACACCGCATGTATCTGCGACGTCGTGAAGTTGAACAACGGTTGGTGTAGTCAGTGCGGGCTTGGCTACGTGGCCGGCGTCACGATCGAGTCGGAGTTGCTGTTCGAGGCACTGGACGCTCACGGCCATGATATCGGCCCCGGCGGCGTCCAATGCAGCTCATGCCGTAAAGCGATGGAGATCGACGGTTTCTGCGGTCGTTGCCAAGTCGGCTGGGTGAGCAAGCAAGCATACTTTTCCACGCTTACCTACCGGCTGGCCAAGGGCCAGGCCAAGGAGGTGTCGAAGATCACGTGCCCGATTTGCAAGGTGAATGCCGACCAGCTGGGGTGGTGCGCCTCGTGTGGGGTGGGGATGGTCGGCAACGTCGCCTTCCCAACCAGAGAGGGCTTTGAACAGGCATCAAGACCGTATCGGGTCTTCCTCGCTGCCGTCGAGGCTGCCAAGAATTGCGAGTTGTGTGCCGGCGCGATGGTTTTTGACGGAACCTGTCCGGTGTGCAAGATCTCGTACCTGGACGGGAAGGGAGTCCCGTTGGCGCCGTAGGTGGGCGGTGCTATGATTGAACGGAGTCTATTAAGGCGGAGGACGTTGCCATGAAGTACGGACGGAGGACCATCGCACTCGGTGTCATGTTTGTGGGGCTTGTGGGCATCGCCGGTCCACGGGCCATGGCCGGGTCACATTCGTGGCGCATCAACGAGGTTTTCAGCAATGCAGATGGAACCATTCAGTTCATCGAACTGAAGGAATGTTGCGGCATGAACAACGAGGTGTTTCTCTCCGGTAAATACGTCAGCAGTCAGGCGACGAGCAACATTTTCAACTTCCCGGGTGATCTGCCATGCAGCAACTGCACGGCCAACAAACACCTATTGTTGGCCACCTCGACCTTTGCGGCGTTGCCTGGCGCGCCGGTGCCTGACTACATCATCCCTGCGGGTTTCTTCGCCATCAACGGGGACACGCTCGAATACTGGTTTTACGACACGTTCACGTTCGGTCGGGGGGAGTTGCCGACGGACTGCGTAAACTCCCTGCACGACGGCGGCAGCACCGGCCGCAACTCACCAACCAACTTTGCGGGCGAGACCGGCTCCGTTGACGCCTGCCCTTGCCCCGGCGACCTCGACGGCGACGGCGGCATCGGCATCCTCGACCTGCTCGCCTTGCTCGCAGCCTGGGGACCCTGCGATGGCTGTATCGAGGACATCAACGGTGACGGCGGGGTCGGCATCCTGGACCTGCTTGCGCTTCTCGCCGCTTGGGGCCCGTGCCCGTAAGGAAGGCTTGAGACTTGAGGGGTATGGCGCATGCCGACCTGTGAAGGCACTCCAACCCCATAGCCTTCGGCTCCGCCGGGGGATTGATCCAGACGTGAATCATTGTCACTTCCGGTGAAGTGAGGCCGGGAAGCAAGCCGGTACGCGGTCAGGTCAGCCGGCGACGAGCTTCTCGTTGGTCTCGAAGCGCTTCAGTGCCGCCAAGAGCTGCTCGATCTGGATTTGCGGCGGCATGTTCATCAGTCGGCGGCGCAGGGCAGTGACCGTCTTGAGCTCCTGTGGGCTCATGAGCAGGTCCTCCTTGCGGGTGCCGGAGGCGGCGATGTTGATGGCGGGGAACAGCCGCCGCTCAGCGATCGTGCGGTCGAGGATCAGTTCCATGTTGCCGGTGCCTTTGAACTCCTCGAAGATAATCTGATCGGCCCGCGAGCCGGTATCGACCAGGCAGTTGGCGATGATGGTGAGCGACCCTCCTTCCTCGGCTTTGCGGGCCGCGCCGAACAACTGCTTGGGCACCTCCAGCGCGCGGGAGCCCAATCCGCCGGTCATGGTTCGCCCGCCTGACCCGTAGCGGCGGGAATTATTGAACGCCCGTCCAAGTCGGGTCAGCGAATCCAGCAGCACCACGACGTCCTTGCCCGCTTCCAGCATTCGCTTGGCTCGCTCGATGGCCAGAATCCCCAGCGCGATGTGGGTCTCGATATCCTGGTCGTTGCTTGACGCAAGCACCTGGGCTGGAACGTTGCGCTTGAAGTCGGTGACCTCTTCGGGCCGCTCATCAATGAGCAGGGCGACCAGCTCCACGTGGGGGTGGTTGTGCTTGATACCGAAGGCGATGTTCTGCAGCAACACGGTCTTGCCGGCCTTGGGCGGTGAGACGATCAGCCCTCGTGTGCCGAAGCCCAGCGGACAAAACAGGTCGATCAGTCGGCACGCGGCTGGGCAGCCCGGATATTCCAAATTGATGCGCGGCTGCGGGTCCACCGGCGTCAGCTCCTCGAAGGGCTTGCGCCGGGCGTACTGGTCCGGCGTCAGCCCTTCGATCGCCAGCACCTCCTCAACCACCGGGCGGATTCGCTGCTGATTCCTGCCGCCACGACGAGAAGATCTCTTCTGCACGACGCTGACCGTGATTTGCTGTCCTGGTCGCAGCGGATAACGTTCGCGCAGCGCCACCGGCACGAACGGATCGTCCGGACATACCAGGAGCCGGTCATCAAGTTGTCTGATTCGACCCTCGGCACCATTGTGCCACTCGAGGATCCCGCTCAGGGTGGTCATATGCGTTCGAATGTGGATGAAGGTATCGGATCGCTGCCGAGGCGCCATCGCCAGCGCGGCTGCGCCCTCAATGCGTCTCGATAACCCTCAAACCTGCTGAGAATAGGCGAAGCCGTCACAGAGCCGGGTCGTTCGCCCAGCTCAGTAGACCAGTTCGGCACCGCGATGTCAAGGACTTATTCTACACCAGTCTCATCGACGATATCCAATCCGATGTTGAGAATGGGTTCTCCAGCCGTTCCAAATCGCGGGGGTTGATCAGTCTTGCCGGCAGGATCCTGAGCAGGCGTAGCGTCCGTTGCGAGTCGCGACAGTAGGGGAGCGGAAAGGGAGCGGACGCACCTGGGCCGCTTTCTGAAGTGCGTGGCTGGCCTGAACGCTACACTTGAGCCGCAACCGCTCCAATGGGTGCTCCATCTCGCGGTCTCAACGGCCGGTCAGGGCGCCGGCCACCTCCGCAGCCAGCCTGGCGTTGCTCACCAGCAGGGCCAGGTTCGCAGTTAGGGACTGACTCCCGGTCTTTTCCAGCACCGCTCCGAGCAGGTACGGCGTGCGAGCCGTGCTGGTGATTCCTTTGCGGGCCGCTTCTTGGTCCGCCTCAGCCACGACACGAGCGATTTCAGCCGGGTCGAGCCCGTCGCCCATCGGGATCGGGTTCGCCAGGAGCAGGCCGCTTGAGCAGCCCAGCGTTTTCCAATGGGTTTGGCATAGCTCGGCAACAGCCGCGGCGGTGTCAAGCCGCCCAGGAGCTGGCGGCTCATCGCTGCCCAAGCAATAAAAGCGTGGGAAGCGGTCGGTGCCAAACGCGATAACCGGGACGCCGAGCGTTTCCAGGGCCTCGACGGTCGCGGGCACGTCAAGGATCGACTTCGCGCCGGAGGCGACGACGCAGACCGGCGTGGTGGCTAGTTGTCGCAGATCGGCGGAGATGTCAGGGCGGGTGGTCCACTCTCGATGGACGCCGCCGATGCCGCCGGTGGCCAACACCCGGATGGGCCCATCCTGGGGCAGCCGGCATGACCGCAAGGTGGCCGACACCGTCGTGCCCGCCGTGTCGCCCCGGCCCATGAAATACGCTAGATCGCGGGCGGAAGCGGGGGGCGTCGGGGTATCCTCGCCGAGCCGTGCCAGCGCCTCGCCGTCCAGGCCGATCCGCAGCACGCCGTCGATGATTCCCACGGTCGCTGGGATTGCTCCCGCATCGCGGACCGTCCGCTCCAACAGCCGCGCGACTTGGAGGTTTATAGGTTGCCGCTCGTCCCACCCCGGCGATGCACTGTCTGGTAGGCAGAGTCCCAATTTGCGTGACGTCGTTCGAGGCATCCCCGCGGTGATGAGCGCTGACTCCAGTGCCACCACCGCCCGGCCGGATCGCAATGCCTGCTGGACTTCCCGATGTACGTCGACGGCAACCACGTCATCTTCGCCGAATGCGAAGTCGTCCACCCATCCGCTTCGCCGGCAGCTTCCTGGGCACGAGGCCCTGTGGGAACCTGGTCTCGTCCACGGCTGCCTTGGACTCCGGCGGTGCCAGGGGGACGCGGCTGTGTTCGATCCGCAGCATCTCCTCGCGCTCCTCGGAGCGCTTGCGCTGGGCGGTCACTTCCTTGGGGATCGGTCCCGGCTTGAAGTCGTCATACACCAGGCGCGGGATTTCGACATTGGTCAGCTTCTCGATGGCCGTCAGCAGATCGCCCTGCTCGGGGGTGACAAATGACCACGCGATGCCGCCGCGGCCCACCCGAGCGGTGCGGCCGATGCGATGGACATAGATCTCAGGATCCTCAGGCAGGTCGTAGTTGATCACATGGGAGATGCCCTGCACGTCCAGCCCGCGCGCCGCCAGGTCCGAGGCGACCAGCACGCTCAGATCGCCCTGTCGAAACTTCTGCATGACGCGGTTGCGCCGGCTTTGATACATGTCGCCGTGAATCGCATGGGCGTCCACGCCTTTTCGCTCCAGATAGCTGCTCAGCGCATCCACCGTCTGCTTGGTTCTGCAGAATACGAGCGTCAGGGCGGGGTCTTCGTGGGTCAACAGATGCACGAGCAAGCCCTTCTTGTCCCACGGCTCGACGCTGAGGTACTTCTGTTCGACCTGCGACACGGTCAGTGAGCTCGTGGTGACGACGAGCTTCTGAGGATTGCGCATGTACTGCCGGGCCAGTCGATCGATCTCCGAGGAGATGGTGGCCGAGACGAAGATGGTCTGGCGGTCGTGGGAAATGGACCCCAGGATGCGGCGAATGTCGTCGCGGAATCCAATATCCAGCATCCGATCGACTTCGTCCAGCACCACGTAGCGGATGTGGTCGTAAGACAGCAACCCCCGGCGATGCATGTCCATCACTCGTCCCGGCGTGCCGACCACGATGTGCGGGTTCTTCTTGAGTTTCTGGATCTGGATCTGCATCTTTTGGCCGCCGTAGACCGCCACGGTCTGCAACGCCGTGTACCGGCCAAGGTCCCGGAAGTCGTGGGTGACCTGAACAGCCAGCTCGCGAGTCGGCACGAGGATGATGGCCCCGATCGCCGTCTGGGCGTCAACCATCTGCAACAAGGGCAGACCGAACGCCGCCGTCTTGCCCGTGCCTGTCTTGGCCTGGCCCAGTACATCCCGCCCGGCCAGCGCCAGGGGGATCAACTCCGCCTGGACTCTGGTGGGCTGATCAAAGCCCAGCTTGGCGATCCCCCGTAGCAGCTCCCGGGACAACCCAAGGTTGGCGAAGGTCACATCAGCAGTGGCGAACACATCTTCCATAAGCCGCAGCTGCCTGCCTTGTACGGAGGTCCTGTTGGTGCAGTGGGCGACTGCGGCCGGACGGGGGCCGACGCTCGCCGGACCAAGCTGGGCGTACTGCGGTACTGTATCGTCCCACCGCCGCCTGCCAAGCACCGGGCACAGTCACGCCCGGCTCCGCCCGGCTTCGGGTCATGGTAGGGTCGCGCTGTTGTCGATACAACTGCAGGCCGCGAAGCCTTGCCGGCCCCCCGCATGAGCGACACCAGCCTGATCTGCATTGACCTCTCGTCCGTGGACCACAACATGCGGGTCCTTCGCCGCATCGTCGGTCCCAACTGCGCGGTGTGCCCGATCGTCAAGGCCGACGGCTACGGCCTCGGGGTGGCGCCAATCGCCAGGCGCCTTGTTGCGGCCGGAGCGGACATGCTGGCGGTGTACACCCCCCAACAGGCCGCTGAGCTGGCCCGGGCCGCGGTCGGGGGCCCCATTCTCATCCTGATGCCTGTTCGGGAGATCGCCCGAGGCGACGAGGCGTATCGGTTGATGATCAACGGCCGGCTCCACCTGACGGTTCACGACAACGACCACCTTGACGACCTGCTGCACCTTGCCGAGCACTACGCAACGCTCATTCCCGTCCATGTGGATGTGGACACGGGGATGAGCCGTGGCGGGTGCCAGCCCGATGAGACGCCGTTGGTCGTCAAGCGCATCGCCGGGAGTCGCTGGCTCCATTTGGCGGGCTTGGCAACGCACTTCGCCCAAGCCGACGCCGACGCCGGTCTCACCAAGAAGCAACTGGCGATGTTCGACGCCCTGGTTCAGAAGTGTGCGTCGTTGATGCCGCCGGATTGCCTGATCCATGCCGCCAACACTTTCGCCACATTCACTCACCGGCGGTTTCACAAATCGATGGTGCGGGTTGGACAGGCCTGGGCGGGCTACGGGTCGCAATGGATCAATGCCGGCCAGTTCAGGCGAAAGGCCGAAGAGCTTCGGCCGATCATTACCTGGAGAAGCCACCTCGTTCAGGTGAAGACAATCAAGCGTGGCACATCCGTCGGCTACGGTTCGACCTGGACGGCGAAGCGCCGCAGCCGAATCGGCCTCGTCCCCGTGGGCTATGCCGATGGGTATTCGACGGGTCTGGGCTCCACGGATACGAATCCGAAGCCTGCGTGTGTGGGCGTCGTCATGGACCCGCCGCCGGCCAAAGGCGCAGCAGTTCGCTTCGTACCCGTTGTCGGCCAGGTCAACATGGATCAAATAACCATTGACCTCACGGAGCTGACCCCTTCAGGCGGCGGTGACTCTGCGCAGATTGGACCTGGAACGACTGTGGAGTTGATCAGCCCTGACCCAGCCGCGCCCAACCACCTGCCGGCGCTGGCCAAGGCCGCGGGCACGATCCCCCATGAGCTGCTGTGCAGACTCAATCCGCGAATCAAACGGGTTTACGACGCCGACCTGATCCCCCAACCGACCGCTCCCGCAGCTGTGTTGGCCGGCTGATTCTTCGTGATGCTGCCCGTTAGACGCCCACGCGCGGGTCTACGATCCGCGGCTACACTCCTGTGACATGCCTCCACGCTTGCGTCAGTGGGGTCATGCGGTGATGCGCTGTTGCCTGATCGCCTTCTTCCTCGTGCCAAATGCCTCCTGCCTTCTTCAATAGGGACGTAAGACCGCGACCACCGGTCGCGGCTTTATGGGCCGGGCGCGCGGGCCTGGCGGCTGCGGCCAAACACCGATGCCCAATGCTCAATGCCTGATGCCTTTGATACAGTCGTGATCGGCGGCGGACCGGCCGGGAGCGTTACGGCGCTGCTGTTGGCGGGGTTGGGTTGGCGGACGGCCCTGGTGGAGTACGGCCCGCGGTACCGTACAAAGGCCTGCGGCCACTGCCTCAACCAGCGGGCCTACCGGATGCTCCGAGGTCTAGGCCTGCTGGAGGATGTCCAGCGCCTTGGGACGGGTCCCACCAGGCATCTACACGTTCACATCGAGCATCGCCCGCCGCTTCGCATACCGTTGCTCGCTGGCCGTGATCAAGACGCCGGCTTGCTCGTCGAGCGCCGGCGATTCGATCAACTGCTGATCGATCGAGCGGCGACCGCTGGCGCGCAGGTCATTCAACCTGCCTCTGCTCGCATCGGAACATTGAGCACTCGACACACGACCGTGGATGTTGTCTCGAAAGGGTCAAGACAACGCCTGCGGTGCCGGTTGGTTGTTGGCGCCGATGGCTTGGGCAGCGCGGTCGCCCGGGCGGCCGGGCTGAATCGCCCCGCCGGCGTCGGGCGCAAGTTCGGTTTCGCGTTCGATCTGGACTGCTCCTCGGCCGAAGTGATCCCCCGCGATACCGTCGAGATGTTCGTGGTGAACGGCGGCTACCTTGGCGTGGTGAATCACGGCCGGGGAAAGTTGCATGTGGCCGGCCTCGTCGCTCGCCGGGCAGAGATCGCGAGGAATCCCTATGAGTTCATTGATTCAGTCGCCGGACGCTTCGAGCGGCTGCAACAGACGGCGCTGAATCGGCTTGACCGAAGTCACTGTAGCCGATTGCTGGCGGCGGGACCGATGCCCTGGCGACCATGGACGGTCGCCAACGATCGCGTTGCGTTGGTCGGTGATGCGGCGGGTTACGTCGAGCCGTTCACAGGCGAAGGTATGAGCTGCGCCTTGGAGAGCGCCGAGGCCCTGGCTGATGCGCTGGCCGAGCAGTCGCCCGGAGACTGGACTGCGGCGACTGCCCGACGATACCGCCGGGCCTGGCGGAGCCGAGTGGGGCGCCGCCAGCGCATCTGCCGTATGCTGGGCATGGCCCTGGATCGGCCGGGCGTTCGGGCGGCGGTGTTTCACGCCGCTTGCGGCCACCCGAAAATGATGCGAGGGCTTGTTCGCCGGGTGGTATCGCCATGACCCCCACCAGCGTACCGACGCCTCTTGCTGCTCCGATGGAGCTTGGCCGGCAAGCCGCCCCGGAGGAATCAAGATGGCCGCACCTGGCGGGTCTGGGCGCTGCCACGCCGCCGTTGACCGTAGAGCAATCAAGCATTGCCACACGTCTGGCCGACCTCTGGGGGCTTCGCGGCGCCGCACTTGAGCGTTGGCAGCGCATCATCGCAGGAGCCGGCATTGACACCCGCCACGGCGTGCTACCCATCGAGGAGGTGCTCAACCTCTCCACAAGGGAACGGATGGAGGTCTACGAGCAACACGCCCCGGACTTGGCCGAGGAAGCGGCCGGTCGGGCGCTGCGTAACGCCGCAATTCAGCCGGACCAGGTGACGGATCTCATCATCGTCTCCTGCACGGGATTCTTCGCGCCCGGATTGGATGTCGCGCTCGTCGATCGGCTCGGGCTGCGACCGACGGTGCGACGTACGGTCATCGGATTCATGGGATGCTTCGGTGCGATCATCGGGCTAAGGATGGCTGTAGGTGCGTGTCGAGCGGACCCCGAGGCGGTGGTGGTGGTCATGTGTCTGGAGTTGTGCTCTCTTCATCTGCGGTCCGATCGAAGCGTTGCGAATCAGGTGGCTTCTGCGTTGTTTGCCGATGGCGCCGCCGCAGCGGTCGTCGCTACGCATGAGGCGCTGGGCGCCGATGCGAGGGGCTGCGCGTTGGGCCGAGTCACGTTGGGCCACAGCCGGCTGATTCCCGAAGGTAGCCGATGGATGACTTGGCGCATCACCGACGCCGGGTTCGCCATGACGCTGACCCGCGATGTTCCAGTGGCCCTGCGCGATCAGCTGGCGGCGATTGTGGATGATATGTCGCCGAGGCGCCCCAACTTCTTCGTCGTTCATCCAGGGGGGCCCGGCATCCTTGATGCGGTTGACCAGGCGCTGGGCCTGGACGGGGCACACGGCCTCGACGCGGCCCGCGACGTGTTGCGCCGGTTCGGCAATATGTCGTCGGCCACCGTGCTGTTCGTGCTGGACGAGGCGCTGCGGCGCGGCTACGAGCGAGCCCGTCTGATGGCCAAGGACGCACCGTACTCGCGTGCCCTGTTCAAGAAGGAGCTGGCCCGCGACGCCGTCTCCCGAAATGTGGCCGTGCCCTTGGGTCTCTCCGAGGTCGAGGCTGCCCACGGGATACATTTATTGGTTAACTCCAACATGAGCCGGGCCCTGAAGGCGGTTTCCAGCGAGCGCGGCCGTGATCCCAGGCGCTTCGTGCTGTTTGCCTTCGGCGGCAGCGGTCCGGTCCATGCCGCCGGTCTGGCGGAAATGCTAGACATTACGCGGCTCGTAGTTCCGCCCTATCCCGGCGTGTTCAGCTCCTTCGGCCTGCTGGTTGCCGACGTTGAACATCACTTCGTACAGACCTACTTCAAGAGTTTTAGCGAGATTGACGTTTCGGCCCTTGCCGGTATTCTTGAGGGGCTTTGGGAAGAGGGACGCAAGCAGCTGCGTGCCGAAGGGTTTGAAGACTCTTCGCAGCAGGTGGTGACCCAGGTCGATATGAAGTACGAAGGCCAAGTTTCGGAACTCACCGTGTTGATGCCCCAAGGAAAGGTTACCCAGGAGACACTGGCCCAGTTGGGAGACGTCTTCGCCGAGGAACACGAGAAGAGCTTCGGCTACCGGACCGATGCCCCGTACCAACTGGTTAACTTGAGAGTCATTGCTCGGGGCCTGTCTCAGGAATCGCGCATTCCCGAGCGCTTGGGGTTGCCTGCGGCAG
>JADFIR010000050.1 GCA_022566535.1 Planctomycetota bacterium
GGCTGGCCTTTTGGTTGTGCGTGGCCTTGGCGGGGCTGACCAAGGGTCCGCCTGCGATCATCTTGCCGCTGTATGCGCTGCTGGCGGCACGGGGCCTGCGCGGATCATGGCGCGCAGGCGCCGCCTTCGGGTGGACCTGGGGCCTGCCGCTGAGCCTCGGCTTGTTTGGATCGTGGATCTGGGGCGTCTACCGGATTGATGCGCAACACCTGATCCACACACTATGGTTCGAGGAGTTCTTCGGCCGAGTGACCGGGCTGGGCAGCGAAGGCAACGTTCGCGGGCCGGTGGAGTTCTTCCCTCGAATCCTGCACATGCCGTTGTACTACCTGTCGCGATTTGCCCCATGGTCGATTCTTTCGATCCTGGCGATGGTCGCGTTGTGGAGCCGCGGCGCTGCTGAGACCGCCAAACCAACTCGCTACTGGCAGGAGATCGCCCACGGGGCCGGGGCGTGGCTGCACGGGGCCGCCCTCCTCGTGGTGTTGATTGTCGCGCTCTTTACCCTCTCCACCGGCAAGCGGGCGGACTATATCGCCGCCGCATCGGCCCCCGGCGCTCTGCTCGCGGCTTGGTGGCTGGTACACGTGCCACCGCGGTGGGGCATCAAAGTGCCCTGGCTTGCTCCGGCCGTGGCTGCAGTCGTCCTCGCGTCCCTGACCATCTACGACCAGCTCCAGGTCCCTGCGCCACAGCGAGGATCCGGCGACGCGATCAACCGCTTCATCAAGCAGGCGGAGGAACAGATGCTCGCTGACCCCCGGCCGGTGGCGTTCTGGGGCACCCGTGGAACCCACCTCCAGAGCTATCTCGGCTACGCAGGCAAGGACGGAAGTGACCCCCTGCGCAGATTGCTTGATTCCGGAGGGCCGTTCTGGCTGGTTGCGGGTGGGGCCGAGCAGCCGCCGTCCGCGGTCGTGGACTGGCTTGGCGAGTACGACCCCCAGCGGAAGATCTCCGAGGTGTGCCGGTCGGCGCGCCTGAACCCGCGGCCCATCTGGCTTGAGCAGTTGGTTCTCTACCGCGTCGATCCCGCCGCGGATTGAACGGCCCGGGCCTTCGGCTCCGGAGCCTGGACCCGCTCGGCGCCATTGCTGCGCACGATCCGCTCAATGATGAACAGCGGCCGCCCACGGCTCTCCTGGAACAAGCGCCCCAGGTACTCGCCGACGATCCCAAGCACCACCAGCTGCACGCTGCTCAGAAGCGTGATGGTGATGATCAGGCTTGTCCAGCCCTGCGGCGTCTTGCCGACGAAGAGCCAGGAGAACAGCGAGTAGGCCAAGATGCCGATCCCGAAGAAGGCGACGAGACCACCGGCGATGCTGGCAAAGGCCAGCGGCTTGAGGGAGGAGCTGGCGATCCCGTCTATGGCGAGCTTGAGCAGCTTGCGTATCGGGTATTTCGTCTCGCCCGCGTGGCGCTTGTCGCGGTCATAGGGGCACGCGACCTGGCGGAAGCCCGCCCAGGTGACCATGCCACGGATGAACCGGTTGCGCTCCGGCATCTGCAGCAGCACGTTGAGCACCCGCCGGTTCACGAGCCGAAAGTCGCCCGTATCCAGCGGAATGGCCGTATCCGACAGCCGCTGGAGGATGCGGTAGAACAGCGCCGCCGCCGCCCGCTTCCACCGCGCATCGCCCTGGCGGGTGCGGCGCTGCGCGTAGACGACGTCCGCCCCTCCGTCCATGATCTCGAGCATCTGCGGCACGAGTTCCGGCGGGTCCTGCAGGTCGGCGTCCATCATCAGGATGCGCTCGCCGGCCGCAACGTGCAAGCCCGCCGCCAGGGCCAACTGGTGGCCGTGGTTGCGGGACAGGTTGACCAGCACCAGCGCCGGGTGGTTGCCAGCCAGGCGCTCCATGGCCTCCCACGTGCCGTCCGCGGAACCGTCGTTCACGAGTACGATCTCGTAGGGCTTTCCCAGGCCGTCGCAGACTGACTTCACGCGCCGGTACGTCTCGTCGATCACATCGGCCTCGTTGTAGCACGGAAGCACGACTGACAGCCAGGTGGTTGGCGCGGGCGGCGGTTGGCCGACGAACGAATAAGCGGGCAGGATCGTGGTGCTCATAGCGGGAGAGCCCTAGCGCGCTTCATCGTAACGCGAATCACGATGCCCATAAACACGATGGTCATCAGCGGCTTTGCCCACAGCGAGAAATCCGGGGCCAGATCGCGGATCAGCTCCGGCAGGATCCCGATCGACAGCATGATGGCCACGAGCACCCATCCCCACGTGCGGTGCGCGGTTTCCAGGAGTCGGATCGCGACGGTCGCCATGGCGGGGGCCACAATGACATACCCGTTCGACTCGTTCATCGGGTTGAAGAGCATGAGATAGCACGTGGCTAGCACCAGGAGGAACAGCCCGCGCTCGGGTTCGCCTCTGCGGCGGGCAACCCACCAGACACCCAGGGTGGCGGCGGCGGCAACCAGACTCACCGCCGTCGACACCGGGCCGGGATATTCGAGGCCGAGGGCGCGCACAATGCCACCGACATTGGCGAACCGGTCCTCCGTCATGTTCGACGCCTGTAGCATGACGGCGGGGAAGTCCTGGTACTGCGAGATCACGTACGCGGGCGGCCCGAACAAAAACGGAAAGACGGCCAGCCCGATCAGTGTGACCGCCAGCCGGGGGATCAGGGGTCGATACACGAACGGGGCCAGCAGCAGCAGCACGATCCCGAGCGGCTTGATCGCCACCGCCATCACCAGGAAGAGCGCGGCGCGCCACCACTGCCCGCGGATCAGAAAGACGATGGCCTGGACGGTCGCCGCGCCGAAGATCGCGTTGGCCTGACCGTTGCGCATCGCCCCCAGGCACATGGCGATCGACACCAGCGAGGCCCAGAAGAACGACCGGCCCGCGCTCGACCGATCGACGCAGACCAGCAACTGCCAGAGCCCCCAAGCCAGCCATGCCGTCGAGACGATGCGCCAGGCGACATCACCGACCGGGACGCCCAGGAAGTAAAAGGGGCTGTAAAGGACGACGAAGTGGGGCAGGTAGTTCATGCCGTGGGGGTCGGTGTAGAGGTCGGCCCTGGTCGACCAGTTGGCCGCGGCATCGGCGTAGAGGGGAGTCAGCGTGCGCTTCGCGGGCTCGAGCGCCACCATGATGCCGATGACGACGAGCGCCATCACCCAGAGCATCACCCCGAACAGCGCCATCCTTCGGTCGTCGCGTTGCTGCACGCTCCACTCCTCCAAGGCGCCGGGAGAACCGGCGTATCATGGTCGGCTGTCGACCTCGCGGCGACATCGGTCATCGACCGAAGACCGGCAGGGGATCGGGGACGTTTTCGATGACGCCCAGGACCACCAGTTGCTCGGCCAGTTCGGCCATGTGCTTGTTGAGATAGTCCGGCAGGATCGGATTGTCGCGGTCCCAGTCGTAGCGACGCATCTCCGCCCAGGCATCTGCGGGAGGCGCGCCTTCGACGAGCATCCGGTACGCCGCGACGACGCCGCCTGTGCGGTAGGCCCCGGCAGCGCAATGCAGCAGGACCGGCCTGCCTAGCCGCTTGGCTTGGACCATGGCGGCGATGGCCTTGGCGTAGTTGGTGATCTCGCCCGTCCCGTCGCCTATGAGGGGGTACACGTCGCGGTCGATACCCAGGTCGAGCACGGCTTGCCGCTCGGCATCATGCGCCTTGTTGCCCGCTTCGTCGGGGCAGAGGGTCACGACCAGTTGGATGCCGTGCTCTTGGAGGGTCCTTTCGATCAGTGTCGGGGAGAGTTGGCCGCTTCGATAGATGGCGCCCGCCTCGACCACGCCCCATCGCTTGGGGATGAGGCGGTCCTCGAGGACTTCCTCCCAAACCCAGATCGACCCGCCGATGACGGCAACCGCCAAGCCGATGATCCATAGCGTACGGTTCGCCGGCTTGCGTTTTCGATCCGTCGAACCCCGTGATTCCTCGCTTGTCATAGATGCTGGCTCCGGTCCGCAGCTCAGAGCGCTGCCGTGAGCAGTCTACCCCCAACAGCAGGGCAGCGACCAGGACCGGCATTGCCCGTAGGCCGAGGGTCGCCTCCTTCGGCGGCCAGGCGTTGAGGTGCTCGGCGCGGACCGGTGGGGGCCGTTGATCCTGATGGGTTCGAGCCCCGCGATCGCGTTGAATTCAACTTGCGCACGGTGCGCTTCCGATAACCCAAGTAGCCGACCGCGCCGATGTCACGCGGCCGGGGCTTGTACTGTGCTCAGCATCGGGAACGGCGCCGCCGTGCGGACATTCGCCATCGTCAACCAAAAGGGTGGCTCTGGAAAGACCACCACCGCGATCAATCTTTCAGCGGTCTTTGCCCGGCGCGGTCTGCGCACCCTGCTGGTGGACATGGACCCTCAATCACATTGCGCCATCGGCCTGGGCGTGCCGGAGCAGCGCATTGAGCGAAGCATTGCCGACGCCCTCCTGGACGACTCCAACGAGCCGCTCGATCCTTCTTTACTGGTGTGGGAGGTTGCGGGCAACCTTGACCTGATCCCCAGCACCATGAGGCTGGCCGGCCTGGAAGCACCTGGAGGCGGACTGCACGAGCTGCCGGACCGCGATCGGCGCCTCGCCCGGGTGCTTCGCCGGTTTGGGGGCCGATACGATCGATGCGTGATCGACTGCCCGCCGACGATTGGCCTGTTGACCTTCAATGCCCTTCGCGCGGCGCCTGAGGCGCTGATTCCCGTGGAGACAGGATTCTTCGCCATCCGCGGCGCCGACAAGCAGCTCCGAACGATTCGTCAACTGATAGAACGTATCGGCCGGCCGATTGCCTGTCATCTGGTTCCCACGCTGTATGACGCCGATTCACCGCTGGCGACTGATCTTCTTGCGGCGTTACGTCGGCAATTCGCGGGGCAGGTGCTGCCCATGGTCATCCATGAGCACGAGGTGGTGCGCGAGGCCACCAGCTTCGGCCAACCGGTGATTGAATACGCACCGCAGTCTCAGGCGTGTAGGGATTTTCAACGGCTCGCCGATTGGCTGGAGGATCATCCGCCGCACCCAGGAGTGGAGATCGAAGTACTGCAGTCTCCCCGTAGCCGGGCCGCCACCGCGGTCGGCCATCTCCCTCCCCTCGGGACCACCGGGAGCCCTGGGAGCCCCTCGGCCGAGGCTCCGGCCGACCTGCGGCCGCAGAGCCGAGCGGCGGAGCTGGCCAAGCGCGTCCGTGAATCGCCGTACGGATTCCGACGCGACCCCGCCGCAACGAGTCGGGCTTCGCCGCCGGTAGGTGAGCCGAAGCTCCAGCTCCCCCTGGTCCGCTCGCCTGAGCCGGCGGGGCGCAAACCGGATCCGTCGGCGCCGGAGCCTATCTCGCAGCACCCCCCGGAAGAGGCCACCGCTGCCGGGGGGGCGGCACTGCCCTATGGCGCCCACCCCACCGGCCGGGGCGTGCGGTTCGCCCAGCCCGGCGATGCCCGCCAGTCGATTTGCGTGGCGGGCGAGTTCAACCGCTGGTCCGCCGATTCCGCCCCGCTTCGCTACGACGCCCGACTCCGCGGTCACCACGGGCTGATCGTGATCCCCCCCGGCCGATACCTCTACCGGCTGGTCATCGATGGCCGCTGGCAGATTGACCCGTACAATGCCCACGAGCAGGTCAGCGACAACGGTGAACTCAACAGCGTACTGGTCGTTCCCAAGCCACAGGATCTCCGATGACCCAGACCGTTGATCCATTCGATGAGCTGGCAGCATTGTTCCTTACCGAGGCGGATGAGCCGCGTCCCATCGAGCGCGATGGGCGTTGTACCACCGTCGAGCTGGTGGTCGTGGGGCATCTGCCCGTGCGTGCGGGTCTGTGGCTGACGCCCTACGCCGACGCGCGGGCCCGCGAGGGCGGGCCGACGGCGCTGCTTCGTCTCGATTCAGATGAACCCAGCATTCAAATACTGCAACCCCCCGAAGCGCTGGTGAAGATGTCAGCGAGGCCGGCGGGCTATCCAACTATACGCGATGCGGTTGGGGTCTTGGCGCGCGCGGGGGTCGGCATGTGGGTGGTTCGCCCGGCTTCTGATGTGGCCCCGAGCGAGCTGCTTGAAGCCAGCGCTGATCGCATCACCATTCTCTCCAGTGCCGATGAAGCGGCGATCGTCGGCGCCTATCAACGGCTCAAGGACCTCGTCGAGGCTGCCCAGCAATCCGGCGTCGCCCTGCCGTCGATTGGCCTGGCCGTGCTGGGCGCGGATCGCCAGGCCGCCGAGCGCATGCGGCAGCGGCTCAACCGCACCACAAGCACCTTCCTTGAGATCCAGTTGCCGCTGGTGGCGTGCGTGCAGCGAATGGATGCCGCGATCCGCGCCGAGGACTTCCCGCGGTTGGCTGATGAGCCCGCGCCGTCTCTTGCATCGGTGCTTGGGTGGATCCGCGACGCTTCGCTCTCCGAGCAGCCGCTTGCGGCTTCGCGGGTATCAACCATTGAGCCCGACCCGGGCAGCAACCGCCGCCGGCCTTCATCGGTCAAGATCGCTCCCAAGCCATCCGTCGTGGTCGAACCGAAGGACCCTGAGTCACCCACCGAACCGGATGCACATGGCGCACCGATCACGCTCGCCAAGTACGTCCCGGGCCTGACGCCGCTGCCGGTGCGCTGTCCGGGACACGAGCGGCTGGAGCTGGGGGTCGATTCAGCCGGCCGGCTGCACGTGCTGGCGCGCGAGGCTCAACTACGCGATCTGTACGCCGTCGAAGCGTGGACCACCGCGCACCGCGAGCTGATTGCCCGCGCCTGCGCGGATCAATGGATCGATCCGACCGCGATTCCCGTCCGCCACGTGTTCACCGACGAGCCGGCGTCCCTGGCCGACCTGCACGGCTGCGATCTGCGGCTGCACGTGCTCGCCCCGGTGACCGTCGCCGGCCGCCGTGGCTGGTACGCCGCCCCCCTCAACGCCCTCGTGCGCTAGACATCGACGCAATTGCCGAAGCCGGACCTGACGAGTCCCGACGTGTCGGGACGAGGAAGGTCCGGGTCGCCGCGGCGGGACGAGGAAGGTCCGGGTTGAGCGCTGAGGCGGCTGTGCGTCTTCCGTGGCTGCTCTAGTGAATGATGCCGGTGAGATATAAAGGAGCAAGGCATTGACCGCGACCGGCCCCAACGATGAGCAGTTTGTTTCCGAGCCTATAACGCCCCAGCGAGGATCATTCTCGACTGAGCCGATGGCTGCGGGCCTTGCGTCATTGCCCCGGGTTTTCACCTGGCGGAACCGCCGATACGAGATCGTCGAATGTATCCGACACGAGAAGGTATCCGCTCCGGAAGGCCACACCGAGGGAAAGGAGCGTTACCTGCGCCGCCAGGTGTTCCTGGTGCGGTTGAACACGGGGCAGACGGCGACGCTCTATGTGCAGCGCCAGGCCCGCCGGGGCGCGTCGCCACAGGCCGCTCGGCGCCGCTGGTTTCTCTATTCGATCCAGGCGGAACCCCGGCCCCGCTGACCGCCCGCCGATCTCGTTGCCCGACCCGACCGTGATGAGTACCGTACATGCACATGCCCGCATCGAACCTGGCATCAGCCCCTTCGGCGGGAGTCCTTGCATCCGGGCGGACATCGGTGACCACTCGGCGTCTGATCGGAACGGCGGTCGCGATCTGCTCGGGGGGGATCCTGGCCTTAGCGGCCTTCGTTCAGCCCTCGGCCACCGGACTGGGCACCCACGCCCAGTTGACCAGAGTCCAATGCGGGTGGATCGTACTGATGGATACCCCTTGTCCGACCTGTGGCATGACCACCGCCTTCGCCCACGCCGCAGATGGTCACTTGCTCGCGGCGCTGGCCGCCCAGCCGCTGGGAGCGCTTCTGGCCGTCGCGACCGCGATGGCGCTGCTGATCGGGGTCTATGTAGCCGCGACCGGCTCACGTGTTGGCGCGATGTTTGGACGCCTCTGGGGCCCCCGTGCCGCATGGGCTCTCGGCGGCCTGGTGGTGTCGGCATGGACCTACAAGATCATCATCTACAAAGGGCTGCTCGAATGATCCGCCGGGTGACCTCGTTCGTCATGCTCCTCGCCGGCTGTATCGGCCTATGTGGATGCATCGTCGGCAGGCTGGTCGGAGGCATGGCCCAGAACGTTGAGTACTCCAAGCTCATCGAGGTCCATCCCGCCTATACCGGCCTGGAAAACAAGACTGTAGCTGTGCTCGTGACCGCCGATCTGGCCATGATCTATGAGCATCCGGAGGTGGCGCTGACGATCGCCGCCAATGTCTCCCGCCGCATCCGCAGCAATGTGCCGGGCGCACGTGTGCTGCCGGCGGGCGCGGTTGCCGACTGGCAGTTCCGCACCACGCAGTGGAGCGCCATGCCTTACGGCGAGATCGCCGAGCAGCTCAACGCTGATCGCCTGGTGCTGATCGACCTGTATGAGTATCGCCTCCATCCGCCCGGCAACCAGTGGCTCTGGGAAGGCGTGTGCACCGCCAACGTCGCCGTAATCGAGCGCGATGGATTCGATCCCGACAACTATGTGGACTCCTTCAATATCGAGAGCAGGTTCCCCGACATCAAGGGCGTCGGGCGCGAGAGCGCCGTTGAGGCCCAGATCCAGATCGGCCTGCTTTCACGGTTCGTCGAACGCACGGCGTGGCTGTTCTACACCCATCTGGAGCCGAAACATCCTGACAAGTACAAGCCGCCGCCATGAGCCCCGAATCATCACCCATTCGCGATCCATCTCGCCGCCGGGCTTGTCCCGGCGTCTTGAACTTCGTCGTTGCCGCGTCGTTGTGTTCGCCGCTACTCTCATGCAACATCGTTGGGCCGGTGGCCTATCTGGCCCTGGGGCCGCCCAAGGTTGAGGCTCAGTACCTGCTCGTCGATCGGCCGACGCTGGTGTTTGTGGACGATCGAAACAACGCGATCCCGCTGGCCGCCTCCCGCATCCGGCGGGCCATCGCCGACAAGGCGAGCACCGATCTGATGGCCATGGAGATCCTCACCAAGACGATCAGCCCGCGCGATGCCATGGCCGTTACTCGTGAGCGCGATCGCAACGATCGTTTGTTGCCGATTGAAGCCATCGGCGAGATCGTGGACGCCCAGCAGGTGATCTACGTGGAGATGGTCAGCTTTGTGGGCTCACCGGACGGTGTCACGCCGCGCGCCACCGCTGTCTGTCGCGTCAAGGTCATCGACGTGGCGAACCGAACCCGCCTGTTCCCCGCCCCGGACGCCCAAGAGCCCTGGCAACTGGTGTCGGTGACCACCCGAGCCGTCGACCTCGAGCTGTATCGATCGCCCGCGGGGCGCCGTCAAATCGAACTGATGCTTGCCGAACAACTCGGCGATCGAGTGGCCAAGCTGTTCTACAAGCATGTCCCCGACGAGCTTGGCTCCAGGTTGCAGCGGCGGTGAGGATCCTTCACCTGATCGACCCCGCTGCGGCCGGGGGAGGCCCGTGCACCCTTGGGCTTGTGGCCGCCGCGCTCTCCCACTCGCCCCAACATCGCCACGATGTGCTCATCATCGGCACCAGCGCCCACCTCGCGCTGGCCGGGCGCTGCGGCCTCGAGCCGCTGGGCCGCATCGGCACGCCGCTGAATCGTCCGTCCCTGGCCCGCAACGCGATGCGAAAGTTCCTGCGGGCCTATGAATCTGCCTCGAACAGGTATGACCTGATTCATGCCTGGACGCCTGGTTGTGGCGCGTTGGCTGCGTCCGTGGCCGGGAACCGCCGAGTGCTGACCGGCCCGGTCATCGCTCCCTCGGGCGGCCGCGCCGAGCCGCTGGAGATACGTCGGCTCCAGCGCTGTCGCGTTCAGCTGCTGTGTGCATCGCCCGCGGTCAGGAGTGTCTACGAAGCCGCCGGGCTCGATTCAACGCGGCTTGAAGTACTTGCCCCGGCCGTGGACCGCAACGTGATTGTCTTCGAGGACCGCAAGCGGCTTCGCGCCCGTTGGGGTGCCAAGGAAAAGACCTTTGTGGTCGGGCTGCTGGGTGAACCCGCGCGTTGGGTCGATGCCCGCGCCGCGGTCAACGCCGTTTCCCGCATTGCCTTGGGCCCAAAGGAGGTCACGGTCGTCCTGCACCCCGACTCGGCGGGGCGACCAATCGCACAGCAGTGGCTCGCCAGCCTGGACATGCCTGATCGGCTGGTCGTGGACGAGAAGATCGCCGAGCCCTGGCGGATCGTTCCCGGTCTCGACGCGGCACTGTTCATGAGCACTGCGATGAACGCGTCGCCTTCTGCCTTCAACAGCCGCAAGCGCAAGCCCACGGGCCTTCTTCGCGCATTGCTCAGCCCAAGTGCTGGGCCGAGCCGGCTTCCCAACATCTTGCCCGTGTTATGGGCGATGGCCGCACGCGTCCCCGTGATCGCCGAGACTTGTGACGCGCTTCATACCATCATCGACGACGGTCGCACCGGTCTGCTCTTCGAACCCCGCGATTCCAACGGCGCCGCCGAGCGCATCCTGCAACTGTATGACGATGCCGGCGCCCGCAAGGCGATCTCCACCGCCGCTGTTGCGCGAATCGATCGGAGCTACAACCCGGATCAGTTCGCCGCCGGCCTGGGTGCCGCCTACGCGCAATGCTGCTCCGCCGAGCCGCCCCATAAAACCGTGACCGGTGGTCGCGGTCTTCTCTCACGCACGATGTTAATGCGATCGTCGCGCACCGAGACGTAGGGTTCGCTGTGCGGACCATCTTCTGTCTCCACGGAGCCGCCGTGTCCTCAGCCCGGTTTTCCTGCGGGCGCACCCCTCCCAGCATGCCAATCAGCGGGCTTTGCCGTTGAAACCAATGGCCTGAGGTTATAAACTGCTTGCTCCTGGGCCCGAGCGCATGTGGAGCGTCGGGATGCGGTCGCGTGGCGGGGCTTGTCGCGGCCACGGATTTGGCCACCAAGCTGAGCAGCACCACTGTGCGGCCTCTTTGGCAGGAGGAGGTGCAGCAGCCATGTTCAAGCCGTGTTGTATGGTCGCTGTGGCGTGTGTCACGCTCTGCGGCCCCGCCGCCGCCGACATACTCCACGTCCCCGGCGACTACCGGACCATTCAGGAGGCCATCGACGCTGCCATGGATGGTGACGAGGTGGAGGTCCATCCGGGCACCTACAACGAGACAATCGACTTCCTCGGCAAGGCCATCGCGGTGCGCAGTTCGGACGGGCCCCAGGTCACGATCATTGACGCGAGCGGTATCCTTTGTGGCGGCGATGGGAATAGTGACTGCTGTGTAGCCAACGGCACGCCCGGCTGTGATGACCCTGAGTGCCTTGCCAAGGTCTGCGACATTAACCCCGCTTGCTGCATTGCCTGGGATGCACTCTGTGCCCAGATCGCCAACAAGGTCTGCGCTGTTTGCTCCGAGAAGCAGGGCGCAGTCTCATGCATCAACGGAGAGGGGTCCGCTACCATCCTCGATGGCTTTACGATCACCGGTGCGATATGCAGCGGCATGTACAACAACAACACCAATCCGACAGTGACTAACTGCACGTTCAGCGGGAACACGGCCGACTCCGGCGGCGGGATGTACAACGTCAGCAGCAGCCCGACGGTGACCAACTGCACCTTCAGCGGGAACACGGTCAGCCCCGGCCCCTTCGATGCCGGCGGCGGCGGCGGGATGTACAACTTCAGCAGCAACCCGACGGTGACCAACTGCACGTTCAGCGGGAATACGGTCAGCGGCGGCGGGAGCAGCCGCGGGGGCGGCATGTACAACGTCAGCAGTAACCCGACGGTGACCAACTGCACGTTCAGCGGCAATACGGCCAACTCCGGCGGCGGGATGCACAACTTCACCAGCAACCCGACGGTGACCAACTGCTCGTTTAGTGGAAACACGGCCACCTTCAACGGCGGCGGGATGTACAACTTCACAAGCAACCCGACGGTGACCAACTGCACGTTTAGTGGCAATACGGCCAACTCCGGCGGCGGGATCTACAACTTCAGGAACCCGACGGTGACCAACTCAAGCAGCAACCCGACGGTGACCAACGCTATTCTTTGGGACAACAGCCCGAACCAGATCGTTGATGTCGGAAAATCGGTAACAACGGTCAGCTACAGCGATGTCCAGGGCGGCTGGACCGGCAGCGGCAACATCGACGCCGATCCGCTGTTCGTCGATCCTGACAACGGCGACTATCGCCTCGCATCCGGCTCGCCGTGTATCGACGCCGGGAACAACTGGGGCGTGCCCATCGACGCCAATGACTACGACCAGGACGGCAACACCGCGGAACTGTTCCCGGTTGACCTCGACGGCAACCCCCGCTTCAACGCCGATGAGGCCGACTTCGATCCCGGCTGCGGCGTGCCGGTTGTCGTGGACATGGGCGCCTACGAGTATCAGTTCAATCCCGTCGAGGAAGTAATCTTCGCGGACCTCAACGCCGACGGTGTCGTCGGCATTCTCGATCTGCTTGGCGTCCTGGCGGCGTGGGGCGATCCTGGCACCAACTGCCTGGCCGACCTCGACATCGACGGCGACGTGGACATCTTCGATCTGCTCACTTTGCTAGCACATTGGGGGTGACTTGCACCGACCCCCGACGGACCACCCGACTCCGACGGCGACGGTCCCGGAGCGCCGGGATCGGCATCGTCGTCTTGCTGACACTGCTGGCCAACTGGGGGGCGTGTCCGTAGGGGCGCCTGTGCGGTCAGTCGTGCTGCTCGCGCGCCAAAAACGTACGCCAAGCAGTGATCGTACCAGCCGGCCGCCGTGTCAAGAAAATAGGTGACTGTCCCTATTTGCCCCGATCCGCCCGATCCCTGCCCCGCCGACCTTGATGGCGACGGCAGTGTGGGCACGTTTGATCTCCAGATCCTGTTGGGTGCCTGGGGGCCCTGCTGCGAAGTCGCCAACAAGACGCCGCCCCAGACCGTCCAGGACTGTATCGACAGGTTCTGCTGCCAGTACGCGAACCAACTGGCCTTGGAACGATGCCTCTGCGCTGTGGAGCCGGAGAACTGCGAATAGTCCCTAGCTCGTAACACCTTCCCACCATGGGCCGAACCGGCGCCCGGTGCACATCACCTGGCGCCTTTCTTTCACCTTCATGGCCGACGCCAAAGCGCTACAATTCGCTTGGTTCCCAGAACCGTAGGCAAGGCTTCGCCGGATTCACTGCTCGGGATATCGACTGCCGGCGTTCAGGAGGCTCAAGAATGAACAGGAGCGCGAGTTCCACAACGTTGTGCGCTGCGGTGTGTCTGTTCGTTGCGGGAGGTACCGCAAGCCCAGGTGTTCTGGAATTCGAGAACAAGGATGACTGGCTCGACGCCATCGGCCGTTTTGTCACCTTAGACTTCACGGGGTTTGCGCCCGGTACCTTCATCACGGATCAATATGCCCATCTCGGAGTGCACTTCACCGATGGAAGTGACACGATTTTTTTCAGCCCCGGCGCATTTCCAAACGACGAATGGGGCTTGGACGGCAACGGCAACATCACAGTGGCCTTCGACACTCCCATGGCCTACATCGGCGTGGACTTCCCCGGGTTCTTGCGCATCGAGCTGTTTCGCGATGGCAAGCTAATTTACACGAGCAGCGTTTTCTTTGGAGATCCCGTGGGCAACTTTGCGGGTCTCCTCTCGACCAAGCTGTTCGACATGGCGGTGCTCATGGATGTCCCTCCTCCCGATGAAGCGGAGATCGACGATCTGCACTTCGGCCCCCCCGACTGCCCGGCCGACCTCGATGGCGACGGCAGCGTCGGCATCCTTGACCTGCTCGCCTTGCTGGCCGCGTGGGGCACCGACCCCGGCGGACCGCCGGACTTCGATGGTGACGGCACCGTTGGCATCCTCGACCTGCTCACGCTGCTGGCCAATTGGGGCCCCTGCCCCTAACCTCACTCTCATTTGCCCCGACAAGCCCCGGCCCGCTGAGGCCGGGGTTCTTCGTTGCGGTGGATCCTTCTCCAAGCCTTCCGGGTGGCTCGATGGTGCTGATGATCCGCATGAATTGATCCTTGCCGGGCTCCGCCGACGCGGCCATCAAGGAGCTGCCGACGGCCCAGCCGGGGTGTGGGGCCGGCTGCGGCCCAAATACGCGATAATCTTTCGCTGTCCCGATAATTTCAGCCCCGGCTGGCCAGAAATCCTGCAGTATCCCCTTGGAATCCAGCAGAGTTGATGTACCATAAGCCACGGCGGGTTCCGGCAGGGCGGCTCACCCGTACCTCGTGTCCTCCGGCCGCCATCGCTGAGACCTAATGCATTGGGGCGTGGAGTAGAAAGGAAGGATCAAAAATGAAGCGACGATATGTTTGCGCCAACGGCGGTGCCAGCTGGGCCGCGCTTGTCTCGCTGGGAATCATCTCTGCGGTGGTGCTCAGTACGTATGCCAATCGGGAGGCGTCCAAGCCGAATATGCCGCCGGACCGGGTGGCGGCGGAGACGCCTGCATCACCAGCAGCGGTTGCAGCTGCAAATGGCAGCGGGGGTGGCGTGGCAGGCACGTGCCCTGGTGCCGGGTGCCCCGTGAGCACCTTCGATGGGACCTACGCCTGCCTGATCCAGAACTGCGCAAGGGCCAATACGGGAGACTCCGTGGCCTGCGGCGTCGGCGGGGCCGGCACGACTGCAAATCAATTCGCCCGCTGCTTCGACCTTGCCCTCGAGTTGCCAGCGGGTACTGTGATCGAGATCCACAGTGTGAACTGGGCGATCTCGCAGATGGAGCACTTCGCCGACACGGTTGGGGCAATTCCGATCAAGATCAATGTGTATACGGATCTTGCCTGCCCGCCTACGGTCGCCACTCAAACGCTGGTCGCCACCGCGACGGTGATGGTGGACGACCCCGACGAGGGGTCGGCCTTCATAACGCCGGTCGTTGATCCGGTGACGGGGTTGCAGGCGGTGGTCGGCCCCGGCGGCACCCTGGTCGTGGAGATTGAGGCCACCGTGGACGGCACCCCGGGCGAGCCGATCGAATATGCGTTCCGCCCCCGGGTCAGCGCCCCGGCGTGTGTCGATTCCTATCTTCTTGCGACCGACTGCGGCCTCCTTGACTACACGCCCGTGTCGTTGGTCGGAGACGGCTTCCCGGAGTCCCAGTTGATGATCAAGGTCAACGGGCAGATTGTGGGCGCGACCAAGCCGGTCTGCGGCAACGGTATCCTCGAAGCGTGCGAGGAATGTGATCCGCCGGATGGAGCAAACTGCGATCCCACCTGCCAGATCGAGCCGTCCTGCGGCGACGGCGTCTGCGACGTCGGTGAAGATCAGTGCAATTGCGCGCCTGACTGCGGGACTCCGCCGGTCGACGAGACCGGGCTCTGTGCCGACGGGATCGACAACGACTGCGACGGGCTGATCGACTGCGACGATGGCAATGATTGCGCGGCCGATCCCGAGTGCGTCTGCGGCCCCGGGGCCGGTCCCTGCGACTCGCCCCATCAATCGCCCGGATGTCTCAGCGTGGACTGTTGTGCTGCCGTCTGCGCCGTCAATGGGGCATGCTGCTCACTGAATTGGAGCCCCACGTGCGTTAACCTTGCGTTGAAACTTTGCCAGGTGCCCGGCGACCCGGTCTTTATCGCGACCGGGCCGAACTCAAACCTTGATGCATATCTCGATGTCTCTCCGGACGTCTATGGCTCCTACGCGAGCGCGACCTTCGGCGGCCAGGCAGATCACTACAATCCGGTCGGCGCCGGCACCCTGCAAGAAGCCGCCTTTTCCAGCGGGTTGTACCTGTTCCGGGGGGGCACGCAGCGCGAGTTGCTCAGCGACAATGGCGATTGGCAGGACGTCTTCCCCGGCGATCAAACACTGGACAGAACCGTCACCGAGGCCAGCTCGGCCAGCGATACGAATGGGGACGGCGTCAACGATACCTTGACCAGTGCGTTCGTTGTCACCGGCAACGGTATCGACCTGGCGTTCGCCGTCACGCAGCATGTCGAGCGGATCGTTCCTCTGGTCGGCAACCCGGTTGCCATCCTTACTCAGGACTACACGATTACCAACAACGGCCCCTCGCCCATCGACTTTGAGCTGGTCAGCACCTTCGACGGCGACCTGGTCTGGGTCGGCGACTTCGAGGACGACATCGTCGGCACCGGCACCAACGATTCGCCGGGGGTGGACCGGTTCGTCTTTGAGGGTGAGGTCGGCCAGCCCGAAGCCAGCATCATCCTCAGCAGCCCGACGGGCGATGCCTACGTCGGCAGCAAGCTCGGGATCATCCCCGATCCCATTGACCCCCTCTGCGTCGCATATGGGTTCGGAACTGACGTGCAGGTCTTTCAGGCCTTCGGCATCCCGGACTGCTGGCGGAACCACATTGCCGGGCTCGGGTACGACACTGATGGCGACAGCGGTGCGTCTCCGCTGGACTGCGGTATGCGTTGCGACGCCCTGATCCTGTTGGAGATTCCCGTTACGATCGCCGCCGGCGCCGCCAAGACCACCGTCACCATCACGCACATCTACGGTGCCGACGCGCTCATTGGTGAGGTTTTGCCGAGCCCCGGCGACATCTCCGGTCCGGACGGCTGCGGCTTCCCCGACGGATGCGTGGATGCGTTCGACCTCGGATGCGTGCTGGGTGCGTGGTGCTCCTCTGCGGGCGACCCAGACCCACCCAAGGACGAAGACCCGCCCTGTGAGGAGTGTTTCTCCCCGAACTTCGCCTTCGCGGACATGACCGGTAAGGCCGAGGTGCCAGACGGTTGCGTCGATGCGTTCGACCTGGCGAGGGTGTTCGCCAACTGGTGCTCGGTCGGCGGCGGCAACCCCTGCGGCACCTGCTTCGCGCCATAAGCGACGGGCTGCCTCGTCGCGCGTGAAACGATACCCACACCCCCGGCCTCCTCCGGCCGGGGGTTTTCTTTCGGCCGCGCCCGAACCGGTGCCATCACCGACCTGCTGGCGCTGCTCGCCAACTGGGGGCCGTGCCCGTAGAGGGAGCCATTGAGGGCGACGACCACACCGATTCGGCGGATTCGGGTTGGTTCTGCGCCGGCCAGGGTCCATAATGAGTGCAGTGCCTCGCCCAGGCGGCCTCGCCGCGGTTCTGGGCAGGGCAAGCCCGATCGCCCGACACGACCATCGCCAGGAGAAAAACATGTCATCGTGGCCCGCGAACATCCACCGTGCACTTGCTGGCTGGGCCGCCGCCGGCCTGCTCCTGACGGTGCCCGCTTCGGCAGGATTTCCTGCGAAGAACGTTTCACTTTATGCCCACTTGTCCGTGCAGGATTTGAACGCCGAGTTCGCGGAGGACTGCTGGGGTTACCTCTCGCCGTCGGGCCGGGAGTACGCGATCATTGGCCTATCGACCGGCACGGGCTTCGTCGAGATCACCGCGCCGGCCAACCCGGTCATCGTCGCCGTCATGATGCAGCCCAACCGTGGCCGCGACATGAAGGTGTACCAGAGCTACGTCTATAGCAGCTCGGACTCGGGACCGACGCACGTGTACGACGTCTCGGACATCGATAACGGCGTGATCACACACGTTCGCTCATTTGACCAGGGCGCGCACAACCTGGCGGTGGATGAGGTCAGCGGATTTCTCTATCTGGCCGTCGGTGGTCCGATGCATGTGTACGACCTGAGCGATCCGTCCGATCCCACCTTCGTAGGAACCTGGCCCGGCCAGACGCACGACGCACAAGTTGTGACCTACACCGAAGGACCCTATGCCGGTCTTCAGATCGCGTTTGTCTTTGCCGGTTGGGACGGTAGGCTGGATATCGTCGACGTGACCGACAAGACGAACATGTTCCTCGTCGGCCAGACCAGCTATCCGTCGCCCGGGTATACGCATCAGGGCTGGCTCACGGCGGACCGGCAGTACTTGTATGTCAGTGACGAGGTCGACAACATCGCCCGCACGACGATCATCGACGTCAGCGATCTTGGCAATCCGACCTTCATCCGTGATTTCACAACCGGCCTGCCCTCCACCGATCACAACCTCTACGTCCACAACGGCTTGATCTTCGAGGCCAACTACACCAGTGGGTTGCGCGTCTTCGCTGCCTGCGATCCGGTCAATCCGGTTGAAGTTGGGTTCTTCGACACATACCCGGCCAACGACGATCCCGGCTTCAGCGGGGCCTGGTCCTCCTATCCTTTCTTTCCCAGCGGGACGGTAATCGTTAGCGACCGCAGCGGCGGGCTGTTTGTCCTGGATGTGAGCGCGGCGCTCGCCGCCGGCATGTGCGCCCCGCTGACCGGGGCCTGCTGCTTCGGCGACGGCTCCTGCACGGTGGAGACCTCGGGCGATTGCAACACGCTCGGCGGCAGCTACCAGGGTGACGGCAGCAACTGCTCGCCAAACAACTGCCCTGAACCCCCCGGGCCTCCCTCCGACATCACCGGTCCGCTCGGCGTACCCGATGGTTGCGTTGACGCGTTTGACCTCGGGGCCATGTTCGGGGCGTGGTGCACAGGCGTCAACGATCCGATCCCGCCGAGCCCGCCGTGCGAGAACTGCACCCCGGCGAATCTTGCCCTCGCGGACATCTCCGGTGTGGCCAATGTGCCGGACGGTTGCGTTGATGCGTTCGATCTGGCGAAGCTGCTGGCCAAGTGGTGCTCCGTCGCCGGCGGCAATCCCTGCGGAACCTGCTTCCCGTAAGCGACTCAACGCCTATCGCGGAAAACCCCAACCCTCGGCCTCCTCACGCTGGCGGCCGTCGGCATCCTCGACCTGCCCACACTGCTCGCCAGCTCGGGGTGATCTGCGGGTTGTTGCCCGCGGTTTGCAGGGGCAGATTGGCAACACTCTTGCCTTGCCCAACGGTGCAGGGGATAATGCTTAGGGGCGCATATGCTCGACCCAAAGAGCGATCTAGAAAGGGGAAAGTGCGATGAACAAACACTGCCTGTTGAGCCTTGCGGCAATTGGATGCGCTGCGGAGGTGGCCGAGCCCGCCCACGCGAGCTTCTTTGACCTGATGCAGATCGAACAGGTGATCGGCGGTGTGGCGGGCGACACCGCTGCCCAGGCGATCCAGCTGCGCATGAGGGCCGACTTCCAATGCTTCGTGAGCGAAGCCAAGTTGATGGCCTACGACGCCGCGGGTGAGAATCCCGTACTCCTGATCGATTTTCAATCGGACCTGCCCGGCTGCAGTCCTGGTGATCGCGTGCTGATTGTCAGCGAGGACTTCTGCCTATTCCTCGATGACCACTACGACCTTGCGGACTTCACGCTCACCAATCTGATTCCGGAAAGCTACCTGGCCGCGGGTTCGATCACCTTCGAGGACGACGCCGGCACGATCATCTTTTGGCGGCTGAGTTGGGGCGGAAAGAACTACACCGGGCCAACCGACGGCTCGTTCATCAACGACGCCGACGGCGAGTTCGGGCCGCCGTGGCCGGGACCGCTACCCTCGGACGGCCTACAGGCCCTGGAGTTTCAAGGCCCGGCGGACGCGCAAAGCACCAACAACCAGGATGACTATGCCCTGGGCACATCAACCTGGAGGAACAATGCCGGTGCCGGTGACGGCCTCACGACCTGCCCGGCAAATCTTGAGGCGCCCGGTGAATGTGGCAAAGACGTGGGCATCCTCGACCTGCTGACGCTGCTGGCCAACTGGGGGCCGATTCCCCCCGGCGGCATTCCAGCCGACCTGGACTGCGATGGCAACGTCGGCATCCTCGACTTGTTGAGGTTGCTGGCCGCCTGGGGTCCGTGCCCCTGTCCCTGATCGGCCAAGCGCCAAAGCGCCGAAAATGCAACCCAACCGATTCGTTCTTGTAAAGCCGCGACCGGTGGTCGCGGTTTTCTGTTCGGCGCCAACGATCCTCGTCGCCCAACAATCCGCCCACCCAATCCCCCAGCCCCCGGCTCCGCCGGGCGATTGTCATCTGACCGTGTAAAGCCGGCGATGCCATCGCCGGCTATCCACAGCTGCGTCGTCAAACCAAGCCGCCCTGTCCCCAGCCCGATGTCCCCCCCTGCTCAATCCACCCCCGTCAACGCCCGTACACGATGCAAAACCATGTGAATATAGGGAAGAACGGGATTGACTTTCGCCGGCGACGTGGCACACTAATCAATACGGCCGACACGGACTCCACCCATAGCATTTCCTGCAGCGTCCCGGCCGGACTGCTGATTTCGAAGTATTTCTCACATCTTGGCGCTGGATCACGCCATCAAGCGCATATAGACCCAAGGAGGCCAAGAATCCATGCTTGCCCTGTTCGCAAGATATTTGGTTCCCACGGGCGTCGCGGCACTGGCGGGCCTCTGCGTCCTCCCCGGTCACGCTTACGCCCAATGTCAGTATGAGGTCACCATCCTGCAGTTTCCCATCGACTGTGGGATCGGGACGGTCATCACCGCCGGCCTGTCATTGAATGAGAATGGTGCTGTGGTGGGGCGCTACAAATGCCCGATCTCGAAATTCGATCGGCCGTTCCTCTGGACTCCGCAGGACGGCTTTACCGATCTGGGCCTTCCGCCCGGGGTGATGGGGGCGATACCGACGGATATCAACGATGGCGGCGTCGTCTGCGGCACCATGTACGTCTCCGGCGTGGGCTACCGCGGCTTTGTCTACGAAGATGGTGTGTGGACGGAGTTGCCGCCGGTGGTGGACGCAGTCGGCGCGTGGTCCAGCGCCGCAGCGATCTCCAACGCCGGCGTCGTCGTCGGCCGACGGAGCGTCCGTGTAAACACTAGCCCTCAGAATGCCTACATCTGGTCTGCCGAACAGGGCTTCACCGATCTCACGATCCTGGGAGACAATAGCGCCGCGACCGCGATGAACGGTACGCGCGTGGTTGGATGGAGGGCACATGCCGGACAAGAGAAGGAGGGTTTCCTTTGGGAGGATGGTAACGTGACCCTGTTGGGGTCCATCCCCGGCGGTTTCACGAGCAGCGCAAGCGCAGTGAACGGCTTCGGCACAATCGCCGGATCGGGGCGGATTCGCATGGACGGCTTCCCCGTCGGTGCTACGCGCGCTTTTCTGTGGGAACGGGGTGAATTCACGATGCTTGGCACCCTGCCGGACCATGCGCTGAGCGGTGTAGGGGATATATCTGACCTACGCATAGTCGTGGGCATATCTGGGAACGTTGACGGCAACCCCAACATCAGTGATGGGTTCATCTGGCGAAGCGGGCTGATGACGAATCTGAACGACCTCGTACCGCTCGATCCCTCCATTCTTATCCAAAACGCAACGGCGATCGGCAATAGCGGACAAATCGTCGCGAACGGACATGACCCCAAGAGTGACGTGGTTGCGTTCCTCCTGACGCCGATCCAACCACTGGGCGATCTTGACCGCGACTGCACCGTTGGGATAAATGATCTGCTGCTATTGCTGCAGCAGTGGGGAATGACCAATTCACCCGCGGACCTCAATGGTGATGGCACGGTCGGCATACTCGACTTGCTTATTCTGCTAGCGAATTGGGGTTCCTGAGATATTTCCACGCTGGCTCAGAAAGGAGGTGCTTACAAGAAAAAAACGCAGCCAAACGAATGAGCGGCCCTAGAACGACCATGATGCGAGTGGAGAAGGAAGGACGCGGTCCTGTTTCGATGAATCGAGTTCTTTTGTGAACATCTGACCGTTTAGGAAAGGAAGAAGCATGTTGTCTACAAAGCATTTAGCTTGTCTGTTGATTGTCGTCTTCACTTTTACCCTAATCACTAATCAGTTCCGTTGCAAGTGGGCAGTTCATCGTCCGGGTCGATGGCGACAGCGGCTTGGACTTTCCGAATCCACCACCAGGGGACAGTTGGAACAACGCGTTCAAGTACCCTCAGGACGCGTTGGCGGAAGCCCAACGGAGATATTCGGATATTCGGGACAGTCACCTATTTACATCCCCGCTGAGTAGTCCATTCATCAAGGTGTGCTCGCCTTGGTGCGTTTGCGCTTGGGTCGGACGACGGCAGGCTTTGGCGGTCGACCCACCGGCGCCGCGCGGAGCCGTCGCCCCAATCGGCGCTCCAACTTCGCCAGCAACGCGTCGCTCGCGAGTGGCCGGCCAGTCATTGTTTGGCGTCGTATGCGC
>JADFIR010000051.1 GCA_022566535.1 Planctomycetota bacterium
CAATCGGTCGAATTCGATGGGTTTGGTATCATAATCGTCGCAGCCTACTTCCAATGCCCTATCCCGGTCTTCGGCCATGGCGTGGGAGGTGAGGGCGACAATGGGAATTGGCCGGGTCTCTGGTGATGCCTTGAGTTGGCGAGTGGCCTCCCATCCGTCCACCACGGGCAAGCCCATGTCCATCAGGATCAAATCCGGCGCTTCCGAGAAGGCCATCTTAATACCCTCTGCGCCATCGACGGCAAGCAGGACCTCGTACCCCCGGCGCTGTAGCCGGCGGCGTCCCCGCTGTGATCAGAGACCGGGCCTTGTCTGGCGACTGCCACAGTGGCGATGATGACGGTGGGTCACCCGACGACATCGATCATGCGGCCAAGGTGCACGGCCACCGCTGCTTCGACTTTGTCGGCGGCCCGCTTGTAAAGCGGCAGCGTCGAGCCGACGGGCGTGCCGGGTTGTGGTTGGGGCCTAAAGGCGATGGGCCCGCGAACGACTCCCGCCACCAGCCGCGCGACCGTCTGGTCCAGCCGAGGTGGTTCGGGTCGCCCGCCCGCTTCGTGCGGCCGGGGTGTCGCGGCGGATCGGTCCGGACGAGCCAAGCCGCTCGGTTTGATTCCATGGAGCTCAACCAGCTGCGCCGGCTGACTGAAGGTGATCCTCATGGGCAGCAGTCTACTGCCTCTGACACCGATCACAAGGCAATGGCGCTGAGCGTTTCAACCTGCCTACAGCGACGAGGCAGTGGTCCATCGGCCGCTGATCGCGTCGATCCGGTCCACCAGGTTCAGTTGGACGATTGCTTCCCGAATCTCGCGGACCTCGTCGAGGTCCAACGGCCCGCGCACGACACGATACAGCACCGATTCCGCTGCAAGCACTGCGGGGCGATCCGCTACGGGAAGGTTACGGTGGGCGTCGGCTAGCCTGGGAAGCAAGTGATCGTACTCGGTGATGCGGCGGACCTGCTCGACATCGGCGAAGCTGCGGTCCTCAGCCTGCGCGAGCATGGCCAAAGCCAGGGAGACCGAGTCGAGTGTTTCGGCATCGTCCCGGGAGATTGCCAGACCAACGGTTCGCTGCTCTGTTGCCGGCTCCTGCGGTGCAGTGTCGTGCGTGAGGCCCGTGCTCAACGCTGCATCGGAAAGAATTAGGGGGGCGTCGCCAGGGAATGCACGGTCAAGGGTCCACGATTTGATCTCCGCCCCGGTGGGGTATGAGGCGGCTCTGATCACCGGGGCGCCTCGGCGGATGCCTTGCGGGATGGACCTGGAGAGGCTTGCCCGACGGTCAAGCTCCCAGATCGAGATCGCCAGAAAGAGCGCGGCAGCGGCGGCAAGCCAGCCGACCCAGGCCGTCCATCGGTTCGCTGCCGCCCGTCGCCGCTGCGCATACACCGTGCGGCTCAGCACCGCGGCCTCGAGCTCCTGCTGGGGGTGCTCAGGCGAGCCGTGGCTTGCGGCCTCGGCGGCAATCAGCGCTTCGTTACGCTCCGCTTCGCTGAGCAGTTCCCGGCAGGCGGGGCACTCAGCGAGGTGTCGTTCAGCGAGATAGCGAGTCTCGGCAGCGACCTGATCGTCCAGCAGCCCCGAGAGCATCGCCCGAATGTCCGTGCAATCCATGGTTTCAATAGGCTTGTCGTTCATGTTGTTTCCCACCGTTGCGGCCCGCGGCGCATTACGCGTCGCGGTACTTGCGGATATCGAACACCAAGGGATCATCCGTAGCGTGACTCAGGTCACGCCTGAGTTCTTCCATGAGTGCGATCCGAGCGCGATTCAGGCGGCTCATCACGGTCCCGACCGGTACGCTGAGGTGTTGGGCAATCTCCTCATAGCTGAGCTGCTCGTAGGCCCGCAGCACGAGTATCGCCCGCTTGGATTCATCAAGCCGATCCATCGCAGCCTGAACTCGCTGGAGGCTCTCCTGGACATCGCCGCGCCTTTCAGGGCGCTGCGTGGTGCGCAGAGCGGGGTCGTTTGAAAAACGCGGCAAGGGGCCCGGCCGGCGTGTGCGCTGCAAGGCGTTTATCGAGAGATTGGTCACCACCCGTCGAAGCCAGGATGCGTAGGCGATCTCGCCCGCCTCGGGCGGCTGTCGCCAGAGCTTGATGAATGCCTCCTGTACGACTTCCTCAGCCCGATGCCGGTCCCGGCAAATCGCCGTGCTGAGGTTGATCAATCGCCCAGAGGCTTTCCGCATCCAGGTCCGGAGCTTTGAGTTGGTCATGCCCTGAGCCATCGCTGGGATCCCTCAAGGATAGGTGGGAGCGACCACGTCGGCGAAGACGGGCTGCGCCCTCTTGAGAAGACCACAACACTCCCCTGCGGATTCCCCCGAAACCGTCTGTCTCGACCGGTTTCTTCAGCGCCAGACAACCCTCAACCCTCAATCCTCACGCCTTTCTTTATCGGGCGTTGGCTCCGAAAAGTTCTGCTAGCGGCTCCGTCGGCATCAGATACTCATCTAATTTCGGATCGACAATGGTCATCTGGGCGAAACGCCCTTCGCCCGGCAGCGGTCCCAGCGCTTCGCGCAGATCAGGGGGCTCGGCTGACCACCACAGGTTCTGATGCATCCCGAACCGATCGGCTTCAACGCCCTGGGCGACGTACGCCAGGCGATGAAGGTCGCCCGGTTCCCAGACGATCAGGTTGGCGCCAAAGACCCCGCGCGTCGTCGGCGCGAAGCGAGGGTCGTCCTGTTCGTCGAGGATGCCCAGCACCCATCGCCGGGGGCGAACGATCGTGTTATTGCGCACCAGGGTGCTGTCACAATTGCTCAAGGCGATTGGGCAGTTGCCTCCGATGAAGGTGCAGTGCTGCACCTGGACGTAGCGAGCCTCAAATTGCGAGCCGGTGGGCGCGTCGTCGGCTAGGGTCGGCCGGAACTCGTCGCGGGCGCTGGCGCCGCCCACGTGGAGCACGAGGTCGCCGGCATTCTCAAAGCGACAGTGGTGGATGGCCACATATTGGCTTCCGCCACGGACCTGAATTGCCCGTAGCTGGCGGTGGTTCTTGAGGCCGGTGAAGCGGCATCGCTCGATTCGTACCTTGTGGCATCCGACCAACTCGAGGCCCGAGCCGGCCCAGCCTTCGATGCGCACGTCCTCTAGGCGAACGTCCTGAAGGCCGGCAAGCTTAATGGCGTGGCGCTCGCCGCGCGGCCCGGTCTTGGTCACCGAGACGTGGCGAATCACCAGGTTGGCCGGCCACGGGTCTCCACGCGGCGATTCCGTTGCGCCCGAGCCGTCGGCATCATCGGCCACGATGCCCGCGATGGACGCCCCGGTCACGATGAGGTTCTCCAGCACCACGTGCTGCGGCCGATGCAGGGTGATCCCTACCCGGTCGGCCGCAATGACGGCGGGGTTGGCGCGGTTGATGCCGCGGATCGTGATGGGCTTGCCTCGCGTGCCGTGTAACATCGTGAATGAAGCAGGTCGATGCTCACCCGGCATGAGGATGATTTCATCGCCGCTGCGCAACCGGGATGCAAGCTTCTGCCAATCATCGCCGGGCGCGACCAGGTGCTGGGTGCCCTGGGCCGATGACACCGCCAGCGCCAAGACCGCCACAGGCAAGGTTCGATGCTTCCAGTTCGAGATCATGCGATCAGACCCTCCAGGGGTGAAGGCAGCGTTACGCACAGCAGGGTCGTTGCCCCCCGCAGCGACGCAACGGAATCCCTCAGCGACGCCGGCATGAGCACCGTGGTCCCGGCCGATAATCCGACGGTAGGGGCATTGGGTGTCTGGATTGCCCCGCCGCCGTTTAGCGTCATCCATATCATCGGCATCCCGGAGGTGACGATTTGAAGGCTTGTGTCAGCCTGGGTCTCAATTCGTTCGATCTCGAACATCTCGGCTTTCAGAAGGGGCGTGGATCGCACTGCGCCGACGACGATCGGCCGGCCCGGCGGCTCCGGCCCGCGTAGCGCCTCGCCGAAGGCCAAGCACTCCAGCGCCTGCTCGATATGCAACTGGCGATCGCTCCTGCCCCAGTCGTAGACGCGGAAGGTGGTGTCGCTGGGGGACTGGATCTCGGCCACGACGACTCCCGCCCCCAAAGCGTGACACGTGCCGCTGGGCAGGTAATGGCATTCGCCGGATGTGACCGCCACGGCGTTGAGGTCGTTTACCACCTGCCCGGTCGCAATGTTCCGGGCGAACTGCTCGCGGGTCACCTGCGGCTTGACCCCTTTGTAGATTACCGCCGTCGGTTCGGCCTTCACCACAACCCACGCTTCGGACTTCAGATGCGCTTGCGGATGTTTCTTGACATACGCATGGTCGGGGTGCACCTGCACCGAAAGGTTCTCACGGGCGTCGAGAAACTTGATGAGCAATGGGAAACCCCCTTGGGGCGTCAGCGGCGCGGGGCCCATGATTGCTTCGCGATCGGCGGCGATTGCATCGTGAAGAGTTCGGTTCGCCAGCGGGCCGTTGGCGATGACCGACCGACCGGCCTCGACTGTCAGCGGCAAGTCCGCCAGCTCCCACGACTCGCCGATCAGGGCGCCCAGCGGCAGTTGCTTGCCCAGATCGGCAAGGTTCCGGCCGCCCCAGACCTTCTCCTTCAGGATGGGCGTGAACACCAAGGGATATGAATGCATGGGATTGAAGGAGAATCGTCCAAATCAGTGAATCGGGATTGGCTGAGGCGTGTCGGCGTAGAATACCGCCGCTTGCTGCGTCGGGGCGCGGCAGAAAGTGGTACTGGGAGGACCCGCCAATGCGAAATACCACTCACCTTACCGTCGCGGTACTGATCTTCGGATGGATGGTCTCGGTGACCTATGGCCAGGTGGTTATCGACCTGCCTGCGCCGAAGAAGACCGCAGCGGTGGTCATGCCCGCCGGGGAAGCGCAGCCGGTGCCAGTCGCTGCGGCCGAAGTTGGTGAGCTGGCCCTGGCCCGTTACGCCCGGGCGCGGTCCCGGCCTCGGGATGGATACCCCCGCCAAGGCGATCTCTGGTCGTCGTACGACTTCTATGACAACTTCGGTTACTCCGGATATTGGGGCTCCGGCCGGCTGTTCGGATGGCGCGGGCCAGTGATCTTCGGCCGCCATCACCGCCATCATCATCACGACGTCAAGTTCAAGAACAGCTTGCAGAGGAATCACCCCAAGGACAAGAGCGGGTGAGCAACGCGCGTTTGCACGACACCGGTCCCACGAATGCGCAAAGCCGCCAACCCCTGCCCCCTACATCGCCATGCCGGTGATTGTGGCTTCGAAGACGATATTGCCGTCAACCATGGCTTGGGCGTTGCTGACGAACCGTCGGGGGCGAAAGGAGATTTCGTGGCCCAGCAGGTAGAGGGTGTCGCCGGGCACAACCTGCCCACGAAAGGCGACCTTATCGCAACGAGTAAAGCCCAGAAACCGCGATCGGTCGGCGTTGGGCCTGACTTGGTGTAGCAGGCTGCATAGCTGGGCCACCGCCTCGATCATGAGCACCCCGGGCAGCAGCGGCCGGCCGGGAATATGTCCCGGCACCCAGAATTCGTCATCTCGGACGTATTTCACCCCTAGGCCGTTGGTTGCGTCCTCGTTCATCCAGATCACGTGGTCGAGCTGACGCATATGACCACGATGCGGATTGAATTGGTCAATGCGCTGCGGCGACATGGCGACCTGGCTTAGATCGATGCGGGAAATGTCGAAAAGCGGCTGTGCGGCCACCTTGGGTTACTCCGGCGGGGCGGACCCGTAGGGAACCCCATCCTCTGCGCGGCCGTGACAGCATATCGCTGGATCGCGGAGGGGTCACGGGGGCGAGTCGGCCCGGTTCACAAGGATGGCAACAATCGGAGGCCGTCTGGGGGGATGGCGCGTGCCTGAGGCGTGTCGGCTAGCCGCCGCCCTCACCGCGGGCTTCGAGTATCCCCACCCGCACCTCCTGGGCTGTCTGTTTGACCTCTTGCATCGCCTTGCGGACCCGCGTTCCGGCGGCCTTGTTGCCGCCCTCAGCTTTGCTGACCTCCTCCGCGGCATCCTGGACGAGCTTGACGAGCCGGTCGTATGCTTCCATGTTCGGCCTCACTGCTGCTGGTGACAATTTGATCTCGATCTCAAACGGGTCGAAGGGCCCTTGACGGCCCCCTCCCACGGTTGCTGGCCATAATATCGGTTTGCCGTCCCCACCACCAACAGCCCGACTCAGCGAGATTCCGCTGTTGTTCGCATTCTGATAGGGTATTGCAGAGGATCGCCACTCGCGTAATGGCCTCGACGCGTGGTTTGGCGTGGCGTGCGATGGGCCGCTCCCGGGGCTTTATTCCCGTCGAGGGGCAAGCCGTTGCTGCATCACCCTCGGTGTTAGAGCCCGACATCGGCCTTCTCTCGTAGTTTCTCTGCATACTGGAGGCGGATCGGCTCCACCACCTGTTCGATGAGCCGATCCACCTGCGCCGGCGCCAGGCCGATCATGGCTGACAGCTCGAGCGCAGCGTCGAGATCGACGTTTGCAAACATGGGTTCGCGGCGGAGGCGCTCCAGCAGGTCATTGGGCCCGCGTTGGGTCCTGATGCGCTCGGCGGCGGCCCGGCTGTGCATGCGTAGGATCCTGTGCGCCTCCTGGCGATCAGCCCCTTGTGTGACGGCCCCTATGAGGATGTTCTCGCCCGCCAGGAACGGTAGCTCGGCCATCAAGTTCGCACTGATCGTTTCTTCGCAGACGACCAGGCCCCTGGTCACCTGGTGCATCAAGTCCAGCGCTGCATCGACGGCGAGGAACGACTCCGGCAAACTCAGGCGACGATTGGCCGAATCATCCAGCGTCCGCTCAAGCCACTGCGTGGCGGCGGTGTTGAGCGCGTTAGGAGCCATGGCCATGACGAATCGCGCCAAGCCGGTGGCCCGCTCACAAAGCATTGGATTTCGCTTGTGAGGCATCGCCGACGAGCCAATCTGCTCATCCTCGAACGGCTCCTGAATTTCCGCGCGGCTAGCCAGCAGGCGGATGTCGTTGCAGTATTTGTGAACGGCCGCCGCGGTGACCGCGAGCGTGTTGAGGACCTGTGCGTCGACGAGGCGCGGGTACGTCTGTCCGGTGACCACGTATCGCCGCTCCGACAGCCAGCCCATCTTCTGTGTGATGAGCTTGTCCAACTGCTCGACCTTCTCGTGCTCGCCGTCGAACAGCCGCAGGAACGAGGCCTGAGTGCCGGTGGCGCCCTTCGCGCCGCGGAAGCGAAGTGTCTCCAGACGGTACTCGATCTCTTCCAAGGCGATGGCAAAGTCATATGCCCAGAGTGCGGCACGCTTGCCGACCGTGGTGGGCTGAGCCGGCTGCAAATGAGTAAGACCGAGTGTCGGCAGATTCCGGTACTTCGTCGCAAAGGCTCCCAGCGCGTCAATCACTCTCGCCACCCTTATCGCGACCAGCTGCAGGCTGTCGCGGATCAGGATCAACTCGGTGTTGCAGTTGACGAATTGGCTGGTCGCGCCGAGGTGGATGATCGGGCGGGCCGCCGGAGCGACGTCGCCCAAGGCGTGAATGTGGGCCATTACGTCGTGGTGCAGGTCCGCCTCGTACTTGGCCGCCGATTCGTAATCGATGTCGTCGAGGTGCGTGCGAAGCTCGTCGATTTGCTGTGGAGTAATATTCAGCCCGAGTTCGCGTTGGGCTTCCGCCAAGGCCAGCCATAACCTTCGCCAAGTCGAGAATTTTCGCTGGGGCGACCAGATCTTCCGCATGGCGGCGGACCCGTAGCGAGTCTCCAGGGGTGAGCGATAGCTTTCCTTCGGGTTCATCTGGGCTCGGTGGGGACCGTGCAATATTCTGCGGAGGTCGTGTCTCTCGGTCGGCGGGGAACTTCCCGCGTTCTGCATCGTACATCTTCGAGGTTACTATCGTGGACGCAGCAAGGGCCAAGCCGATCCCACCGCAGGATCGTACGCACAGTGCCGCTGCGGGCGCATCGCCTCACGCCGCAGGTCGGATCACCCCCCTTCGTGAGCTAGAGCTACTCGAAGCCCATCGTGGGGGCGATTCCGGGGCCATCGGCGAACTTCTGCGGGCTTATCAGGGCCGCATCTACAGCATCTGCTACCGGATGGTGCGTGATGAGCATGACGCACGAGATCTCACCCAGGATACGATGCTGAGGGTCCTGCAAGGTCTCGACAGCTTCGACCAGCGGTCGAAGCTGAGCACCTGGGTGATCCGTGTGACGATGAATTGCTGCCTCAGCCACCTGCGGAAGCAGCGCCTCCGCCGGCACAGCAGCATCGATGCGGTGCATGGCGCCAACGCGCCAGCTCATCCTCCCAGCAGCATGACGACCGGGGAACTCTCAGCCCCGCGGCGCGTCGAACAGGCGGAGATGGGGTCTATGCTGCTGCGGGCCCTGGATAGTCTGGATTCACAGATGCGGGCGGTACTGGTGCTTCGTGATATGCAGGACTTGGAGTACGAGCACATCGGCGAGGTCTTGGGGATCCCGCTGGGCACAGTGAAGTCGCGGCTGTTTCGAGCCCGTTGTGCCCTACGAGCCGCAGCCGAACTGGAACTGGATCGTCCTTTGACCAAGGATGATCAGTAGCCGCAACCGCCGGACTCCCTCAACCATGTTGATGATTCGGAATCCATCGGAACGGCTCGGAACTTTGTAATGTTTGAGAACCTCGACGAAGCCCAACTGCTCGCCCTGGTGGAAGGCGAGCTTGATTCACAAGAGGCCGAGTCGCTTCGCCAACGGCTGGCCGGTGATCCTGAGGCTTCGGCCGTCATCGAGCGGATGATCGACGACCGGGCGCTGTTGCGGTGCTCGGAGGTACCCGATCTTCCCCGAGACATTCTGGGTGAACTTGAGCCGCAGATGGTTCGGCCGATGCTATTGGGGCCGTCGCCGGCTGATCTGCGTCGTCGCCACCGCCGCCCCCAGCGCCGCTGGCGTCGATACGGTGCCATGGCCGCGGCGGTCGTGGCGTTTGGGATCTTGGCCGGGGTGTGGGCGACGATCACCGGGGTATTCTCGATCGGCGTCCAGCCCGGGGTACGCCCACCCATGCATGCCGAGAGCTCATCCAACGACCAATTGCCTCCAGACCTGCGACCTCCTCCCGAAACGGACAAGCTTGTGCTCGCCGGTGACAATGATCGGAGGACTCGGCCGCCCCCCAGCGCCGCGATCGTACTTCCCAAGCCGCCCAGCAGCACGATCGGCGATGCTCCCAGCACCGCAATTCCGGTTGGCGGCGAGGGGCCCCTGGAGCCGCCCAAGACCGGTGATAATAGGGGTCCAGCCGCCGATGAAATCCTGCTTGCAGCGGACTTCGCCTTGGTGCTCGAAGCCGGCGACCTGGCCAGCGCTCAAGAAACCCTTCAGCAGTTGGTCACCGAGCTTGGGCCACGCGCCGCGCTGGTGCGCAACTTCAGCTATGAGGAAGCCCGCCGTCTGGAGCAGGAATGGTTGTTGTCGCGAGTCCGCCGGCCCGGCACCGACCCCGCCGAAGTCACCGCGAGTGTTAACGGCCGCAACGATACGATCGCAGGGCGGCGAAACCTTCGGGAGCTGGCCGATCGGGCGCGCAGGCAGCTCGTTGTCCGGCAGCGTAATCGGTCGGATACTGATGCGCCGCTGAGCGAGCAGCTGTATGGACCCAAAGAGCTGGCCCCGTCGTTGGAGCAGCAGCTGGAGTTCTCCGATCGGGGCGCGGCATACACGATCAGCGTTCCCGCGAGTCAGCTCAGCCGGGTGCTGGCCCGGCTTCAAGTCGATCAACGGCATTCAACAGTCCTGCAGATGCTGCGAAATGTTGATCGTAAGAGCTCGGGCGAGCAAGGCGAATCGCCCTTGCACTGGCTCAGCGACTACCCGCAGGTCCTTGTCGCTGCCCGGCGCCTGCAGGATCGCCGTGACGGCGTGATCCTCCTTCCGGTGGTGATTGAGCAGCCCAGGACAAGGTAGGCGGACTGAGGATCGGATCGGGTGTGCCCGGACACCACGTGCTGAGTCGGCCGCGTCACCGCTTGGCCGCCGCCTCCGCCACGATTCGCGCAAAATGTATATCTGATCTGTCAGCCGCGGCCTGGTCCGGTGTGTCGGGAATGGTGTCCAGATCCGTCTGCGTCGCCAACAGTCCGTTGTCCTTCCACCACAGGATGACTCCGTCAGCCCTCATCCCTTGGTGCTCGATGGACAAGGCCGTCGCGATGATCCGCCGCTGGACGTTTGGCGGGGGAATCATTCGGATCGGTGTACCAGCCTCGTCGCGCAGGATGCCTCGACCTACCTTGACGTTGTGGCGTTTTGAGAGCACGGAGAACACCTTGAGACCGTACTTCTTCTTGAGCGCTAGACATGCTTTGAGTCGAGACTGGTGGATCTCGATTTGGTGATCGAGGTTGCGGTGATCTTGGCGCAGGTTCGAGAACATCGACACACCAATGCCGTCGGCGAGCCGCACAATCTGCTCGATAAGCTCACCGCTTCGGCCGTCCAGCGGCCCGCGCACCAGGCCGTACCAACAGATCTTCGCTTTGGGCCGCAGCCTGCGAGTGGCGGCGATGAGGTCCGTATACTCCCGGACCCGACGGCGAACCGTCTCCTCCTCGAATTCGGCCGGCCTCCTCAGGGGATCCCACTTCTCGAAATCCAGCAGAACCCAGCCATCGTACCCTGGCGGGATGCCGTATCGTTCTGCGCTGCCGAACGCTTGGGGCACAGCACTTTTGTCGTTCGGCGTCCAGATGAAGCGCTTGTAGCGAGCAGCGTCATACATGTGCGTATGGTTGTTCCAGAATCGCTTTTGGGTGATATGCGCGAGAGTCTCATACCCAAGCTCTCCGAGTTCCTTCTTGACCGCGGGCGATGGCCAGAACGCTTCCAGAAGCACGAGATCGGCCGGCTCGACCGGTGGCGGGGAGGATTGCTTGGGGCCGTGGCAGCGCTGAGGCGTGGCGGCAACGGCGATGGCGAGACCGGCTACCCATTGCGTGATCGTCCATGTTGTTCGCATGAGAGAGTCCCTCCCCACAGCAACGTAGCGTAACGCTTGACGGTTGCCAGATCACGGATGATCCGGTGAATATTTGCGTGGATCGGAGCTCACGTGCTGGTCTTGGGCGGCGAAGCCGGCGGCATTGCTCCTCGGCGGGCGCGGCCACGGACCTTCGGTTCGAGGCCCCGGCGCAAGCGGGCGATGTTCGAGCGGTGCTTGTAGACGACCAGCAGAGCCATGGCGGTCGTGACCAACACTGGCGGCGAACCATGGACCACCGCATTCAACGAATGGGCAAACGGCATCTCCAGAGCGTCATTGGGAAGAACTGAAAGAAGATAGCCTACGGGCACGCTCGCCGCGGCGAGCATGCTGGCCACGGACACATATCTGGTCAGTCGCAGCGTGCCGTACCAAACGATCATCGCGCCGAGTGCCGCCAGAGTGAGCAGCGGCCACATCGCCGCCATCGCCCCGAACCCCGTGGCCACGCCCTTTCCGCCGCGCCACTTCAAGAACGGCGAATACATGTGGCCGAAGATCGTTGCGCATGCGACTGCCAGCCACAGCCACATCTGCTGCTGATGCAGCATCGCAGCTGGGTGGTTGATCACGTTGTTCACGACACCGGCGATCACGACCGGCAACGCGCCCTTGCTCACGTCCAGGAGGAAACAGAGAATCCCCAACCTTCGACCCAACACTCGAGTGACGTTGGTGGCTCCGATGTTCTTCGAACCATGCTTGCGGATGTCGATGCCCTTGGTCCGGCCGATGACCACCCCGAACGGAATCGATCCGACCAGATACCCTCCGACAATGCACGTCAACCAGCCAATCATGATTGAGACCTATCCGTAGCGCTCCGACGCATGATCTGCTGCTGCTGGGGTCGGCAAAAGAATAATGAACCGAAGGTGTAGGGGCGGTCGGGGTACTTGCGGTCCAGCCGGTAGCGTGTGCCGGTGTCCACGAACGAGTCGTTAACCATCAGGGGCAGCCCCACAGCCTGGCAGATATCCTGCACCTGGGCGGCGTTTTTGAGCGGCGCTTCGGTCGGCGCGTGCTCGCCGTAGTCGAATGTGAGGCACATTTGCCCGCCGGGCTTGAGGAGGCCGGCTATCCGGCGAGCAGCGGTCTGTTGTCCCGGGGGAGGAATGTGTTCGATCACGCAGAAGCTGTAAGCACGATCGAACCCCCCCTCAACGCCGAGGTCCTCTGACGACGGATCTTCATCGACAAGATTGGTTGTCCGGGCATCGACGTGCAACCCTCGCCGCCGCGCGGTCCGATTCGTCTGTGCCGTCAGCTTCTCATCGATGTCGAGGCACACCACGCGGTCGCCTTGTGAAGCGAGGTAGAAGACCGGCGCCGTCATCGCTCCGCCTACCTCCAATACCGTCATCGAGTTCTTGGTGCGACGGACGGGGGCGGAAGCACCAGTCAATGCGAGCCCCCGTGCGTACTCCCACATTTTGTGCTTGCGGATATACAGTCGTCTCTTGACGTGCCCGTTGACCGCCAACCGTTCCCCGGTCAGCAGCCAGTTCCACAGCCAACGGTGAAGCGAAGCGACGGTGGGTTGAATCTGGGGGGACCGAAGGTCGGAGAATTCGAGCGTCTTGTTGATGGTCGGCGTCGAACTCATCAGGGCCTCACGATTGCGTCGATTCGTTTGTGTCGTTGGCCGAGAGGTTGTAGCGAATCGCGGCCCGATGGCACAGCGTCAGCGCGACGATAAGCGTAAAGAGCCCGAACATGTGACCGTTGAGGTGATACGCGTCAAACACCGCCCCGATGAGCCAGCTGATGAGGACGAAGAGCGTGCCGTCGGCGTAGAGATGGTCCGGCGGATCGAGGAAGGATCGCCGCAGGCTCAGCCCCACGACGGCGAGCAGAATCAGGCCGCCGAAAGCTCCGGTCGTGGCGAGTTGATGTAGATACATCGAGTGGGCATGGTGATCGCTCGGCGAGAGCTGCCCATAGCCGAGCTTTTCGATCGCTTTGCGATATCCGCCTGCCCCGGCGCCGGTAAGCGGCGCATCGGCAAACGCAGCCCAGGCCCCTGACCACCACCACAACCGCCGGCCCACATCCGTGTCATATTTTCCATCCCCCGCCGATTGGAGGTCAGTGATCGCCTGATTCACGCGCGACCGGATGACGTCGTCCGCGATCAGCCAAGTCGTGACGGCGCCGAGCAGACCGACGATCATCGCCACCAGCACGGCGCGCCGCGCCCAAGGCCGTCTGATTCCCATCATCACTAAAGCGAGCGGCACTGCCACGGCCGCGCCGATCCATGGGCCGCGACTCCCGGAATAGACCAGGCCGGCTGTAGCCACGATGAGTCCCGCCACAGACAACCAACGGATCCAACCCTTGCCGCGAACGACCGCGGACATATGCCAGCACACCGCGGCGACGCAGAAGGCCCCGGTTTGAATCGGATGAATGAGCCCCGGCAGCCGTTGGTTTCCACTCGGCCTCAAGCCGAAGATCTCCAACCCCTGGCCGGCCTGCACGAGGTTCTGCCCAAAGACGCCCACCAGCAATGCGCCGATCAGCCACGGCGCGCGGTCCAGCACCGGCCAGAGCATCAGGGGCGTAAGGATTACACGACATGCGCCCAGCTCCTCGAGCCCTGCGACCCGATCGGCGCTCCACAGGAGGCTCACCGCGTGCCACACGGCCCACGCCCCAAGCAGCCACATCAGCCGGTTGCGGAACAAGGCGGCATAGCACGGCCAGATGTGCGGCAGCCGGATGACCGTCCACCCCAGGAGGAGCGCCCACGCGAAGTCCTTCGGCGTCGTCGCCAGGGGCAGCAAGAGCATGTACAAGATCGCCAGGGCGGTGTGAACGTGGTGGCCGATCGCGTCCCGTTCGCGTGCTTGCCGAAGCGCTTCCAGCATGCCTTCCCGTTCGTATAGAGACGAGGGGGCGTTTGTTGTCGATGATTCATTAGTTGCTAGCATGGTCAACGGATCATCTTCTCTTCGAGAGACGTTCGGCCGCGATGAATGTGTGCTTCAGCATCGTATAGTTGAACGTCATACCGGCTGCAATCAGACCGCGCATGCCGTCCAGGAAGCCCCGTTTGAGTATCAGTTGTTTGATCATGGCTGCGGGTGGGCTTAGCAGTAGGTTCAACAGCGATCCGCCGCAGTCGGCGTACTGGGCAGCGCGCTCGGCTAGGCTGATGCTGCGCTGGCACCATTGCTGGACGTCGGCCCAGGAATCGTGTCGGCAGTTGCCGACGAGCCGACCGGCCCGGCCGTCCACCTCGATACGGTCGTGTCCGCCTCGCCCCTGCGGCCCGATGCCGGTGACGCGCCCCGCGCCACCCCGAACCAATCGCAGCCGCCACTCCGGCTGGAACGTGTGATGCAGCCATCCGCCGAGGAACCACACCTTGCGGTTCATAAACCACCCCTGGTAGCGTGGGTCGTCCTCGCGCAGGGTGCGGGTGATTGAATCCTGCAATTGCGGCTCGAGTGACTCATCGGAGTCAAGTGCCAGTACCCAACGGTGCTCGCGACACTGTTCGAGGGCGAACTGCCGTTGCACCACCATCCCGTCCCAATCATGGTGGACAACTTCAGCTCCGAGCGCCTGGCATCGCTCGATCGTGCCGTCGGTCGAGCCGGAGTCCACCACGACGATGCGGCTGGCGATCAGCTGAACGCTGCGCAGCGTTCGCTCGATCGTCCGCATGTTGTCCTTGGTGGTGATGGCGACGGCGAGGTCGCCCCGATTAGCATGTTGACCCATCGTTACCGTCCAAGCCCCCGACCGTCGCAGCCCCTGCGCACCCTCATAAAGCGCGTGGCCAACGCACTGTACCGCTGGACGCCCCCAAGCGGTAGGTATCGACAGTTCGCCCCGGTGCGGTATCCTCACGCGAGGTGTCGAATCGACCGGACTATGCAGTTGGATGTCTCAAGCCGGCCGGCCGACAGAGCGTCTGGCTGATTCAACGACCCGGCGAGGCGTTGCGGACCTTAAAATCCTGGCCGCTCACTCCGTTGATGGCGCTGAAAATGCTCCTGTGGCAAGCTCAGCCCCAGCGACAGCTTCGCGGCGCGCGGACGCTGGCCCGTTTGCTCATCAACACACCCCAACCCATCGGCCGGTGGCGCGTGCGCCGGGATGGCCGGCGGCTACTCGTTCAGATCGAGCTGCGGTTCGTACCCGGCCGATCAGCACTCGAGATGCTGCATGACGGCGAGGTCAACGAGCAACTTGGCCGACGGTGCGGTCAGCAGATTGGCCGGATTGTGCGTACCCTCGCCGGCGCCGGCGTCCTTCACCGCGATCTCAAGCTCAACAACATCGTGATCGCCCAACCCCAAGCCCAGCCGGTCGTCTGGGTACTGGACACCGTGGGCGTTCGGCCGATGATGGATCGGTGCCGGGCGCTGTTGCGGATGTTCGATCGTCTGCTGGTCCAGGCCACGGACCAGCCGGTTACGAGGCGGCGCTGGGCTTGGGCGCCGCTGCTGCGGGAGGCCCTGGCGGACCTTTCGCGCCCGCAACGGCGAGCAGTGCTGCGGCAGCTGCGAGAACGTCACCAACCATGATCTTCTCGATCGCACAACGTTGCGGATGCTCGTCGGCGATCAATGGCTCCGGGAGGAAGGGGTCCGCAAGGACCATCCGCTCGTGCGGACAATCGATGGCCGTCCAGCGCCAATCCGTCGGCCCAAACAGCGTCACCACCGGCGTGCCCAGCGCCGCGGCGATGTGACGCGGGCCCGTGTCGTTGGTGATCAGCAAGCTCGCTTCTTCGATGACGGCCTTGAGGCTTCCCAGGCTGATGCCGCGGTCAACGAGATTGTGCACCGTGCACCGGGCTGCGGTGACCGTCGCTGCGACCACGTCTCGATCACCAGGCGATCCGGTGGCGGCGGCGGCCAGGCTGTGGCTCTTCGCCAGGGCGTCCGCGACCGCTGCGAACCGCTGGGCCGGCCAGCGCTTCTTCGCCTTGTTTGCCCCGGGGTTGATGAGCACAAATGGTCGCTCGACGCCTTGGAGCAACCGCCCGCCGGCTTCGCGCTGGGCCTGGGTGACCGCCAGCTCCATCCGTCGATCGATGCGATCCAGGCCGAGCGCAAACTCGCCCAGGGCGGCGTAGTACTCGACCATCGACACGGGCAGCGTTCGGCGGCCCGACGCCAAGGCGTCCGTAAGCAGCACGCCGCGGCCGTCACGCTTGTAGCCGATCCGCCGAGCCGTGCCGCTGAGCCGCGCGATCAATGCCGACCGGAAACTGTTGGGAAGCACCAGGGCGGCCTGCGGCTGATGGGCGCGCAGTCGCCTGGCGATGCGTAGCGGCCCCAGCAGCGCCTTGGTTTGCTCCACCACTTTCTCGTCCAGCCAGGGTGTCCCCGCCAGCAGGTCGTCGAGCCCGCCGCGCATGGCGCCGATGATGCGAGCCCCCGGCAGCGCCGCCCTCACCGCCCGCAGCACGGGCGTGGCCATCACCGCATCGCCGACCCACGACGGGCAGATGATCGCCAATCTCTCAACGGTCCGGACAATCGGAGCAGTGCTCATCCGCGTTTCCACCGATCGCTCTTTCGCGTCCCGAGCGCAGTCTGCAATCGCGCCGCTCTGCTCCAAACCCTTCCTCTTCTCCTTCTCCGCGTCCTCTGCGCCCCTGTGGTGAATCTTCTTTGCCTTGGGCTGGTTTAGCTTCTTAGGTCCACCAGCAGCATCGTGATCGTGACCAGTTGGAGCAGGGCTGCCCCAAGCATCCATTTGACAAACGCCTCCATGTCATCCAACTGAAGCAGTCCGAACAACGCCAGCAGCACCACGAGCAACTGCCCGACGCCCGCCACCATCCGCAGAGTGGTCAGCTCGACGCGGCGCATGCGGTCGCTGCGCAACTGCTCGGTCAGGTCGAGCATCGCCCGGCGAAGCTCGCTGAATCCTGATTCGATCGGGGCCGCCGGTGTCTTCCGCACGGCCGAGGGGGATTCGCCGGCTGCGGTCGCCGCCGCCGGATTTGATGATGGCGGCGACGGCTGAAAATCTTCCTTGTCCGAGCCACCGCTGCGAAGGATGTGCTGCACCGCCGCAGAAAACGTCTCGACCACGGCTGCGGGCTTCGCCTGCTCGATCAGCTCACGGTCGTTGGAGACCATGACGCTGCGGCAGCCGGCCGCGTGCCCGGCCTCAACATCCCGCGGTTGATCGCCGACCAGCCAGCTTCGCCCCAGGTCGAGGCCCAGGTCGTGCCCCGCTTGAAGCAGCATCCCAGGCTGCGGCTTGCGCCACGGATGCTCCCGCCGGTATCGCTTGTTGGCGCCCTCGGGGTGATACGGACAGTAGTAGAACCGCTCGATCAAGCCCCGGCACTTGGCCGACTTGTCGATCAGCGTGGCGATCCGCTCGTTGACCGCATCGACATCGGCTTCGGAGAACTTCCCCCGGGCCACCCCCCCCTGGTTGCTGACCACCACCAGCCGGTACCCGACGTCGCGCAGTTGCAGAAGCGCCGAAGCCACGCCGTCGATGAGCCGCACCTGCGCAGGATCGCCTAGGTCGCCGTCGTTGGCGATCAACGTGTTGTCACGATCGAGGAATACAGCCGCTTGCACGCGATGAGGATATCGCGATCCCCAGCGATCAGCCATCCGCTGTCTCGCCGGCGGGCTTGCCCCGCCGGCCCCATCGCAGGGTCTCGCCCCGGCTTCTTGAAAAAAAATGTGCAACCCGCGCAAGATCGGCCGCCGAGCGGCATATCTACCCATGAGGGGGCGTGTACGTCCCACGCACCCGCCATAGGATCAACCCAGCCCCTGGCGAGGATTTGCAGGCCAGGCCTGGGAACGCCAAACCAACAGGAGCCTTCCCATGAGACGTGTACCTGACGCCGGTCTTCCCCGCCCCACGTGGCCGCTGTTTTTCCTCCCCATCGCCTTGGGCCTAGCCCTTGCCCTCCCCGACACCACTCGGGGCCAGTGCCAAGCAAACGAGCTGGCCAAGCTCACGGCCTGCGACGCCGCGGCGGGTGACGAGTTCGGCATTTCTGTGTCGATCAGCGGCGACGTGGCCGTGATCGGGGCGCGTTGGGACGACGATGGGGGACCGGTCTCCGGCTCAGCGTACGTCTACCGATTGAACAGAGCAACCGGTGAGTGGGAAGAGGAAGCCAAGCTCACGGCATCCGACGCCGCGCCGAGTGACGAGTTCGGCCGCTCAGTTTCCATCTGCAACGAAGTGGTGGTGATTGGAGCGCGATTCGACGACGATGGTGGATCGACCTCCGGGTCGGCGTACGTGTACCGATTCAATGGAAGCGGCTGGGTGGAGGAAGCCAAGCTCACCGCGTCCGATGCCGCGGCGAATGACTTGTTCGGCATTTCAGTTTCCATCAGCGGCGACGTGGCCGTGATCGGGGCTTTATACGACAGCGACGATGGCTTCCATTCCGGCTCGGCGTATGTGTATCGCTTCGACGGCGCGATTTGGGTGGAGGAAGCCAAGCTCACCGCGTCCGACGCCGCGGAGGGTGACCTCTTCGGCAGGTCTGTTTCCATAAGCGGCGATGTCGCGGTTATCGGGGCGTTCCTCGACGACGACGCTGGGTTGGACTCCGGCTCAGCGTACGTGTACCGATTCGATGGGCGTGATTGGGTCGAGGAAGCCAAGCTCACCGCCTCCGACGCCACGGCCGATGACCACTTCGGCGGATCTGTTTCGGTCAGCGCCGAGTTGGCCGTCATCGGGGCGATTCTTGACAGCGATGGGGGATCGCATTCCGGGTCGGCCTACGTGTTCCGATTCAATGGAAGCGGCTGGGTTGAGGAAGCCAAGCTCACCGCCTCTGACGCCGCGGCGTTTGACTGGTTCGGCTGGTCCGTTTCCGTCCGCGGCGACATCGCCGTGATCGGGGCGCGGTTCGACGTCGACAGCGACCCGAGGTTCGATTCCGGGTCGGTATACGTGTTCAAAGAGCCACCGGGCGGCTGGGTGGACATGACCGAAACTGCCAAGCTCACCGCCTCCGACGCCGGGTCGTTTGATAACTTTGGCTTTTCTGTCTCGATCAGCGGCGACATGGCCCTGATGGGGGCGTGGCATGACGATGATGTTTGCCCAGGTGACCCGCCGAACTGTAATTCTGGCTCGGCGTACGTATTCCGTGGGTTCTCCGACTGCAACGACAACGGCACCCTTGATCTCTGCGACATTGCCGACGGCACGAGCACGGACGCCAACGGCAATGGCGTCCCCGACGATTGCGAATGCCTGGCTGATCTCGATGGCGACAGCTCCGTCGGCATCCTTGACCTGCTGGCGCTGTTGCCCGCGTGGGGCACCGACCCCGGCGGGCCACCGGACTTCGACGGCGACGGAACCGTCGGCATCCTCGACCTGCTCACGCTGCTGGCCAACTGGGGCCCATGCCCGTGACTGACCGCAGTCAGCTCTCAACCTCTGGCTCCGCCGAGGGACCGCCCCGAAGTTTTTGAAATAAAAGACCGAACGCGCGCAAGATCGGCCGCCGAACGGCATATCTACCCATGAGGGGGCGTGTACGTCCCACGCACCCCTCATAGGATCAACCCAGCCCTCGGCGACGATTCGCAGGCCAGGACTGGGAACGCCAAACCAACAGGAGCCTTCCCATGAGACATGTCGCTGACGCCGGCCTCCCCCGCCGCACGGTAGAGTGGTTCCTTTGCCCCCTCGCACTTGGCGTACCCTTTGCCCTCGTGACTGCAAGCAGCGCGCTGGCCGAGCCGCCCACGGCCGGCCCAGGCGGGCCCGGCTGGGTTCTCTCGCACCAGAAGATCAGCTCAACCCAGGGCGGCTTCGACGGCCCGCTGGGTAATGGCGATTTCTTCGGCGGCTCGATGGCCTCGCTGGGTGATCTCGATGGCGACGGTGTGGGCGACCTGGCCGTGGGGGCGATCGGCGATGACGACGGGGGCAACATCCGCGGTGCGGTGTGGATTCTGTTCCTTAACGCGGACGGCACCGTCAAGTCGCATCAGAAGATCAGCGACACCCAAGGCGGCTTCACCGGCACGCTGGATGATGTCGATTGGTTCGGCAGCTCGGTGGCCTCGCTGGGCGATCTCGATGGCGACGGCGTGGGCGACCTGGCCGTGGGGGCATACTGGGATGACGACGGGGGCTCCAACCGCGGTGCGGTGTGGGTGCTGTTTCTCAACCCCGACGGCACGGTCAAGTCGCATCAGAAGATCAGCGACACCGAGGGCGGCTTCACTGGCACGCTGGATGATGGCGATTTGTTTGGCAGCTCGGTCGCCTGTCTCGGTGATCTCGACGGCGACGGGATCGCCGACCTCGCCGTGGGGGCATACCTCGATAACGACGGGGGTCTGAACCGTGGCGCGGTGTGGGTGCTCTTCCTCAACACCGATGGAACGGTGAAGTCGCACCAGAAGATCAGCGACACCGAAGGCGGCTTCACCGGCACGCTGGATGATAACGATTGGTTCGGCACCTCGGTGGCCTCGCTGGGTGATCTCGACGGCGACGGCGTCGGCGATCTGGCCGTGGGGGCACTACGCGATGACGACGGGAGCGCCGGCCCTTGTGATGATCCCTTTAAGGAATGTAACCGTGGTGCGGTGTGGGTGCTGTTCCTCAACGGCAACGGGACAGTGAAGTCGGAGCAGAAGATCAGCGACACCGAGGGCGGCTTCACCGGTGAGCTGGATGATTTCGATGACTTCGGCAGCTCGGTCGCCTCCCTGGGTGATCTTGACGGCGACGGCATCGGCGACCTGGCCGTGGGGGCATACCTCGATGACGACGGGTGCAACGTGCATTGCAACCGTGGCGCGGTGTGGGTGCTGTTCCTCGACGGCATTGGCTCATGCCCGTGGGACCTGGATGGCACTGGCGCCGTCGGCATCCTTGACCTGCTGGCGCTGTTGCCCGCCTGGGGCACCGACCCCGTTGGGCCGCCGGACTTCGATGGCGATGGGACCGTCGGCATCCTCGACCTGCTTATCCTGCTCGCCAACTGGGGCCCGTGCCGGTAGACACGGCTCTCTGACAAAGGCCGACCTGCTAACCTTGCTCACGTCATTCAACGGGCCAGAATCGGGCTGGAACATGGATCGGCCCCGATGCTCCTCTGGGCGAGGATTGACTGGGTTGGGGCACCCCCTACCGGTTCCTTGCCGGTGCGCTGGCCTTCGGCTGCGACCCAAAGAACGGAGTCACTGAGGTCCGCGTCGGCCAGGGCGTTTACCTGCCGGACCGGGATCACGCTCGGGTTCTTGCCCATTCTGTCAGGTTTTCGCAAGACGGCAGCCCCTCCACGACATGGGTACAATGCGGCTCGGAGGATCTGTGTACGGCCAAGTTGTATCAAGGGGTGCTGGCGGCCAAGGATTCGCCAGACAGCCTGAGCACCACCGCCGTGTGGCCTCTTCGCCCGAAGGAGGTATAGCCATGTTCAAGCCGTGTTGTATGGTCGCCCTGGTATGTGCCACTCTCAGCAGCACCGCAGTCGCCGACATCATCAACGTCCCCGGTGATTACCCGACCATCCAGGCCGGTATCAACGCAGCCCAAAACGGCGATGAGGTCGTCGTCGCTGATGGGACCTACACCGGAGCGG
>JADFIR010000052.1 GCA_022566535.1 Planctomycetota bacterium
GAGGGTCTGGACTCGATACTCGGCGACAGCACTGGTCTGACGGTGGGGCACTCGCGCTCGACCATCGAGGCTCGAAGTGCAGTCATCCGGTCGCCGGCCGTCCCCGCCCCGCCCCCGGAAGTATGCGGTGTACCTGCAGGTGACCGGCAGAACCGAGACGTGCGAGTTTTACATAACGCGGTCTGTGGCGTGTGGCCGAACCGCGGGGAGCATGACGAGGGGTGGGGGGGCCGGCTGGATCGTCATGCGGTGAACAGCTCCATTTGCCCGGTCAGGTTCGGCTTACGAAATGAAGCGGACGAAAGTTGTGGGAGCCGTCGATGAAGCCCGCACCGATCCGCGAAGACACGGAATGTCGCGGCGATCTGCTCGGCCAGGGGGCCCGTGCCGCGCATCCTCGTCCCGAACGTTGATCGGTACAGCTCACCACCGTGCATGCTGCGCACCTGCGAGATGATTCGCGCCCGGCGTTCCGGAAAATGCCGCTGCAACCATTCCAGGAAGAGCGCTTTGACTTGATAGGGCAGCCTCAGCATGACCCACGTCGCGCAGGTCGCCCCGGCTTGGGCGGCAGATTCCAAGAGGCGGGGAATCTCGCGGTCGTTGAGCCCGGGGATGATCGGCGCGAGAATCGCCGCCACCGGGATACCTGCGTCGGATAGCTCGCGCATTGCGCGCAGCCGATCGGCCGGACAGCTCGCGCGCGGCTCCATCACCGCCGAGAGGTGTGCATCCAAGGTCGTCAAGCTGATCCCGACATACACCGCCTCTGCTTCGGCGAGGCGCTTCAGGTGATCGAGATCGCGTACCACCAGCCGGCTCTTGGTGACGATCCCCACCGGCTGGCAACATTGGGCCATCACCGCCAGACATCGCCGCGTGATCTGCAATTTCGCCTCGATCGGCTGGTAGCAGTCCGTGACGCCGGACATGACGATCGGCTCGCCCGACCACCGAGGCGAAGCGAGCTCGCGTCGAAGCAGCTCCGGAGCCTCCTGCTTGACCACGATCTTCGTCTCGAAGTCAAGCCCGCAGGAGAAGCCCAGCGTCTCGTGCGTCGGACGAGCGTAGCAATAGACGCAGCCATGCTCGCAGCCGCGATAGGGGTTCAGCGTCCAGTTGAAGCCCAGGTCGGGGCTGTCCACGCGGTTGATGACCCGTTGGGAACGGTCGTGAAAGACCATTGTCGGCAGCTGCACGCCCCGAGGGTGTTCGAGGAGTCGGTCATCCAATTCGTCCCCCAGGACGTGCAGCCTCAGCGACTCGAAGCGATTCCCCGGGTTCAACCCCGCGCCGCGACCGCGCACGGCTGGGATCGCCGAACCAACAAGATGGCAATCGCCTGGCACAGCGAACCAAACATATACCAAACAGGCTAGGGGGTCAAGCCTGCCAGCGGCTTGGTGTCGAGACCTCCCCTTTCGTAGTCCGAGAATGCATGTTACGTAAAATTGGGTCCGTTGGGCCGACCGTCATCGCTCCCAGGCCAGGGGCGCCTCTCCATCGTGCCGTTCGCTGGCCAACTGCCCGCTGGCCGAGGTGCGTCTGATTGAGGCGCAGATACCATGCTGCCTCCTTCACCCATGAGGCGGGCAATCGCGTAGAACATGCCGCAATGGCCACCTATTGGACCCGAACGCTGATACCGACATTGCGGCAGGATCCCGCTGAGGCCGAGGTGCCGTCGCATCGACTGATGCTCCGGGCCGGGCTGATTCGGCAACTCAGCGCCGGGCTGTACACGTACCTGCCACTGGGCTGGCGGGCTCTGCACAAGGCGATTCAGATCGTCCGCGCGGAAATGGATGCAGCCGGGGCGGCTGAAATGTTCATGCCCGCCATTGAGCCCATCGAGCTGCTCGCCGAGACGAAGCGGGAAATCGAGTATGGCCCTGATCTGTTTCGCTTCGAGGACCGGCGCGGCCATGTCAACGCTCTGGCCCCGACTCATGAAGAAGTCATCACCGAGGCGATGCGGGCCTACGTCGAGAGCTATCGCCAACTGCCGCTGAACCTCTACCAGATTCAGACCAAGTTTCGCGACGAGCCCCGGCCGCGGTTCGGCGTGCTGCGGTGCCGTGAGTTCATCATGAAGGACGCCTATTCGTTCCACCTCACCGTTGACGGACCGGGCGGCCTCGATGAGACGTACCGGCGCATGTACGACGCCTACTGCCGGATCTTCGACCGCTGCGGGTTGCGCTACGAGATCGTGGAAGCGGAGTCCGGGCCGATCGGCGGCTCGGCATCGCACGAATTCATGGTGATCTGCGACACCGGCGAGGACACGATCCTCAAATCGGACAAGGGCAACTTCGCATCCAACGTGGCCAAATGCGCCATCGGCGAGCGGGAGTGGTCACTCGAGGGAGCCCCCACCGGTGATCTGGAGAAGGTTTACACGCCTGACTGCGGTTCCATCGAAGCCGTCGGCAAGTTTATGAAGGTAAAGCCCAAGCATCTGCTGAAGACGCTCATTTACTTCAGCGGGGAGGATGTAGTCATTGCGGTCGTTCGCGGCGACCACAATGTCAACGAAGGCAAGCTCAAGGCTGTCTGGGGCGGATCAGTCACGCTCGACGAGGAGCTGTGCGCGCAGCTGTTTCCGATCGGGTTCGTTGGACCCCACCTTGTCGCGGAGCGCGACACGCTGAATCTCGTCGTCGATTATGACGCTGCGCAGGATCAGTTCTGGGCCAGCGGCGCCAATGAGATCGATCATCACGTCAAGCACTTCAACTGGAAGCGCGATGTGCTCGACCTCATCGACTCCTCGCGCGTCAAGGTTGCTGACATTCGCAACGCGCAAGACGGTGACCCCTCCCCCATCGGCGACGGTGGCGTACTGCGGGCGCACAAAGGCATTGAGGTCGGCCACGTGTTCAAGCTCGGGACGAAATACTCCGACGCGATGGGCTTTACGGTGCTGGATGAGAACCAGAAGCAGCGGCTGGTCATCATGGGCTGCTACGGGATCGGGTTAGGACGGATACTCGCGGCGGCGATCGAGACCAGTCACGACGAAGACGGGATCATCTGGCCGGCGGCAATCGCCCCCTACTGCGTCCACATCGTCCCGATCAAGTTCGACGGCGAGTTATGTAAAATTTGCAGCGATCTGGCCGGGGAGCTCGAAGCGGCAGGTCTCGACGTGTTGATCGACGATCGCCCCGAGCGGCCGGGGGTCAAGTTCAAAGACGCCGACCTCATCGGCTGCCCCGTCCGCCTGACCGTCAGTGAGAAGACCCTGGCGAAGGATTCGGTCGAGCTCAAGCTGCGGCGCGAGCGTGAATCGAAAGGTGAGCTGGTCAGGCGCGACCAGATCGTTGCCCGCTGCGCGGACATCATATCGGGGGAGCGCGTTTAGCCGCTCACTCGCAGACCCGCGCGCCGTTCTCCGAGCGGCGGCTAAACGTGTGGGGCTTTACCCTGGAAGATCGTCGGATTCTGCAACCCGAATGCGTCATGGACGGCCTGCAACGCGCGTGGTCCGTCCTCCTTGGGCACGATGCAGGAGACCTTGATCTCCGAGGTGGTGATGTTCTTGATGTCGATGCCGGCGTCGCCGAGGGCCTTGAACATTGCCGCCGCGACCCCGCTGTGTGTGCGCATCCCCAGACCCACCACCGAGACCTTCGCCACGCCGACTTCGACGGCGATCTCACCACAGCCGAGCTGATCCAGCGCCCGCTGCACCGCGGGTTTGACCTCGGCCAGGTCCTGATGCTCGACAGTGAAGGAGATGTTGGCCGAGCCACTGGTGGTCTGCGTCTGCATGATGTCGTCCACGAGCACGTTGGCGTCGGCGATGGCCCCGAAGACGATCGCTTGAGTGCCCGGCGAGTTGGGCACGCCCCGGATGCTGATCCGATCCAGATCGGCCTTCAGCGCGCAGCCCACGACGGTCACTTTCTCCATGGCAGCGTTCTCCTTGACGATCAATGTGCCCTCGTCAGCGTTCGCGCTACAACGGATGTGGATCGGAACGCTGTATTTCTGTCCGAACATCACCGCCCGAGGGTGCAGCACGCCGGCCCCAAGCGACGCCAATTCGAGCATTTCAGCGTAGCTGATCCGGGGCAGCTTGCGCGCATTGGGGACATACTTTGGATCGGCGGTGTGGACGCCAGCGACATCCGTGTAGATCTCGCAGGCGCCTCCCTCGTCCCCCACGCCCAGTGCTGCGGCGATGGCCACCGCCGTGGTGTCGGAGCCGCCGCGGCCAAGCGTGGTGACCTGGCCGTCACTGGACATGCCCTGGAACCCGGCCACAACGACGATCCGCCCCCCGTCCAGTTCCTCGCGGAGGCACCGGGCGTCGATCGAGCGGATCCTGGCCTGGGTGTGAATCTCGTCCGTGATGATGCCGATCTGAGCCGCGATCATGCTCACCGCGTCAGCACCGAGGCGGTGAAGAGCCATAGTCATCAGGGCGATACTCACCTGCTCACCGGTGGCCAGGAGCATGTCCATCTCGCGCTGTGAGGGCTTCTCGATCACCTGCGAGGCGAGCCGGACCAACGAGTCCGTGGTGTCGCCCATCGCGGAGACGACCACCACCACCTCGTGCCCACGATCACGCGCGGCGACGGCCCGGCGGGCGCAGCGCCGGATTTGCGGCGGATCAGCCAGAGAGCTGCCGCCGAACTTTTGCACCACGATGGCCATAAGCCGCGGATTCTAGCGACTGGTTCGGCTCCAGCGCGGCAGTCGAAACAAAGAGCATGGCCGCGGCTCACGCCGCTGTTTGAGCGGGGACCAAACTCAGCGGGCGATCCGCCCAGGTCGCAGCGGCGCCTCCTTGTGTACGTGCCAGGTCACCGTAGGTTCTCCATGCCAATGGAGAGGCTCGAGTGCGCTGAATCCGGCGGGCTGAGCGTCAACCGCACCTCAAGCTGAAGGCGGTCGGTTGAAGGACGGGCAAGCTGCCACGTACACCGTTCGATGGCGTCCGCCAACTCGAAGAAGAGCCTCAAGGCACCTCGAAAGGCCTCGACATCTTCGGGGGACACCAGCAGCTCAGCCTGGTCGCGCCAACCGCCCAGATGTGCCGCGAGCCGCCGGCCGTTAGCGGTGCCGCAGTTCGCCCACCGTGCGATGTTTGATTCGCCGTTGGGCTCGGCGCCAAGCGCGGTCGCCACATCCCCCAGATGATCGGGATCGCTGGCGATGATGCACCACGTGCCCAGTGGGCCGCGCACCACAGTCCAGTTCAGCGACACCATTTCCACACCCGGCACATCGCCGAAGAGCCAACTCGCAAGCGGTCCGACTTCCACCCGTCGAGGCTTACCCGGCTCGAAGCCGGCCGGGTCGGGCACGGCCAAGCGAATGTCGCCGCCTCCGAAGCGAACCAGCTCGTGGACCAGCCAGATCATTTGTCGATCCAGTTGGTCCCAGGCTTGGTCCGCATTCTTGACCTCATACACGCGCGCCACCGCGGGAAGCCGCAGATCACCCGGGGGCTGTTCGAGCTGCCCGCTGAAGTCGCCGATCGTGGTGATCTGCCGAGAGCCGAGGTTAGCCCGCATCTGGGCGGTCATGGGCGCCTTGCCCAGCGCGGCGGTAACGAACGCCTCCAGCGGGCCGCCGCTCTTGTCAATCGGCTCGATGAAGGTGAGGATCGTCGAGTCTTGCAGACGGTGGATCGGGGCCAGGTCCCACGCGAACCCTGTCACGTTGCTCGTGAACGGCGGATGGTCGAAACGGGCCGAATGCTGGATGCTGATGTGTGGGCCCTTGAGATCAGCGACGGCGACGGACCACCCCCCCATCGGCGGTTCGTGACGAAGGAACACACCCACGGACCCGGGCCCCAATCGTCCGGCTTCAGCCATCGCCTCACTGGCCGCAAGCGACTCCTCGGGCGGCTGTGTCAGGTTCGACACCATTTCATAGAAAAGTTCTGATCGCGGGCGCGGACCGATCAGCAACATCGCGCCACTCTGCGCCAGCAGCAGCTCATGCTCGGGCAGATGAAGGATCGCCAGCTTATGTTTCGGCCCGAGCACGCGCGGCGTCAGCGCAGCCAGCAGCTTCGCGATCTGTTGGGGATTGACCTCGGTTAACACAGCCCATTGGGGAGGCTGATCCCGGCCTCGCAGAAGAAGTGTGAACCGCCGGCCGAGGCACGTGTCGAACAACTGCCCCCCGTCGATGCCGGCGGCGGCGGCCAGCCGGTGCCAGGCGTCACGCAACTGCCCGGCGCCCAACAATGAATTCACCCACCGCGCGAGCGGTCGATCGGCAACTGCTGCCCGGATCTCGGCCGCCCCGGCCACGTGCACGTACATTCGGACATTCGGCGGGGCAAGTGCGGCGGCTTGGAACGGATCGTTGGCGTCGGCGGGCTCTGCCAATGCCGTCACGGCGAGGACGATAGCTGCGAGGGCGTGCATCCTCGTGCCCTACATCAAACGCAACGGCGACCGCATTGACCGGCCGGCACCCCCGCTGTCGTGCGACCGGCCTGTGCTGGGCGTAATCGGAGGTTGTTCGAGGGCAGGCTCCGCCGGGCGGCGCGGTGAGAGGTCCCGGATCATGCGGATCGCGCGACGTATGGTGTGTTCATGACGGGTGTAGTCATGTTGAATCGCCGAGGGGACCGTCGGGCCGAGCGGAACGCGGGCAGCCATGGTGTAGGTGTACAAACGCAGGCCGACGACCACCCCAAGCAGCATCGCCCCTGTCATTACCGCACGACCAGCACCGCCAAGGATTCGCCGCCGTGAATCCCTCGACGAGCTGCCGGTCAACCCAAGCCGGCGCAGAATGGGCCTGGTCAGGTCCGGTGCGGTGATCGGCCGGGCAAGCTCAGCGAGAAAGAATGACTCGAGTGGATCACCACCTGGGCTGCGCCGGCGGCGGCTGGGTGGCTCCGTGTGCGGCCTCATGACCATACCTCCGCAACCTGCCGTTGCATTGTGCGGCTTGCAAGAATCAATCGCTTCATGCGCTTGCGCCCCCGGTGAAGGTGACTCTTGACCGTTCCTTGTGGCATCCGCAGATGCTGAGCGATTTCGGCGATCGCCCAGTTCTGCTGATGGAAGAGCAAGATGATTTCGCGCTGCTGTGGCGCGAGTCCCGCCAGAGCGGTGTCGAGGTGGCGGCGAAGGTTGCGCAATGTCTCCAATCGTTCCGTTTGTCGCCCAGGGCTGGGGTTGCGCGTCGGCCGAATGTCCGCTACCTCCGAGTCGTAGATTGGACCTAGCTTCTGCACCGAATTCATGTAGAGTCGCTTTGCGATCGTAAACAGCCATGTGCTGAATCGAAACCGGTGGTCAAAGCGATGAAGGTTCTTCAAGACCCGAACAAACGCGTCCTGAACGATGTCCTGAGCAGTATCACGGCGGCCGGACAAACGAAGGATGAACGCATACAACGCATCCTGATGGGCGCCGATGAGCGCCTCGATCGCCTGCTCGTCGCCCGCCTTCGCCTTGCGGATCAGCGCGTATTCATCGGACCTGTTCATCGCACGGCCGGGCATTGTACATACCGGCCGCACCGAATGAGGTTGCCGCCACACGACCAGTGAACAGCACAGGTTGCGACTACCGGCCTCCGTAAGCCACAAGGGGTCGATCAGCCGAGCGGATTGCATCTCAAACGGCCTGACCTGTGGTTACCGGCAGCGAAACCGGCCGCAAGATGCGGTCTGGGACTGACGCGTCAAGAGCGGACCGGTTGCATCAGCAGACGCTATGCGGCGGCCGACTTGTTGCGGCGATGGCGTCCGACGGTCCGCTGATCCGGCGTCGCCCGTCGATCGGGCTCAGCGGCCAGCTTCTCAAGCAGATCCCCGGGGTCGTTGGACCACAGATCGGCTCCGATCTCTTCGGCGAGGCCTTCGGCGCGGTTGAAGACGCCGCCACCCACGACGATCTGGGTTGAGGGACTGGCACCGATTTCCTGGATGGTGTCGATCAGCCGCCGAACATTCGGGGCGTCGCTGGGAGCGGAGGCGAATAGAAGCAGGATATCGGGGCTTCGCGCGCCAACCTCAGCGAGAATCTCATCGTTTGCCACCCCCCCACCCCCGAAGAAGACCTCGTAACCATTGGCCTCGGCCAGATCGGCCACGAGTTGGCCGGCTAGCTCGTCGGCTTCACCGGGCCCGGAGAACATCAGAATCGTCCGACCGCGGCTGGGCTTCTGGGTGTATCTCGCTTGCGCCTGGTCCACCAAGCTGCGCAGCAGCCGCGTCCCATAGTGGTGGGCCAACGTGCTGAGCTGATCGGCCCGGTATAGCGAGTTGATCATCTCCAAGGCCGGCCAGTAGACAGCCTGCGAAAGCTCTTCAGGCGAAACCCCATCATCGATGGTTTCCTGCACGATGGCTCGGGTTGCGGTGCGATCACCTGTGATCAGCTTCTCAAACAGTCGTTCGACGATGATCTCGTTATTCACTAGATAGCCTCCGTCCGTATATGGTCGTTGCGATGTGGTTTGGGTCTGTCGGGTCGTTCGCTAAGGCGTCCGCCCGGCGCGCAGCCTGCCGGCCGTGAAGAGATTCATCGAGTGGTCTCCCCCGGTCGCTGGACATTTGGTCACATGCCGGCCGAGCGATCCCTATCGGACGTGACCGAGTCGATCTCCTGCCGATCGGGAGCCGGCAGACCGATAATCCGACCTGCCCAAAGCGCAATCGCCTGTGGGCCTACGTTGCGACGTGCCCCAGGTATCCCACACACACGCCGAAAGTCATCGGATGCTGAGTGATAGAGACGAAGCCGGCGTCGCGCATCATGGCCAGGAGCTGCTCGCGGTCCGCAAACGCGGTGATCGACTTCGGAAGATAGCGGTAGGCGCCGCAGCGGTCTCCGGCAATCAGCGCCGCGGTCAGGGGCATGATGTGTTGGCAGTACACGCCGTTGACGGCGCGCAGCAGGCGGTTGGTTGGCTGACTAAACTCGAGGATGATCAGGCGCCCCGCCGGGCGAAGCATCCGATGGAACTCTCCGAGTACGCGGTCCGGCTCCGCGACGTTGCGGATGCCGAACGCGATCGACACGATGTCGAAGCTTGCGTCGGCAAACGGCAATCTCGTAACGTCAGCGAGGGTATATCTCGGGCTGGTGGTCCCCGGCGGCCGGCGCGTTCGAGCGGCCTTGCGCCGGGCGAACTTCAGCATCTCGTCGGTGAAATCCACACCGACCACCGAGGCCGCCCCAGCCACAGCGAACGCCTCGGCCAGGTCGCCCGTCCCGCAGGCGGCATCCAGCACGTGATCAGTGGGGCGCACCCCACACAACCACACTGCCCTTCGTCGCCAGGATTGATCGCGCCCCAAGGAGTGGATACGGTTGTTCAAATCGTAGCGATGGGCGATCGCCCCGAACATCCGCTGAACCCGTATCGCCTTGTCCGCCGCCTGATGGGGATCGCCTGCCAGGTCGCTTGCGGACCACGCGACATCGGAGGATGATGGATATTGGTGGGCCATTGACCGGGAGATCATAACCGACAGCCGAATATAGAAGATGGAGGTCGTCATGCGTCGCGCGTTTTTCCCAACTGTGATACTCGTCCTTTGCGGTCTGAGCGGTTGCAGCACGAACCCGGCTACCGGGCGCAGTCAGTTGATCCTCGTGTCGGCGGCGCAGATCGCAGCGATGGGCGAGGCAGCCGAACCTGAAATGACCCAACAATACGGCGGCGAGGTGGATTCATTACAGCTGAGAGGCTACGTCGATCGGGTTGGTCAACGGCTCGCCAGGCACACCGAGCCGGCCTACGCGAGCATCCAGTGGAGGTTCACGGTTCTTGATTCGGATGTCATCAACGCGTTCGCCCTGCCGGGCGGCCGGGTATTCATCAGCCGGGGGCTGCTGCAACAGTTCAGCAACGAAGCTCAGGTCGCGGGCGTGCTGGGGCATGAGATCGGTCATGTGACCGGCCGGCATGTGGACGAGCGCCTCAGTCAGGTCATCGTGGCGAACTTGGGGCTCGGCGTCGCGGGTCGGAGTACGGACTCGGACCTCGCGGTTCTCGCCGCACGCATGGTCAGCGCCGGAACGCTATTGAAGTTCAATCGCGACCAGGAGGGCGAGGCAGATGAGCAAGGCCTCAAATACATGGCTCGGTCCGGGTACGACCCCCACGCAATGCTCGAGGTGCTTGAGATTCTGGCCGAGGCGGGCCGAGGACCGCGCCAGCCGGAGTTCCTCTCGACGCATCCGCACCCGGAATCGCGGATGCAGAACGTTGGACGCCTGCTGGAGGGCCGCTACCGCGGGACCCAAGACAACCCAGAGTTCCGCAAATATCGCAGCCGGTTCCAGCAGGAGGCGGCCCCATATCTGCCATCCTCACCATAGGTGTGGCCTCCGGGGCCCTGTGGAGGCAGAAACCCGGCTGTTGACATCGGAGAAGACTGGGTTGAAATCCGAAGCCCGGCATGGCCGTCACCAAAAGCCCGGGCCCGGCGGATTCTGTCGGCTTGGTTGTGCCCTGACCGAGTAGAGAGGTAAGATGCAGCCTTGATCCGGGGCGGCCGGGCTTTCAACGATGATCATCGACCTGCATACCCACGTCTGGGCGAATCTCGACCAGCTTGGTAACGAGGTGGCCAAGCGAGTCCGGAAACTGAACGCCCAAGGCCGCACACGAATTGACGGCAGCCCGGCGGCACACGAGCGGGCGACGGCCTGCGTCGCCGGCGCGGTGGTCCTGGGATTTCGGGCCGATCGTCTCGGTGCTCGAATACCCAATGAGTTCATTGCCGAATTCGTGGCGAAGAACCCGTTTAGGCGAGTCGGGGTCGCCGGGATTGATCCGATGAGCGCCGATTCCCTGGATCAGATCGAAGTCGCGGTCAGCCTCGGACTGGTCGGGGTGGCAGTCTCGCCTGTTTCTCAGGGCTTCCACCCGGCGCACTCGGCCGCAATGCCACTCTACGAACGGTGTGCTGATCTTGGTCTTCCGTTGTTCGTAACGCTTCAGGAGGCGCTCACAGCCGACGCGGTGCTGGCGTTTGCCCGACCGGCGCCATGGGATGAGATTGCCCGCGCGTTCCCGATGCTTCCCATCGTCATCAGCGAGGTCGGACATCCCTGGATCGACGAAACGCTGCTGCTTGTGGGCAAGCATGAGCATGTCTATGCAGACATCTCCGGTGTTGCTTCGCACCCCTGGCAACTGTACAACACGCTGCTGAGCGCTTCGAGCTACGGCGTCATGAACAAGTTGCTGTTCGGTTCCGGCTTCCCGTACAACACTCCCGCCAAGACGATCGAGGCGCTGTACACGCTCAACGCCTACAGCCACGGAACGCAATTGCCGTCCATCCCCCGGGCTTCGATTCGAGCGATCATCGAGCAGGATAGTCTGACCTGTCTGGGGATAGACGCTGAGATTGCGTCGCCCCCCCTGGAGCCGGACGGTGAGCACACCGAGGCGCCGACTGTTGAAGTCGTCAGTCAGTCGCAGCACTCAACAGTTGGCGGGCCCGACTCCGTCAGTGAGATGTGACCCAGCCGCCGGCCCCTCATAACGCCGACCGCGCACCACCTTCCACCATGAAACGACTGTTGATCCCCTTGATCCTGCTGCACTTTTGGGCAACTGCCGGGTGCGGGGCCGGGCAACCTTCCGGAGTGCTGCGGGCCGAGTCGTTGGGCAGGGAGTCCGTGGTGCTCATTGGGCGGTACGTGACTGCGTTCTACGCCCAGAACGACTCCGCGGAGACGACTTCGTTTTTCCTTTCCGATTTGCCGCTTGAGCAGCTTCTGAGCGGCCGTGTAGACCAGGGGCTCGTGGTGCATCTCGACTTGCTTTGGATTCCCGAAGCCGGCGCGACTCCCATGGATAGCTCGGCCACCAACGCCACGATCCGGTACATCGTGATCGCCTCCGGGGAAGTCGGCATCTACGGCGGCGCGGGTTTCGCCGTACCTCATGGCGAGCCCGGGCAGAACACGCTGACTGTTTCGTTGCGCGATGCCTCGTTGACGCTCTTGGAATCGACTGATGGCTTTGTCGATCTACTAAGCCCGGCTCGACTGACGGGAGATTTTACCGCTGTCCTCGACTCGCGGCGGGCTCGTCAGATCCACTATGCCGTCAGCCAGCTTGTCACCGATGCGCTCGGCCGCAGCCGATTGGTCCGCTCACGGCAACATCGCGTGTCGGGCGATCCTACCGGGTAGCTTTCGCCTCTGTGGTGGGAGACTTTGGCTTGGGGGCTGAGGGTCCTTTGATCGCCGCGATCTTGACACGCAGATAGCGTTGTCGATGTCCCTGTTTGCGCCGATAGCCCTTGCGCCGCTTGTACTTGATCACGTCGATCTTCTCGCCCGTGACCTCCCCCAGGATCTCGGCCGTCACCGCCGCACCGGATACATAGGGCGTACCGATCACCGCCTCGCCATCACCCTCCGGATCGGCCAGGAGCAGAACACGATCGAAGCGAACCGTCTTGGTTCGTCTACCGAGATCGCGCAGATCGACATCAACGACGTCGCCGGATGCGACCTTGATCTGCGTTCCGCTGTCTTCGATGATCGCGTACACCGTCTGGGCTCCTGGGTCTGCAAGTCGCTGATTGTACCGCCAAACCGCGCCTTGCCAAGTACGGGAGCCCAATGATCCACACAGCGGCGAATCCTCATGGATCAGACGCCGACCGCGACCCACGGCCAGGGGACGCCCGCGGCAGGCTCGATACCGATTTGGGCCAGGTCGAGCACCATGGTTGCCCGCTGCACGATCACAGCGACGAGCCCGGCATCGGGCCCAACCTGCGTCGGCCAAACGATCTTGGAGCAGCCAAGCTGACCGGCCGCGACGACCGCGTGCAGAAGGAGATGGGCCTGCTCCAGGCCCGTTGGTATAGCCGCCTCGTGGTCGCTGATGCCCGGCGAGCCCGACTCGCAGAAATGACCCGCCGAACCCCGTATGCCGCATCGTGGTCTTGCACGGCTGCGGCGCGACGCTTGGCTGCAGCGTCCGGTTCGTCCCGATGATACAGAATCAACCGCCCCAGGTCCGGCTGCAGCGCCCCGGCCACCAGCGAGGGCAGGTCGCCGCGATCAATCATCAGAACGCTTCGGCCCGGCATACCGCATTGAGGATCGACAGAAGGTGACGACTCACGCTACAACTTCTCCAGCCACGTGCGAGGGGAAGAGGCACAGCAGCTCTTGAGTTCATCAATGCTTGCCATAACGTTCCACGCTTTGGATTGGGTGGTACTGGGCGCGTACCTGGTGATCGTCCTGGCCCTGGGGCTGGCCTTCGCCCGCAAGCAGCCCCGAGGCGATGAATTCTTCCTCGCCCGTCGGAGTATGCCCATGTGGGCGGTTGCGATCTCGGTGCTGGCGACGAGTCAATCGGCCGCGACGTTTGTCGGCGGGCCGCAGCAGGCCTACACCGGCAACCTCACGTATCTCTCGGCCAACATCGGCGTGATGATCGGCGTTGTCGCTGTGGCGGTGTTCTTCATCCCAGCGTACTACCGCCACAACGTCACCAGTGTCTACCAACTGATCGGTCATCACTACGGAGCGGGATCGCAGCGGCTCGCCAGCGGGATGTTCATGCTCGGCCGAATCTTCGCCAGCGGTGCACGGCTGTACATTGTCGCGATTCCATTTGCCCTGATTGCCTTCGGCGACATCTCCCCGGCCTCGATGATTATGGCGATTGCGCTTATCGCCATCGGCGCAACGGCGTACACGGTGGCCGGCGGGATCCGTGCCGTCATTTGGACCGACGTGCTTCAGGCTGTCGTGTATATCACGACCATCGTGCTGGCTCTGGCACTAGTGTGGGACAAAATCCCGCTTGGCGTTGGTGATCTTATCGCCGCTCTCAAGGAAGGTGGAGATGAACAGAAGCTTGTCCTCTTCGACACACGCCTGGTAACCGCCGGGGACCTTGCCCGCCCCTACACGATCTGGGCAATCCTCCTGGGCGTTTCGCTCTTTAGCGCTGCGGCCTTCGGCACGGACCAGGATCTGACTCAGCGAATGTTGACGTGCAAAACACCCGGCCAGGGAAGTTGGTCCGTGATCATCGCCAGCCTGATCGGCTGGCCGGTCGTGTTTCTATTCCTATGTATGGGGTTATTGCTCTACGTCTTTTATCATCGGCCCGACATCATGCAAAGTGCGGCGCCGACCTATCAGATAGACGATTCGCGCAAGGTCTTTCTCGAGTTCATTCTGCGTGAGATGCCCCCCGGGATGCGGGGGCTCATGCTCGCGGGTCTGTTTGCCGCGGCAATGAGCAGCATGGACTCAGCATTGAATGCGATGGCTTCAACCGCGATCGCAGACTTCTATCGTCCATGGCGACTGCGTAAAGATCGTGCGGGCGGGAAAGACAATAAGCGCGAGCTGGCTGCCTCACGCTGGGCGATCCTGATCTGGGCCATCCTGCTTGCGCTGTTCGCGATCCTGTGCGTGTTCTGGCAGCAGGCATCCGGCACAACATTGATCGACTTCGCTCTCGGCGTCATGGTCTTCGCCTACAGCGGGCTATTGGCCGTTTTCATCACGGCACTTTTCACGCCGCGCGGCAATAATCTGAGCGTCGCTGCGGCGCTGCTGACCGGTTTCGGCACGGTGTTCCTGCTCCAGGATTTTGTGTGGGAACGCTGGGCGCCGGCGCTTGGCCTTGATTTCACCCTCGCCTTTCCGTGGAAGATGCTCGTGGCCACGGTGCTGAGCTTTGTTGTATGTTTGCTGGGTCGTCGGCCGAGTGCTTCATCACCACCGCCGCCGCCGTCACCGCTGCATCACGGCCAGCCTTGCTAGCGCGTTGTGCAGCGTCTGCTCATCCTTGCAGAATGCAAACCGCACCAGCTTCCTGCCGTCTTCGGGGCGGTGATAGAACGCACTGGGGGGAATCGCCGCCACCCCCACATGTTCGATCAAATGCCGGCAGAACGACACGTCGTCTTCGAACCCAAATCGCGTGTGGTCAGCCAGCACGAAGTACGTCCCATGCGGCGGATAGACGTTAAACCCGATCCTCGCCAGACCTTCGACGAGGATGTCCCGCCTCCTTCGATACGCGTCCAGTAGCTGCTGGTAATACGATTGGTCGGCCCGGAGCGCCGCGACCGCGGCGTGCTGTAGCGGCGTGGCGGTGGCGAACGTGAGAAACTGGTGCGCGGCCCGCACCCCGGCCATCAGCGGCGGCGGACCGATCGCCCAGCCCACCTTCCACCCCGTTAGCGAAAAGGTCTTGCCCAGCGATGACAGCGTCACCGTTCTTTCGTACATACCATCCAGCGAGGCCAGCCGAATGTGTTCGCCCTCAAAGACCAACCGCTCATAGACTTCATCGGTGATCGCAATTGCGTCGTGTTGCTTGCACAACGAAGCGATCAGCTCCAGCTCATGGCGACTGAACACCTTCCCCGTCGGGTTGTGCGGGGTGTTGACGAGAACGGCACGGGTCGCGGATGAGAACGCTGCCCGCAGCGCTGCTGAGTCGATCTCGAAATCGGGTGGGCGCAGCGTGACAAACCGCGGTTCGGCACCGGCCATCGCCAGGCAGGCAGGGAAGGAGTCGTAGTACGGCTCGAACACAACGACCTCGTCACCGGGATTGACCAGCCCCAGGAAGGTTGCCGCCAGGGCCTCGGTACAGCCAGATGTGACCGTCACCTCCTCATCAGGCAGAATCGTCATCCCGGTGTCCGCGGCGAACCGGTCGGCAATGGCACGATTCAGCTGGGGGATACCGAACATCCGCGCGTATTGGCCGTGCCCGGCTCGAATCGCCTCGATCGCGGCATCCTTGACAAAGCCGGGGCCGTCGAAGTTGGGGAATCCCTGTCCGAGGTTGACCGCCCCGTGCTCCTCGGCCAGCCGGCTTATCTCGGTGAAGATCGTGGAGCCAAAGGGCGCCAAGCGTGCGGCAACCTGCCCCCCGCCGACATCGGCCATGTTTGGCGGTAGGTGGGCGGACATCGCCACAGCCTACCCCGCAGCAAGCAATCAAGGCGAGCGGCGCAATTGGGGCCCGCATCCCGCCCGTCCGACCCTCTCCGGGCCACGCCTCTCGGTGCCCGCGGCTCTCGCGGCCCGATGGGCCGAACCGGACGCGCCTTTCCACGTACAAGCCCCAAGACGGCACGCCCGGCTTCCTGCCCACCATCGGGGTCTGCTCGGGGCCCCTTGGCTTGGGACGTAGATTATGTCAATATATGTCGCCGGGCACCATAGCAGCGATGCCCGGCCATGTTCCTGGGTTACACCACACGAGAGATGAAAGGAAACCTGCCATGCTTAAACGAATCCTGTTGTTCTGTGTCGGCGTTTCGCTTGCCGGCGGCGCGGTTGCTGCGGGCGAGCCGCCCGCGGGCGAGGAAAAAATCGATCTCAGCCAGATCATAAGTTCAATGGGGGGCAAGCTTCCGGCCGGCTTGGGGCAACCCGAGAAAGGGTTGCCCGACTTCAAGGAAGTCACGAAGGACATGAAGTCGGACAAGGGCCTCTTCACCCTCTGGTATTACCCACCTAAGGCCAAGGACAAGGATTCGGAGAAGCTGCTCTGTCAGATTCCCGTGGGTTTCCTGGGTGAGAAGTTCATGCTCTCGACGAGCTTCTCCGGCGGCGGGTTTTTCACCGGCTTCCCGCTTGATGAGCGGGTCGTGCAGTGGGAGCTGCTCGGCAGGCAGTTGTTGCTTATCGAGCCGGAGACCCGCTTCGTCGTGAATAAGTCGAAGGAAGTGGCCGATGTCGTCCGCCGAACCTATCCCGACCGAATCCGCACAGCCGTGCCCCTGGTCACCAAGGCCCCGAACGGCGACCCCGTTATTGATTTCGGCGCGCTGCTCAAGAGCGACTTCGCCGACATCGCATGGATGTCTATCTTCGGCCGGGGGATGCTGGCCACGGCCAGGATCAACCCTGCGCTCAGCAAGTGGTCCAAGAAGAAGACCTTCGAGTTGAACGTCGAGATGGGCGTGGAATTGGCGGTGAGCCGGATGTCGCCGCCCGGTTCGTACGACAAAAAGATCGTCCATTTCAGCTTCTGGAAGCTGCCCAAGACCGACTACAAGCCTCGGATCGCCGATGATCGCGTGGGCTACTTCCTGACCGCCAACCAGGACTGGTCCAAGCCCACCGAGGCCCGCGACATCTTCAATCGCTACATCGATCGGTGGCATCTGGTCAAGCGTGATCCCAGCCTCCCGCTGTGCGAGCCGAAGCAGCCGATCATCTTCTACATCGAAAAGACGGTGCCGGTGCGATTCCGCCGGGCGGTGCGCGACGGCATCCTCGAATGGAATCAAGCATTCGAGAAGGTCGGCTTCAGCAACGCCGTCGTCGTGCGCCAGCAAACCGATGACAATGAATGGAGGAATCTCGATCCGGAAGACATGCGTTACAGCTTCTTCCGCTGGATCGTGACCGGCGCGGGCTTCGCCATGGGCCCCCACCGCTCCAATCCGTTCACTGGTCAAATCTACGATGCCGACATCATCTTCGACGATTCCATGGTTCGGTACTTCGAACAGAGCGCCGAGCGGATGCTGCCTGCGACCGCCATGGCGCTCAAGACTCAGGATCCTGCGCTTCAAGGTTTCCTCGAGGCGCACCCGCAGTGGCGCCGACCGAACCGGCCTTGGGAGCGGTTTGTCTTCGGCCAGACCGGTGAGGTGCAACTGCGCGCGGCGATGCGGCGCCGCATATCCCAGGAGGGCCGGCACTTCTGCGAGTATGCCGAAGGCATGAAGCATCAGATGAGCATCGCCCGGGCGATGCTCGCCGGGGAGCGCAAGGAGGTTCTCGATCGCTTTCTCTACGATGTAATCAAGGAAGTCGTGATGCACGAGGTGGGCCACACCATCGGGCTACGGCACAACTTCAAGGCGAGCTCGATCTACTCGCTCGATGAGATCAAGCGCCGCTTCAAGGAAGGCACGGCCACCACCGGCTCGGTGATGGATTACAACCCCGTGCTGTTCTTCGCCGACGGGTCCACGCAGGGCAACTTCCTGACCCCGACCATCGGCCCCTATGACCACTGGGCCGTCGAATACGGGTACCGGCCCTTCGACGCTTCCTACAAAGGCCCAAAGCAGCAGGGAGAGCAGTCGGAGGCCGAAGAGACGGAATCCGAGGAATCGCAGTCGCAGGAGCCAGCCACCGACGCCGCGGTTAGCGCTTCCGAAAGCATGTCTCTGCCGCAGGGCTTCAACGTGGAAGAAATCCCCCAGGAGCTGCTCGATCAAATGCCTGAGCACATCAGGCAGATGCTTGAGTCCGGGGCGATGGAAACCATGATGAGCTCAGCCCCAGCCGCGGGGGCGAAGAAGCCGTCCGGCTCGGCGTTCACCGCACCGGTCAAGGGCGAGCAGGGGATGCTCCAGGAGATCGCTAGCCGGTCTACGGAGCCCGAACTGGCCTACGCCACCGACGAAGACGCCACGTTCCTCGGCCCCGACCCACGCGTCAATCGGTTCGACGTGGCCGACGACCCCATCGCCTGGGCTCGAGATCGTGCCCAGCTCATTGATAAGAGAATGGCGAACCTCCTCGACTGGGCGGTCAAGGACACCGAAAGCTGGTACCACCTGACTCAGGTGTTCGTGCGCCTGATGATAGAAAAGGCTTTCATCCTGGACTACGTCGGGGGCTACATCGGCGGTCAATACTTCAACCGCAATCACAAGGGCGATCCGAGCAACGAGCCGCCTTTCGTGTTGGTGGATCCGAAGTTGCAGCGCGACGCCTTGTCATTCATTGAGGCGAACCTTTTCAACGACGAGTTCTTTGAGGTTTCACCGGAAGTGCTGAACCACTTGGCTCCACCTCGGTGGTGGCACCAGGGGGCCCGGGTCAGTTACACCATGGACTTCCCGGTCCATGAGCTCATCGCGGTGCTGCAATGGTGGAATCTCTTCGATCGGCTGTTCCCCAACACGCTGCGCCGGATCCACGACGCGGAACTGAAGACCGACGCGGCGGACAAGTTCACTGTGGCCGAATACATCCAGCGCATCCAGGACGGCTGCTGGGGCGGCACGATCAATGTGAAACGGTACGAGCAGAGCAAGTGGACGGACAGCGATCCGTACATCTCCGACATCCGCCGCTCGCTGCAGCGCGAATACCTCGGGTTGATGGAGCCGCTGGTCCGCACCCAGCCTGGCCGGGTGCTGTCGCCTGACCTGCATGCCATGGCGACCCATTCGCTACAGACACTCTCGGACCAAATCGAGCAAGTGCTGGCTAACGGCAAGATCGACTTTGCTTCCGAAGCCCACCTCAGGGCATCGAAGTCGCGGATCGACCGAATGCTCGCGCTCGAACTGACGGAGTATGGCCGTTAGACCGGGTGGCGCGCTGAAGACCCGTGGATCACTCGCGGCACGGACCGGTGATTACACCCGTCCGTGCCGCTTTCATGCGGTCATTCCCGCAGGAAGACCAGCAGCGCTTATTGAGCAGGTGGAGCGTCCCTTACGAGCCGCGACCGTGAGGGAATGGACGCACCTCGGCCGCTTACTGACGCGCGCGGCTCGTTGAATCGCCTCTCCGCGCTCTGGGTGTTCTGGGTGATGAACCTTCCGGGCTAAAAGACGATGCTCACGCCGGCAGCGATGCCACCCACATCTCCATCGGCGGCGGTCGCCGTCTCGAAGCGGAGGAAAGCGGACACATTGTAATCAACCAGCACACTCAGGCCGGCGCCGAAGAATGCGCTGTCGGTTGAGCGCGTGCCGGTGTCGATGATGAACGGATTGCCTCCAGCAGCGAACGAGGCCTCGATATCGTCATCGTCGAAGAGCTCGTGTTCCCAGCCGAAGTACAGATACGGAAGAATCTTGCTCGCCCCGTCGATCTTGAACGACAGATTGATACCTAACCTGGTCCGCAATGATTCGGCATGGCGATCGCCCACGGTCAGATTTGCACCACCTGCCCCCGATTCCGTGAAGCCGTCGAACTCGAAACTGCTGTACTGCATGGAAGCCATCGGCGTTAGGCGCAGATCATGTTCCAGCTCGATGTTGTATCCGCCTCCAAAATACCCGGTGACGTCGTAGCCTGCATAATCGCTGCTGGCGGTTTGAGGCAGCGACGGGATGCTCCGCTGGCCGTTGTAGAAGTGATAGCCGAAGGTCAGCGAACCATCAACGTACCACTCGTCCCAGGTGAAGCTCATATAGGGCCCGGCGCGAACCGTGTCGTCATCGATCTCCCCAAGCCCGCCGTCCAGATCTGCGTTGGTCGCAGTGTACCCTAGCGCGAGGCCGGCGGCGAAGTTCGGAGTAAAGCTGTAATCGACTCCGACCTGTCCGCCGAACAATGTTGCGTCATACCCTGTTCGGTTGGTGGAAGTGTTTTGGTCACTGAAGATAGATTGGAACTTGGCGTAGCTGCTCCACCGATTCTCATTTCCGGTGGCTAGCCGGTCTGCGTCGGCGGCGTCGGCTTGCGCGATCGCGGCCGCGATGATCCATGGATCGTTCTCTGCCAGCGCCAAGCTGCCCGGACGTGGGCCGTTCGCTTGAATGTACCCGGTCCTAGCCTCGATTCCGCTTCGCTTGGCAGAAAGATAGGTCGATTGCTGGGCGGTGAAGGCTGTGGCGTTGTCCACGGCCATCGCCGTCAGCGCGTTGTACGGTTCCGGGCTGAGCTGTCTGACAGCCGTGTTGTAATCCGCTGCGTTGAATGTATCGAGCTTACCCAGCAGATCACCAACCGCGCCCATCTGATCATTGTTGGCGATGGAAATGAGGCTGTCGAGGGCTTGCCCGATCGCGAAATTGTTGCCTAGGTCCGCCGCGGCAGAGTAGGCGTTGTCTGCTCGAAAAAGCTGAATCGCGTATGAGGAATCGCCGTCGGTAAATGCTTGATCCCGATCCAACTGAATGGTGACGGTGGCGGAGTCGGTCGTGATTTCCGCACCAAGGTCCGTAATGCCGAGGCCGGCTTGGATGATTGTAAACGTCTGATCGGTGACGATGAACCCGTCGCCGACGAGCGAGGCCTGAATCGTACTGCCGTTGTGCAGTGTCGCGTCATCTGTGATGTCAAGCAGATCGAAGCTCTTATCGTCGGCGCTCAGCTCGACGTGAAGCGTGCTGCCGGCCAGTTGTTCGTATCTTCCGCCTACGGTGAGTGTGCCGATGCCGTCGCCGGGCGAGATGGTGCCGCCGTCCCGATTGGCAAGGCTACCGCCCAGAGATCCGCCACCGCTGAGCGTACCGCCGTCGTTGACGTTGATGTCGTCGGCGACCGAGCCCTCAAGGATCAGTTCGCCGCTGTTGATTTCGGTATCGCCGATGTACGTGTTGACGCCTGCTAAGGTCAGCGAGCCGCTGCTGTCGAGGGTCAATCCGCCCGTGCCGCTGATCACACCGCTGAGGGTGAGGTCATTGGTGCCGGAGACGGTAAGCAGGTTCCCGCCGTTGACGATGTTGTTGCCGACGTCCCGGGCATTGTTGTTCGATTGAATGGCGGTGTTGG
>JADFIR010000079.1 GCA_022566535.1 Planctomycetota bacterium
GTTCGGGAAGCAATCACTATCTACGCGGGACCGCCCACGGGCCGACCCACTTGGAACACGTGCTTCCCGAACTCCACGCCTCCTGTTCCGGTGGAGCCTCCCCAGCGACCGGCCCGCCTCGACCGGCCGTTGCTCCTTTTGCCCTACGACACTGACCTTGTCCGGCCGGCCTTGGTGATCCCAGCCAGGGTTCTTCATCACCACGGAGTTCTCGCAGATTGTGGTCATTCTGGCGGGGCGCCCTGCGGCGACCTCGATCGGGAGGCTGTCCTGCGCTGTGACACCCTCTGTGTTGTTCTCCGTGGCCTCTGGGCTCTCCGTGGTGAGTCTTTCGAGCTAGGATGAGGCGATGACCGCCCAGCACGTCGAGACTGCCCAATGGATGTTGCCGCGGCCCATCCGCCTCGGCGTGGTCAGCTTCGTCAACACGTTGCCGCTGATCGACGGGCTTGAGAACCTCGCCGACATCGAGCTGCGGTGCACCGTCCCCAGCCTGCTTCTGGGGATGTTGATCAGCGATGAGGTCGATCTCGCCTTGTGCTCCTCGATCGACTATCAACGATCCAGCACCCCGTTGACGGTCGTGCCCGCGGGGTTGCTGGGATGCGATGGACCCACGTTGACGGTTCGTTTGTACTCGGCAATCCAGATCGACCGGATCAGCACGGTGTACTGCGACACCGACAGCCACACTTCGATCGTTCTCTTGCAGATCTTGCTCAAGGAGCTCCATGGGATCGAGCCGCGGCTGATCGACTACGATGCGCGGGAGCGCGTCGCCCAGAACAGAGTGCTCCATTGGCCGCAGGCCCTGATGCTGATCGGCGACAAGGTGGTGACGGACTCCCCCCCGGCGATCCGCTACCCGTATCAGCTTGATCTCGGGGCGGCGTGGGCCCAGTTGACGGGTCTGCCGTTTGTTTTTGCCCTGTGGCTGGCGAAGCGCTCAACGGATGCGATTCTGATCGCGACCGCCGCAGCGATACTGGACCGCCAGCGTCGCCACAATCAGCATCGACTGGATCTGATCGTTCATGGCCGAGCTTTGCCTCGGAATTGGCCGGGCGATCTGGCCAGCGAGTATCTGAAGCAGAAATTGGCGTTCGAATTCACCGACCGCCGCCAGACGGGCCTGGAGTTGTTTTTCGACAAGGCTTCCGAGCACGGGCTGATTGATCAGCGGCGCCCGTTGGACTTCTTCGGCGGCGACCGAAACGAGCCATTGCTGCCTGGTCGCCCGGCACCCAAGGGCGAGGGGTTGTCCGCGGATATGCATCCGCGGCTATGACACACCGTCACCTGCCCCCTGTCACCTCCCACCTGAACGCGCCATGCCTCGAGTAGCCCGCTTCAAGATCGTCGCCCTTGGCGAGTTGTTTCGACAGTTGATGTACGCGCCGCCCGTCGCCCGGCGTCGGCAAATGGAGGCCGCTGAGCAGCTCCTCGCCCAGATCGATCCTCAGCAGGTTTACCCAGAGGAGTTCATCATCTTCCGAATCACGGGGTACCGGCCTGACCTCCCGGATGAGCCGGTGGGGTTGGTCGGCGAGGCGTTGGTGGCGGACTTGGTTACCCTTATCCAACGGCTCAGCCAGGGCCTCGACCTCTCATCACAGCATGACGATCGGACGCCGGTGACGCTCGATGATTTGGCGCGACGATTGAATATCTCCGCCAAGACGCTCCAGCGGTATCGGAAGCAGGGGCTGGTCTGCCACTATGTGGTGTTCGGTGACGGGACACAGCGCCTGGCGTGCTTTGAAGATTCACTGCAGCGCTTTGCGCGCGGTCATCGAGGAAAGGTCGCCCGTGCGTCTGAGTTCAGCCGAGTCGGCGAAACGGTCGTGCGAAGCATCATCCATGACGCGAGAGACCTCCGCCGCACACCGGGAATGTCGCTCAACGCCGCCGCGAAGCAGCTGGCAGGGAAGTACGGCCGGGCGCACGAGACACTGCGATCCATCCTGCATCGCCATGATCGCCGGGGCGATGAACCGATCTTCGCTGAAATGGGTCCGCTGACCGACCGCGACGTTCGGCTGATTCATCGCGCCGCGGAAAGGGGGGTCTCTTGGGGGGTTCTGTGCCGCCGGTTCTCCAAGACCCGCCCGACGATCGATCGGGCCGTCAACCGCCGCCGCCGCGAGTTGCTTGGGGCGCTGGATCTGAAGTTCATCCTGCCCACCTCAGTGCCATCGGCAGACCGTGACGACGCCGAATCGGTGATCCTTTCCTCGCCGGCGGTGACCAGCGGGTTGGTCGATCTGCCGCCGCATCATGATGCTTTGGCCTTGATCGAGGCGATCCATCAAGCCGACACGCCGCCTAAGACCATTGAGCAGGCGCTAGTCGGCGGCTACAACCTGCTCAAGCGGCGCGCCCGAGTCGTGATCGAGGCCCTGAGCGAGTATCCCGCGTCGAATGTGCTGGATCAGATCGAGACCGATCTGCGCTGGGCGACCCTGCTCAAACGCCGTCTGGTTGTGATCGGGCTTCCGGCTGCTGTCGGCTGCATTGAGCAGGTGCTTCACCGTTCATTGGAGCACCAGCCGTCAGAGGAGATTCTCACATTGCTCAGGCTGGCGTTTGCGGTGACCGGGGGAGCCGTGGAGACGATCGATCCGAGCCGCGGCCACCGCCTCGGCCGGCGGTCCGGTTACGCGATGAACCGCGCGCTTGCGGCGAGTGAGCATCGCCCGGCCGTTGGCAGGGCGGCCACTCGCCATCAACCGGGCTCGGTGATACTCGCTGATCCGTTCGGCTCGTTGAACCCTTGGCAGAGGTGGCTGGCGTTGAGGTCGGACCTCCAGCCGTTGGTGGTGCGCCTTGACCCGCCTTTGCAGCGAATGATCACGCTTCGCTACGGGCTCAGTGGCTCCCAACCGCTCACGCTGGCTGAGCTGGCCGGGCAGCTGCGGCTGAACCGCAATGCTCTTGCCCGAACAATGCGAACCGCTCACCGACAGCTTCGATCGCTCGCCGCCAACATCCATGAACGATGATCGTTGACCTCGCCGAGAGCGATGGTTTCCATGAAAAACCCCCGAAGTGGAGATCCACTCCGAGGGCTTCACAAAAGGAGAACGAACATGAGACCGTTTCGAGTGTTCAGCGCTTCGAAAACTGGAACCTCTTTCGGGCGCCCGGCTGGCCGTATTTCTTGCGTTCGACCTTGCGCGGATCGCGGGTGAGGAATCCGTTGCTGCGGAGGATCGGCTCCAGCACCTGATCGTATTTGAGAAGCGCCCGGCCGAGACCGAGCACGATGGCGCCAGCCTGTCCGGTATACCCGCCGCCGCCGACGTTCACGTGGATCTCGAGGCTGGAAGCCGTGTTGGTCTTTTCGAGCACGCCGATCAAATCCTTGCGATCGCGCTCCTCGGTGAAGTAGTCACCATAAGCGCGCTTGTTCACCATGAACTTGCCGTCACCGGGGCGGATCCGGACTCGGGCGACGGCGGTCTTTCGTCGGCCGGTGCCCCACCACCATTGGACGACGCTCCTCGGCGCCTCGGGGCTTGGGGTAGCCGAAGGGGCAGCGGCTGTACTCGCTCGTTTCTTTGCAGCACCGGCCGGCGACCGCTTCGCAGCTTTGGCCGTCGCGGCCGCAGGCGCCGGTTTGCTCTCTGACGGCGGTTCGGTTGCAGCCGGCTTCTCGGCCGCAGAGGGCGCGGTTGGCGATGAACCGGGCTCGCTCGCCTCGCCGCTGCTTGTCACTTGGGACTCCGCAACCGGCGGACCGTCAGGCTCGCTACCGCTTGGTTTCGACTCGGCGCTCGGGTTACTGCTGGGCTCGTTCATGGTGTTCGTCGGTCGTGGAAGCCTCTCTCAAGAAGGTCGATCAGCATGGTCGCTGCCGGGATTGATGATAGCCGGTTACGAGTCCAGCGGAACCGGCTGTTGTGCGTGATGGGGGTGATCCGGCCCGGCATACACCTTGAGATTCGTGAACATCCTGCGGCCCAGCTTATTCTTGGGCAGCATCCGCCGCACCGCATCCTCCATCACCACTCTGGGGCGGCGCTTCAGCAGCGAGGCGTAGCTCTCCGCCTTGAGGCCTCCAGGATAGCCGCTGTAGCGGAGCTTCATTTTCTGTTGGGCCTTGTGCCCCGTGAGAACGATCTTCTCCGCGTTGGTGACGATGACGAAGTCACCGCCGTGGACGTGCGGCGTGTAGTCAGGCCGATGCTTGCCCATCAGGACGGTGGCGATCCGGGTGGCGAGCCGGCCGAGGACTTGCCCCTCGGCGTCCACGTGCCGCCACGCGGGCGTGACATCTGCGGCTTTGGCGAAGTACGTCTGGCGAGGCATGGTGGGGGCCGTGAGAGTACTGCGTTGATCCCCTGAATGAGCGGAGTGGGAGCGGGCCTGTGAGCCTAGCCGACGGGCACGTTGTGTCAAGGCCGCAGATCGGCTCCTGAAGCAAAGCCCTCACGGCCGGGGCGCTTCGCTGGTAGCCTGGGGGTCTGGCGGCGAGGCCCGGGTCCAGCCGGGTGGTGCCGATAGACCCTTGCATGGCGCGCCGTAGCGAGCAGCAAAGCGCCGCCGGGCACGAGGTGATGCCGATGGACAGTGACGTCAGTTCGGTTGGTCCGCCCGCACCTGGTGACGTCAGTCAGTCCGCAGGACTTGAGGCAACCTCGCCACAGCCGCCAACGTTCCGTTCCTCGCCGCCGCGACCCAAGGGCTGGGCACTGCCCGCCTGGCTGGTCATCTGCGCGACGTGTCTGTTCACGATCGTGATGCAGCATCGGATGCCGTCGTCCGCAGAAACCGGCACCGAGGATCAAGTGGGCCTGACCCTCATGCAGATGCAGGGCAAGTATATCGTCGGTGCGGCGCGACTCGTGCCCCCGAACACGCCGGTGCTATACGGTCAGGCCAAGAGACTCTTGAACATCGGAACCGTCGGTCAACGTCAGCGCTTCATCATTCTCGCCGCGGAACTCGCTGGACCAGATGAGGCACGGCGGCAGCTTGAGCAGCTCGATGCGCTCTTTGATGGTCTGTAACTCGGTGCGTCGATTTAATATACTCTCCCTGGTCTCTTCCTTTTTTCCCAGAAGCGCTTCAAGTGAATCTTGAAGCTTTGAGTGTTGATCCTGAAACTTAGCTAACAAGGACTCCTCGTCCGTCTTCTGTTCCGTCAGCTTTTCGATCTTGCTTTGTCGTACGTTTTCGAGTAGTTGGCTTTCTTCCAGCTCCCGATCGATGGCTGAGCACCTGCTTCGAATATTCTCCAACTGCGTCTTTACTCGTTCCTGCTCCTGCTTACTATTAGAGAGCCCCTCGAGAAACTTGAGCCTCTGAATTTCAACGGTCTTGCGTTTATTGTTTTTTTCGACAACACTACTTTCCAGAGTCTTCAAGGCGACATTCTCTTCCTGAAAATCGGCCTCCGACATCTGAATTTTTTGAAACAGCTCCTGCAGGTCCTCCTTTGTCTTA
>JADFIR010000080.1 GCA_022566535.1 Planctomycetota bacterium
CCGGGAGCAGGCGACGCCCTTCACGCTTGCGCTCCTGGGAGACTGGGGTGCAGGCAAGAGCAGCGTGATGAAGCAGCTTACCAAAGAGCTAGATTCGGGGAAGTACGGCGGCGGAGCCTTTGAGTTCCTCTTCGCCACATTCAACGCCTGGCAGTATGAGCACACGGACGACATTCGCGCCGGCCTCGCCCAGGAAGTCGTGAGCGGTCTGACGCAGGGGCTGGGATTCCGGGGGCGCTGGTGGCTCACATTCCGTTTCGCATGGGCCGAGCACCAATCTGCACTCCTGCGGACGGTAGTCAGTTTCCTGGTCACGCTATTGGCTGTATCTGTCGCATGGCTAATAGCGAGCATGAGCGGCAGCCAATTCCTGCAGTCGGTCCTGGGAGTGGGTGCGGTCGGCGGCGTAGTGGTCTTCATCGTTTTGGCGTGGAAGAACGTCCGCACGATCCTCAACCACCCGCTGGCGACGCAGCTCCAGACCTACCTCAAGCTGCCGGACTACGGCAAACACCTGGGTGCCGTGCCGGTGATGAAGAAGCACATCAAAGCCCTCTGCGATCTACGTGGAGTTCACCAGAAAAACCGGAAAGGGAAGAAGGGGAAGAAGAAGGACGGAAGCAGGCGCTGGATCCTCCGCAGCCTCAGGCATGTGTTGCGTAGCATCGAGGCAAAGATTTGGCATGTGGTGCGTAGCATCGATGCAAAGATTGCGCCACGCACCGCCAGACGGCTAGTCGTGTTCGTGGACGATCTAGACCGTTGCGGCCAGGAGTGCGTCACGCAGACCTTTGATGCGATCCGGCTGGTGATGGAGATGCCGAACGTGATTGTCGTTATCGCGATCGACTACCGGATCGCGTTCGCTGCGGTGGCGAAGCACTACGCCAATCTCGCCGGTGCCAATCGATCCCCACAGGAGATCGCGAGGGATTACCTGGGCAAGATCATCCAACTACCCGTGGAGCTGCCACGACCGAGCAGTATGCAATCGTTCATTCGCGATCGCCTCTTCAGCACGGTGGACAAGGATGAGGTGGATGCCCTTTCTCGCCGGCCTGATACGCAGTCGTCGGATGAGAAGTTGAAAGCGCTCATTGAAAAGCATGAGGAGTCAGAGGTTGCATCAGAGTCAACGAGCGGGACCGAAGGAACGCCGAGCACTTCTCCCGCCTCGGGTGAGGTGGCTGCGGTCCAAACTATCGAAGATTCCAAAGATGAGCAGCCCATACCGGCGATGATGCAGGAAACCGCGACGGACTGCCGGTGGTTCGAGAAGTGGACGCGAGCCTTCAAGTTTGACAACCCCCGACAGTTGATCCGGTTGCGAAACACGTACCGCCTCTTGACGCAGTTGGATCACGCGCTAGACCACGAGCCGAATGATGAGCTGCGAATGGTGATGCTGTTCTGGCTGGAGTTTCTGTACCAGAAGCCCATCAAGGAGCAGAAGCAATACCAGGACCTTCTCGTTCCGCCAGGTGATACGGTGCTCGATGGCAAATCCTCGCCGGAAAGGGATCGAATGGGCAAGGAGATAACGGAATTCGGGATTCGCGAGTTTCTGCTTCCTGCGCTCGGTGACGGCTTTGACGAACGGCGTTTCGAGTATGAAAGGCTCACACTGCACATCGGCCGGTTCGTGCTCCGGTTCGGGGGCGAGTCACCACCAGACAGCGACTGACGGAGGGCATACTGGACCGACTGGAGTCGCTGTGCCACTGCGGCCCGTAGTTGCCCGAAGCAGCCACATCTTTGCGCGCACGGTGGGTTGAGGTCGCGCCGGCGCGCACGAGTTGGTCGAAGATAAGGCTCGATGCGCTCCCGAAGCGCCGACTTAGCGCGAGTTGCGCGGAGATAAGCCCCGGTTAGCCAAAGTTAGAGCGCGCGCGGCATGGCTGGCGCGCGCTGAGTGGCCCGCACGGTCACCTGGGCGCGCGCAAGAAGGGCCGACCCTCAATGGCAACTCAGAATTGCGGTTGTGCTCAGATGCGAAGTGTGCGCGCAGATCACTGCGCGCGCAGATGTAGCGCAACAAATTGGGCCTGGTTTGTGCGCGAGGAAGCGGGCCGACGATCACGCGGCTGATTTGAGCCACTCGGGCTCCGAGCTGATGATTTTCTGGGCCGCCTCGGCGTCCATCGGCTCGGCGAAGTAATAGCCCTGGCCGTAGTCACAGCCCACAGCCATGAGCTTCACCAGCTGGTCCAGCGTCTCCACACCTTCGACCGTCACCTGCATGTTCAGCGTGTGGGCCAGCGAGACGACGGTGTGGACGACGTCAGCGTAGTCGTGGTTCGCGCTCATTGTGCCCACAAACGCCCGGTCGATCTTGAGCACATCCAGCGGGAAGCGGTGCAGATAGCTCAGCGATGAATAGCCGGTGCCGAAGTCGTCCATATGAATCTCCACGCCGAGCTCCTTGAGGCGTTCGAGCACCTCGGCGATGGAGTCGGGGTTTTCCATAATGACGGTCTCGGTGATTTCGAGTTTCAGATCACTTCCGTCGATCCCGGTCGAGTTGAGGACCTGCTGCACCATCTCGACGAATCCCGGTTCAGCCACTTGGCGCTTGGAGACATTGACGCTGACGGACAGCGAACGATCGCGGTGGAACTGCTCCTGCCAGGCCCGCAGTTGTTGGCAGGCCTGCTGAAGCACCCATTGGCCGATTTGGACGATGAGTCCCGTCTCTTCCGCATGTGCGATGAACTTCACCGGGGAGATGTTGCCGCGCTGCGGATGCTCCCATCGGGCCAGCCCCTCGAACCCGGTCAAGCGGCCCGTCTTGAGGCAGATGATGGGCTGGTAGGCAATGCCGAGCTCCTGATTCTCGACCGCCCGCCGCAGATCATTGCCCAGTTGCAGCCGGGACATCGCCTCGGCGTGCATTTGCTTGTTGAACACCTCATGCCGGGCCTTGCCCGCAGCTTTGGCGTGATACATCGCCGTGTCGGCGTCGCGGAGCAGATGATCCGCCTTGTCACACTCGATCTCGTTGAACGCAATTCCGATGCTGGCGGAGGTGAACACCTCGTGGCCATGCAGGTGAAATGGCTCCGCCAAGACCTCTTGTATGCGCTGAGCGACGATGCTCGCGTCGGATCTCGCTTTGATCCCATCAAGCAGAACGACGAACTCGTCACCGCCGATTCGAGCAATTGTATTGCTCTCGACTCTGGCAAGGGTGTCGCTGCTGCGCAGACATCGTTGCAACCGGTCGGCGATTGCGACGAGCAGTTGATCGCCGACGAAATGGCCCAAGCTGTCGTTGACTTCCTTGAACCGATCGACATCGAGGAACAGCACGGAGAACTTGTAGTCGTCATTGCGCCGGGCACGTTCGATGCAGCGCTCGAGCCGGTCCAGCAGCAGATCGCGATTACAGAGGCCGGTGAGCTTGTCGTGGAACGCTGCGTGGCGCAGCTGTTCCTCAGCTTGCCGACGAACCGCGACTTCTCGTTCGAGATGCTCCTTTTGTTGCTCAACCTGAGCTGTGCGTTCGCGGACCCTTGATTTGAGCGTGTCCACAAAGGACGAAAGCACTCGGGCCAGGGTGTTGAGCTCTTCCGTCGTGCCCTGCTCCAGGTGGGGGAAGGATTCCTCGCCTTCCATCGCTTTCATGGCGGCGCTGGCTAGTTTCTGCACCGGGAGAATCAGGCGACGGGTCGTCCAATGGCGGACACGTTCCATGGCCGCAAGATAGACGACGCATATCAACCCAATGATGAGCATGATGAGCCTTCGGCGTTGCGCCAGCACTTGATCCTGCTCACCGATCGCCAGGCCGGCGGCAGTCTCCACCTGGTCCAATCGCGTCATATACATCGCGGCGTTGGCACGGAGCCGCTCAAGTTCATCCACAAGAGGAAGCCCCGAGGCACGGCTGATGACCAACTTCCGGCTCTGCTCGATCATCGTTTCCAGAGCGTCCAGCGCCTGCTCGACGGGTTGTGCTTTGATGAGCAGTGAGCTGTGATGAAACCTGGCCAGACCGCGCACGGACCGCTCGATAGCGTGGTTCATAATGACGAAGCTGTCCTGGGCGGAATCGGAGGTAAGCGTGTTGATCGTTTCCAGCAGATCCTGCCCATCGGCGAGGAGCATCCTGACCTGCTGATACTGCTCAGACGCCCTGCCGGTCTCCTGGGCGGCGCGCTCCAGCCCGCCAAGCAAGAGACCCACAGCAAGGGCAAGTCCGATTGCACCGGCGATGGCGACGAAGAGTATGATCGACACGTGGTGGTGGATGCGCATTGGGCACTCAGAGGACTGTGCGTGGGATCATGTATTCGCCCGGCTGCAAGGATGGAGCTTCGGCGAGGCCGCTTTATCATGCCCTGGCGGCTTGGACACGCACTTTTTCCCGCGCATCCTCCACGCTGATCATCGGCAATTCCCGCGTTGCACTTTTGCCAGTGACCAAGACGCCACCATGCCATCCAGCGTGCCGAGAGACGCCGATAAGAACGCCCGGAGGCGGCTGTGCCGTCGGCCGTCGGCCGGGTCGCTCAATGCTTCGGACCGTCTCGTCCACGGGCGATGGCGGTTCGGGCGGGGGAAAAGGCAGTGCCAGCGGCGGCGAGTTGGTGTCTGAGGCCGGCCCAGGGGACGGCCCAGGCATCGGTGCGGTTGCTGCAGGCGATCTGTGCGATGGTGTTGAGGGCACCGAGCATCGTGCGACGTGATCCGGCCGAGAGACCGGCCAGGTAGACTGCGACCGGATGGTCGGTCCGCCGCCCTTCGGCCAGGGCGGTGGTGTCGATGATGGACAGTGCTTTGCTCACAGCATCTCTCCCGCTTCGACCAGTTGCAGCGCCTCGCGCATGTTGCTCATGCACTGACGCATCATCTCCCGCTCAGCCTGCCCCTGCCGCACTCCTCGACCTGCTGACCCTGCTGGCCAACTGGGGGCCGTGCGCGTGAAGTAAACGCCGAAAGCCAAAAGTCCATAGGATCCGCTGTACGGACCGACTTCTCTTTCACTGATAAGGTGCAAAGATATGCAAAGTAGCTCGTGGACGAAACGAGTTACGGCCGCAGCGGTCGTAGGGGGAATTGCGCTGCTGCTCGCTGGGAACGCCCATGCAGACTTCACCTGGAATGGCAGCGGCATCAGTGATCTCTGGACCGAGGGGGCAAACTGGGTTGGAGGGATCGCTCCTCCGCTCGACGTGACCGGGCAGGGTCTGATTTTCGGCCCGACAGGCGTAGCCCAAGCTCCGGACGCCGCCGCTGATAATTACCTCGATGTCGGGTCGATTGCATTCACTGGAGCCGACTTCTCCCTTACGCTCATTG
>JADFIR010000014.1 GCA_022566535.1 Planctomycetota bacterium
GTCCCGGCGACTTCACCGGCCCTCTAGGCGTGCCCGACTGCACCGTCGATGCGTTCGATCAGGCACGCTTGCTGGCGTGCTGGGGCATGCCCTGCGGCGATCTGACCGGCGACTGCACCACCGATCCCTTCGATCTGGCGAGACTGCTGAACAACTGGGGCGCCTGCCCGCTAGCCCCCCTCTGTGGCCCCGGCCCGGAGTTGACCTGCGACGAGTGCGCTCAAGGCGGCGGAGGTGGCGACGGCGGTCCGGATTCAAGCCCATCGCTCACCGCGGCGCTCGATGAGATGGGATTCGACAGCGTCGACGAATACCAGGACTGGCTGATCGACGCAAGCGACTCCGAAGCCTTCGCGTCCGCGTCTCTGCTGCTGGCGATTCTGGAGGGGCAGCCATAGGAGAAGAAGAAGTGGTGAGTGATGAGTGATGAGTGATGCGCCAAAGCCCAGGGAACGCTTTCCCTGGGCTTTCTCTTCGTTTCGTGCGCGGCACAGCCACGTCTCTGCGCGCAGGGCTGGTTGAGGTCGCGCCGGCGCGCACGAGTTGGTCGAACATAAGGCTCGATGCGCTCCCGAAGCACCGACTTAGCGCGAGATAAGCCGAGATAAGCCTTGGTTAGCCGAAGTTATAGCGCACGCGGCATGGCTGGCGCGCGCCGGGTGGCCCGCACGGTCGCGCTTGCGCGCGCAGGTGCGGTCCAATCCTCTGTCCCGAGTCGCAATCAATGGTGCGGCGCTGCGGGAAGTGCGCGTTCCAGGTGCTGCGCGCGCCGATTCGGCTGAAGATGTCGCGCGCTGGATGCGCGCGCCGCGCCACATGACTCTCAGTGAGATCCTCCATCGCTGACCCCTGCCTCCTGACTCCTGACCCCGGCTCACCGATGCAGCGGTTCGAGAAGCTGGTTCGCCGCGTCGTGGTAGAGGCTGCGCAGCAGATCGCCCGGGAGGGCCTTGCCCGCAAGCACGGGAGCGTCCATCTCGCTGTAGCGATCCGGCTGGGTCATCGCCAGGTCGGGGTCGGCGATGGGGGACGGGCCGTGGTAGTCGGTCTCAAACAGTGATCGCAATGCCCAGTATCGGCTGGCATACAGGTCGAAGGCTTCCTCGGGCGAGCCGGCCTTGGCCAGGACCTCGTGCCCTGTTTCGCCGCGTGCCAGGTGCTCATCGGCTGTAAGGATGTCCGACCCGAACAGGACTCGTCCGTTGAACTGCCGAAGGAACGCGGCGAGATCTTCGCGTGTGTGTCTGCTCAGCTCGCGCAGCATCCACTTAGCGGCGCTGGTGTCCAGATACAGGTTGTCATGCCGTTGGAGCAGGCCCGCAAGGAAGTCGAGGTTCTCCGGCCAGCCGCCCATGTGTGCGGCAATCCACGGCTGGGTGAAGCGGTCCAAGAGCTCCTCCAGCGGTTCGTATTGTTGGGCTTTGGTGCCGTAGAGCGAAGCGTCGGCATACTTGGCTGCAAACCAGGTGTCGGGGTCGGCGACGTGAACCATGAAGATCATGCCCAGGTCGTGAGCGACCCGCATGGCTTCGAGGCGGTCCGGCGCGTCCAGACGCAGCAGATTCGGATCGCCGACCTCCCGCCCGTAGTCGATTCCCCTCGGAGCGGCCCAGAACTTGACGATTCGCGCCCCCAAGGCGTGGAATTTCTCGATTCGCTCTATGTACCCCGGCCCGTGGTGGTGGCGGCGGTCCTCGCCGGTGTAGTTCGGCACGGCGATAAAACGGACCGCGGAGCCGAGAACCTCACGGACCTGCTCGACCTCCTCCAGATGAGTCATGGAGTAGACCAGCCGCACGCCGTACAACTCGGCAGCTCGCCGGTAGATCGCGGCCGACGCGAGCCCGTTGATGTGGGTGTGAACGTCAATGATCCCAGCCGCCGGCACCGCGAACTTCGCCGCCTCGGCGGTGTAATCCAGGCCGAGCCGGTTCGCTGGGTGCAACGCAGGCGCGGTCGCAGCAGCGGCGGCAGTTGGTTTGGGTTTGGTCATCGGCCGATGATAGGCGAAGTCGGGAACCACAGGATTGGGTTGGCGCATGACTGGCTGGTGGGGGGCGCGGCGGGGAATGGGTGCTCGATCGCTTAGCGCGATTGTTCGGACCCACGGGGCTGGACACCTTGGTCAAAGACGGCCGACCGCTGACTGAGGTGATCTCGGCTTGTCGGGTTTTCCGCTCGTCGCTACAGCGGTCCCCAGGCGCGGTCGGTCGATGGCAGCGACACTACTTGCCGTTGATGGGTTGGGCGGTCGGCTCTAGATCGGCCCGGTCAGGGCCTGCCTCGATTTGCGGTGGGGATTCCGGGAAGAATCTGCATTGAGCCGAAGAATCCGAACTATCTGGATGACATCGAGTTACGGTAATGGCGGAGGCATCTGGACGAGCACGGTGGCAGAATGGTGCCCAAAAATGGTAGATTTGGGTTGCCAGGTGGGACGTTGTGGGATATGTTGCGGCCTGCGTGGAGCGAATGATGCGAGCAGCAGACGGGCAAGCCCCACCAATCGGTCACGGCACAGGGTCGCACGGCGGCCATCCTCGGGCTGCTGCGTTCTCTGGATTTGAAGATACGTTGCCAAACGTCGGCGATGTCGTGATGGAGACGGTGCGTTCTTCGCCGTCAAGGGTGCGACCGCGCCCGTTCGTCGGCACATACAGCCACGTGATCGACGACAAACACCGGTTGGTGATTCCGGCAAGGATTCGTGAATGCCTCGATACGACGGTGCATGGCGAGGGGTTCTACTTGCTGCCGAGGCCTGATGGGGCGCTTTCGCTTTGGCCGGAGCGAACCTATGAGCAAGAGGCGCGGGAAATCGAACCGTCTCTGGACAGCTCGCCGGAGCAGCTTCGTCAGGCTGAGGAGATTTTTTCTGCGGCGCGGCTTGTCGAGATCGACACCACCGGTCGTGTCCTGTTGCCGCATGACATGCTGGCGGCAGTGGGAATCGGCACAAGGGTGGTTGTTCGTGGATTGGGAAACCACCTGCAACTGCGCGGCGCCGAGAGCGGGCCAAGACCGCGTGAGGAGTAAACCGCCGGTGAGTAGAATGCGCGCGGCCGGCGCCGTGTACCGACGAGAACGGGACCGAGGAACACCGGAGACAGTCTGTGAAGCGGAGATCCACTGATGCACGCTTGGGACATTCGGCTCCGCCTGGATCCGGCGAGTCGCAAAATCACGGCCCCAGACGACCCGACCGACAGACTCGCCGCGGTGGATGTTCGGTCTCGGGGCGGGTGGCCGTCTCTTGGTGGGGGGATAATCAGGCCGCAGCATCCCGTCGCAACTGCCTCATTTGTGGACACTTCGCGCGAGTTGAACGCTCTGCGCAGCGTGCTGGCCGGCCGAAGGGTGGTCGGGTCATGGACGACCCGGATTCGTGGCGGCACCGTATCGGCAAGGATCAGGCGATCGGTTTCGCCCCGGGGTACGGCAAGGGTCGTGGACGCCCATGCCATTGTTTCACTCGTCTCCGGTCTCCACCCGCGACCGGAGGCCTTCCTGCCACGCGGCTCACCGAAGCTGAAGCGTGAGCCGCCAAGTTCCCTTCCTCTTTGCTCGTGGCGTGACCCACCACACGCCACGGGCTTTCTTGCGTAGCCGCAACGTTGCCGGCAGGAGACGACCGGGCGGGACGGTCAAAGACCGCAACATGTGATGCCGCTGCGCGCGACATCATGGCCAACAGCGGTGGCGCGATCCCAACCCCTTGCCCGGGGGTCAGGTGGCCTCTCGGGCTGCGGGACGGATGGAACCCACCACTGATGATTTGGCGGCAAGGATTTCGTCGGCGATCTCGCGGCGATGCACGTCGATTTCACGGGGAAAGGCGAACGCCAGCCGAACCCGGTCACCCTTGATTGCCGCCACTCGCACCGTTCCGATCGGACTTGCCGGATTGCCAATGACGACCTCCTCCCCCTCTCGTCTGGTGATCACAAGCATGTGTAGGACCTCCTGCCCAAATGAATGTGCGATCATGCACAATCCCACCTGGCACTAGGGTACACGAATTCGTCGGTGGCCCAAGCACTTTTTGCCGATTTTATGGTTTTGTTCGGCTAGGCCGGCGGGTTTTTGGGTCGCCCGTCGATTCAGCCCACCCCGGGGAGTGCCTTGAGGCTACGCGACCGACTGAACGGCCTTGACTTCCGGAACGTACTGCTTGAGGTTTCGTTCGATCCCGCTCTTGAGCGTCATCGCGCTGGACGGGCAGCCGACACAGTCCCCAAGGAACCGCACGCGGACGATGCCGTCCTCGCTCACATCGACGAGCTCTACATCGCCTCCGTCGGACTGCACCGCGGGACGTATGAGATCGAGGATCTCCTCCACGTGCTCCCGGACGGATACCGCCGTTCGCTTGGCGGGTTGGGATTGGGGTTGGGTTTCCTTCATCCGCGGCTTCCGGACTGCTTTGGGGCAGATTACCCTAATGCTAGGAGTGTCAGGCGCAGCGGACTAGCGGCTTGGGCGCGATGTACACTGGGACCCATGGACCACCACGACAATCCAGTCATCGGTGGTTGGATGGCGTTGGCGGGCCTGGTCGGGGTGTTGCTGGCGGGCTGTGGCGGCCCGGTCGCGGTTGAAGATCCCCTGGCGACCCTACGCCAGACCGAGGTGAGTTCGCGGCAACACTTCCGGGCCATGGAGGTGCTGGACGCGCGCCCCGACGACGGGGCCTATCGGGAGGCGCTGCATCGAATGATCTGGCGGCCCGGATACACGCCCGCAGCACGCGAGGCTGCGTTCGATCGTCTGGCTGTTGTTGACGAAGAAGGATTGAAACAAACCTGCCGGCAGCACCTGCCCCGCCTTGGCGCAAGGGAATGGCTGGAGCGGTTGTGCCAGTTGATCACCGACCGCGGCTGGGCTGATCTGAGCCCGGCGCTGGTCAGCAGTTGGGCGCGGCCGATCGGTTTCATCGACGACGCGGACCGGCAGGAATACCAGGCGTTGGTTCGTCTACACGGTGAGGAGAATGTGGTCGAGGTGATCTTCGAGATCCTCATCGAGTCCAACCAGCCATATCAACAAGGTCTGCGCAGCCGCTGTTGGGAATTGCTGCACCGCCTCGGCCATCGCGACCAACTTGTCGATCTACTGGCTCGGCACGCTGTTGGCGCAGACGATCCCATGCTGGCCGATCTGCAGGCCGCCGCGATAGAGCTGGGGATCATCCCTCGCAACCATGAAGAGATTCTTTGGCTGAGAAAGCTGCGGGAGCCGCAGCGCGCCGAGTTCTGGTCACAGGCGGCGGCGATCGTGCCTGGACTGGCGGATTCGCGGCGCCGCGAGTTGGAGTTGCGTGATCTGCCGATTCTTGTCGCCGCCTCGTTTCACGATCCCTGGCTGCTGGAAGCTTCCAAGGACGACTTGTACCAGCGGGTCAGCGGCCACATTCATTCCAGCCGGCTGCACATCGACGCCGACCGGTTCCGAGGGAACCCCGGGACATACGCCCAGCGCCTCCGAGAGCACCGCGATGCACTGACGTGGGGAGATCTGGCGGCGATGCTGCTGGCTGTGCGCGCCATGCAAGTGCCCGAGGTGGTGGCGCACCTGTTCGATTACGCCGAACGGGACCGGGAGGATCGCTCCTGCGAATATGGGGGGGTTCTCACTCTGGACCGGCAGGGGCGATTTGAAATCCTGGAGTTCCCGCCTCGATTTCGTCGGCGCGACACCGAGTTCATCGCCTCGCAGAAGATGCTCGATGTGGCGTACACAGCCGCGTTTCATTTTCACAACCACGCCCAGCGCCACCGCAACCAGCAGTACGCCGGCCCCCACATCGGCGATCTGAACTACGCGGACAACCTTCGTGCCAACTGTTTGGTGTTCACATTCGTCAACCAAGACACGCTGAACGTAGACTTCTACCGTCATAGCCGGGTGATCGTCGATCTCGGGGAAATCAGACGGCGGTAAATCCGTTGATGGCCCCGAGGAAGGTGGGCGGCGCCGAGCGGTGGCCGGAGGCCCGCAAGGCCTGCTCGCCGGTGGAGCAATGACCGCCATGGTGCGTTTCACGAAGATGCACGGCATCGGCAACGACTACATCTACGTCAACGGGTCCGAAGAATCCGTCAATGATCCGGCTGCGCTGGCTCGGGCGATGGCCGATCGCCGCCGGGGCATCGGCGCCGACGGCTTGATTCTCATCCAGCCCCCGGAGCCCGGTGTCGATGCGGCCGTGCGTATGCGCATGTTCAATGCCGACGGAAGCGAATCGGCGATGTGCGGCAACGGCATACGCTGCGTCTGCAAGTACGCCCACGATCACGGGCTCAGCAAGGCGCAGCCGATGCGCATCCAGACCGGGACAGGCGTGCTGACGTTGGAATACACCATTGGCGGCGATGGCACGGTCGATCAGGTGACGGTGGATATGGGCGAACCGGTCCTCTTGCTTGGGGACGTGCCCGTTGATCGGCGTCATCTCGCCGGCGGGGACGGGCCGATCTACCGCATCAGCGTTGATGAGCAAACCTTCGAGGCGGTGTTCGTCTCGATAGGCAATCCGCACGCGGTCATCTACGTCGATGATGCCGAGGTCGTCGATCTCCAACGCCTCGGCCCGAAGCTGGAAACACATCCGGCCTTCCCGAATCGCATGAACGTGCACTTTGTCCGGGTGGCTGACCCCAACGAGGTTTTTATGCGCACCTGGGAGCGGGGCAGCGGCGCGACCCTGGCCTGCGGCTCCGGCGCCTGCGCGGTGTGTGTGGCCGGGTTGATCACCGGCCGGACCGATCGCCGACTGCTCGCGCATCTTCCCGGCGGCGATCTCGATATCCGCTGGGATGAGCGGACGAATCACGTCTTCATGACCGGCCCCGCCGAGGAAGTATTCACCGGCGACTGGCCCCTGTAAAGCCGCTGGCAGTGCCGGCGGGAAACGCTTACTGGGTTTCAACACATCTCGGCTCACCCGGCCGTACCATGTGCTCATGGCGTTGACTGACACCGAACGTCGCCTTTGTGATCTGGTCAAGGCGCGGTCGGACCTGCTGCTGAAACAGTTGGCCGAGCATGTGGCGATCCCGACCGGCAGGAACAACACGACGGGGTTGAATCGCTATCGAGATATCCTCACCGGCCGGTTGTCAGCGCTGGGAGCGGTCATCAAGCTCATGCCTGGGGAACCGCGACCCAAGTGGCTCGAGACACCCGGCGAATCGAGCGCGGGTCCATCGGTCCCGCCGACGTTGGTGGCCAAGCATCTGGTCGATGCCTCAACCCCGAGAATCCTGATCGTCGGGCACCTCGATACTGTGCATGATCCCGAGGATTCCTTCTGCGAGCTGACGGTGTCGTCCGACGGGAAGATCGCCACGGGCCCGGGCGCGGTGGATATGAAGGGTGGCGTGTTGATTGCCGTCACCGCGCTGGAGATGCTGGCCGAGGCGGGCGTCGAGCTGAATTGGACGATGCTGCTGAACAGCGACGAGGAGACGGGGTCATTCCACAGCGAAGCGGTGCTACGCGAAGCCGCTAGTGGCCATGATTTGGGCATCGTGCTGGAACCGGCGCTGGCAGACGGGGCGCTGGTTATTGAGCGAGTGGGCTCCGGGCAGTTCATGGTCGAGGTGTTTGGGCGCTCGGCCCACGCGGGGCGCGATTTCACAAAAGGCGTGAGCGCCGTCAACAAGCTTGCTGAGATTATCATTGTCTTGGCGCAGATGGCGAGGCCCCCAAGCGGCGTCGTGGTCAACGTGGGCCCGTTGCAGGGTGGTCCGGTTACGAACACTGTGCCCGACTACGCTGCGGCCTGGGGCAACGTGCGCTATGCCGATGCCGATACGGGCACGCGGCTCGCCGCGGCGATCGATGCGCTGGCTACGGCCGATGATGCGATGCCTCGGGTGGTCGTGCACCGCCGGTGGAACCGCCCGCCGAAGCCGACCACCGAAGCGGTGCGCGGCTTTGCCGAGGCGGCGCGGGCCGTTGCGGAGGATCTTGGGCCGGCCCACCGTGGGCTGCCGTTTGCCTCCGCCGGAGGTGTGTGCGACGGCAACAACTTGCAGGATGCAGGCTTGGCGACGATCGACAGCCTCGGTGTTCGCGGGGGCAACCTGCATCGAAACGATGAGTATGTCGAAGTGGCCAGCCTGGTCGAGCGATGTCAACTGCTGGCGGCGCTATTGGCGCGACTGGCCCAGGGACGCGTGCATATTCGTTGCGAACGTGACCCTGTGACTGCGGTTGCCGTGCCGGGCGTCGATAATCACGATGGACCCCCGCATAGCGAGGGTGTGTAGGATGAGTGATCGGCATCGCGCGGTGCGCCTATGGACAGAGACCCGCACATGACCTCGGGCACATCTGAAATTTCATCCTTGAGCGCCTTTGCGGACTGCCCGCCCGTCGCGGAGGCGGTGGACACGATTGTGCGCGAGCTGGTCGAAGCCCGGTCGTTGATCACGGGTGTGCGGCGGCCGGCGCCTGAGTTGGCCGCGTCATACGAGGCGCATCTCGCCCGGCAAACGCAGATCAAGGGCAGGCCGCCTGTGTATCCGTATGTCGGTTGCGGCCTCGGCCACGGCCCGCTTGTGCAACTGGCTGACGGGTCGGTGAAGTGGGACATGATCAGCGGCATCGGCGTACACGCGTTCGGCCACAGCGACCCGGACCTCGTCGCGACCGCCCTGCGGGCCGCGCTGAGCGACACCGTTATGCAGGGCAACCTGCAATTCAACACCGAGGCGATTGAGTTCGCTGAACTCCTGCTGGCCGAAGCGGCCCGAACATCGCGGCTGGAGCACTGCTTTGTCATCAACTCAGGCGCGTTGGCCAATGAATCGGCGTTGAAGCTGTGCTATCAGCACAATGCCCCGGCAGATCGGGTGTTGGCGTTCGCGCACGGGTTCGCTGGTCGAACCACGACATTGGCGCAGATCACCGATTCGAGCGCGGGTCGGGTGGGCATCCCGCTCACCGTCCCCGTGGATTACGTACCGTTCTATGACCCCGAACACGGCGATGATTCGATCAAGGAGACTCTCAACGGCCTCCAGCAGGTGATCGACCGTTACCCAGGCCGGCACGCCTGCTTCGTGATGGAGCTGGTGCAGGGTGAAGGGGGCTTCAACGTAGCGCCGCGCGAGTTCTTCGTCCCGCTGATGGAACTGTGCCGCGACAATGGCATCGCGGTGTGGGTGGACGAGATCCAGACGTTCGGCCGAACGTGCGAGATGTTCTACTTCGAGCAGCTCGGCGTGGGCGACTACGTTGATGTCGTGACGGTGGGGAAGTTGAGCCAGGCGTGCGCGTGTCTATACACTGCCCAATACAACCCCAAGCCGGGTCTGCTCAGCGCGACGTTCGTGGGGTCCACGGTTGCGCTGCATGTGGGGCGGCGCATTCTCGCGCGGCTGCGCGAGGGCGGGTACTACGGCCCCGACGGCCGGATCGCCCGGCTTCAGACGGCTTTCCGCAAGCACATGCAGGCGCTGATCGAACAGCATCCGGACTGGTTCGGGCCGGTGCCGCAGGCCGACGGCCGATCAACGCAACGCGTCTACGATGGAGTAGGGGGGATGATGCGGCTTACGCCGTTTGGAGGTGATCGGTCGAAGATCACTAAGGCGCTGCATGTGATGTTCGATGAAGGGGTCATCGCCTTTTATTGCGGTCACGAGCCATACCATATTCGTTTCCTGCCGCCGGTCGGCGTCATGCAGCCGCAGCAGTTCGACGAGGTGTTTGAGATCATGGAGGCTGCGTTGGCGAGAGCGGCGCAGAGTGACTGAGCCGGCCCCTGTCCTCCGATCCCTCTGCTTCTTCCCTAAATCCTAATGCCTGACCCCTAATCCCTTTCTTCACATGTTTCTCATCCGCCAGGCCACCGTTGACGATGCCCCCACGCTGCTGAAGCTGGCGAAGATGGTGCATTTCATCAATCTGCCGGCGGACCCGGAGATCATTCGCACCAGGATCGTGCGGTCACGCAAGAGCTTCGCCGGCCAGGCCCCCAGCCCGCGCGAGCGGCAGTTCATGTTTGTGATCGAAGAGACCGGAACAGGCAATGTGATCGGCACATCGTCGATCGTTTCGTGCATCAGCTGGCCCGGCCGGCCTCATACGTACTTGCAACTTCGCAAGCGTGAGCTCTACAGCACAGACCTGCAGACCGGGCAAGTGCATCTGACCTTGAAGCTCGGGAACGACGAATCCGGGCCGAGCGAGATCGGCGGCCTCGTGCTCGGGCCGTCGTATCGCGGGCACCAGGAGAAGCTCGGCATGCTTCTGAGTCTCATTCGCTTCCACCTCATCGGGCTGCACCGCGAGTGGTTCTCCGACCGCATCATTGCGGAGATGATGGGCCCGTTGACGCCTGACAGCCGCAACTTGTTCTGGGAGGCGTTTGGCCGGAGATTCATCAATCTGACCTTCGCGGAGGCGGATCTGTTCTGTCAGCGCTCCAAGGAGTTCATCACTTCCCTGCTCCCCAAGCAGGAGATCTATGTCTCGCTGCTGCCGCCCGATGCTCGCAATACGATCGGGAAGGTCGGCCCGGAGACGGAACCGGCCAAGAGGCTTCTCGAAGGGATCGGCTTTCACTATCGCGGCCATGTCGATCCGTTTGATGGCGGCCCATACCTTGAAGCGCAGATCGGCGAGATCGATCTGGTCAAATCGACCAGAGAGTGCCGGCTCGGAGAGCCCGTGGATGACGGGCCGAACGCCGGCTTTGTGAGCGTGAATCGGGAGGCGGGCTTCCGGGCGGTCAGAACGCTGTATGCAGAATCTGCGGGGACGGTGTCGATCCCGCCGGAGGCAGCAGAGCTCTTGGGAGCCCATGCGGGTGATGTCATCGGCCTGACGCCGATGCCGGCGCCGGTCGCGGCGCCGCTGAGCCGGTCCAAGGCCGATGCGCCCGCTCAACGACGCGCGACCTCCGCCGCCGGGCCCGAGGCCGTCCCGTGATCGACCTCCTGAAGCACCCGCCAAGCAGCTACATCAACGGCCGATTTGAGCCGATCCCAGGCGATGATCTCGTGTCGACCGATCCCACCGAGCCGGATCGGATCATCTGGCAGGGCTCACCGTCCGTGGATCATGTGGACCAAGCGATCCAGGCCGCGCGCCGTGCGCTGGACGAGTGGTCCGCGCGCCCTATGAATGACCGGGCGGACCTGTTGCGGCGCTGGCAGGAAATCGTCGCCTTGCACGCCGAGCGCATCGCCGAAGTCATCACCGACGAGATGGGCAAGACCCTGGCTGAGGCTCGCCTGGAGGCGAAGGGGCTGGCCGACAAGGTCCGGATCACGCTGGACGAGATCAGCCTCAGCCGGGTTCGGGAGTACGAGGTGAGCGTGTCGGCGTCTCGTGCGGGTCATTGCCGCTTCAAGCCGCATGGGGTCATGGCTGTCCTTGGCCCGTTCAACTTTCCCGCCCACCTTCCCAACGGTCATTTCGTGCCGGCGCTGCTGCTGGGCAACACGGTCGTCTTCAAGCCGTCCAAGCAGACCCCGGCCGTGGGGCAACTGCTTGCGGAGCTCATGGACGAAGCGGGCGTCCCGCCGGGCGTGTTCAACATGATCCACGGCGGTCGGGGCGTCGCGCCGCGGTTGGTGAATCACGATTCGATCGACGGCATTCTGTTTACCGGCTCCTGGGCGGTTGGACGCAGCATTCTCCAGGCCAACCTCGATCGGCCGGGGCGCATCATGGCCCTGGAGATGGGCGGAAACAACCCGGCGGTGGTCCTGGCGGACGCTCATCTCAAGCAAGCGGTCCTCGAATGCGCCCGGGCCGCCTTTGCAACCACCGGGCAGCGCTGCACCTGCACCCGGCGAGTGATCGTCGAGCAGGACATTGCCCAGCGGTTCATTCCTGCGTTGTGCAAAGTGACATCGACGTTGCTCATCGGCCCGCCCCGATCCACCGATCCGATCTTCATGGGCCCGGTGGTGAGCGAGCAAGCGGTCCAAGATGTGCGCCGGTTCCAGGACGACTTGGTGCAAGCCGGCGGGCGGGTGCTGGTCGAGGCCACGGCGATGGATCGGCCGGGGCACTTCGTCACGCCCGGCGTGGTGGAGGTTGACGGCTTCAGTGTCCAGACCGACTGCGAGGTGTTCGGGCCAATCCTGCAGGTCACCGTAGTGAGCGATCTGGATAAGGCGATCGAGCAGGCCAACGCCACAAAATATGGTCTGGCGGCGTCGATCTTCACGAATGATGATGCGGCCTACGAGACGTTCTTCCGCCGGGTACGGGCCGGGTGCATCAACCGCAATACGGGCACGGCTGGGGCGTCAAGTAAACTCCCCTTCGGCGGCCTTGGCCACAGCGGCAACCACCGACCCGCCGCCGCATTCAGCGTGGATTACTGTGCCTATCCAGTGGCCAACATGGTTGAGCAATCATCCGATGCTGCTGTTCCCAGCGGAATGCTCTGGGACGATTCCTGGACGAGATAATTCAAATGATCTCCTTCATTATCCCTGCATACAACGAAGAAGCCCTAATTGAAGAAACCGTCGCGCAGTTAAGAGAAGGTGCGGATCAACTGAAACTCGATTACGAGATCATCGTTGTTGATGATGATTCAAGTGATAGGACAGCCCAATTAGCAAACGCATCTGGTGCTAAGGTTGTACAGGTAAAAGACAGACATATTGCAGCGACGCGCAATGCAGGCGCTAAAGCAGCAAGGGGTGATATTTTCATCTTTGTAGATGCGGACACGTTAGCGCCAGTTGATACAATTCGCGCAGCACTAAGCGCTCTGGATAAAGGCGCAGTCGGCGGCGGCGCTACCATAAAGTTTCGCGGTCAAATTTCAACTTCTGCTCGCATGGCAATTACCATTGGGCAGATTCCGATGCGATTCGCAAAGCTGGTGGGTGGATGCTTCATGTTCATGACGCGAGATGCATATGAAGAAGCTGGCGGGTACGATGAGAGGGTATATGCTTCGGAGGAAATTTGGCTCGCCATGAAACTCAGGAAGCAAGGACGTTTCGTAGTCTTGCGCGAAAAAGTACTATCATCAGGACGCAAAATTCGACGATACGGCATGCTTGAATTGACATTAATACTAATAAGAATGGCTGTGCGTGGTCCTAGCGCTCTGACTAAGCGAGAAGGCCTAGAAGTGTGGTACAACGCAGAGCGCGAAGAAGAAGGGGCGGATGATTCATAGCCTTAACTTGCGTTTTTGGCCAAAGGGCCGACGATGCCACGATGGCAGCAAAGAACGGACCGCGAACGATGCTGCGATTCCTGCTGGTATGCACTGGGACGACCGCTGGCTGTAGTGCCCCAAACGCTGCGCCCGGCTGCACTTGAGCATTTGTGGGAACAGATTCAGCTGGCTGGCCATATGTACGGTGGAGCAGCCCATCATCGAATCAAGGAGTGGTCGCTATGAAGCGCCGTCGCATTGGTTCCTCGTGTGTCGTCTTCGGCGTCGGTTGCCTGTGTGTGGTCGTGCCTGCCCCAGGGTATGCCGAGGCAGTGACCGGACAGGGCCCGAGGTGGAAACTTGCCGAGCCGGATGCCGCCCAGCAGTCGGAGGCGGAAGCATTGGTTCGGGATCTCTTCAAGTCGGAGTTTGCTGGAACAGAGCCGGGCGAGATGCGAGCATTGGCCGGCAACCTGCTTCGGCTCGGCACCAACACCAATGACGATCCAGTTGGGCGATATGTGCTCTTTCGGCAATCGCGTGACTTGGCGGCGCAGGCTGGGGACGCTGCTCTGACCCTGCGCGCGGTCGACGCGATGGCGATGTGGTACGCCATCGAGGCAGTGGAGATGAAAGTGGCGGCCCTCGACACGGCAGCGCGGGCGACACGTACGCCGCAGGCCCAGAAGCTGTTAGCGGAAGGGGCTCTAGCTACCATTGACGAGGCTATCGACGCCAACAACTACGAAGCAGCCGACGAATTGTTGGCTCTGGCCCGTTCCGCCGCGAATGATGCCGAGAGTGGCCTGCTCATTGAACAGTGCGAATCTCGTCAGCAAGAAGTGTACGACTTTCGTGAGCAGTTCCAACTGGTCAAGGCGGCAGCCATTACCTTGATCGAAAATCCCGACGACCCCAAGTCCAACCTGATTGTGGGGAAGTTCCTGTGCTTCGTGAAGGGCAATTGGGATAGGGGCTTACCGATGCTGGCCAAGGGAGGCGAGCCGGCGCTTCGAGCACTCGCTGAAAGGGACCTGGCAGCGCCCAGCGGGCCGGGCCTTCAGGTTGCAATCGGCGATGGGTGGTGGGAACTGAGCCAGAAGGAAAGGGGAACGGTGCGGCGGCACCTCGTGGCCCGAGCGGAGCGCTGGTATGAGCTGGCCTTGCCCAAGTTGGGCGGGCTGACCCGAGCCAGGATCGCACGGAGGATGACCAAGAAAGCGCTGCTGGCGTTTGATGGCGACCATCCGCCGCCCGCTGAGTGGATAGAACAGCAGTTCAACTTCTGGGCCAATTATGGCCGGCAGGGTCCGGCCCATTGGGCCAACTTCACCGCAAACGGCGAGACGGCGTTCCTGGCCGCGAACCGTGGCGGATATGTTGGCACAACGCATGCCTATCCCGACGAGGTCAACGATCGGTATCAAATCGACACGGTCATCGCAAGCGATATGCTGCCCGGCACTGCTCTGGAGTTCGGCGGCCAGCGCATGCACTTTTCCCGCGATGGGATCCATCTGGCCAACGGCTGGCGACCGTCAGTAGCTCATACGCTCGAGTCGAACAAACCCCACCATTACCGCATTGACGTGGCGCCGGCGCGGATCACCTTCCACGTGGACGGTGAATTCGTAGGCACCTACCAGACCGAGAGTGTGCTCCGTGCGCCCATTATCCTCCGCGGTTGGGAGGGACATCTTCGATGCTATCGCCTGGTCGTGTGGGCGATGAATCGCCCTCAGTCGCCCGGGTAGGCTTGGTGTCCGGCGAGGAGTTCGGTGTGCGGGTGATTGGCCTGGTGGCGGGGAACTTGCGTTTTGGCGCCGAGAATCGACGATGCGAGCATGGCTGAGAAGAAAGAGCCTCGAACGACGCTGCCCGATGCCCGTGAGCGTCCCCGCTTCGCCGGGGTGGCCACGTTCTGCCGGTTCCCGCTGATTGAATCGGTACCGTCGGAACACCAGCCGGTGGACTGGGCGATCTATGGCGTGCCGTTCGACGGCGGCGTGACCTACCGGCCGGGTGCCCGCTTCGGCCCGCGGGCGATCCGCGACGCCTCGCAATACATCAAGCCCGTTCACCTCGAGCTGGGTGTCAACATCGCTGAGATATTCTCTCTTGCCGATGCGGGCGATGCCCCGATCAAGCCCTATTCCTGTAAGGACACAATCGACGCCGCTTGCGGCTTCGCGCTTGCGCTTGGTGATCCGGCGATAACAAAGCTGCTGGCGGTCGGCGGCGATCACTCGATCGCGTATGCCAACATCAAGGCGACGTGGCAGCGGCGCGGCCGGCCCAAGCGCGGTCTGGCCATGCTGCATCTGGACGCTCATCTGGATACCGTCGAGTCCGTCTGGGGCGAGAAGTGGGGCCACGCCTCACCGTTGATCCGAGCCGTTGAAGACGGCCTGATTGATCCGGCACGCATGCTCAGCGCCGGCATCCGCGGGCCGCTAAATGCCATGGCCGATCTTGACTTCGCCAGGGATCATGGCGTTGAGGTGCTGACCTATGACCAGTGGCGCAGCGGGGAGGGGACCGCACGACTCGTCGAGTTCAAGAAACGCCTTGGCGACGACGAGGTCTACCTGTCCTTCGACATCGACTGTGTTGATCCGGCCTACGCGCCGGGAACCGGGACGCCAAGTTGCGGCGGGTTCACTTCCGCAGACGTCTTCGCGTTGTTGCGGCGCTTCGCCGGCGTAAACCTTGCCGGAGCTGACGTCGTGGAAGTCCTTCCCGATCGTGATCCGAGCGGGGTCACGGCCCTGTTGGCCAGCCACATCATCTTCGAAATCCTCAGCCTTGCGGCTGTGCGGCGGGCTTGCGGTTCCCGGATGGGGTAAAACCGTGCTGACGGCTTCCGCCATAAACACTGTGGTGTGCGGCTCGATGAATCCGCCGTCGATGGCTGGATGGACAATGCCTAAGTCCTCTCGACCGGGGCTTGTTCCTGCTCGGCTGAATCTTCGGCTTCACCTTCGGCTCCAATTACTTCGGCGAATATTGGATAGTCCTGGCTAATCCATTCGTCAGTGCCGACGGCCCTGACGCGGCTCTCGACGCGAATGACCCCAGGGCCTTTGATTGGCGGATCTCCAACGAAGTTCAAGGTCAATCGCTGTAGTTGCTTATCTTCTTGAATTCTGAACCTCTTGAGTTCCTTGGTGACGATTTCTACTCCACCCGGTGGCGCATGGATTGCGAATTGAGCTTCATATTCTTGATCCGGCGCATCTGATTCGTCTCTCGTCCAGACTGCCACCGTGCAGAATTTGAGCTTGCTGAGTCCCATCTTCGTTTCATCCCCCCGTTGAGTTCGCTTGATCACAATTTTCTCTAGCACATTGAAGAAGCTAAGCAGATTGCTCCGGCTATCTTCGACGCTAGATTCACAGCAAACTATGTACACCGGTTTTGGCATTTTACGCCACCATTGCTACATCCGCTGCCGCGCCTGGCAGAGTTTCTTGTTCGCCATAGGAGAAGGTGACAGACATAGGCGAGCTTAGGCTCAGGTTCGTAGTTGCATGGGATACGTCAACGGCCTCATCCATTGGTAGGCGAAACTCATGCAGGTCGGCACCGAGATAGAAGTGAACAGCGCGACCAAGTGCACCATATACATCTGCTAGGGTTTCCAGGGTGAAATTGTGGTCACCCTCAAGTATCTTCGTGATGAAAGCGCGACTTTTTCCGAGCATTTCGGCAAGTTGGGCACGAGTGGTCGCGTCACGCTCCATCGCCGCATAGATACCCATGGCGGCTTCTTCCTTCAGCCGCTCTCGGTTGAAGTGGTGCCTCTGCTCATCCGATTCGGCGGTCTGAGGGCTTTCGGGCTGCTCATTGTTCATGCGTCATGGCTCTCCAGGTGTTCGCCTCTGGCCTTCTTGGCCTTGTTGATCTCATTGCTCAATCGCTTCTTCCCGGATGGTTTCCTGAAGATGTGCGTCACAAACCACGTTCCGCCTTCACGAAATGCGCTTATGCGCCACGCGGGTCTCTTGGTCTTGAACTCCCATATGCCTGCGTCGAGATGACGCATCTGTTCCGGTTGGGGCAATGAGCCGTGCTCGCACAATGCCTGGAATCGAACCTGAAATTTGTTGCGCACCTTGTAATCGAGGCGATTCCAGTCTGAAATCGAGGCTCTGGCACCCGACCACCGGGCAAACCTGATCACGCCGCGGGAGCCCTCAGCGATCAACATTTCTTCGGGCCTCCCGGCCAGTCTGTTCACCTAAAGGTTAACAGACACGCATCAATTGTCAATGAATAATTGTTCGGTTTGGGTTCTGATAGGGCCTGAGTCGGCCTCCGGCCAGCGCAGGCCACGGTGGGCTTCGACTCAAGCCTTATCCTTGCCGCAGCGCCAGGATCAGCTCGACCTTGCCGATCTGTTCGTCCATCTGCTGGGCGATCTCAAGGGGGCTGCGGCCAGTGTCAGCCAGCTCATACACGCCTTGGGTCAATGGGTCCAACGGGCGGGGCGGGTCGTGAGATGGTTTGAATGGCCCGGGGTCGGGGCCGCCGAAGGCACCCTCACGCCCGGCCACCGATTCATCGGCGGCGCTGAGGCCGGCATCCTTCGCCTTGGATAACTCTGCGATACGCTCATCCGCCTCTTGGAGAAGGAGTTCGAGGCGCTGCGCCTTGTTGTCCAACTGGGCCCCCAGGCGGCGGGCGGTATCGACAAGTTGGGCGGAAACGGCATGGGCATCATCGTGGCGGTGACGCACTGCCTTGATGTGCTCGATCCATTCGCGGGGTGACGGCCGGTTCATGTTGCGTCGGGCGATCTTGCCGCGAATGGACACCATCAGGATCACCCCGAGTCCGACCACCATGATGACCAAGAGCATTTGGGCCCATATGGGCGCCCCCGCGTCCTGCGGTGTCGAGACCTGCCCAATGAGAATAAACACGGTCGAACCTCCATGTTCTTAGCCGGGGTGATGTCGCCCGGCTAGGCGTCATTTCTCTGACGTTCCGCGCTGAGAACATATTATCTCGATATGTCGAGCCCTGCACAATCTGATCTCTCTAGGGTGGGGTCTCGCGGGGCATGTGGACGGCTGCCGGTGGCGGCACGACGCCATTGGCTGGTTGCCGAGGTCGCCCGCCGCTTGGGCCATCGCTGCGGGGTGGCGGGGGGAGCAAGGGTGGTCGTCGGCGTCAGTGGGGGCGCCGACTCGCTCGCCCTGCTGTTGGCCTTGGCGGCGATTCGCCAACGGCGGCGAGGGCCCAGGCCGGCCATTGAGCCGGTGGCCGCGCATGTCAATCACCATCTGCGTGACTCGGCCGATGAGGATGCCGCGTTCGTGGCCGAGGTCTGCGATCGCCTCGGCGTGACTTTGCAGACGCAGCACGTGCATCCCGCACGGATGCCGGGCAACCTCGCCGCCAACGCCCGGCGGCTGCGGTATGAAGCCCTGGGTCGCGTGGCGGCATCGGTGGATGCGGGATACGTGGCCGTGGCCCATCACGGCGAGGATCAATTGGAAACGCTGCTCATCGCCCTGTGTCGCGGGGCGGGCCTCGACGGACTGTCGGGTATGGCCTGGAGCCGACCGCTCGTCGGCCCGGTGACGTTGATCCGCCCGCTGCTTGGGGTGGGCAGATCAGCTTGTGAGGATCTCTGCTGCACAGCCGGCATCCAATGGCGCGACGATCCATCCAATGTCGATCCGACAACGGTCCGCGGGCGGCTTCGCCGCGATGTCCTGCCGGTGCTGGAGGAGCTTTGGCCGGAGGCTGCGTCTCGGGCCGCCAGCGCCGCCGATGTGGTCCAAGCGGCCCGTACCGCCTTGGAGCATCAGCTTCAGGAGGCGTTCGGCGGCCCATCACAGCGTTGTTGGGACCGGACTCAGCTTGCGGCTCTGCCGCTGCCGATCATCGCCGCTGGCCTGCGCCGCGCCCTGATGGATGAGGTGGACGGCGCTGGCGATGGGCTTGGCCAGCGGCATCTGCTGCCGGTCGCCGAGGCCATCAGGGATAGTGACCCTCGCCCACGCCGATTCGACTGGCCCCGCGGACTGACGGTCGTGGTTACGTCTAAGCAGGTGCAGTTGCGAAGGCATGTGCCGGCGGATATGGATCCGCGGCTATGACCCGATACGTTCTTGGCCGTTCATGTACGGTCGCAACACCTGCGGCACGGTGACTGAACCATTCTCGTTCTGATAGAGCTCAAGGATTGGAATCAGAATCCGCGGGCTGGCGATAACGGTGTTGTTGAGCGAATGGCAGAATACGGTCTTGCCGCCGGAGGCTTGATCACGATATCGCATGTTGAGTCGGCGGCACTGATAGTCATAGAGGCGCGATGCGGAATGGGTCTCGCCGAAGGCGCCAGTCGGCCGGTGGGCGTCGTCGAGCGGTCCGCGCCCGGGCATCCAGCACTCGATGTCGATCATGTCGGCGTTCTTGGGGCCTAGATCGCCCGTACAGCATTGCACCAACCGGTAGGGCAGCTCCAGCCGTTGGAGCAGCGTCTCAATGATCTCGATCATGGTGCGATGCCACCGGCGGCTTTCGGCCTCATCTGCCCGGCAGATGACGACCTGCTCGACCTTATCGAACTGGTGGACACGAAACAGCCCGGCGGTATCTTTGCCCGCAGCGCCGGCTTCGCGGCGAAAGCATGTGGAAACCGTTGCATATTTCAGAGGCAAGGCGTCGGCATCGATGATTTCATCGGCGTGCAGGGCCATCAGGCTTACCTCGCCGGTCCCGATGAGGAACAGATCGTGGCCGGCCCCTCGTGTGGATTCCTCGATGTGGTACGCCTGGTCCCGCCCAGCCGGAAAGAAGCCGGTGCCCACCATGCACTCCTCGCGGACCAACGCGGGCAGCGACATCGCCACGAAGCCGTGCTCGTCAGTGATGCAATCAAAGCCAAGGCGAAGCACCGCCTGATGAAGACGCATCCCGTCGCCCCTCAGCACGTAGTGGCGGGCGCCGGCCATCTTCACTCCGCGCTCAAAGTCCGCCAGCTTCAGATCGCCCAGCAGCTCCAGATGGCTCTTTGGTTGGAATCCCTTGTTTTTGACAAACGGTTGGTTGGGGTCGAACCAAGGCGGGTGCCAGCGGCGAATCTCCACGTTGTCCTTGGGGGAATCACCCTTGGGCACATCAGGGTCCGGCGGCTGGGGAACCTCCAGCCACAGTGAGCGCCAGTCGCGTTCGATTTTGGCGACTTTTCGATCGAGGCCTTGTATCTCGGTTTTCAGGGTGATGGGTTGCTGCTGCAACAGTTCGATCGCCGCCTCGAGCTTCTTACGCTCTGACGGGTCGGCGTCGGATAGTTGCCCCATCGCCGTTCCGATCTCTGGGCCGATCTTCCTGCTCAGCTTCTTCTGCTCGGCGCGCTTGGACTCCTGCTCGGCCAGCAGTCGCCGGCGTTGTTCGTCAAGCTTGAACAGGCGATCGATGTCAACGTCGATGCCCTTGTCCCGGGCGCCGCGCTTGAATCGTTCGGGGTCCTCGCGAAGCTGCTTGAGGTCGATCATCGGCTCGCCTAGTCTAGCGGCGGGCCTTCGGCCCGCGCGTCACACCCCGCGATCCCGATACGTCGGCGTCGCGGCCCAGCGCATCTTCTGGAGCAGAATCTGCCAGTACGTGGTCGCCGGATTGGCCACAAAGCGGGCCCTTTTTGCGTGGCGTCGGATGGTGACGGTCTGGCCGCGCCCTACCGGCATGGAAACCTGCCCATCCAAGACAAGCGAGGTGCCCTCGTTGGCCCGGACCACCTCGATGCGCACTTCACAATCGGGGCAAATCACGAAGGGTCGAAAGGCCAGGCTGTGCGCCGCAATGGGGGTGATGATCATCGCCTCCAGCTTGGGGTCCACGATGGGTCCGCCGGCCGAGACGTTGTACGCCGTAGAGCCGACCGGCGTGGCCACGATCACGCCGTCGCCGCCCAGCGCCGGCCCTTCGGCTCCGTCGATCGAGAGCTGCAGCTGAATCATGCGGAAGGGAGTTCCTGCGGTGACAACGCAGTCGTTGATGGCCACTCCGCTCTGCCGCGAGTCCCCGCCGGGACCGCTGACCGCCGCTGCTAGCATCATGCGCTCGAAGATCGGAGGATCGGGGCCGAAGACGACCTCGGCATGCTGTTGCAGGCTCTGCCAGTCGAACTCGGCGAGAAACCCCAGCCGGCCGAAGTTCACGCCGACCAACGGCAGCTCACGGTCCACCACACGGCGGGCTTGGCTCAGCAGCGTGCCGTCGCCACCGAGCACGACCGCCAGATCGGCCGGGACGTTGGCGGGCAGCGCGTCGCCGTTGGTCTCGAACTCACCGGTGAGCTCGGCGTGTTGCGCGATGCCGGAGCGTATCTCGTCCAGCAGCTCGACAACGTCCGGCCGGGACCGGTCGGCCAACAACAGAACGCGAGGGCGAGGCATGGCCGGATTGTAAGTCATAACGCCGCGACCGGTGGTCGCGGCGTTACAACACGACGGCCTGGTCGCTTCAATGACCAGGCGTTGAGATACGTTGGCGTTTGTCGCTGCGGCGGTCGACCCGGACCTTCCTCGTCCCGACATGGCGACCCGGACCTTCCTCGTCCCGACGCGTCGGGACTCGTCAGGTCCGGCTTCATCCTTCACTTGATGCCTCGATGCCTTGGTTGCCCGATGCCCCTTTCTACGAAACCAGGCCTTTGGTCAGGCGCATGAACGCGGTTTCGAGGTTGACCTTCTCCTGGTGCATGGAGGAGAGGCGAAATCCCTGGGCGATGAGGCGGTTGGGCAGCTCCGAGATGACCAGGCCGCTGGCCGGGTCGATCGTCACCTCGATTTGATCGACGCTGTTGTCCTGGGTGATCTCCACGCTAATGATGCCGTTGACCGCGGCGAGCAGTTTCGCGGCCTCCTGGACGCGGCTATCGACGATGATATGGACCACGTGACCGATCTTGGCACGCGCCATGATCTCGTTGACCGTGCCGGAGAAAACCAACTCGCCCTGCTCGATGATCCCGATGGTGTCGCACAGCTCGGACAGCTCGTGAAGAATGTGCGAGCTGATGAGAATGGTCTTGCCCATCCGTCGGAGCTCCTTGAGCAGCTCGCGGATCTCGATGCGGGCCCGCGGGTCCAGGCCGGAGGCGGGCTCGTCCAGCAGCAGCACCTTGGGATCGTGCAGCAGGACCCGGGCGATCGAAAGGCGCTGCTTCATGCCCCGGCTGAGCCCGGTGACCTCCGTGTTGGCCTTGTAGTTGAGATCGGTGAGATCCAGCACATCGCGGACGACGAGTTCGCGCTGCTTGCCGTGGAGGTTGTAGCAGGCGGCGAAGAACTCCAGATACTCGCTGACCACCATGTCTTCGTAGGCGCCCATGAAGTCGGGCACGTAGCCGATCAGCGGGCGGATCTGGGGGTTCTGGTAGCCGATGACCTTGCCGTCGATGCGGGCCTCGCCCCAGGTGGGCTTGAGCAGCGTGGCGAGGATCTTGATGGTGGTCGTCTTGCCCGCCCCGTTGGGGCCGATGTAGCCGAAACACGACCCCTGATCGATCGAGAGGTTGAGGTTGTTTAGCGCAACCAGGTCACCGTACTTCTTGGTGAGGTTGATCGTTTCGATCATCGGCATCGGCTGTTCCTCGCCGGGGCGCCTTGGGCGGCGGGGCGGCGGGTCAAGCCCGCCGGCGAAACGGGAAAACCATCTTACCTCTGTGAGGCAGCACCTCGTAATTCGTCTTCGACCAGCGGTAGCGGGTAGATCCATCGCACGACCGTCAGCCCATCGCTATTGGGCGCCTTCCCATCCACTCGTAGGGGGATCGGACACGCCGAATCTTCGAGATACCCGATGATGATCAGGCACGGGCGGGTAAACCACGCCGAGAGGTCCAGCTCGCGCCCGAGCTTGCGGGACAGAACGGCCGTCTTCGGATCCTTGTTGCCTCCGCGGTGATACTTCGGCGGCGTGAGCTGGTGAAATATGCTCAGCATCTCGATGAACAGTTTCTGACGGGGGGGGTTCATACCAGACGGTGATCCCCCTAATCCAGAACCTATGAAGGTGTCCTTTTCATAATCCCGGATGTAGCGCTTGTAAATGTTGCTGACCAATGTGGTTTGGTTGCTAGGGACAAAGCTCGTCAAGGAAAGCGGCGTCCCGGAGTACCAGGGATCGCGGGCACTGAGAGCCCACATGTGCCCGGCGTTGAGCATATCCCGGCCGCGATCCCGTGGCGGGTCCGTCCACGGAAGCTCGGCGTCGCCGTTTCGGGCGTAGCTCAACCAATCAGCCCGCTCGTTGCCCACCCAGATCACGCGCACGTCCGTCAGAGGACCCGGCAAATCATGGGTGATGGACCCAGCGAGTCTTATGTCCCCTGTGGCGGGATCGGGCTCGACCCTGATCGGATCGGCCGGATCGACCCGTAGCATTCCGCCCCAGTCTGGGTCCAGGGCCCCGAGCCACTGTGCGTAGAGCTGTGTCGCAGTCGCGCGGACTGGGATGTCATAGTCAGCCGGCGCCTTCCCGACGTCCACACGGTAACGATCGACGTTGGGGAACCGCTCGGCAACCTTCTCCGGGGCCGCCCAGCTCAGCAGCAGGTCACGCTGCTGCGGCTCCGAGTCGATCGAGATCCGTACATCGCCATAGCCCGGCGAGTACAGCGAAGACCAGCACGTCGCCCGCTGGAACTGCGGCTCGTCAAAACTTGAATCGCTCAGCGGACGAGCAACATGGTCGAGGAACGTAACGTGCCGCAGCTCGGTGCCGTGTTGTCGAAAGATTCGGACGCCGCCCCATGCGATCGCCGTGAACAGCCCGGCCGTCGCCGCAAAGGCCACCCAACTGTGCTTGACGTAGCCTTGCTGCTTCAACAAGAAGAACCCGCCGGGTCCGGCGATGATCAGGTAGGCGGCAAACAGAACGAACGCGCCAAGGAGGCCTCCCCCGGCCTCACCAGTCTTGCTGACGCTCATTTCGAACAGCCGACCGTCGCCGATGGTGACGCGATTCCCGGAACCCCGGGCGAGCAGCCTGGGGTCGGCGTTTTCCATCACGAGCAATTCATTGGCCCGAGGCGTATCGGCCCTGCGGCCCAGCACACGGTTCCAGAACGCATCGGCTTGCGGCAAACCCATGCTTGCGAGCTGCTGCGATGCCAAATCGATGCCGAGGATCGTGATCCGCCCGAACCCGAAGGTGCGCTGAACGGCAATCACCCGCCCATCCGGCAGCGCGATAAGCGGCTCGTAGTGATTGTCGATGGCGTCGAACTCTCCGCCGATCTCTTTGAATACACGAATGCTCAGCTCGATGTCCCGCAGGACCCTCTGAGACTTCGACAGCACCGCCACAAGCTCGGACAGCCGCACAGCCTCGTCCTTACGCGGGGCGTTCGGCAGGAGCAGGTCATCCAGGTAGGTCTGACCGACCGCGCCCAGACCCCAGGGATTGCCCGTCTGGGGAAGAGTGATCACTAGATGTCCGCCGCGGCGAATGTACTCCCGCAGCGCGCCGGCCGCATCGACCCGCAACTCCTGGGGCAGCGCGTCGGACCATACGACCGCTTCGAAGGCCTTGAGCCCTTCCCACCGGTCAGGCAACTCGCGCGGCTCGATGCCCGAGACGATCCGAACTCCTTCGTGCGCTCCGGGAGGGTTGGCCCGGTTCCAGGGCCCGCGCGGATTGGCGTAGTCGTCGAGACGCATCCTGGCCCGGCCGATCACGGCGATCATGCCGTCGTCAATACCCACCTGCCCGGGCGCGGAGGCAGCGATACGCTTCCCGCCGAGCTCGCGCCGCCGCCGGCCGTCTCGTTCTTCGAACACCCGGATGGTCCAGATGGTCTGTGCGGAGGCTTGCGGTGGTATCGGTGCGTACAGCCATATCGAGGCGGGTGTGCCCGGATTGAGGGTGACCGATCGGCCGTATTCGGCGACATCGCCCTCAGCGTTGGGGACCTCCCATTGCACCCAGCATAGTGTGGCCTCATCCAGGGAGCTGGTCAGGCTCAAGCGGATCGCCACGACGTCGCCCGGTCGAAATGCGGACCCGACGCCGAATTGCTCCAATTGGACCTCGACATCGCCACCCTGGGCCGTAGCGGTGGAGACCACAGCAGTCAGGGTCGCGATCATCGCGACGGCCAGTTGCCGCACCGTCATGGACAACTGTAGCACCGCTCCTGCCGGCCGGGTGGGCACGGCCCGGCGGGTCAAGTTCCGGCCACGGTCGGCCGATGCTGCCTGCATGTTCTCCGTGAGCCTTCCTGTCGAAGTCTGGATCGCCATCGGCTTCATTGCCGGCTTGACGGTCCTCCAGTGCCTGGCGATGCTCGCAAAGGTACTTCATTTCGAACTCGAGCAGCAGAGGCTGGTCGAGGAGGTTCGCGCCCTGCGTCACGAAGATGAGCAGCGGCACGCGGAGGCGGCCGAGCCCAAGGGTCAGGCCTCCACCCAGCCGCAAGACGATCAGCACGGTGTATCGGAAGTCCAACAGGCCAACGCCGCCTAACGGGGGTGTCGACGCACCCTCCCGTACTCCCATAGCCCCCGGCTCTGCCGGGGGGTTCCTCGCGGTTACGCGACCGTAGTTCGCGGCGGAGTCGCGCGGCGCGTCGGCATCGCCGCGAACTCCCTGAGAATCGCGGCATGCGACTTCATTCCCATCTCAAAGCATCGCAGCTCGAACTTCTCGTTGGGTGAATGCACGCGATCGTCCTCCAGGCCGAACCCCACCAGCAGCGAGTCGAACCCGAGTATCCGCTGGATTGATCCGACCACGGGAATTGAGCCGCCACAGCCCATGAGCACCGGCTTGCGGCCGAAGGTTGATTCCAGGCCTCGCATCGCCGCTTCGAGATAGGGCGATTCGGTGCCGACGCGCACAGCCCGGCTGCCGCCATGGGATTTGAACTCCCATCGACAGTCCGGCGGTGTTCGCCGGTTGAGAAAGGCGACGAGCCCGTCGTAGATTTTGCGTGGGTCCTGCTGGGGTACCAGCCTAAAGCTCAGCTTGGCTGTGGCACGGGCGGGAATGATGGTCTTGGCGCCTTGGCCGGTATAGCCGCTCCAGATCCCGTTGATGTCACACGTCGGCCGTGACCAGATGCGCTCGATCGAGCTGCGCCCGGCCTCGCCGACGGGTGTTCTCAGGCCGGCACTGGCGAGAAATGCCGCCTCATCGAACCCCAGCTTCGCCCACTGATCCGCCTCGGCATTGCTCAGCTCGAGCACGTCGTCATAGAACTTCGGAATCTGCACGACCCCGCGCTCATCTTTCAGCTCTCCGAGGATCCGCGTCAGCTCGTTTGCGGGGTTGATCACCGCCCCGCCGTACATCCCCGAGTGCAGGTCATGGCTCGGCCCGAGCAGCGCAACCTCTACATAGACCAGCCCGCGCAGCATGTAGGTGATGGCGGGCGTATCGATATCCCACATCCCGGTGTCGCTGATCATGCAGACGTCCGCGGCGAGCGCCTCCTTGTTTGCTTCAAGAAATGGCTCGAGGCTCGGGCTGCCCGATTCCTCCTCGCCTTCCAACAGCACCGTCACCTTCACCGGCAATTCGCCGTGCACCGCCTGCCAGGCCCGAAACGCTTCAATGAAGGTCATTAGCTGCCCCTTATCATCCACGGCGCCGCGGGCGATGAGCCGCCTGCCGTGTGGGCCGTCGGCGATCGTCGGCTCGAAGGGGCCGCTGTCCCACATATCGATCGGGTCGGGCGGCTGCACGTCGTAATGGCCGTAGTAGAGGATGTGCGGCGCCGCGCTGGACGCCGGGCCGGGCCAATGGGCTGTGATCATCGGCTGGCCGGGCGTGTCATGGACCTCCGCTTGGAAGCCGATGGAGGCGAGGTCATCGGCGAGCAGCCGGGCCGCTCGTTGGGTGTCGCTTTGATGGGCCGGGTCGGTGCTTACGCTGGGGATCCGCAGAAGCGCGCAGAGGCGATCGAGCGCCTGGTCGAACTGGGCATCGATTCTCTCCAGGACGGGCGCCAGTGGCATGGTCATCAGGGGTCTCCCAGGTTCGACGTTACGTGCTCAGTCTAGCCGCCGCTCGTACAGCGGCGCGATGACACGCAATCGAAAGCCGTGGATGCACCCGCGATCTGCGGGCCGAGCGTCGAAGGTTGCGGTGGCCGCTGAGGCGGGCCATAGTGGTAGTCAATGCCGAGGCATACGTTGTCGCAGTGGGTATCGCATCTGCGGGCGATCGCCGGGCCGGTGGCGACTGCTCCACCGGTCAGTGGAACGGCGTCAATTGAGCGGCCGTTTGCGGCTGTGGTCTGCGGCCTCTCACCGGGGCCGCCGCCGGACCCGGTGCCCCCCGCCGAGGTCGGGCTGTGGTGGGCGTTGCTCCAGACGGAAATCGAGGTGGATCCGCTGATTGACGAACAGACAGATGGGTCATTGTGGCCGCAAGGGCGGTTCACCGCGATCGAGGTATCGACCGAGGCGGAGCTCTGTGGGCTGCACGCGCTGTGGGGTCTGGCCCGCCTGCGCAATCGTGACGACTGGGCCCGCCGCGCAATAACCGTCCGCGACTGGCATCTTCACAACACCCAGCCGGACAACGCGACCAATCGTCCCTGGTCGTTGCACGTGTTTCTGCTCGCCGAAACGCCCGAAGCGTATCACTACGCCGAGACCTTGCTGCACAACGCGATGGTGACGACCGGCCGGCCTGAACTTCTCAGCGCGTGGATCCTACTCGATTCCGCAAAGCAGCTTGAGGCCGTCGTCGGCCAGTGACCTCTCTTCTGCCCGCGGGCTCGCTCGGCACTGGTCCCACAGTCAATCCGCCAGCCCCATGCACTGGATGTGATCGCCTTCCGTGGCACATGTAACGTTGCCGTTCTCGACGGCGATGGTCAGCGGTGCGGTGATGATCCAATCGCACCCGAGCGGAAGAGCTAGCAGCTCGCATTCGGTGTCCGGCATCGGCCAAGGGTCGGAGCTTGTCAGGACGCTCTTGCTCTGGGGAATCTCAATCGCCGTCACCATCGATCCCAGCGCAGGATCGGTCAGGTCCTCTAAAAACATCGCCTCGCAGTGGTCGCAGGTCCGGCTGTAGAACACGACGTAGCGCTTGACGCTGTCCATTTCCTTGGGCCATTTCCGCATGTAAGTGAACAGATCGATTTCCTGCCACGGCTTGCCGATCCAAGACTCGACTTCGCTGGCGAACCAATATCCAGGTAGCGCCGTAGGCGCCGGATTGACGCTCGGATCGTCTGGTTGCACCGGTCCGTTCCGAGGGGTTGTGTCGGGCGCCCGACCGGCTGGAATCACGAGACCGAAGCTGGTGCCGAAGCCGGCGAGGATGACGACGAGGGCAGTCGCCACCGGCCAGCGGCCCACCCGCGCGGCGGCCGCTGGCGTCGGTTTGAACAGCACTACGCCCCCCAGGAGGGTGCCGTCGATCATGAGCATGACCCACGGCGGCGGCGAAAACGTGCCCAGACACCCGCAACTGCCGCCCAGGAGCACGCCGAAGTTGCCCTCCATGAGCTGTTGGGTATTCGGCAGGATCATCTCACCTACAAGGATCAGACAGAAAGCGGTCAGCATGAACAACGCCATCGCCCGCGCGAACCGCCCCAGGAACACCATCACCGCGATGGCCAGGAACTCCAGCGCGATCAGGGTTGCGAGCAGCCCATACAGGTGGAGGCCCAATCCGTCGGCGACGTTGAGAATCGTCTCCCGGGGCAGTGTTCGCGGGCTCCTTTCGATGAGTTTGAACACCGCGCCCGAGAGCACCCACAACGGCACCACGATCCGGCACAGGACCAAACCAATCTTCGCGGTGACCGGACCTCTCATACGCCTTGCCTCGTGATGGTGCACTCGGCCAATGATAGCTCGCGCCCAGCCGGGGTGGGGCCGCCGAAGCGTGCAGCGTTACCCGCAGATGGGCCGGAGCGGTCTCAATCTGGGCACCTCGGTGCGGATCGGCGGTAGCATGTGGGACATGGCCAAGCAGACCCGGCGACTTCTCATGGTGCTGGCGGTGGGGGTGGGGCTGTATGTTGGGCAGCTCTGCCTCGCCCAGGATGATCCGCAGGCAACCGGGGCTGACGCAGCTGCAGCACAGCCCACCGAACCGCCGACCCAGCCACCGCCGCCCAAGCCCGTCCCGAAGGCGTTTGACAGCCCTGCGTCGACGCTGCGCACGTTCATCAATGCGATGAACGAGCCGGTCGATGAGGCGCAGGCCGTCAAGTGCCTCGACCTGACCATCGAGGGAGAGGAAACGGCCCGCGATAACGCCGATCGACTGTTCGATGTTCTCAATCGCATTGAAGAGGTTCGGTACTGGCAGCATCCCTCGGCCGATGTCCTTGCCCCCGGTGCACAGCACGCCGACCTCACCGACTACCTCTTCTTCCCCCGCTACCCCGCTCACAGCTGGGTGAACTGGCAGGCCGACATCGGCGATCACCAGATCGTGCTGGCCAAGACCGAAGACGGCTGGTGGAAGTTCTCAGCCGAGACGGTAGCCGGTATCAGTGAGCTGCGCGATCGTGTCAGGCACCTGTCGGTGAAGGAGGGTCTGGTTGACGTGACCGAGCGCAGCCTGACGCTGTGGTTTGAGAGCAAGCTGCCCGATGCGCTGGTTGACGGCAGGTTCTTCAAGGTGAAGTACTGGCAGTGGATCGGACTCTTCGGCCTGATCCTGATCGGGGTGATCCTCGATCTTTGCGTTCGCTTCCTGGCGGCCCTGCTCTCGCGGCGGATCATCGCCCGCAAAGAAGGTGAAGCGACGACGGAAACCATTCGAAAGACGGTCCGACCGTTTGGTCTGGCCGTGGCGGCACTGTTCTGGCTGGTGGCGATTCGCCTGCTGGACCTTCCCAGCGAGGCGCTGAAGGTGCTGCTGCCGGCGGTCCGGTTCTTCGCCATGCTCGCCGGGGTGTGGGCGGCGTTCCGCGTCACCGATCTCGTGGGAGAGTTCTTCGCCTCCAAAGCGGCCAAGACCGAAACAAAGATCGACGATCTGCTCGTTCCGCTCGTGCGCAAGACGGTCAAGATATTCATCTTCATCTTCGGCCTGATCTACATCGCCGACAGTTTGAGGATCGAGATCGCCCCGTTGCTGGCCGGTTTGGGGATCGGCGGCATCGGCTTCGCCTTCGCTGCGCGCGATACGCTGGAGAACTTCTTCGGCAGCGTGACCGTCATCGTCGATCGCCCGTTTCAGATCGGCGATATGGTTCAGATCGGCGATGTGGAGGGGACCGTGGAGGACCTCGGCTTCCGATCCACCCGCATCCGCACGTTCTACAACTCGTTGGTCACGATTCCCAACGGGAACCTGGTGCGGGCCAATGTCGATAACTTCGGCAAGCGCCGCTACCGCCGATGGAAGACTCATATCGCCATCACCTACGACACGCCGCCGGAGAAGATCGAAGCGTTCTGTGAAGGCATTCGCGAGCTGATTCGCATTCATCCCTATACCCGCAAGGACTATTACCAGGTCTGGCTGAACCAGTTCGGCCCTTCGAGCCTGGATGTCTTGGTGTACACATTCTACGAGGCCCCGGATTGGTCAACGGAGCTGCGCGAGCGCCATCGGCTGATAGTGGACATCATCCGCTTGGCCAATCGACTCGGTGTGGCGTTTGCCTTCCCGACGCAGACGCTGCATCTGTATCGCGAGAGTGATGACGCGACCCACACGCCGGCCCCCGCTCCAGTCGCCGGTCAGCAGCGGCAGATGATGCGCGAAGGTCGTGTGGCGGTGCACGAGCTGACGGGGAATGCCGAGTGGCGTAAGCGAAAGCCCGGGCCGCACCTGATCGGTCAACCAGAGCCCATCGAGAACGATGACGATGACGACACGCAGATCGAGTCGAAGGTCGGCGGCGACACGTGAGTTCAGCCGCCGCGTCCACGCGGCGCGCTGGGAAACTACCCACACCGCCGGTCGATGATCTCGCAAAGCAAGTGCAGCGCGACCTGGTGGGCCTCTTGAATGTGCGCTGAATCCTCGCTCGGCACAATCAGCGCATAATCGCACAGTCCTGCACATCGACCGCCGGAGTTGCCCAGCAACCCGATCGTGGCCGCGGCGCGCTGCCGGGCGATCCGAAGCGCTTCGACGAGGTTCGCGCTCTGGCCCGAGGTCGAAAGGACCAGCAGCACGTCGCGCTCGGTGAGCAAGGCCGAGCACTGGCGGGCGAATACCTGCTCGTAGCCGTAATCGTTGGCGATACAGGTGATGGCGGATGGATCGGCGTTGAGGCAGATGGCGCGCTGGGCCGGCCGATCACTGCGATACCGCCCGATGAGCTCTTCGGCCAGGTGCATCGCCTGCGCCGCCGATCCGCCGTTGCCCGCGGTATACAGCGTCCCGCCGCCTTGCAGGTGCTCGGCGACGACGTCCGCGATGTCGCAAATACGATCGACCTGATCGCGAAGCCCTCCGATCGCCGCCAGGCTCCCGTCAATGCGCGCGGTAATCAGCGACTCGTCGCTCATAGCCTCACTCATGCTGCGCATTGTACGTGGTCGGGCAAAGCGATGCCGCCCGAGCCGGTAGACTATGCAGCTGATGACCCCGAACACGCAAGTCGCCACGGATCATCGCTGGATCGACCGACTCGTCTACGACCTGTACGGGCTGACCGACGACGAAATCCCCATCGTCAAGGAGGCGACGACGGTCAAGAGCTGAGCGCGCGTTCTTCGCAGGCTGGTCAGTTGGGAGACGGATCGATCGTGGCATCGCGTGCGATCGAAGGTGAAGGAGTCGATGATGTGTGCTTGCATCAATTGTTCAACAGCCGCGACCCGACGGGTCGCGGGTGAACCGATGAACGATCTGCGTCAACGTCTGCGGGCCGTTGGCCCGCAGCTGGTTGCGGAAGCACAAAATACCACAGGTCGTGGCCTACACGGCAAGCGGTTCGAACTCCAGGCTGTGCGCATCGGCGACGGGTTGATTGGTCAACATCCCGCGGGTCATGTTGACGGCGGTGGCGAAGGTGGGGTCGATCTGGGCCAATCGGTCCGGCCCGTGCTCGGCGAGCTTGAGGATCCAGGGCAGCGTGGCGTTGGTGAGGCCTAGGGTCGCGGTGCGGGCGACGGCTCCCGGCATGTTGCCCACGCAATAGTGCAGCACGCCGTCCACCGTATAGACCGGATCGCTGTGGGTGGTCATGCGGGTGGTCTCCACGCAGCCGCCCTGATCCACCGCGACGTCCACGATCACCGAGCCGGGTTTCATGCGCGCCAGATCATCGCGCGAGATCAGATGTGGCGACTTCGCGCCGGCGATCAACACCGCGCCGACAATGAGATCCGCCCAAGGCAGATGCTCGCGGATCGAGTGGGGATCGGAATAGACGGTGTTGACGTTGGCCGGCATCGACTCCTCAAGTTCGCGCAGCCGATCAACGTTGATGTCGAGCACCACGACATCGGCGCCCATGCCGGCCGCGATGCGTGCCGCCCAGGACCCGACCACCCCGGCCCCGAGAATCAGGACATGGCCGGGCTCAACCCCCGGCACACCGCCCAGCAACACCCCCCGCCCGCCGTGCGGGTTCTCCAGGTAGTCTGCACCTTCCTGGATGGACAGTTTGCCGGCGATCTCGCTCATCGGCGTCAGTAAAGGCAGCCGGCCGTGGCTGTCGGTGAGCGTTTCGTAGGTGAGCGCGATGCATTCACTTTGCAGGCACGCGACTGTCAAATCCTTGTTCGAAGCGAAATGGAAGTAGGTGAAGATCGCCTGGCCCGGCTGGATCTTGGCGATCTCTTGCGGCTGCGGCTCCTTGACCTTGACGATCAATTCGCCCCGGGACCAGATGTCGTCGGCGGAAGGAACAATCTCGGCCCCGGCCGCGTCGTACTCATCGTCCGTGAAACCAGCCCCGAGACCGGCGCCTGATTGGATGAGGACGGTATGACCCCCGCGCGCCAAGAGTTCGACCCCGACGAGTCGCAGGCCCACGCGGTATTCATCCAGCTTTACTTCTGTGGGGACGCCGACGATCATCCGGGGCGTTCTCCTGATGGGCTGGCCTATAGGGCGATCACGCCGGAATCGTGGGATGATATCGACAACGATCAGAGTCTGCTCAAGCGAAGGTGGCCGGCTGCCCGGCAGCCGATGGCTCCGCTATGTGCTAGAATGACGATTCTTAGGAGCAAATCCGTGCGGACGAGGAGGAAGTATCAAATGCACCGCGCTGGATTCAAGGCCCTGACGGGGTTGAGCGCACTGTTGTGCGCGCTGCTAGGGCCCCCTGCGGGCGCCCAGCACGAAGAGGTCCTGAAGAAGCTCAACGGCGATGACACTGTCCAGGGGACCGAGGAGAGCAAGAGCTTTCGGGTGCTCTTCGATGCGTATCTGGAGCTTGACCCGCCTCCGTTTGAGGTCGGTGACGAGTTCAACCTGAGCACCATCCATCCCAAAATGCGCGACTGGGATGCCGTCAGCGATTGGGCCGAGTCCAGCGCCCATATGGCCGAGGCGATCGAGAAGTGCAAGACCCGCAACATCATCGGCCTGCCCTACGGCGCCGGCGAGGTATCGGCGGCATATCGCCAGGCGGATCTCATTGCGGCAATCGGTGTCGGCGGGAGCCTGCGGCAAAACGAGTTCCCCTACCTCCGTGCGATGGACACCATCGCCGCTTTCGCCACGGCTGAGATGTATCGACGCATGGAAGCCGGGCAGATTCAGCCGGCTCTCAATCTTGCCACCGCTCACAACTGGGTGCTGCGCCAGCTTTGCGATCGGCAGTTCCTCGGGGAAAAGATGCACAGCATGCAACTGCTCATCCGCGCTTTGGCAAACTTCCGTGACGTCTTCTACACCTATCAGGATTCAATCGAGGCGGAGCAGTACTTCGAGCTTTCCTGGTATGATATTCCCGACCTGCGGGCGGGTCGCAAGCGCCTGCGGATCCCCGAGGGGGACAAGATCATTTCCGAGGCGCTGCTGGAGGAGGTCTTCGACCATCGCGAGCAGGCCGATCCGGAGCAGTTCGCCAGAGCATTCGCGTGGATCCAGGCGGCGGACGCTCCGCTGACCCAGTTCGGGGCCGCCAAGCGATGGTCCATGATCGCCGAGGTCCATGGCAGCCTGCAAGCCTCCAAGGAGCGGCTCACGCTAATCTATGACGATTGGTGGCGGCGGTGGCAGGTCCAGGCATATGACCCGATTCTTGATATCAACACGCAATTCGTGCGCACCAATCCTGTTCGCTACGCGGCAGTGATCTACTCCATGCAGAACATTCAGGAGGTCTTTACCGTCCGCAATCAGTTGGCTGCCGCGGTGAATGGATCCGCGATTGCCGCAGGTCTCTGCGCATACAAGAGAACGTTCGGCGTGTACCCGGATCAAACCGAGAAGCTCTACGGCCAGTTTGTTCGAAAGCTTATCTCCGACATCGATCCCTACGATGAGCAGTATGGACCGCTGCGGTATCGGCTGCTGCAAGGGCGTCACTCAGTCGATACACTCGCCGGCCGTCTGTGGATTGACGCCGGCGAGTGCGTGGTATACGGGCTCGGTGAGGACCACGAAGACAATCTCGCTGCCGAGCACAGCGATGATGGGGCGGTGGGTGATCTGGTGCTCTGGCCTCCGATCACGGTACTGTCCCGCAAGCAGGGCGTGATTGACTGACGAAACCCAGCGGCCGAAGCACCCTTCCCGCACCGGTTGACTTCTTCTGCACCAATGTCGAAAGTTGAGAAGCTTGTCATCATCGGTAGTGGCCCCGCTGGCTGGACCGCAGCGCTGTATGCGGCTCGCGCCAACCTCGATCCGCTGCTCTTGGAGGGTGTGCCGCAGCAGACCGGCGGCTATGTGCTGCCCGGTGGCCAGCTCATGCTCACCACGGATGTGGAGAACTATCCCGGTTACCCCGAGGGTGTGCTCGGCCCGCAGATGATGCAGGACTTCAAGAAACAGGCTCTGCGGTTCGACACGCGAGTTGAGGACCGTGACGTGGTTGAGTGCAGGTTTCAGCAACGGCCGTTTGTGCTCAAGACTGTCAACGCCGGCGGCGAGAAAGGTACGTCGCGCGCCCATGCCGTCATCGTCGCTACGGGGGCCACGGCCAACTGGCTCGGGCTGGAAAGCGAGCAGCGGCTGGCTCGCAGTGGCGGCGGCGTCAGCGCCTGCGCTGTTTGCGACGGCGCGTTGCCGATCTTCCGCGACAAGAGGCTTGTTGTCATCGGTGGCGGCGACAGCGCGATGGAGGAGGCCTCCTATCTGGCCAAGTTTGCCTCGAAGGTCTTCATCGTCCACCGCCGTGATGAGCTCCGCGCCAGCAAGATCATGCAGGAGCGCGTGCTGGACAACCCCAAGTGCGAGGTGATTTGGAACACCGTCGTCACCGACGTGCTCGGCAACGACCACATCACCGGCGTTCGGTTTCAGGATGTAAACTCGGGGCAGGAGCGCGACTTCGCCTGTGGCGGCCTGTTCCTTGCGATCGGCCACACCCCGGCCACGCAGTTCCTGCAAGGATGCGGACTCGACCTTGACGACGGGGGCTACGTCAAGCTCACTGCCCCTCCTCAGATGTTCACCAGTATCGAGGGCGTGTTTGCCGCCGGCGATGTGGCCGATGCGGTCTATCGACAGGCGGTGACTGCGGCTGGAATGGGATGCCAGGCGGCACTGGACGCCGAGCGCTGGCTGGCGGGCCAGAGCATCGAGTAAGCGGGCGACACAGAGAGACCCTCTACGCCGCTGGCCGAGCGTACTCCTCGGGAGGATCGGGCGCGATCCTGGTAATGATCTTCGCGCCCACCGCATCACCCCACACGTTCACCGTCGTGCGACACATGTCCACGATGCGATCGACGCCGATGATCACTCCGATCGCTTCCAACGGAAGCTCCTTTCCCGTGCCGAACAGGCTGGTGTTCACGGCGTTGATGACGATGACCATCATGACCAACCCGGCCGAGGGAATACCGGCCGCTCCGATCGCGGCCAGCGTCGCGGTGATGACCACCACCAAGAGCTGGCCGAATTCGAGATCAATCCCATAGAGCTGGAAAAGAAAAACGACGGCAACCGCCTCGTAGAGCGCCGTACCATCCATGTTGAGAGTGGACCCCAGAGGCAGGACGAAGTTGGCGGCCCGCTTGGAGCATTCCCCTTCCGTCTTTGCGCACTCGATGGTCACCGGCAGCGTCGCGGAGCTGGAGTCGGTGCCGAACGCGGTCATCAGCGCGCGACGCATCTGGAACATGAATCGAAACGGATTCCGCCGTGTGAACAACAGCAGCACGGTCGGCAGCACGATGAGGCCGTGAATCGCCAGGCCGCAAAGGACCACGGCGATGTATTTGCTCAGCGGGCCGACAAGGTTTGCGAAGCCGATCCGCCCGACGGTCCACGCCACCAGGAAGAACACGCCGATGGGTGTGAGCCAGATGATCCACTGAACGAGGCGCATGATGGCATCGAACAGGGCTTCGAAGACCCGTATGGCCGGAGCCGTGGCCTCCCCGCCTGCGGCCAGGGCCAGCCCCAGCAGCAGCGCGAAGAAAATCACCCCCAGCGTGCGCCCACCGGCCATTTCGCCAAAGAGGTTCTCGGGAATCATCTGGCGGAGCACCTGGAGGAATGCCCGGGGGAGATTCGTCGCTTTCTCCTGCTGGGCCCGCTCGATGGTGGAGGCGACATCCGATTCGGTGTAGTGCTCGGGAGCCTCCTGCGTAAGCTGCGCGCGGTCCGCGTCGTCAATCTCGCCCGGCTGAACGATCGAGACCAACGTGGTGCCGATCGTGACCGCGATGAGCATGGTCACGACGTAGTACAGCACTGTGGAGCCGCCGACTATCCCCAGTTTGGCCGGGTCGCCGATCGACGTGACCCCCACCACGACGCTGACCAGCACGATCGGGATGATCATCAGCTTCAACGGGCGGATGAGCGTGATGTCGCCGGCGACCTTGGTCCAGTGCTCGGCGGATACGCCCTCGCCCGTGGTGCTGTCGAAGAGGAACCATTGGCCGAACATGGCGCCGGCCACCAGCCCCAGGAGGATCAGCACCGGCAGGAGGGTTCGCCTGTTCATACGCTCACAGCCTACCGGCATCGGGCGGGCATTGCACGCTCACATCGACTTGGCCCACATTGCCAGCGTCAGCAGCGCAAAGAGCCGATGGCTGTGGTCACGCTCGCCGGAGAGGTGTTCGTCGATGAATCGCCGGACGACCCGGCGGTCCACTTGAATCGGCCCCAGCGGCTCGAGTGAGCGCAGATGATCGAGCAGCAGCGTCCTCATCCCGCCGAAGTCAGTCCGAAACCAATGCCCCAGAGGAATGGCAAAGCCCATCTTCGGTCGATCGACCGTCTCGGGAGGAAGGTACTTGCGGGCGATGAGGCGGAGCAGGCCCTTGCGTCGCCCCCGGCGCATGAGTTGCTCGATGGGGGCCGCGAGCAGGGCAGCGGCCAGATCACGATCGAGATAGGGGCATCGCACTTCCAGAGCCACGGCCATGGAAGCGGCATCCACTTTGCGCAGCAGGTCATCGGGCAGATACGCGTGCAGATCGATGGCTCGTAACGCCGCCAGAGCGTCCACTCCATCCGTGGGGGCGTCGCATCGCGGCGGCTCGTCGAGCGACTCGCCAAGCAGTTCGCCGATCTGCTGTTGGGTGAGAATCGACTCGGTCGCAAGCAGGCCAAGGCTTGGGAATTCGCGGGCCATTGCACCGAGCCGGCCGAGCTTGTGCAGCCGGCTCTTGGCATGCGCCCGCCGAAACAGCCCCCGCGGAATCCTCGCGAGCAGCCGATGGTGGGTAGCCAGAAGATTCGCGATCAGATATCGCTCGTAGCCGACGAACAACTCGTCGCCGCCGTCTCCCGACAGCGCCACCTGCACATGCTCGCGGGCTGCCTTGGCGACCCAATAGGTCGGCAGGATGGAGCTGTCGCCGAACGGCTGGCCAAGGATGTCGATCAGTTTCACGAGGTCCTGTGCCGGGTTGATCGAGACCTGCAGCGTGGTGTGATCCGTTCCCAGATGCTCTGCAACGCGCTGGGCGTACGCTGATTCGTCGTATCGCGGGTCCGGCATCTTCACGCAGAACGTACTCAGGTCCGGCTTGTGCTTCTTGGCGAAGTAGGCGATCAGCGATGAGTCCACGCCGCCGCTGAGAAAGCAGCCCAGCGGTACGTCCGCTTCGAGCCGGCGAGCGACCGCTTGCTCGATCAGATGCTCGATATGGTTCGGCTCCACCGGCTCGGCCCGCGACGACGGGGGCTTCGGTGGATGCCAGCCGGGCGCCGCCGACCCGTAGCCCTGACTGCGTCCTGACGGTTCGACATTGTCCACCGCGCCGCCGTCGCGAGCGATCGTTCGGCCCTTCCACGCATAGCCCAGCTGGAGATATCGGGCGACCCAGCCTCTCAGATCCGTGTCGGGTGCTGCGGTTGCATCCGGTGGGATTGAGCCGGTCGCGTCAGCGTCACTGCTGACCACGATCAGCCGCAGGCCGTCCTCATCGCTGCTGATGCGGTAGTAAAGCGGCTTCTCGCCGAAGAAGTCACGACCGAGCGTCAACGACGCCGCCTTGCGATCCCAAATGACATAGGCGTACATGCCTTCGAGGTGGTCCTGCAGGCGGTCGCCCCACTCGCGATGGCCGTGGATCAACACCTCGGTGTCGCTGTGGTCGGTGACGAAGCGATGGCCTGCTGATTCAAGTCTTGCTCGCAACTCGCGATGGTTGTAGATGCAGCCGTTGAAAACTACGGCGACCAGACCTTCGCCGCGATCTCGGCCGCGTTTGCTCACCATCGGCTGAGCGCCGCCTTCGTGGTCGATAATGGACAACCGGCGGTGGATCAGGGCGACTTCAAGAGTGCGACTGCCATCGGGCGTGTCAATCTTCGTCTGGTCGCGGAACCGGCCGTGACCGTCAGGCCCGCGATAGGCGATACGCGCATCGATCGCATTCAGCCAGACCTCGGGAATCGGCTTCCCATCGGTTCGCAGGATGGCGCCTATGCCGCACATCACTGGCAGATTAGCAGCCGCCGGGCAGGGATGTCGATTTGCGGCGCGGGAATTACTACACAGAGCCCTACGTTGTGGACGATCCGACGAGGACGCCACTGAGGAAAGGGCAACATCCGTGGCCGAGCAAGGTGATGAACTGACCCGCTTGCGTACGGAGCTGGATGAGCTCGACCGGCGTGTGCTGGCAACGGCGGCGAGGCGAAACGAGGTCGTGCATCGCATTGCGACCGCCAAGGCGAGAACGGCTGGTGGCCGGCCGCTATTTGATCGCGACCGCGAGCGGGGGGTCTATGAGCGAGCGAATGCGGTCGCGCTTGAGGTCGGCCTGTCGCCGCAGCTTGCCCATCAGCTCATGCAAGCGCTGGTCCAAAGCTCGCACGGGATCCAAGAGCAGGTGTCTCGCCAGGCGGCGGTGGCGGTGGCGGCCGAAATGGCGAGGCGATTCCTGATTGTGGGGGGGCACGGCGGGATGGGTCGGCTGCTGGGGGGGGAACTGGCCGCCCGCGGCCACCATATCGACGTGCTGGAGCTTGACGACGGCCGGGATCGGGCCCAAGCTGTGCGGGAGGCGGAGATCGTGATCGTGGCCGTGCCCATGGAGGTGGCGCGGTCCGTGGTGCACGAGATCGGTCCGCACGTGCGGCCCGGGGCGCTGCTGTGTGATATCAACAGCCTCAAACAGAGCACCTGCGAGGCGATGGCCCAACGCTGCCGGGGCGAGGCGATCGGCCTGCACCCGATGTTTGGGCCGACCATTCACTCGCTGCGCCGCCAAAAGGTGATCGTCTGTCCCATCAAACCGGGGCCCCGAACGGCCTGGCTGCGCCAAGAGCTTCAGCAAATGGGGCTCGAACTCATCGAAACCGATCCCGCAACCCACGACCGGATGATGGCCGTGATTCAGGTGCTCGTTCACTTCTCGACGCTCGTGATGGGCGAAGCGCTGCGCCGCACTGGCGCCTCCGTCGAGGACAGCCTGCGCTACACGAGCCCGATCTATCGACTTGAGTTGGCGTTCGTCGGGCGTCTTTTCGCGCAGAACCCGAGTTTGTATGCCGAGATCGAGATGACCAATCCCTTCGGCGGTGAGGTCCGCCGGTGCTTCCTCGAAGCGGCCGAAGCGCTCAACCGGACGATCGCGTCCGGCGATCGCGAGGCCTTCCACACGCTGTTTGACGGCGTCAGCCGCTACTTCAAGCAGTTCGCGGGGGAGGCGATGCACCTTTCGGAATTCATCATCGACACGATGGTGACCCAGCCGTGATCGGAAGCCAGAAGAGGCAGGCGAGAGATCGTGCCGATCTATTGGTCCGTTCGCCGCACACTCTCAGGAGCGCGGCGAAATACGATCGGACCCAAAAAGATTTCGGGATCATCTGCATGCTCCACAATAAACTGCTGAAGCTCTTCTGCTGATGCGGTGATGACGACCCATCGGCCGCGGGGTGCCTGTTCGGTCGACGAGCTGCCATTCCTCCGCTCGTGCGCTAGCACGTGCGGATGCTTGTCAAGATAGTCGAACAGAAACGTATTGAATGGGTATAGCCACAGCTCCTCTTCGGTGAGATCCACCCGATAGAAGTCTATCGGATAGGTATCCGCAGACTCGTCCTTCTGGGAATACCTGGGAAACAGGAACAGATGACCGTCAAAGGCAACGAGATCGACTAGACCCACTGATGCCTCCATCTCTTGGTCGCTGTCTGGTGACGCGGCGGTTAGTTCATACCCACCCCCATCGCTTTGCTCGAAGATCAACGTAATATCTTCGGTTTGCCACGCTCCGAGCAATCCCTGCTCAAAGACTGTGTCCTTTTCTTCGTAGTGGACACGATGAAGGGTTGTTGTACAGCCGCATACCCCCAGTGGCGCCAACAGCAGAATCAGGAGTCTTGAAGTGTATCGAGACGGCCGACTCAATAAGCATGCTTCATAGGTGCTCATAACCAACTCCGCAAGGGAAGGTATCCACAACTGGACTCGGCGCGGCGTCCGAGGCGGGCGCCATGCATCTGCGTCGAGATGATGACGCCATTGTCTCATCGGCTTCGCGCGTAGGTGCCCATCAGCTCGCCTTGGGCGAGGATGTGGCCGTCCATTGCGTCCAATAGATCCTGCTTGGTTGTCTTGGCGCCGAGGTCAAGTTGGGTGTCCAGGGCATAGACCTTGAAGAAATACCGATGGGTGCCCGAAGGCGGACACGGCCCGCCGTAGCCGGTCCTCGGCCAGGAGTTCATGCCTTGGGCGATGTCGGTCGCATCGGGTGTTACGGCTTCGGGCAGGCCGGTGCCGGGGATGTTCCACGCCACCCAATGCACCCAAGTTTGTCCGGGGGCATCGGGGTCGTCCATGATTAGCGCGTAGCTGCTGGTGCGCTGCGGGCCGGCGGACCACTTCAACGGCGGAGAGACATCTTCGCCGTCGCACGTGTACTTCGAAGGGATTGAGCCTTCATGTTCAAAGGCGGAACTCGTCACGTCGATCGTCATGGCTGTTTCTCCGGTGCCGGGCCGCTCTTCAATGCTCGGGCTTGCTGTTGCGGACGTCAACCTTCACGTGCAGCTCGCGGAGCTGGGCTTCGTCCGCGGGTCCCGGGGCTTCGGTCATGAGGTCCTGGCCGGATTGGGTCTTGGGGAAGGCGATCACATCACGGATGTTGTTCGTTCCAACCAGCAACATCACCAGTCGATCCAACCCGAACGCGATGCCGCCCATTGGCGGCGCCCCGTATCGCAGTGCCCGCAACAGGAATCCGAACTTCTGCTCCGCTTCCTCATCGCTGATCCCCAGAAGGCGGAACACCTTCTGCTGCATCGGAGGCTGATGGATACGAATCGACCCGCCCGCGATCTCGGAGCCGTTGCACACGATGTCGTAGCCGGTCGAGATACACGCGCCCGGATCAGTCTCCAGCATGTCCACCTGATCGGGCATAGGGGATGTAAACGGATGGTGCATCGCCACCCAACGTTGTGCATCCTCGTCGTACTCGAACATCGGCGTATCGACAATCCACACAAACTTCCACGCCGATTCATCAATGAGATCCAGATCACGCGCGATCTTGTTGCGGAGCTCGCCCATCGCTTTGGCGGCAATCGACCACGTGTCAGCGGTGAAGAACACGATATCGCCAACCTCAAGGTTCAGGCGCTGCGTCAGTTCATCTGCGATTGGCGCGACGAATTTCGCCACGCCGGTCTCAAAACCGTTTTCGGTCAGCTTTACAGTTGGCGCGCCGCCTGCCCGGAACGTCTTGACGAACTCGGAATAGCCATCCGTCATCTTGCGCGTCAGCTGCGTCGCTCCACCGGGGACGCGCATGGCTTTGACGACGCCGTTGGTTTTGGCCAGTGCTTCTTGGAACACACGGAAATCCGTCTTGGCAGCGAGTGCGGAAACATCCTCTATCTCCAGGTCGAACCGCAAGTCTGGACGATCAATGCCGTACCGATTCATCGCGTCGTGATAGGGCATGACGGGGATGTCGCCGATGTCCACGCCCAGGATTTCCTTCCAAAGGTGCTGCGTGAAGCTCGTCATCATCTTGATCACGTCGTCGCGATCGACGAAGCTCATTTCCAGGTCGATCTGGCTGAACTCAGCCTGTCGATCGGCGCGCGGGTCCTCATCGCGAAAGCAACGCACGATCTGGAGGTAGCGATCGAAACCCGAAGCCATGAGTATCTGCTTGAAGATCTGCGGGCTTTGAGGCAGCGCGTACCACTTGCCGGGGTACAGCCGCGAGGGAACAATGAAGTCGCGGGCGCCTTCCGGCGTGGTCTTGATGAGGAAGGGCGTTTCGATCTCGATGAAGCCCTTGTTCGCGAAGAATTGTCGTGCAACTCGCGTCACCTCATACCGTGTACGGAGGATCTGCTGCATCTTCGGGCGGCGCAGGTCGATGTAGCGGTATTGCAATCGCTTCTCTTCGGCGATCTTCTGGGCCTCGTGCTCATCGGGGAGGATCGGCGGGGTGTCGGCCTTGTTCAGGACCTCAAGCTGCTGGGCAAGCAGTTCGATCTCGCCGGTGCGCAGTTTCGGGTTGGCGCCGCCGATGCGCGTGCGCACCAGACCCCCGACAGCGACGACGTCTTCGCGCCGAAGCGACCGCGCTTCGGTGACCGCGGACTCGTCAATTTCCCGAAGGTTGAACACCACCTGCGTCAGCCCCTCACGATCACGAAGGTCGATGAAGATCAGCCCTTTGCCCTGATCGCGATAGGTGTTGACCCAGCCGGCCAGGGTGACGGTCTGGCCGACGTGTTCGGGCCTCAGTTCACCGCACATGTGGCTGCGCTTGAGCATGGAAAGTCACATCCGGCAGTCGGTTGGGAGTGGAAGCGTTTTCAAAGCGGGTGCACATCGTACAGGCGGATGCCCAGGGCGACACGCAGGGCGCTTTAATCCGAGTTTCCCGTCACCGACTGATAGATTCGCCTGAAGCCGGAGGTGATGATCCGCAGCGCCGGCTTGCCCCGGACGCCGTAGCCTGTATCGGTAGCTTGGCCTTGGCCGTAGGGGTCCCAGAGGTAGCAGTGCAACCCCAGGGCGCCGCTGTCCGGCTGCGCGAATACGTCGCTCCACGCCTTGAAGAACCCGCGATAGCAGCGGGCCTGGGCGTCATGGTCCGCGGTTACTCCGACGCCCGCAACATAGTTCCAGGGATGGGCCGCCGCCCAGGGCAGCGACGGGTAGCCCAGCTCCATCAGCAGACACGGCCGGTCATACCGCTCGGCGAACTCCAACATACGGTCGCGCTGCCGCCCCCATGCTTGGGCGAGCTTCTTGACGGAAGCATCCGGGTCGTCCTTGGCCAGCTCGAAGTACGCGCTGACGCTGATGACATCCACAAGGGGCCAGAAGGTGACTTGGTCGTAGCGGTCCCAATTCGCGGAGTACGTGAGCTTGCCCTCGAATCGCCTGCGACAGCCATCGACGATGCGGCGCCATCGTTCGAGGTCACCCTCGGTGGAGTTCAGCTCGCTGCCCACCGAGAGCAGATCGACCTCGGCGGCGACGGCAATGCTGAGGAATCGATCGATAAAGCGATCGTAACTCTCCCACCACGCGTCCCAATCACCCGGCTGGATCACGCCCCGCCAGTCCTTGTCCTGCGGGAATTCAATCAGGATGATCGGCAGAAGCGAGGTGTAAAGTCCCCGGTTGCGCGCATGGGTGAGAATAGCAATGAGCTGGTCGTCCGTAGGACATTTGTCCGGGAGCAACTGGATCTGAGTCGAATCGATCCGTTGCTGGTACATCGGGGTGACGACCAGCAGCGCGTTGGCGCCGAGCTCGGCGATCTCGTCGATCGCTCCAAGGTACAGCGATAGATCGCTGATATGGTGGACGTTGATCGCAAACCCCAGGACGGGCGGAGGCGGCTGGATCTGCGTGGGGTGAAGCGTCGGGGCGGGTGCGGCGGCCGGCGAGCCGAGCCGGCTGATCGCAAACAGCCCGACGGCCAGGATGGTGATCGATGCCGCCCCCCCTAGCATCCCAAGCCGTGTGCGCAGCAGTTCATGCAAGGGGGCGGGCATGGGCGTATCGTATGCGTTGTTGGCGAGCCCGGCTGCGACGCGCGGACTTTCCTCCAGCGTGCGAGACAGATGATGAAGCATTCCGGGCGACGGCAAAAAGATCAGGACTCAACCGGCGCTGCCAGCACGTCGTCCCAACGTGCGCAGGAAAAGCCGACGATCCTGTTCACCGCGTTCGAGCCGAGCGGTGACGCACATGCGGCCCCTGTGATTCGCGAGCTGCTGAGGCGGGAGCCGGGAATACGAATCTTCGCCTCGGGCGGGCCGCGGATGCAGCAGGCCGGCGCGACGCTTATCGAACGGACCGTCGAAAGCAGCGCGATGGGACTGGAGGCCCTGAACCGATCGCTCATCCTGCGGAAGCACGTCAAACGAATCAAGCGTTGGGCCTCAGAGCATCGGGTGGTGGCCCATGTGCCGGTTGATTCGCCTGCAGCCAACTTCCCTATCAGCAAGGCGATGCGATCCGCCGGGGCCAGGATCATCCATCTGGTAGCTCCGCAGATGTGGGCATGGGGACGCTGGCGAATCGCCAAGCTTCGCAGACTCACCAGCGTGGTTCTGTGCCTGATGCCCTTCGAGGAGCAGTGGTTTACCGAACGACGGGTGCCCGCCAAGTTCATCGGTCATCCCTCTATCAATCGCACCCTCAAGCTCGAGGACCTGCGTGAACGCATGCACGGGTTGCCCCAAGGGGCTCCTCGGCTGGCGCTCTTCCCCGGCTCGCGCAGTCACGAGGTCCGGGCGAATGTGCGATTGCTAGCCGATGTCTATAACGAGTTGCAGGACCGCCACGCAGGCATGCGCGGAGTGATTGTGGCGACCGACCCCCGGATGGCGAGGATCATTCACAAGAAGGTGAAGGTATTCCCCACCGGGCTGCACATGATCACCGGGTTCGCCGACGCGGTGATCGCGTGGTGCGATCTCGCCCTGGCGGTCTCCGGGACGATTACGCTCGACATCGCGCTGCAGCGCAAGCCGATGATCGGCGTGTACAAGACCGGCTGGCTGTCATGGCTGGGGGCGAAGCTGATGCTCCGCACTTCGTATCGACTGCTGCCGAACATCATTGCCGAGCGGGAAATCGTGCCGGAGTTCGTTCCTTACGCCGGTGGACCCATGCCCATCGTGAAGCAGGCGACGCGGTTTCTGCTGGATTCAAAGAACGCGGCCGTTCAGAGCGAGGAGCTGCATCGGGTGTGCCTGCGATTCGCCAATCACAACCCCGCCGTGGAGGCGGCTCGCATCATCCTTCAAGTGATCCAGCAGGGGAGTATGAAGTGAATGCCCGGCAGTTGGTCGTTCCTCCCTTGGCGGTTCTCTCCGAAGCAGCTACCGGTGGTGCACAGGGTACAGGGCGATCACACACCCCCCGTTGCCGAGACGGTCGGTGATTGTGAACTCGCGCGTGCTCGGCGAGCCGATGGGCAATCTTCGGTCGAGGCAGCGGGCCAGCCAAGCGGCCAGATCATGCTCCGCGATACGCTTATCCTGGGCGAACAGCACGACCAATACGCCGCAGTGGATAATCCCCGCTTCCCGGCTCAGCTTGCCGACGTCGCTCTGGACCGCCCCCAGCAGTTGGGACGAGTAGTTGCGGTTCGGGCCATTGGTCGTGAACTGGGCGACGACCTTGACCTCGAGCCAGAACGCCTCGTCCAATCTAACCGCGTCTGGCGGGTCAAACAGCGTCGCCTTTGCCTCCGGTACGCGAAGCGGCAAGCCGTTGGGCGTCAGAACGAAGTCACATCGTTCGCCTTCGCTTTGGCGGCGCTTACGGCGTTCGGCCGGGTAGTGCTGCTCTGCAAAGACGCCGTAGCCCGCCTTGCTCAAGGCGTCGGCCAGGATTGGATGGAGGCGCAATTCATCCAGCGCATCCACGCCGTACACCGATTGCTCTTCGTCCAGCCGCTGCGCTTCCGCGGCCAGTTGTGTCTCAACGGCGTCAGCGATCTCGGCCACGGACCACATGCGCGCATCATACTCGCGTGCATCTCCAAGCAGAAAGCCCATGCCGTACACGGCATGGGCTTTCGCCGATCATCGCGCGCCAGTCAGTTTACTTCTGACCGTCCTTGCCTCCCATCACATCAGTGATCGACGGAGCGGCATGCGGATGGAACTCCCCGCGCTTGAGCTTGCCGATATATGCGTGGTAAGCCTTCATCGCCATCGAACCGAAGATCAACATGATCGGGATGTTGGCCCAAAGCATGACGCCGGTTCCCAGTGCGGTGATATTGTCCAGTTCCTTATCAGTCTGAATGAACCCAGCCGCGGCCACGACGATCATGATGCAGTAGATGACTTTATAGGTGAAGACGGCCTTGTCTCCGAAGAGGAAGACCACCCCCTGTTCGCCGTAGTAGCTCCAAGAGATCATGGTCGAAAGCGCAAAGAGCCATGCGGCAAGTGTGACGAGGTACTTGCCAAGACCGGGGATGGCCCGATCGAAGGCGTGTCCGGTCAACGATGGTCCAGGATAGTCCACGTAGATGCGACCATCATCGTCGGCAAGCGTTGGTTGGATCGCTGACGCGAAGTTTGTATTCCATTCGGCGACAGCGTCGCCGTCTTCGTCAAGTTGGATCCTCCCCCCCATGCGATGCAAGTCGTGGCCTGTGTCTGAATCTGGCTCTCCATGAACGATGATGAAGACATCCTCGCCTCCGGTCCATGGGCCGGAGGTACGGCGAGCTTTCTGACTTCGTGGGGGGATGGCCGAACTTTCGATAGTCCAAAGCGGGACATCCTTCGAATTGGTGTCTTGAGCACCATCGGAATCCAAATCCACCGCAGCGACCCGAACTGATAATGAATCTTCGAAATTGGCTTCCGGGCCTCGGTCATACGCGTGGGTGGTAAGAATCACCATCGCGGTGAGCGTGCAAACAACCAGCGTATCGATAAATGGCTCGAGTCCTGCAACGACGGCTTCTCGTACAGGCTCGTCGGTCTTGGCAGCAGAATGAGCGATCGGCGACGATCCTTGACCGGCCTCACTGGAAAATAGCGCTCGCTTCATTCCCCAAAGAAGCGCGTAGCCCGCAGTTCCCCCGAGGAATGCGCCTTGCGCCTTTGATGGGCTAAACGCTTCGACGACGATCAGCTTGAGCATGGCGGGGATTTCCCCAATATTCATGATCAAGACGATGACCGCGGCGATGAGATACAGGGCGCACATGATTGGCACGATGCGGCCGGCGAAAGCTCCGATTCGCTTGATCCCGCCGATGATGACTGCGCCAACCAACACTGCCAAGACGATCCCGCAAACGATCGATGGAACGTGGAAGTAGTTCTCCGTGATTTCACCGACGCTCCAGGATTGGAACATGTTGCCGCCGGTGATCGTGGAGATCAGCAGCGTCACCACGAAGAGTCCACCGATGAATTTGCCCACGCCGGGCAGTCCCCGTTCCTTGAACGCTTTGGCGGCGACGAACATCGGACCACCATGTGGGTTGTCAGGATCGTCGGTGTTGCGATAGAGCATCGACAGGGTGACTTCAGTGGTCTTGATGGCCATGCCGAAGATGCCGACCATCCACATCCAAAAGACGGCGCCAGGTCCGCCCAATGCCACCGCCACACCGACACCGGCAATGTTGCCGAGTCCGACCGTCGCCGAAAGCGCTGCAGAGAGCGCTTGGAAGTGATTGATCGCGCCCGGGTCGTCGGGGTTGTCGTATTTGCCGCGGGTTACGGACACCCCGTGTGTTAGAGAGCGGAATTGGCAGAAACCGCTCCAAATCGTGAAGAGCACGCCGACACCCAACACAATGTACAGGACGTAGTTGTGCCAAATGATGCCGTTGATGGGATTGAGAATATTGTTTAGTGTGTCCATATCGCCTCCTTGGCAGGGGAGTCTGGCCGAGAGTATTTCGGCCGATCATGGCCGGTTTGGTGGTCCGGTGCAAGACCCGGCGATTTGAGTGGGGTCCAACGAATGTGCGGGATCATACAGTACGGGCCGCCGGACCCAAAGCCCCCCGGGACCTGTGCCGCGGCGCGTGATCGCAAATCACGCTACGATGGTCTGTTGATGAGTGTGTTTCGCCTGCGAACCGATCTGCAGCGTGCCGTCATCGACGGCTTTGCCCTGCCCCTGGGCATCGACCCGGGTGACATCACAGCTCCGACTCAGGGCTACACCATCAGCTACGCCGCCCCCAGCGACGACGAGCCTGATACCTATGCCTTCTATGTCGTGGTCTCGCACGAACAGATCGCCCCCATCGTCCATCGCGCGTTCGATCTTCTGCCCGAGGAGGTCTACGGGATCGTCGAGATCAGCTCCCGCGACGCCTATCGAATGATTGATGTGTACCTCGGGCAGGAGATGATCAGCACGCAGCAGTTCCTCCGCACCTGGCTGGGCTGCGAATCGATCCTCTTCGAAGACGGCTCGATCGCAGCCGGGGCCAACAGCGACGACCCCTTTGTGGAGATCTTTCTCGATCAGTGGAAGGGCTTGTCGATCGTTGTGCCCCTCGGCATGCGCGAGGAAGTGGAGGTCATTCTGAACGGCTTCGGCCTGCAAGAGGTGCCGCAGACGTGGCAGGTTTCAGCCGGCGATACGGCGCTTGACCTTTCCCAAATTCGTCCAGTGCTCGAGTCGGCGGATGAAACCTCACCGGATATCGATGACCTTTTGCGGGAGTTGTGCGATGCTTGGCAGCTTGCGCTGAATGTCGATCCACAGACCAATGTCGATGACGCGGGGCGCGATCTGGGCATGACGCTTTGGCACGCCGTTGTCGGCGTTGATGATTCGACCGCCGATCCGGCGCAATCTGCCGAAGTGTCAATCTGGGCCACCGCGGGATCGCTCCACGATATGGAGGACCTCATCACCGCTGCGTTGAGTGACTATCCGCATTGGCAATTCGCCGAGATTCACACGGTCGATCGGGTAGCGTTTGACGACCGCCCCGATGAGCTGTCTGCATTGGCCCCGAGGCGCGATACCGCCGAGGTCCATCTTGTTCAGATCGAACCACACCTCGTTGAGCCGGACGCGCCGCAGCATGACTGATCCAACGGCAGCGTCGTCGGCGGTGCGCGCATGGTACGCCGACGGGCTTCATTTTCAATGCACCCAGTGCGGCAACTGCTGTACGGGCCCGCCGGGCACGGTGTGGTTTACCAAAGAGGAGGCCGAGCGTATCGCCGAGACGCTCGGGATCGACACGGCAGCGTTTTATGCGCGCTACGCCCGCAAGGTCGATGGCCGGTGGTCGCTGACCGAGCGCAAGACCACCCACGGCTACGATTGCATCTTCCTCGACCGTGCATCGGCCCCGGGCAAAGCGCTGTGTTCGATCTACCAAGCGAGGCCCGCCCAGTGCCGAACCTGGCCGTTTTGGCCGGAAAACCTGCGCTCACGCAGCAGTTGGGAGACGGTCAAGCGCGTCACGCCTTGTCCCGGCATGAACACCGGCAACCTTATCCCGGTCGAACAGATCGGCATCTTGCGCGACGCAACGCCGAGATGACCGCTACACTTCAGCCGTAACCGCTCTCGAGTCCGGACAGGGACTACTTCTTGCTACTCCTTGCAAGAGAAAAGCCCGCCGGACGGCGGGCTACGGGTGAGCAGGATAGAAGCCAACGGGTCAGGCGGCGCAGCGATAGACGTTGGTGTCTTCGAAGAGGATCGTTGATCCGATCTTCAGATCGCTGAGCTCATCTACGTCGCTCGCCGGGATGTCGGTCACCTCGCCGAGCCATTTGCCTTCGTTGGATTTCAATACCTTGGCGGAGATTTTCAGGCCATTGTGTTGGAGATCGACTTCGCAGCCGTCCGACACGGTCTGAGCGCTGCCGATGAAGGCAATGGGTTGGCCGTCGCCACGCTCGTCGAAACTGATCTTCTGAGTGTCCATAGATGTCTCCTGTAGGTAGAAGCGCGGCCGCCTCATTGCGTGCCGCTATCGGACCTTCGGCCGAAACACCGCCGGCCTTAAGATGAACCTTGGTCCTTGGCAGATAATCAACGCCCTCAGCCTGCCCCGCGGGGCCTCCGGCGAGATTCGTGGAAATTGACGACCGGCGGTCGCGGTTGAAGTGGCCCTGTTTAGCCGCGAGCCGCAGGCGAGCGCGTCGGCCTCAGGGGCCGGTGTGTCCGCTGCGCGCACTGCATCTCTCCCTCAAGGCTGAGGCAATAAGCCCCCGCACTCCGGGCAGGCGTCGTGCTCGGCGTGGCGCAGGTCATAGCCGCAGGCCAAACACAGCCCGCGCTTGCGGCGGGTGTGTCGCCGGAGGGTGAAGGAGCCGTACAGGAGCAGACAGAGTACCCCGGCGTAAAAGAGGCTGTTCACGACAAAGCCGAACCACACGATCTTGATCGGCAGGTGCCTTCCCCAAAGATACGCTGAACTAGATCCCGGCCAAAGGCGAGTATGATCTGAGACCTGATGCCACATGGAGACGCACGGCCAACCATATGCCCAATCGCTCTGGATCTCCCAGACGCCTTCCGTCACCCACGATGCGGGTCGAAGAGCCGGCAGCTCACGGATTGAACACCACCTTGGGAAGCTCCCAGCGGGAACCTTCGTCGCAGCCGAGTCGGTGTAAGGTCGTCGCGCCATGGCTCGCAGAGTGCCGATGCGCGCCTGCGTATGGAGCATCCATCCCTCATGCTCAACTACGCGCTTCGTTCTCCAGGCTGGGTGTGAATGCATGGTTGACAGATACCGCTTTGAGCCAAGCGCACACCCCCAAGCGATGGCGACGTTGAGCGCCGCGCCGAGGAGTAGGAACACCGCGAGTTGGAACAATCGCCGCTTCACGTTGGCATTCTACGATGCTGATTCGTCATCCATAGCGGCGGATCGGCGCGGAGCACATTTCTCGCTAAGATGGCAACGACCCGGGCCGGACCGGCTCTTTCGGCCGGACGAACCGCTGGCGGTAAGAAACGGAAGGAACCCAGATGCGAATCATTGCTTGGCCTTTGCTCATCTGCACTGTGGCCGCATCGGCTGTTGGGGATGTGCCCGACGCGACGTCCGATGGTTCGCCGTCCATTGCCCAGCGATACCGCGAGTCGGCCGATCGCATTCTCCAAGCAGCACTGGCCGGGAACGACGCCTACATGAAACTCCAAGAGCTCTGCGACGGGATCGGTCATCGGCTCAGCGGCTCACCACAGCTTGATCAGGCCATCCACTGGGCGGCTGACACACTCAAGGCGGACGGGCAGGAGAATGTACACATCGAAGAGGTGATGGTGCCGCGCTGGGTGCGGGGAGCCGAATCGCTGGTGATGATCCAGCCGCGCGAAGCAACGCTGGCCATGCTCGGCCTCGGCGGATCCGTCGGCACACCACCGCAAGGGATCACGGCGGAAGTGGTTGTGGTCCGTGACGAGGATGAGTTCGAAGCGCTCGGCGCTGGCGCCCGCGGGAAGATCGTCCTGTTCAACAATCCGATGCCTCCGTACGATCCCGAACAGGGCGCGGGCTATGGAACGACCGTTCGATTTCGCAGCAAAGGTGCGCGGATCGCCTCTGAACAAGGCGCGGTCGCCTGTCTCGTGCGGTCCGTCACAGCGCACAGCCTGCGGTCGCCCCACACCGGCGCGACACGATACGGCGACGCGAAGGTAATGATTCCCGCCGCCGCCATCTCCACCGAAGACGCTGACATGATCGCCCGGCTCCAAGACCGCGGCGTGGCGGTCATTGTCACGTTGAAAATGCAGGCCAGGACCCTGGAGCCGGTCGAATCCGGCAACGTGATCGCGGAGCTGCGCGGCTCAACCCATCCCCAGGAGATCGTCGTCATCGGCGGGCATATCGATTCGTGGGACGTCGGCCAGGGTGCGCATGACGACGGCGCCGGTTGTGTCATGGCCATGGAAGCGATCAACGTCCTGCGGCGGTTGAACATGACCCCCCGCCGGACCATCCGCGTGGTGTTGTGGACCAATGAGGAAAACGGTCTTGCCGGGGCACGACAATACGCGAAGGACCATGCTGATGAGCTGGCCAACCACGTCGCGGCGATCGAGGCGGATTCCGGCGGGTTCAGGCCGATCGGGTATTCCGTAGAATGCTCCGATGACGATCGCCTCCAAATCGCCGCCGGGCAGCTGCGCGACCTCGCCAGTCTGTTCGAGTCGATCGGCGCGACGAACATCAAGACCGGCCGTTCCGGCGCCGACCTCGGGCCGATGAAAGAGGCCGGCGTGGTTCTGATGGGGCATCGCATGGAGGGGTCGAAGTATTTCGACTACCACCATACGCACGCCGATACGCTCGATAAGGTGGACCCGGAGGAACTATCGCAGAACGTCGCCGTCCTGGCCACGGTCGCCTACATACTCGCCGACATGCCCGAGCGTTTGGGCGAGAGTGCAACACGCTAGCGAGTCCTCGCGCGTGCATTTGCGGGTCACAGATATTCAGGCGGTGCGCGATGCTTCATCTGTGCGATCCTGGTCACGCGGGCGCAGCAGGATCTGCGGATCGAGGATGCGATCAACGAACCAGCCGGTGTCTTCTTGGGGCGTCGCGGTAGCCGGTTCGGACTCGGTAGGCCCCGAGGCGCCGCGCAGCTCAATGAGTGACCGCAGGATCGCCGCGAAGACCGTCGCCGCTGCCTCCGCCGCCATCGAACCGTACGTGGGCGCCTTCGCGTCCTCAACGCCGCCGTCGGTGCGTCAATTGGCCGATGTGCGGATCGGTTCGGCGGAGCGGCACCTTTTGAGTTTGCCGGTCGATGAAAGACCAGCGATGGCATCGCCGGTTTTACAGTGCCGAGGATCTCGGTCGATTCTTGCGTTTATCCAACCCATTGATAAGGCCGCTGATCATCTTCGCGATGGTCTCTAGATCCTGGCGCAGAGCTGTATGCTGATCATCATGGACAAACCCCCTGTGTTTGGCAAGTTCCAACCGTGGAACACATTCCTGTACAGAACCACGAGCAATTACAAAGAAATGTTTGCGATCCGGCGTGGTGAATCGACCGTTCCCTTCTGCCAGATTGGTCGCGATTGACAGGGCTGCGCGGTTGAGTTGATCCGCAAGAAACCCGTAGCCGCGCGGGAACGCTTCAGTCAGGCTAACAGCCCGATCGGTGAAGTCCACCGCTTTCTGGTAGACATCAAGGTTCTCGAACATGAAGGGCATGAGGAAAACCTTGAGCAGTAGAGCAGGTGAGCAGGAGACCGCAGGCGAGCGGGCGTTTCTTTCACCTGCTCACCTGTCTGGTCTCGCCTGCTCTATTGGCCCTACGGGCCAATCGGGCTGGGCGGATTCGAACCGCCGACCTTCTGACCCCCAGTCAGACGCGCTAACCAAGCTGCGCTACAGCCCGCGAGAGAAGAAGCCTTCAGCTTTCAGCTTTCATCTGGCTGATCGCTGACTGCTGACCGCTGACAGCTACCTCCAAAGCGGACAGGGTGGGATTCGAACCCACGGTACGTGTAACACGTACACGGCATTTCCAGTGCCGCTCCTTCAGCCGCTCGGACACCTGTCCGGACCAGTGCTAGTGTATCGGCATGGGCCGCGCAAACAAGGGTTCCAAACCATCGACCTGCGGGATTCTGGTGCTTGACAAGCGGGTTGGGATGAGCTCCATGGCGGCGGTTGCGGTGGTCCGTGGGAAGGCCGGCGGGGTGAAGACCGGCCACGCGGGCACGCTCGATCCATTGGCCAGCGGGGTGCTGCTGCTGGGCCTAGGCCGTGCGACCAAGCAGCTCCAACGAATCATGGTGGCCGAGAAGCGGTATCGCACGGTGATCGATCTTACTGCGTTCACCACCACGGACGATCTGGAGGGTGAGCGGATCGAGGTTAAGATCACCCAGCCGCCAAACGATGGGGAAATCCGATCAGTGCTGCCTCGGTTCGTCGGCACAATCATGCAGCGGCCGCCGGACTACAGCGCGGTGAAGATTGCCGGTCGCCGGGCATATGCGCTGTCGCGCAGGGGCGAGAACGTCCGGATCGCACCCCGGCCTGTGACAATCCATGGAATCGATCTGATTCGGTACGACTGGCCGCGGTTGGAGCTGGCCGTTCACTGCGGGCGGGGCACCTACATTCGCAGCTTGGCCCGCGACATCGGCACGGCGCTGAGGACTGGAGGCCATTGCTTGAATCTCCGGCGAACGGCGATCGGCCCCTTCACCGAGGCGATGGCTCAGCGGCTTGAGGACCTCCCGGAACCGTTAGCGCAACAGCACCTGATTCCGCTCGACGCGGCCCTGGCGATGCTTGATCAGAGGTGCGGGACCAGCGGCGCAGATCCTCAGGCTGATTCCGGCTGAGTGGGCTTGGCATTCGTTTCCGCGGCGACTGCCTGGGCGTGCTTGCGGCGTCGGTCCACAGCGTTCATGTGCAAAAGGAGCATTCCCATGCCCAGCAGAAGCATCACGTCGGCTGCGTTGAAGACCCATGGGAACACCTCATCGCCGCCACCGAGGAGCCGCGGGTAATGCCAGCCGAAGGGCAGGTTCCATCCGGGGAGCATGTGCAGGTAGTCACGGACGACGGTGAGCTGAATCCGATCGTACAGGTTGCCGAGGCCCCCGGCCAAGATGAGGCCGATCGCCAGGTGGGCCAGCCATGCACGGCTGGAGGTCCAGCGTCCAAAGACCACCAGCGCCGCGATCAGCGCAGCCATCGTGAACGCGATGAAGAACATTCGCTGATTGGATCCGATCCCGAAGACGGCTCCGTCGTTCTCGACGAGATGCAGACTGAGCAGCTTTGGAACGACCGGGACGGGGTCATGTGGCGGGATGCGCAGTTTCGGGTTCTGCAGAATCTCAGTGCCGACCGGTTCATCAGCGACGTTGCTGAAGGCCCAGTGCTTCAGTCCCAGGTCCAGACAGAGGCCCGAAGCGAGCACGCCGATCAGCAACAGCCAAGCCGGCAGCGAGCGCCAGGCGCGTCGTGGCCCTGCGTCGGGTGGGTTTGCCGGCGACGTCACTCGCTGAGGCCTCTCTCAATCTCGCGGGCCGCCTCAATGGAGTACTTCGCCCACGGCTTGGCATTCAGCCTAGCCTTGGGTATCGGCTTGGAGGTCATCTGGCAGATGCCGTAGGTGCGATCGTCGATGCGCTGTAACGCTTCGTCGATCTCCCGAAGCCGGTGGCGTTCAGCTTCGGCCAGACCAAGCATGAAATCCTGATCATAGGTATCCGTGCCGACATCGGCCATGTGGATCGGCATGTGGGAAGGATTGCCGCCGCCGGCTCGCAGGGCCTGCGCTTCCATAGCGCTGAGGTCGCCCACGAGCTCGGCCCGCTTGAGCAGCAACTGCGTGCGGAAATGCGCGAGATCCTTCTTCGGCAGCTTGGTTTTGATCGGCTTGGTGCTCGGGATCTCAGCCACCGAGTCGGCAGCAACGGTGTTTTCATTGCTCGAAACCTTGTTGGCGGCCGGCGTTTCGGTCTTGGAGATCATTCGGATTCTCCGGCCGTTGATGATGACATAGCCCTCCGCATCCGGTGTGGCGAGAAACGGTTTGGCGGTGGACCGGCCGCGGCCGGGCGTCTTCACCCTGGCGGTTCGCGGCTTCTTGCCGGCGGCGGTCTTCTTTGTGGTTCTTTGGCTGGCGGTCTTCTTTGCCGTTGGCTTCGCACCGGGCCGATCAGCCTTGGCTTTCATCGCGGCCGTTTGTCGACCGGACGCTTTGCCGGCTGATCGCTTTGCGATCGACGGCGCGACCTTCTTTGATGTACGGGGCTTCTTCGCGGGCGTCTTGGTCACCTTGCGGCGTGATTCGGAGCGTGCCTTCTTCTTGGTCGTGCTCTTCTTGGCCACCGCCGGAGCCCTCGATTCGCCGACGCGCGCAAACCCGCGCGGGAGAAGCGTCTTGCCGTCATCAACGCCCGGATAGTTCGGCTATCGTATGTGCCGCCTTGAGCACCGTCAATTCCCGGCAGAGGCGCTGATCTGCGGCTGCTGCCAGGCCACCGCACCGATTCCGCGAAGCTTTTCGTATCGTCGTTGAACCAGCGTTTCGGGCTTGGATCGGCTCAACTGGCGAATCTGGTCCACAATCCAGCTCTGCACTTCCTTGGCCGTGGCGTGCGGATTGCGATGGGCCCCGCCCACCGGTTCAGGAATCACATGGTCGATGAGGCCGTTGGCGAGGTTGTCCCTGGCCGTCAGGGCCAGCGCGTTGGCGGCCGCAGCATTGGATTGCTCGTTGGCCTGCTTCCACAGGATGGCCGCGCATCCTTCGGGGCTGATCACGGAATACCATGCATATTCGAGCATAGCGACTCGATCACCGGCCCCGATGCCCAGCGCTCCGCCCGACCCACCCTCCCCGATGACCACGCACACGATCGGCGTGTGCAGGCGGCTCATTTCGCGGAGGTTGGTGGCGATCGCTTCCGCCTGCCCGCGCTGCTCCGCCTTGATGCCCGGATACGCGCCCGGCGTGTCGATCAGCGTCACCACCGGCAAACCGAACTTCTCCGCCAGCTTCATCTTTGCCAGAGCCTTGCGATATCCCTCCGGGTGGGCGCAGCCGAAGTGACAGGTGATCTTCTCTTGGGTGGTCTTGCCTTTCTGATGCCCGATGATCATTGCCTTGTACGGACCGATCCGGCCGAGCCCGGTGATGATTGACGGGTCGTCGCCGAAGCGCCGATCGCCGTGCAGCTCGCAAAAGTCTCGGCACATCATTTCGAGGTAGTCGGAGGTCTGCGGCCGTTTAGGATGCCGGGCGACCCGCACAATGTCCCACGGACTCAGGCCGGCGTAGATCTTCTTCAAGAGGCTGTCGCGACTCCCTCGCAGGGTCTCGATCTCCGGTGCGAAGTCCTCGGCATTATCGCGTTGCTCCAGAGCCGCGATCTGCTTCTCCAGCTCGATCACCGCCTGCTCGAACGGCAGGCTGAAGCCGCCGCTTTGCTTGTTCGACCTGGCCATGGTGGTGAATCCGGGGCGGGCAGCGCCGATGCCGCCGCAGGCCGACAGTCTACGCGACTCGGCCGCAGAAGCGCAATTGACGTGCCGCGGGAGACCGGTAGGCTCGCCGTCGGCACAATGGCGACGATGACTGCCCCGCCCCTGGGCCAAGGTCGCCTGGCGCGTCTCGGGTCGGGTGTGATCGGCGTCAACCCTGTTTTTCGGGAGATCGGCCGATGAAATGCAAGTTGGGCATGATCGGTGGGGGGAATATGGGCCAGGCGATCGTCCGCGGGGCGATTGATGCCGGCGTTCTGGAGCCGCATGCTGTGTTGGTCGCCGAGATTGACCCCGCTCGCCGTGAAGTCGTGGCCGAGCTCGGCTGCGCCACCACTGATGATCCGGCCGGCGTGCTGGGATGCGAACAGCTCATGCTCGCGGTGAAGCCGCAGAGCTTCGAGGAAGTTGCCCGGACCGTCGCCCCGATCGCTGAGCCGAAGGTGGTCATCTCAATCATGGCAGGCCTGAGTAGCACGTCGATTCGTCGAGCCCTGGGGGAGCAAGCTCGGGTGGTGCGAGTGATGCCTAACACGCCGTGCCAGGTCGGGGCGGGCATGGCCGCGATCGCGCTGGGCGACGGGGCGCGGGCGGGTGACGAAGCGCTCGCCGTGGCCATCTTCAACGCACTGGGAAAGACCGCGATTGTGCCCGAAGCGCAGATGCACGCGGTCACCGCCGTCAGCGGGGGCGGGCCGGCCTATGTGTTCCTGCTCGCCGAAGCGATGCAGCAGGCTGCGATGGGGCTGGGTTTGGATGAACCGACCGCTCGATTGCTTGTCCGGCAAACGATCTACGGTGCCGGGAAGCTGCTCATGGAGACCGACGGTGACGCAGCCGTCCTTCGCAACGCGGTCACCAGCCCCGCCGGCACCACCGAAGCGGCGCTCTCGGTGATGATCAAACGGGACTTGCCCGGGATTATCGTTGACGGAATCACCGCCGCGCGAGATCGCGGGATCGAGCTGGATCAGTAGTCGCGCCTGACGAACATCCAACAGGCCACCCCAAGGACAAGCAGCTCGAATCCCAGGGACGTCGTGATGATGAACCAAGGCGAAGGGTCGTCGTAGTAGGCTTCCATACGGCGCGAGGTTTCCGCATCCACGTCCGTCGCGCGATTGGCGTGCGAGCCGGGCATCACGCCGGTCATGTCCCCGCGCATCATCGCCATGATGCTGAATCCATGGGGATCCTTGAGCCACCGCGAGAGCAGCCCGACCGTCTGCTGCGTCTTCGGAAGAACGATTATGACAACGCGAACCCGGCGATGCCAGGTCGCCAACGTCTGCTCGAGCTCTTGGGCTTGCTCGTGATCCTCCTGTGCGCCCTCAAGCTCGCGCTCCCATCGCAGGCGCTGCAGTTTGCCGCCGCCGTTCTCGGCATCATCCGCCGTGGTGAGACTGGCCTCAACTCGATCAACGATCTCTTGAGCACGCTCAGCTTGGACTTGTGACATGAGTCGGAACTGGTTCAGAATTACTTCGGAGGATTGAATGCTCCACAGGCCACACCAGAACAGCATCGTCAGCAGGAGCGCGGTGATGGCCGAGCGAGTCAGTATCCCTGTAAGGACGTTCGCCGAATACAGATAGCTGTAGAAGACGGTAACAATCGGAACCGCCGCAAAGATCATCCAGTTCCACTCGCCGAGGCGCAGACCGACGCATGCAAAGACGCCGACGCAGAACAGGCCGACCTGGAGCACGACGAACAGCAGGCTGGTGAGGTACTTGATCACGAAGAGCTTGATCCGCGTGATCGGCTTGGCTAGCACAAGGTCGATCGTGCCGCTGGCTACGAAGTCGGGGAAGATCGTCGTGGTTGAAATCAGAGCGAGTATGATCGCGATCCAACTCAGCCATATCGTCACCACGAAGTCGGAGAAGATGCCCATGTACATCGCACGCGCCCACGGGCTGCCTTGCTTGATAAACTCGCTGTCAACGTGTTTGAGGCCGTAGAGGATCGACATGCCGTCCTCATCGAACCCGATTGATCCGTAGCCAATGACGACCATGCCCGAGAGGACCAGCGTGATCCAGAACAGCTTCTTCGAGTTCAGCTCGCGGTAGGCGTCGAGCAGCATCGCTGCGACCACGGTCATCGCCGGCCTCCTTTGCCCGATCGGCCGACCGGCGGCAACGCTCCCGGCGCGAGTATCTGGCCCGTCGCCGGATCGGTCACCGCCCGCATGAACAGATCCTCCAGCGTCTCCCGCACCGGCTCCATTGCACAGATGATGCGACTTTCCCTACGGAGCCGGTCGAGGATCGGCTGCATCGGCCCCGGCTCACTGCCCTGGATGATCAGCTTGCTTTGGCCGTCGGATAAGACCTCCACGCGGATGGACGGGTCGCCCTGGGCCCAGTCCGGCGCGGCGCCTTGGATGGTGATCTCATACCGCCGACTCTGCGCGGTCAGGTCGTCGATCGTCCCTTGCATGACGACCTTGCCTTGCACAAGGATCGCGACGCGGTCGCACACCATCTCCAGTTCGCTAAGAAGATGGCTATTGAGAAAGATTGTCGTTCCCCGACGGCGAAGCTCAACGAGAATATCTCGGATCTCGCGCCGGCCGACCGGATCAACGCCGTCAGTTGGCTCGTCTAGCAGGACCAATTGCGGATCGTTCACCAGCGCCTGAGCCAGCCCGACGCGCTGCATCATGCCCTTGGAGTACGTGGAGACCTTCTTGTCGGCCCAGTCGCTCATGCCGACAGTTGTGAGCAGCTCCGCGGCGCGGCGTTTGCGCGTCCGCCGGTCCACCTTGGCCAGCGCCGCATAGAACTCCAATGCTTGCCGGCCGGTGAGATATCGCGGGAAGCGGTGATCTTCGGGCAAATAACCGACCCGCCGCAGCGTCGGCTTGTGACCGATGGGGCGACCCAGGAGTGTCCCACCGATGTGCGTGGGCCGCACCACGGTCATCATGATCTTGACCAGGGTGGATTTGCCCGCCCCGTTGGGACCCAGCAGGCCGAAGATCTCGCCCCGATGCACCTGCATCTCCACGCCCCGCAGTGCGTGCACCTTCCCCCGATAAATCTTCTCGACGTGGTGCAGGTCGATGACGTACTCGCCATTGGTGGTCGCCATATTTGCGGCTCCGAGCAGATAGTGTAAGGCTCACCGGGGTTCTTTGGATCGCCTCGGCGGGTGTTGCGAGTGCTTGTGAGGCCGGTCAAGCCGCCGCCCGGCTCGATGGGCTTCGGGCCCCCGCCGGACGCCGCACGCATGGGCCTCTCGAAGCACGCTCCCCGAGAGCCTATGCTGGGCCTCCATGCCTGCGACCCTCGGTGGTTTTCTGAGCAACCTTGAAGCAGTTGGCGAGCTGCAGCGGATCTCCGCCGAGGTCTCGCCGGACCTGGAAATCGCCGAGATTGCCGATCGTCAGAGCAAGTTGCCTTGCCCTGAGGTCAGCGGTGATGCAGCGATGTTCGATCCTCAGCATTGTGCGCTGGGTGGCAAGGCCTTGCTGTTGGAGAATGTGGCCGGCTGCGATTTCCCGCTGTGTATCAACGTCTTCGGCTCCTATCGGCGGATGGAGATGGCGTTGGGCTGCGAGGCGATCGGCGGCTTCGAAGCGATCGCCCAGCGCATCGCCGGGTTGACAAAGCCCCATCCGCCGAGCTCGCTTCGAGACATGCTGACCAAGGCCAAGTTGTTCTTTCCGTTGCTGCGCTCCCCGCCGCGGCGCGTCCGGCGCGGAATCTGTCAAGAGGTCGTTCGACTCACCGAGCGCGGCGAGGTCGATCTTCGACGGTTGCCGCTGATCAAGTGCTGGCCGCTGGATAGCGATCTTGCGGCCGTCGGCTGGGACCTCTCACCGGCCGAAGCGGGCACACGGCAAACTGATGGACGATACATCACCATCGCCGGGATGCACACCATTCATGCCGACGACGAACGAGAATCCCGCCCAGCGAGCCACAACATCGGCATGTACCGGGCGCAACTGCTCGACGCCACGCACCTGGTGATGCACTGGCACATTCACCACGACGGCGCCGCCCATTGGCGATCGTGGAAGCGCCGCGGCGAACCCATGCCGATCGCAATCTGCTTCGGCGGCGAACCGGTCCTTCCGTATGCGGCCACCGCCCCGCTTCCGCCGGGCATGAGCGAGCTGCTCATCGCCGGGTTTCTCAATGGCCGTGGTATCCCGCTGGTGCGGGCGAAGACCGTGCCGCTTCGGGTCCCGGCCAACTGCGAGATCGTCATCGAAGGGTACGTCAACACCGACTGTGGTCTGATCGGGTACGAACCGAAGCGCGACGAGACCGGGCGACTCATCGAACCCGTTGGCCCCGGCGGCGTGATCGAAGGACCATTCGGCGACCACACCGGCTACTACTCCCTGCCCGACCGCTACCCGATCCTCAAGGTGACCGCGATCACGCATCGCCGCAACGCTGTCTTCCCAGCGATCATCGTCGGCCCGCCGCCGCAGGAAGATTATTACATGGGTAAGGCGACCGAGCGCATTTTTCTGCCCTTGCTGCGGATGATGATTCCCGATATCGAGGACTACCACCTGCCGATGTTCGGCTGCTTCCACAACTGCGCGTTCATCAAGATCACCAAGGCGTATCCGCTCCAGGCCCGCCGGGTGATGCACGCGGTGTGGGGGGCCGGGCAGATGGCCTGGGAGAAGTTTATCATTGTCGTGGATGACGATGTAGACGTGCATGACGAAGTTGCCGTGCTGGGCGCGATCTTCGAGCACTGCGATTTCAAGCGCGATATCGAGCTGGTCAACGGGCCGCTGGACATTCTCGATCACGCCGCGCCGCGGCTTGGCGCCGGCCATAAGCTCGGCATCGACGCCACCCGCAAGATTCCCGGCGAAGAGGTCCACGGGATTCCCACGCAGGTGGGGCCGGGAAGGGTTGATCTTGAGCAAAGCCGCTTGCGGATTCGTGAGCTGCTCGGCCGGGCTGGCATTGCCGCCGTAATCCTGCCCGAGTTCGGCTGCGGTCGTTGTGCGTTCATCGCGGTAGACAAGTCAGCGCCCGGCCAGGGCGCGAGGGCCATTGAATCAATATGGGACGCCGTTGAGTCGCCCTGCGCGGACTTCGCCATCGCGGTTGATTCGTCCGTGAACCTCGACGACTGGGGGCAGGTCCTATTCCACTTCTGCGCAAACACCGATCCCGGCCGGGACATGGTCCAGCGCGATCATCGCCTCGGTTTCGACGCGACGAAGAAAGTGGCCGGTGACGAGCGTAACGGCCAACCGGTTCGAGCCTATCCGCCATTGATCGAAATGAGTGATGAGATCAAACGGCGCGTCGCCCAGCGCTGGGCCGAGTATGGGTTCACCTAACCACGATTGTCGGTCGTCAGTTGTCAGACAATAGCCTCGCCCGGCAGGGCGAGGTTCGAGCGGCACTTGTTCCAGCTCGCTGTTCGCCTGCCTCGCCGCCGAAGCGTGGACGCTTGTGCATGTCTAACCCCACATGGCACCGACGTATCGACAGTTCGTAGGGTCCGCTGTGCGGACCACTTGCTGCTCGCAGTTCATTCACCAATCGTCCGCATGATGCGCTCAAAGCCGGGTACAGGCGCGCGTTGGCCTTCGCATGTACAAGCCCAATCCATCGGATAGCGTCCCAGGCGCACGGCGCGAGGAAAGCTTGAACAAGCCCAGTCGTGCGGGCAATTCGCTAGGCCGTGCCTGACCGGGTTGAAATGGATGTACTCAACGTGGTGTATAAAGTCTGCCTCATCGAGAATAGTGTGCTCCCAGAAGCGGCGCTGCCAGACACCGCGACGGCGATCGTTCCGTCGTGATGGACTGCGATTCTGCTCGTCACCGCCGGAGGCGAGCCAGGCCTTGGTGAATTGCTTCTTTATGAAAGCCCAGCGCCTGGAATAGTCCGTATCCCCTCGCGGCAGCGTCCAGATCGCGTGCAGATGGTCCGGCAACAAAACGATGGACTCGATGGTGAACGGCCATCTTCGGCGACACTCCCGAAAGGCGGCTCTGAGCATCCGGCGGGCAGGGCGGTTGCACAGAAACCGAGCCCGGTCTTCAGTGACGACCGTGAAGAAGAAGGTCCCGCCAGGAACGTGAGCGCGCCGGTAGTCGGGCATCAACGGGATGATATCTTGCGAGTGCGGTCCGCACGGCGGACCCTACCTTGGGACGGTCCGCACAGCGGACCCTACCTTGGGACGGTCCGCACAGCCGACCCTACCTCGGCGCGTCGCTGAGGTCGGGGGCGAGGTACTGATCCACGTACTGCGGCTTGAGGAAGAAGTAGTACAACCGGCCTTCGGCGTACTGGCCGCCGGCGAGGATCTCGGCGCTCTTGCCGATGCCCATGAAGATATCGGCCCGGCCGGGGGCCTGGATCGCGCCGCCGGTGTCCTGATCGAGCATGAATTGCAGGAACTTCCGCTGGCCTTCGCTGAAGGTCACCGCCTTGGTGTCCACGAGCACCAGCCCGCCTCGCGGGTAGATCTTCTTGTCGGTGGCGAGCGTGCGCTCAGGGGTGACCCGCACACCCAGCGACCCCGCCGGCCAGTTGTCGCCTTGGTACTGGGTGAAGAAGACGTAGTTCTCGTTGCCGTAGATCAGATCCATTACGAGCTTCGGATCGCGCCGGTAGATGCGCTTGATCGCGGGCAGGCTGAGCTCGTCGCGTCGAAGCAAGCCTTGCTCGACGATCAACTGGCCGAGGCCGGTGTAGGGCCGATCGGTCTTGCCCGCATAGCCGACGAACATGAATCCCGACTCGCCGGGGCCGGTCAGCCGCAGCTTCGCCGAGCCATTGACGTGGACGATGTACACCGACAGCGGATCATCGAGCCAGACCAGCTCGTTGCCGGCGAACATCCGCGACTCTTCGATTCGTGCCCGGGTGAAGTATGGCACGATTGATCCATCGCCCAAGCGTCGCCCCAACGGTTCGCCGGTCACCGGTACGGTGGCCAGATCGCCCGGTCGCTTATACAGAGGATGGACGAACGGCCCGGTCGGCGTTCGGCTGGCGCGAAAGACCGGCGAGTAGTAGCCGGTGAACAGCACTGTGCCCCAGCCGTCGTATCCCACCGATTCGTAGATATCGAACAGTCGCCCGACGTCGGCCACGAACGCTTCTTCACTGGGCCCCTCGGCCAGGAGATCGCCCATTGCCAGCAGGCTGGCCTGGGCTTGGCGGTGGGTGATGCCTTGTGTGGGAAAGAACTGCCGACTCGAAGGGGCGGCGAACCATGCCAGGCTGAGATCGACCGCTTCAGCCAACAACGCATCGCTGTTGCGGTAGGCCGCCGGCAGGTCGGGCATCCGGGCGGGGTCGGTGATCAGCCGCAAGGCTTCGCTACCGGCGGCCAGCGGCCGGGCGTAATCCGGTTTGGGCTCCAACGGGGGCCCGACGACCCGCTCGCGGGCGCAGCCGAGCACTGCCCCCAGCGCGAGCCCAATCATGACGACATCGGTTCGTTTCATGGTGGCAGGCTATCGAGATTCTGCCGCGTATGCCAGCCATCACCCACCCTCGTGCCGCGCCAATGGTTCAGCCGAGGAAGTCAAGGCCGGCTTCGCGGGCTAGAATGGTGCTGATTCGAACCGAGCAGGTTTCCCGAGGATGACCCGATGAATCCTTCAGGCTCTCTTGATTTCTTCCTGGCCTTCTTCCTTCCCGGCGGCACCGAGTGGATTATGCTGCTTGTCCTGGGCCTACTCATCTTCGGCCGGCGATTGCCCGAAGTCGGCCGGAGCCTCGGCCGGAGCATCGTCGAGTTCAAGCGAGGCATCAAGGGCATCGAGGAGGAGGTCGAGGAGGAGTCGTCCAAGCATTCGCCGCCCCAGCAGATCGAGCACAGGTCTGCCAACGCACTCGATTCGCCGAACGTGGAACCCCAGCGGGTCGCCGAGCCTGACGCGCCGCAGGAGGTCGCCAGCCGCATCGACCCCGACGACCCCTCCCGTTGAAATCGCCCACCGCCGATTGCCAATCAGTTGATGCGGGTCGCGCGTATCGCGAGAGCCTGCTTCAGCGGCTGCCCGTACCATGGGGCCATGGTCCGCTCAGACCACATTTTCCCGGGAACCGAAGGAGGCGCGATTGGGTTCTCCGATCGACTCCTCGCCGAAGCGGTCCGCGCGATTGAGCGGGACGGCGCCGCGGCGATCAACGAACCCTCTGCCGACGCACGCGCCGTCGAGGTTGATGGCGATTTCGAGCATCGGGTGATTGTTCGCGCGCGATCACTCTCGATCGTCGGCGAGTTGCGGCAGGCGCTACGACGGTCGAGGCAGGTACTCATTTGGATCGTCGTGATCGGTCTAGTGCTTGCGGCGGCGGCGGGGGCTGGCGCGGCCCGGGCGGCCCTGGCCGACCAACCCGTCAACGTCTTCTGGGCGCTGGGTGGGCTGCTCGGCATCCAGACGCTGCTGTTGTTCGCGTGGGTCGTGATGATGGTCAAGAGTCCGGCCGGACTGTCGGGAGTGTCGCTGGGCGGGGTGGCGCTGATGTTGGGGCGACGCCTGGCCGGTCGCTGGCACAAAGGGGCCGTGAACGCCGCCGCGATCGACGCCACCGCCGGTGTTGTCGGCCGCGGGCCCATCGGCCGGTGGATGTTCGGCTCGATCAGTCATGGCATGTGGCTGGCCTTCAACGCGGCTTGTCTGCTACTGGTCGTTCTTATGCTCAGCGCGAAGCACTACCGGTTCGTGTGGGAAACGACGATCCTCTCCGCCGATACCTACACCGGGTTAACAGAAACACTCGCCTGGGCGCCGAGCCGTCTTGGCATTCCCACACCGTCTCCTGAGCAGATCGCAACCAGCGAGGGCGCGCTTCCACCGGACACCACCAAAGAGACGCGGCACGCGTGGTCCGGACTGCTGATGGGAAGTCTCGTTATCTATGGCATGGCGCCTCGGCTGTTGCTGCTGGGGTTGTGTCTTTACTGTCTCGGCCGCGCGAAGAATCGGTGGCGACTTGACACGACTCGGCCGGGATACCTTCGCTTGCAGTCTCGGCTGATGCCGCAAAGCGCGCGGCTTGGTGTGGTCGATGACCGGCCCGATGGGCCCGGGGCCGAAGCGGTTGATGCCCCCGAGCGGGCGCCGCTTCGTGCCCGGCGGCCGGTGGGACCGCCGGCCGTTCTTGCGCTCGAGATGGAACCGCGTGGTTCGGCGTGGCCGCCTCCGATCAAAGGGACATCCTGGTGCGATCTTGGTTTCGTGGACGACGGCAACGATCGCCGGCGCGTCCTCGAACAGCTCACCGCTGCCTCGACCGAGCCATCTGTGGTGGTGGTGGTCTGCTCGCTGACGACCACGCCCGATCGCGGCCACCGTGGGTTCCTTGACGCATTGCAGCGAGAGATTGGTTCTCCGCTGGGCTTGGTGCTCAGCGGCGGGGAATCGCTTCGCCGGCGCGGCGATGCCGAGTCTGTGCGCAGCCGGGTCAACGATTGGCGCATCCTGGCCGACGCCGCCGGCTTGCCGTCACCGCGAGTGATCGAGTTGGACCTGGATCATTGCACCGACGTGAGCCTGACCAAGCTCGCAGCGCTGCTCGGGGCCGACGCCGCTGGGCCTCCGGCCGTGCGGCGGATTGAGTCGGCGTTCGATCTCATCGTCGAGCATGTTGGACGTTGGCCGCCGATCGCCGAGGTGAAACATCAAGCTGACTTGCACCGGGCGATCGGAGCCCTCTACCGGCAGGACCATTCATCTTGGCGCACGTTCCTTCGGGCCCCCGTTGAGCTGGAAGGTGATCTCACGGCGCCGTTGCGAGCGGGAGCTGATCGCGTGGTGGGGCTGTTGCCGGATCAACTTCGATCCAGTCCGCGGTGGCTGGCTTCGGGCGCCCTGGCCGGCGCGCTTGGCTGCATCACGGCGGCAACGCTCGTTTCCCCGGCCGCGATTGCGGCGCTGCCCATGTGGTCGGCGCTGGGCGCTGCGGTCGCCGCTGTCATGAAGGCGTTTCGACCCAGCGGGGCGGCGAAGAGCGACGATGATTTACCGCCGACGGAGCACCGCGGGGACGCGATCCGGGCGGCAACGCTCTTTGCTCTGCTTCTGGAACTGCAAGGCAAAGACGAAGCGGCCATCACGCGAATCCTTGAGCAGGTCGTGGACGCCGATGACGTGATCGACGCGGGCTCCGCTGATTCGGCCCGGGCCTGGCTGGATGGGATTCGCCATCGTCTGGATGTGGCCCTCGCCCAGGAGCCGGGATGATGAGGTTGCCTCTACTTACGGTGGCCGTGGTCGGGCACACAAACACTGGCAAAACCTCGTTGCTGCGCACCCTTACCCGTGATGTGGGCTTCGGTCAGGTGTCCGACCGGCCGGCAACCACCCATCACGTGGAGGGGACGTCGGTGCTGCTGGACGGGCGCACGGTCATGGAGCTGTTCGACACGCCGGGGCTGGAAGATTCGATCGGCTTGCTCGATCACCTGGATGCACTGGCCGCAGATCGGCGCGTTGAGGGGATCGATGTCCTCAACCAGTTCCTGCAGAGCGCCGAGGCGTGGGGCCGGTTCTCTCAGGAGGCGAAGGCCATTCGCCAGGTGATCCGAAGCGACATTGCGTTGTACGTGATCGACGCCCGTGACCGGGTGCTAGGCAAGCATCGCGATGAATTGGAGATCCTCTCCCGCTGCGCCACGCCGGTGGTTCCCGTGCTCAACTTCACCGCGGACCCCGACGCGAAGGTTCCGACTTGGCGCGAGCATCTGGCGCGGGTGAACATGCACGCGGTCGCCGAGTTCGATACCGTTGTTCTTGACGAAGCGTCCGAGCAGCGGCTGTACGAGAAGATGCGCACGATGCTTGATTCCCATGAGCAGACGCTGCGCGCGCTGATTGAGGAGCGCCGCCGACAGCGGGTGGCATTGATCCAAGCCTCAGCCGACGTGATCGGTGACCTGCTGATCGATGTCGCTGCTCATGCGGTCTGCGTCCGTGTGAGTAGTTCCCAAGAGGCGGCCGAGGCTTTGCAGGCGCTGCGAGAGCGCGTTCGCCTCCGGGAGCAACGCGGTGTGGATCAACTTCTTGAACTGTTCCGGTTCCGGCCAGACGATTGCCCGCTTGAGGCCGGGGCTCTGATCAACGGCCAATGGGGATTGGATTTGTTCAGTCCCGAGGCGCTGAAGCAGTTTGGCCTTCACGCTGGCGGGGCAGCGGCGGCAGGCGCGGTCGTCGGGCTTGTGCTGGATGTGATGGCGGGCGGCGCGACCCTGGGCGCGGCCACCGCGGCCGGGGCGACAATCGGCGGATTGATCGGCGCCGGCCGAACGCATGGGAGGCGGTTGATCCGCCGCGCTCGTGGCAGCACCGAGCTGCGCTGCGAGGACGCGACGCTACGGCTGCTGGCCCTGCGGCAGATCATGCTCACGCGGGCCTTGCTTCACCGAGGCCATGCCGATATGAATCCGCTGCCGGGGCCAACGTCGAGGCGCTTCAGCCTTTCAAAGCGGGCGTCGCCGCATCTGCCCCTGTCATTGCAGCAAGCCAAGATGAGATCCCACTGGTCGCGGCTCGGTTCCTTAGCCGATTCAACGCTGCGGGGTTCCGATCCGGCCCGGCAGACCGCTCAGGGAGCGCTGGCCAAGACGATCGCGGCGATCGTGCAACGACCGTCGGATGCGGATATTGAGTTCCCCTGATCCGATGACCGCTTCCAAGCGACCGGATCATGGCATGGTTCGCGCAGCGGATCCTACGCGACCATCGGCTGTCCACCGGCCCGACACGGGCCGGCTCACCCGCACATGCGTGATGAAGCTCACCGCGAGCCGGGTTCTGTGAACCCGGTGGATTGCCGCACACCGTGCGCTCTCGAAACCAACTCCTTACGGACACGGCCCCCAGTTCGCCAGCAGCGTCAGCAGGTCGAGGATGCCGACGGTGCCGTCGCCGTCGAAGTCGGCGGGATGGCCGGGATTGGATCCCCATGCGGCTAGCAGTGCGAGCAGGTCAAGGATGCCGACGCTGCCATCCCCATCGAGATCACCGACACAGGCCGCGACACATACGAACGACTCGATCTGAAAGTCATCGATGCCGGCTTCGGTCACCGAAAAATCACCGTCCGAAGTGGCGAAACGAAGCGATACGCTAGCCGAGGGGACTGCATGGTCGCTCACGAGGAACGAAACCGTCTCCCACACTTCGCCCGTCCCGGTGACGGTCTCTACCAGGAACCACGTCGCGCCGTCATTGGAGATCTCGACGGTCATGACGTCCGCTTCACCGGCCAGCGAAAAGAACCACCTCGCGAAAGAGACGATACCATCCGTCCCTTCCAGATCGACGCTCGGCGAGATCAGGAAAGTCGGCCCGCCGTCAACATCGTTGGCGGCCGGGCTACCACCCGGAGGGCCGTTCTCGGTGATGAACGCCATCACGTTGCCAGCGCCAGGTGTCGCGTCATCCTCGGGCTGGGCCAGGTGCCCGGCGAAGATCGTCACGTTAGGGTCGGCCACCTCCCATTCTCCGGCGGTGAGCGAAGGGTCGCTGACGACCGTCCAGCCTGAGAGATCCTCGCCCACCTCGAAGTGGTTGAGCTGCTCGACCTCGAGCCCGTCCGCGGCCACCGCAGCGTAGCTGTTCCTCGGAGCGCCGGGGGGATCGATGCTGACAATGCCCTCTTCGACCATTTCGGCCGAGAAATAGAAGTTGGTCCTGTCCAGGCATCCGGTGGGCGGCAGGTCGGCTTCGTACAGGCTCCGGCCCAGATCCGTCATCGCCACGCTGGTGAAGGGCCTATGGTTGATCGAATAGTGCAGCGTGGCCGTCCCTGGCGCCAGCGTTCCGCCAACCGGTGTCAACTGAACTTGCAACGTGAATGGTTCGTCGGGGATGCGGACGAGCGGCAGATCCTGCGGATACTCGAAGATGATGCCGTAGGGGTGCTGGATCCAGATCTCCGTGCTGTTGCAGCGGCCGTGGATGATGTCGAGCCAGCCGTCACCGTTCAGATCGAAGATGGCCACATCGTGCCCGCCGGTGAGCATGCCGTCAGGAATGCCGATGTCCAGCTCGACAGAAGAGAACGATGGCGGATCCCCGCCCAGGTTGCGATTGACGTGTGTTGTGGCGGAGCAGCCTGTGTTAGCTACGTCGACTCCCGCAATGACGACATCATTGAGTCCGTCGTTGTTGAGATCCGCGATGACCGAGTTGCCGCCAAAGCCGAGGCTGTTCGACGGAAACGCATAGCTCACGTAGTTCCGTTGCCCGATAGCATCGAGTGTGTCGCCGATCAGATACCGGTCCACACCGTCGTTCGTGAGGACGATGTCCAGAATCCCGTCGTTGTTCAGCTCACCAACAGAAATGAAGTACCCTCCCCCGGTGAGACCCACGACGTCGTACCCGTCAAAGAAGCCTTCATTGTCCGGATCGTTATAGATGACGGCCTGGTGGTAGGGCTGGTGCAGCGCCGTCTGCTTGACGACGTCGTTGACGCCGTCATTGTTCATGTCGGCGATGGCGGCAGCGGTGCCAAAGGCGGAGAACAGGTAGTTTTGCACTCCGGCGACGCCATAGTCGTACAAGCTGCCCATTCGCAGTATGCTTTCATCCGTAAAGCATCCGTTGCCGTCATTGATCAGCAGCTTGTTCTGGTAGTCGTAGATCTGCCCTGTGGGGCCGTCGTCGTAGTCGGCGAAGTAGAGATCCGGCGCCCCGTCACCGGTGACGTCACCGGCAGCCACCGCGCAGAAGCGAGGTCCTGCCGTGGGGTGCATCTGGGGAATCCGCGCGTCCTGATACTGATACCCCAGCCAGTTGCCGCTTCCGGGAGGGTCGTCCCCGAGATTGATGTACACGCGCGGGTGCGAGATGTGCTTGGCCAGACCATCTGTGATCGTCGGCGCCGTGACGATGTCCAACCATCCGTCTCCGTCGACGTCAACCAGGATGACGTCGCGATCGTTCGTGGGAGTAAGAAAGCCCAGATCGCCGGCCACGTCCGACGCCATGGCGAACTCCACCGTGCGATCGACCAGCACGCCGTTCTCGTTAATCAGTAGAACGTTGGCCCTTCTGCCCGGCGTGGTCCACGGCTCCTTACGGACGACGATGAGATCGATGTCGCCATCGTTGTCGACATCGCCCCAGGCGTAGTCCTTCTCCTCGCCATCGGTCGCAAAGAGGCGGCTCGACACGTTGCTGCGATCGGCCGTCTCGTTGACGAACAGGGCAAACTGCCCCGCCGCCCTGCCCGACCAGATGGCCAGTACGAGCACGGCGACCGAGGTCAATGCGCAGCGGTCGACCGTCTTTCTCGGCATGGCTCTTTCCTCCACACCAATCGAACACACCATTCGAAAGACCGCGTAGCTATCATAACCGGGTTATCTCGACATTTCCCATTTGAGCGTCGCCCGGCTCCACCGCCGAGCCCTCCGAGCACGAGTGTAACGCGCCCCCCGGAAACCCAAGTTCTAGTCGCTTGCTTCTGTCCGGAATCGACGGTGACCCGCCGGGGGGCCCCAAGACGGCGGCCTGAAGGCCGCGCCGGGCCGCTTGGGCGGGGGTGAGGACGGATGTGTGTCT
>JADFIR010000053.1 GCA_022566535.1 Planctomycetota bacterium
GCGCATACGACGCCAAACAATGATTGGCCGGCCACTCGCGAGCGACGCGTTGCTGGCGAAGTTGGAGCGCCGATTGGGGCGACGGCTCCGCGCGGCGCCGGTGGGTCGACCGCCAAAGCCTGCCGTCATCCGACCCAAGCGCAAACGCACGAAGGCGAGCACACCTTGATGAATGGACTACTCAGCCAGGACATAAATAGGTGACTGTCCCGAATATCGCCAAAGCCTGCCGTCGTCCGACCCAAGCGCAAACGCACGAAGGCGAGCACACCTTGATGAATGGACTACTCAGCCAGGACATAAATAGGTGACTGTCCCGAATATCCCGAATATCCACAGGATGCAGTTGTCAACGACGAGGGTGGCGGAGATGGCGTTGAATACTCCGCCGCCCTCGCCGGTGAACATATCGTCATTGTTGGCGACATTGTCGGCAAGGGTGCAGTTGATCAGCGTGAGAGGCCCGCATTCCACACCATCCGGGCACTCCCCGAACAGGTTGTAGATGGCACCGCCGTGACGGGTTGCCTCATTCTTGGCGAAGAGACAGTTCGTCAACGTGGGGGTCGCGTTGTCGCTGGCCAATGCCCCGCCGTCGGTCAGCTCGTGCTGTATCCAGCCAGCTTGCGGTCCAGGATTGTCGCGAAACTCGCAGTTGATCAGCTGGGGCTCAATGCCATCCCCGACAATGCTGACGCCGCCGCCTTGGCCATCGGCGAGGTTGTTCGTGAAGATGCACCGGATGACAGAAGGCTCGCCAGTGATCAGCATGCCCCCGCCTTGGTCCTGCAACGGGTCGCCCCCTCCGGCGGCGGTGCCGTCTCGGATCGTAAACCCATCGATGATCGTTGTGAAGGAATCGGTGATCTCGGCGCCCGCGGTCACCACGTGATAGGCCCCGCCACAGACACCCTTGGCGACTTCGACACAAAGTGCGTCCCACGACCCCTCCTCGATGTCGCAGCACAAGGGGTTGATGTCGCAGACGAGACAGCAGCACGTTCCGTTCTCGCAGCCGGGGGTCGGGTTGGGCGTGAAGCAATCGCCGGCACCCGGAACGCCGCAGGGGGGCGGACAATCCCCGAAATCAAGCGCCCCGCTGAGGATGGTGATGTTGGTCAGCGGGTCGCGCTGCTGCGGCAGCGTCTCCGTTCCGTTGAAGCCACCCAGCAGCCATACGCGCTCGACAAGCCGGAATGTGGATACACGGTCGCCCGTGCCATCCGGATTGGCGCAGTCCTGGTCCACGAAATAGGTCCCCGCCGCCACCCAGATCTGGTCGTCAAGTTGGAGTTGTTGGTTCTGCAGGGCGTCCTGCAGATACCTGAATGCTGTGGACCACATTGTGCCGTCGCCGCACTGGGTAACGCTGGCGTCAACATGCCAGATGTTTTGAGCATACGCCGAGATGTTGAAAAGGAATGCCGCCGGTATTGACACGGCTGCAGTGAGGACGCGTCGGATTGTGGTCGATTTGGCTGTCATGGTTGATGTTCCTCTTGGTTGAAATGAAGTCAGAAGCATGAGTAATGTGAAGCTTTGAGGAAGCATCCATGCGAACAATAACGGCTCCTTCCTACTGTCTCCCCTCGATTCTTCTGTCGTGCATGTCTCTACATGATGACTCCATTCTCAGCGGTAACGAGACTTCGCTCAGTTGGTTCATCCCCAGTTCGCCAAGAGCAGGAGCAGGTCGAAGACGTTCACGGTCCCATCGTTATTGAGGTCGGCAGGACAACCGGCCATAGGCGGACAGGGCCCCCAGGCGACCAGTAGAGCGAGCAAGTCCAGAATCCCCACAAGACAATCACCATCGAGATCTCCCGGCGGCCCCTGAACCGGTGTCAGGACCACCCCCACCGTCGCGTCGAGAGCATCGCTATGCGCCGTCGCGAGGATTTGACCCGCCTGGTTGATCGCGCGCGCGCTCTGAAGGGTCAAGTTCGCGTCGGGAGGAATGAGATCCTTGAGAGCAGTCATCGCAGCGTCTTGCCAGATGAATGCGGTCAGGTCGGTGAGGAATTGGTTGTGACAAACGCCAACGATGCGATCTTGCTCATCCATATCCCTGGCCCGCGCAAATGTCGTGCCCGGGAGGGTCCCGAGATCCGTTATGCAATCGCCGTCCCAGAGGAAGGATCGGACAACCACGGTTCGCCCGTCATTGCCAACGACTTCTCCTTCGCCAGAGACGTGACCGAGCGCATTCAGTGCCTCTCCCTCGCTGGTCAATCCGCCTGGAATGGGCGGAAGCTCGGTCACTCGCCCGCCCCGCCAGATGAAGGCCCGAGCATCAGAGGATTTGGACGTACCCATCCATCCGGTGACCTTGCCCACCAGGGATATATCCCTCGCCCGGCTAGTCGGCGTGCCAAGAATCGGACCGAGATCGGTCATCACCGCATCTTGCCAAATGAATCCATGGATCGGGCCGACCACGTTGTTGCCCCAATTGCCGACCACGATTCCCTGCAGTATGGCCAACCCCTCGCTGAAGGTGCCGCCGGGCAGGGTCCCGAGGTTGGTAAACTCACCGGTCTCGGCGTCGTAGAGGAACGCGAGCCGGCCCACCTCGCCGGTGCCTTCGAAATATCCCACGATCTGCGTTCCGTCGATGCCGAAGGCCCGGCTCTGCGTGGTCCCCGGGGGCATGGGAATGGTCTGGAGGCCCGAACTCGCCGTCCAGAGGAAGGCGTGAGCGGCGAGGACGGGGCAGATGAAGTACCCGGCCACATCCCCGGCCTCGTTGATGGCAAAGGGCAGCACCGCGCCCAATCCAGGCGGACCGCAGTCCGGCCCGGCGATGATCGCCGTCACCTCGTACCCTCCGCAGGGGATTTGCGCGTGTCCCGCAGCGGCCACCAGCAGGATTGCCAGGGTGATTGGAATCACTGAGCCCGAACGTGTTGCGAACAGGGTAAGCATGGATTCTTGACCTCCTTAGGGATATATGCCGTGTAGGCGTCGATCTTGCGCGCAATGTGAGAAAAAACTTCGAAATCAGGAATCCGGCCGGGGCGCTCGCAGAGGTGCTGGGATTGGCGTCCCCGTTCGGCGGTATGAATCAGTGTGCCACGTCGGCGGCGAAAGTCAATCCCGGTCTTCCCTATATTCACATGGTTTTGCATCGTGTACGGGCGTGGGCGGGGACGGATTGAGCAGGGGCGGAGACCGGGCTGGGGACCCGCCTGCGGCGGGCTCCGTTGGACGACGCGACTGTGGATAGCCGGCGATGGCATCGCCGGCTTTACACGGTCAGATGACAATCGCCCGGCGGAGCCGGGGGCTGGGGGATTGGGCGGGCGGATTGTTCGGCGACGAGGATCGTTCGCGCCGAAGAAGAAAACCGCGACCAAGTGTTTCACCCCTCACCCTGCCCTCTCCCCTTGGAGGGGAGAGGGTTCTGTCCGAGGACCGCGACCACTCCCGATGGAATCGGGACGGCTTTGCACGCGACGAACGCGCAGCGTGGCGGGCGCGGGTCGTCAGTTGCTGCGCCAGCCGGTGGGTTCGCCCTTGCCCAGGTTGTTCCAGCAGGCTTCGAGCAGTTGGGCCAGGCCCTGGCCGGTCGCGCCGCTGGTCACGAGAGGCTCTCGAGCATCGCGCGTGTTGAGCATGCCTGCGATGCGCTCGATCACTACAGCGCGCCGGGCCTGGGGGATCAGATCGATTTTGTTGAGCGCGATGATCTCGGGTTTTTCGGCCAAGGCCTGGGAGTACCGGGCAAGCTCGGTGCGGATCGCGTTGTAATTCTCAGCCGGATCGGAGCCGTCGGCCGGCGCGACATCCAGCAGGTGCACAAGCACCCCGGTGCGCTCGATATGTCGGAGGAAGTCGTGGCCCAAGCCGGCGCCGGACGCGGCGCCTTGGATCAGGCCGGGGAGGTCGGCGACGACGAGGCGGCGCTCGCCGGGCAGTTGGGCGATTCCCAGGTGCGGGTAGCGGGTGGTGAAGGGATAATCGGCGACCTTGGGGTTGGCGCGTGAGATGGCCCGGAGCATGGTGGACTTGCCGGCATTGGGCTTGCCGACGAGGCCCACATCCGCGATGAGCTTCAGCTCCAGGCGCAGGGTGCGTTGCTGGGAGGGTTCGCCCGGCGTGGCCGATCGCGGCGTCTGATTGGTGGGGGACTTGAAGTGCTCGTTGCCGAAGCCGCCCCTGCCACCGCGAGCGACGACCAACCTCCGGCCGGGCAGGTCGATGTCGGCCAGCATGGTGGAGTCGTCGGCGTCGAAGACGATCGTGCCAAGCGGTACGGGAATCACGCAGTCGGTTCCGTCGGCTCCGCGCATGGACTTTCCCATCCCCGGCCGGCCGTTGGGGGCACGGAAGTGCGGCGAATAGGTGAAGGATGCGAGTGTGCTGAGGCTCGGATCACCGACGAGCACCACATTTCCGCCGTCGCCCCCATCGCCCCCATCCGGGCCCCCTTTGGGCACGAACTTCTCCCGTCGTAAGCTCACGCAACCGTCGCCACCCTTGCCGGCTCTGACGTCGATGGTGGCGTGGTCGATGAGCATGGGTTGAGGAAGGCATCAAGGGATCAAGGCATCGAGCGAAGCCGGGTCTGACGAGTCCACCGCGGCGGACGAGGAAGACCCGGGTTGTCAAGGCATCAAGGGATGAAGAGACTGATAGCGCCGGGCGTGGATCATATGCCCGGGTGAGGATTCAGCGTTGCAACACAAACGGGTGAAGCCTGCGGATGTGCGTCCGCGGCTACAGGAATTGCGATCACCAGCCAATGATCGTTCAGGACAGTGTGAATCGGTGCGTCGAGATGGTCTCAACCGGCGGCAGTGCGCTGGACAGCGGTATGGCGCTGGATCGAGGGGTCATCGGGGAGGATATCGACGAATCGGCCACGGAAACGTACCTTGCCGGCCGCGATCGAATACAGGGTGTCATCCCGGCCCCGGCGAACGAGATACCCGGCCTTGAACGGCGTACCACACTGGCGGACGATGATCGACCCCGGCCCAGCCACCTGGCCGCCAAACAGCTTGACTCCGCGGTACTGCGCGTTGGAGTCGCGGCCATTCTTGCTTGATCCCTGTCCCTTTTTGTGAGCCATCGAGGTGCTCCGATGAGAGGCTGATAGGGGGACGCCGCCTGTCGTGTCCGCCTAGCGCATGACCCATTGCTGGTGAATGAGGTCCACGGGTTTGCTGCCACGAGCCGGCGCATCGCCCGGGATCAAGTAATCGCGTTGCAGCGTCTTTCGCAGCAGCACGTCCTCGCCTGAGACGGGGTTCTTGACCTTGGCGGTCTCGCCGCTGGTCCCCGCGATGAACAGTGAGAGCTCGTTGACCTCAAGATTGCGGGCCGGCCAGATCGCCAACCCCTCCTTGGCATGTTCGCGGCCGTGGAGAATCTCGCCGATAACCTCATTCTGACTCTCCAGCAGTTCATTGCCAAGCAGTTGCATGAGATCTTCGGCGATCCGTGCGGGAACACCTCGGCCGGACGAAAGGATCTCTCCGGCGTCGGTGAACAGCGTGAAGGTTGGCGCCCACAATTGGTCGTCGCCGGTCCGATTGGTGACCATGTAGGTGAAATACCAGTATGCGTCGCCGCGTGCCTCATCCAGGTAGAGTCGCAAATGACCGGGCTCGAACCGCAGCTCCCAGCGGTGGGGCACCGCGGCCGGCTTGGGAAACGCCGATACGCCGTAGACCGCCGCCAGCACGGCGCAGCCCGCGAGGGCGGCTGGGATGGTTCGACATGACGAAGGCATGGATCGGACTCCGTACAACTGGCACGGTCGCTATTGTATGGCAGATCACCACACGGTCAACGAAGTGCGACCATGACCATTTCGCAGACCAACCCTGAGCAGTTGCGTCCATCTGAGGACGACGATCCGGGGCCGATTGTGCGAATCGGGCCCCCAAGGCGGGCGGAGGCGATCGAGCGGCTCGTGTGCGTCGGGTCGCAAGGGGATCAGGCTGCGGTGGACCGGTTCATGTACTATGCCAAAACCAGCGCGATCCGTCTGGATGGGCTGTGGTCGCGGCTCGATCGAAACGGGCGGATCGCCTTTAGCGTGCTGGCGGTGCCCAGCCCGGGTCGGACCGCGATGGTCTTCGCCAGCCAGGCAACCTCGTCCCGGCAGGTCCCTTCCGTAGCGGGGCTGATCGACCACGCCTGCCAACAGCTCGCCGACCTCGAGGTGGACCTGGCGCAGACGCTGCTGGAGCCTTCAGAGGCGCTTCATCGCCAGACGTTCCTTGCGGCCGAATTCACTGAGCTGGCAATGCTGAGCTATCTCGAGCGGCCGTTGTCGAGGCGGAACCCACCCCCACCGCCGCAGTGGCCGCAGGGAGTGACAACTGAGCCGTATTGCGCGGCTCTGCGGGGCGACCTGATTGCGGCCATGGAGGCCAGCTACGAGCAGACGCTGGATTGTCCGGGCCTGTACGGGCTGCGCCGCACCGCCGACATCCTGGCCGGCCACCAGGCGACAGGCCGGTTTGACCCATTACTCTGGACGCTGCTACGAGTTGAAGATCAACCGGCCGGGGCGGTCCTGCTCAATCCGTTCCCCGACCACAAGACGGTGGAGCTGGTGTACATTGGCCTTGCGCCTGCGGCCCGAGGACGCGGGCTAGGAGCCCAGTTGCTGCGGCACGGCCTGGGACTGCTCACCGGCCGTCGAGAACGGACCGTTACGCTCGCCGTTGACCAGCGCAACACGCCGGCGCTCGCGCTGTATCAGGCCCAAGGGTTCGAGGCCGTGGTTCATCGATGGGCGTTGATTCGTTCGCTGCGCGGCGTCGCCTAAAAACGCTGAGCGGTTTTGGCAGTGCTGTGTGACGCTGATCTTTTCCACGGCGCATCGACAGCTGCGCCCACGACGGTGGAAAAGATTTTTTTTAGGCGACAACTCTTCGAAGTAGCAGGACATTGGGCGCGATTGACCTCCTGTGCGTTTGAGATTTGCTCTTGTGAAACCGCCCAGCCGGTCGTAGTCTCCTTTGCCCGCCCAGGGAACGACGAGTCACACTGATTCGCGGCCGATGGCGGTGCTCGGCACGGGCCATGATCGCTCACGATCGTTACCGACCAGACATATCCAGCGAGGGCGACTCATGAAACTCGGCGCCTCACCCCCAACGGTCACCCGCGGGATCAGCGAGCAACTGGCCGATCGCATCGGCCACCACACATACGAGATGTGGTTCGGCCACAGCTCGACGCTACAGGTCCAGGGCAACCGTGTGGAGGTCGCCGCCAACACCCAGTTCATCGCCGACTGGATTGACAGTCACTTCCTGGGCGACCTGCATGGCGTAGCCCGCGAGGCGCTTGGCGAGGGTGCCCAGGTTGAGGTTCGTGTCGCGCCGAAGCAATATCGAGCCAATGGCCGAGAATCACCAGACGGTGCTGCCGAAGGCCGCAACGAGAGGCTCGCCGCCAACGGCTCGACCGGCGGATTGTCGCCTCGGCCGACGGGCCGTCGTGGACCTCGTCGAAACACCGGCCTGCGACGCCTCGACGACTTCGTGGTCGGCCAATCCAATGAGCTTGCGTTTGCGGCCGCCAGGCGGATCGCCGAGGACCGCACAGCAACGTCCGCCGATGGCGGATCGCCGTTGTTCATCCACGGGGAATGCGGCGTGGGGAAGACGCATTTGCTGCAGGGAATCTCACAGCGATATTCCGAACAGTCCAAATGCCCCGATGAGATCACAGTCCGCTATATCACCGCCGAACAATTCACCAACGAGTATATCAATGCGGTGCGCAGCAACACGATCGACAAGTTTCGCAAACGCACCCGAAAGCTGGACTTGCTGGCGATCGACGATGTGCACTTTCTATCGAATAAGGTCGCCACGCAGAACGAGTTTCAACACACACTCGATGCGATCGGTCTGGCGGGAGCGCGGCTGGTGCTGGCCTCCGACGAACACCCCCACTGCCTGGGGTTCAAGCGAGCGTTGAGCAGCCGATTCGTTTCGGGCATGGTGGTGAAGATCGAGCGACCGGACCGCACGGTGCGGATCAAGCTGGTGGAGCAACTGGCCTCGGCCCGCGGGTTGCGAGTTTCCGACGCCGCCATACAGGCCATCGCAGCCCGATGCGCAGGATCGGTACGGGAGTTGGAAGGCGCCGTGAACAGGCTGGCGGCGCTTCGGCTGGTGTCCGATTGGCCGGAGAATGCCCAGATCGGACTCGTCATGGTCGAACAATTATTCAAAAACCGCTGCTGGCGGCCGAACGCTCCGCTGCGCATCGGCACCATCGTGGACGTGGTCTGCGCTCGGCTGGCGGTGAATCGGGCCGACCTGATCGGCTCGGGGCGTCATCGGCGGGTCGTCGTGGCCAGAGGAGTCGTCGCCTATCTGGGCAGAGAACTGACGACGATGAGTTACCCCGAGATCGCCCAGGCGTTGGGGCGCCGGCACCATTCAACATTCCATACCGCCGTCAAGAGGATCACCAAGCAGCTCCGCGAGCAGCACACAGTCAACCTTGCCGGGAATGGGGAATCGCTAACCCTCAACGAACTGGTGGATCAGCTTCGGCACGAGATCCTGCGCGCCTCGGGCAAGCCGAAGTAACCCCGCCGAGGCAGGGAGCGGATACACTGCGGACATGCGTCGATTCCCCAGCCGATTGCAATTGGTCCTGGTGCCGACGCTTTGGGTGCTGCTTGCCTCTGCGCCCGGCGATCGTGCGGTCGAGGTGTCGATCCGCCAATTGCGTAAGGCCGTGGCGCCGCGCGGCGATGGCCGCCACCTGTTGTTGCTGTCGTCCCTCCGCCAGCTGCGCGACCCAAGCCTGCGGTCGTTCTTCCAGCAACTGGCGCAGCACGGTGAACCGCCGCTTCGGGTCCACGCAATCCTGGGCTTAGCCGAGATCAACGAATCCGGGCACATTGACCCCCGGCTGATCGCGCAGCTCGACTCGCCGATGGCAAGACACCTGGTGATCGCAAGTGCCCTGGAAATGGAACTGATCGACTCCGGCCGGATCAATGAGCTGCTGCGTTTGGACGATCTCGAGCCGAAGTCCCGCGTGCGGCTACTGGCCGAGCTTGTCGCCCGCGGCGAACCGGTCCAGACCCACACCCTGACCCGGCTGGCGGGAAGCCAGAACCTGGCGACCGCGGCCCTGGCGGCATGTGTTGCGGCACAGATGGGCGACGACACCGCCTTGAGCTCGTACCGCGCGCGCGTTGATACCCTCCGCGGCAGCGACCGCACCCGGCATCTGTTGGAAATCTTCGACGCCATCGCTGCGTGCAAGCTCACGGCGGTTGTCGATTGGGTGGTGCAGACAGTCAAGGAGCCCAACGCCGATCCAGACGTCATCGCCAAAGGCATCTCGACGGTTCTCGCATTGGACCCGGCAGGCGGCGTTCGGCTGTGGAGCCACGTCCTGGGAGATGACCCGCCATATGACAAATGCGTTCGCTACGCTCATCTCCTGCTGGCGTCGGGATCACGGGTGCCGGCCTCGGCCTACAATCACCTCCCCAGCGGCGATGCAGTGATCGACCTGTTGGTGCAAGCGGGCAAAGCGATCTCCAGCGGCGCCGACCCCACCGGTGCATTGATCGAACTGGTGGAACTTGGTCATCGCCTCACGACGCGGCGGGTGATGAACATCGTCGAGAACCTGGACGATGAACAAGCCGCCCGCGTGTACCTGCACCTCATTGACAGCGTCGAAGGCGAATCGCGAGGCCGCGACAGCCGGGCCGAGACGGCGACGATCGCGGCCGCCCGCCTCTTTAGAATCGATTCCGACGCGGTGTCCAAACGGCTCCTGCATGCGGAAGATGACAGCCTCACCCAGCAGGCGATCTTGATGGGGCTGCTGGAATCACCGTCACCCGCGGCGGGCGACGCAGCACGCCTGGTCAAGCGCATCGGATTCGGGCGGGCTGACTCACTGGCCATGATTCTCATCGCCAAGCACACCCCGCGCCTCACCGCTGATGATCTGCAAGAGCTTGGGGTGATCGCGTCGGGCGGCGGCCGTGTCTCCGACATGTTGCAGATGCAGGCCGCATGGCTGTACCTCAAGCACACGTCCACGATCGAACGGGCGCTGGTCGAGACCTTTGCGATGGCCCCACCACCTTGAACGTGCGATACGCGAGCTGTGCCGTGTCCGAACCCATACCCCTCAGCCAACCCGATATCACCGAAGCGGAGATACGCAGCGTCGTCGCGACGCTGCGCAGCGGTCGCCTGAGCCTCGGCCCACGATTGGAGGAGTTCGAACACCTTCTCACCCAGCGTGTTGGGCGGCGCCACGGCATCGGCGTGAGTTCGGGGACCTGCGGCCTGCACCTGAGTCTGGCTGCACTGGGCATCGGGGCCGGCGACGAGGTCATCACGCCTGCCTTCAGCTTCGTCGCCTCGGCCAACTGCATCCTGCATGTGGGAGCCACACCGGTCTTCGTTGATTGCGATCCCCGCACATTGAATATGCGCTGCGACGAGGTCGAGAAGCGAATCACGCCGAAGACCAAAGCAATCATCGCGGTGGAGGTGTTCGGCAATCCAGCGGGGATGGCTGATTTGGCCGCACTGTGCGCCAAACACGAGATCCCTATGGTCGAAGACTGCTGCGAAGGTCTTGGCGGCCGGGCGGGCGATGAGCCGATCGGAAGCTTCGGCCGGGTCGCTGTGTTCGGCTTCTATCCGAACAAACCGATCACCACCGGCGAAGGCGGCATGATCGTCACCCACGACGACCGCATCGCCGATCTCTGCCGATCGATGCGCAACCAGGGTCGAGCCGCCGGCTCGATCGAAGCCGGCCAGGGACTTGGATCATGGTTGGCGCACGAGCGCTTGGGCTACAACTTCCGCCTCAGTGAGATCAACGCAGCGCTGGGCGTGGCGCAGATGCGCCGCTTGAGTGAGCTCATCGAAGCCCGCCAGCGCGTCGCCGCCGCCTACACCCGCCGGCTCATGGGCCACACCGATCTGATCCTGCCAACCGTCGAGCCCGACACCTTTATGAGCTGGTTCGTCTACGTCGTGCGGCTCAGCGACCGGTACAGTGCCAAGGACCGCGACTACATCATCAACGGGCTCCGGCGGCACGACGTGGGCGCAGGCGATTATTTCCCGCCGATCCCCCTCCTGCCGTTCTACCGGCAGCGGTTCGGCTATGAGCCCGGCGATTTCCCCGTCGCCGAATCGGTCGGCCACCGCACGGTTGCTCTGCCGTTCTTCACTCGGCTGACGGTTCGCGACGTCGATCTGGTCTGCCAGACGCTGGAGGTGATGATGACCCGCATCACCTTCGCGCGAAGCTGAGGAAGAAGGCGTGAGGCATTGGGAGCTTGGCAGCCGCGGATGCATTCCTGCGGGAAACATGATCGTACTGACGGCGCAAGCGCGCCACTTTCGGGCCGGCGGCGCCACCAAGCAGATCACTGATCGCTAACCACTTCCGTCACGTCGGCGGGATAAGGCGGCGCAGGTGCCGGCCGTAGTCGATCGTCCGGATCACGACCTCCTTCATTGACTCCTTGACGATGAGGTGGTCGCCGTTGATCAGCGTGATCGTCGTGTCGGGGTTCTCCTCGATGGTGCGGATGAGATCCGCGTTCACGACCATCGGTTTATCGTTGAGCCGGGTGACGGTGATCATGAGGAAGGGGTTAAGGGTTAGAGGTTAGCGGCCCAGGAGCAGTAGCTGATCGATCAATTCGTCGGTCATGGTGATGATCCGGCTGGCGGCGGTATAGCCGGTCGAGGCCAGGATCATGTTGATGAACTCCTGAGACAGATCGACGTTTGACAGCTCCAACGCGCCGCCGACGAGCCGGCCGGTGCCGAACTCCAACGGCCGGGTAATCAGGGCGTTGCCCGAATTGGGGCCGACGCGGAAGAGGTTGCTCCCGGCGTCCGCCAGCCCCTCGGGGTTGGAGAACTTCGCCAGAGCAACCTGCCCGATGGTGCGGGTCAGGCCGTTGGTGAACGATCCGGAGACGATGCCGTCTTCGCCGATGGAGAATGCGCTCAGGGTGCCGATCGGCGACCCGTCTTGAAACACAGCCGCAAGACTGCTGGTGGTGTCGGTCAGGGCCGTAATCGCGTCGGTACCGGTATCAAAGTTCATCGTCACGGTCAGCGGACTGGTGGCTCCATTTGCCCGGATCATCGAAAACGCCTGGTTGGTGGCCGAAACGAACCGTCCGTTGGTGTCAAACTCGACCACGCCCAAGCCCACCACACGATCCAGGCTATCGTTGTCGGAGGATTCGGCGAGGAACTCCCAGGTCGATCCCACCCCCGCCGTGGTGCCCTGGAGCACGAAGGTCAGATCCACGGTGAGAGGCGAGCCGAGCGAGTCAAAGACGATGAAGCTGGTGCGAACCGACTCACCGTCGGCTTGGCCGGACTTGGACATCACAAACGGCTGGTTGATCGCAGTGCCGGCATACCCCGGAGGATAGGTCACGGTCAGGTCAGCGGTATCGATGTCGAGGTCCTGGACCGTCCCTTCGTTGCCGGTGATGGTGATGACGCCGCTGGCAAAGGAGATGCCGCCGCCGAGGGTCTCGCCGCTGATCGTGCTCCCGTCGAGGCCGAGCACATTGTCGAGGAAGTCGATGAAATCCTGCAGGGTAGCGCCGAAGTCGTCCACCCCGGCCACCGCGGTGGCGGAGAACGCAAAGGAACTATTGCCTAGGTCCTTGCCGCCCTTCTCTAGGCCGTTGACGGTCACGACCGCGCCTTCGCCACCGTCGATCGCCAGGAATGACCCGCCGGCCCCATCGTCGATATACAGATCGTTGCCGGCCACGGTCAAGTCATAGGCGGCCGTTGCAAGCAGCGTCGTGAGCGCAGCGTCGGTGTAGAAGGCGCGATTGGTGTGCGTGGAGCCGGTGGTGGCTACCACCCCGGATGGATTGAGGTTGCCGTTGTACGTTACGGTGCGGGTGGATTCGGCCAGGGTCAGCGTACCCACCGGTATGTTCAGCTCGACCAGGATGCCGTCGATGATATTAAACTGGTCGTCCACGGCGAAGCCCATCACTTTCCCGCCGGAGATTGTGACCAGATCGTTGGCCTCATTGCGCTGAAAGGCGCCGGCACGGGTGAAGAACCGCTCGCCCGCCGCGTCCACGATGAAGAACCCGTCGCCTTCGATCGCCACATCGGTGGACACCCCGGTTGCGCTGATCGACCCGTTGTTGAAGTTGCGCTGCGTGCCGGCGATCGAGACGCCCAGACCGACCTGTCCGGGGTTGGTTCCGCCACTGGCCTCGCTCGGGGCCGTGCCCAGCGAGAAGTTTCGGCTGAACGTCGGCGCGAAAATCATCCGGTTGGACTTGAACGCAATCGTATTGATGTTGGCGATGTTGTTGCCGATCACGTCAAGCCGGCGGGCATTGGAGGCAAGTCCGGAAAGACCGGTAAACAAGGCAGTCGTGGAAGCCATCGGGTGTCTCCTTGAATCTAGTCAGCAGTCGATTGATCGTGGGGTATCGAGTCGGCGGCCGATTGGCGGGCGCGCCCGGCGGCCTCGATCTGTTGCGCGACGGCGGGAGGCGCGATGCCCTCAGGCAGCACGAGCACGGCATCGTCGCGCTCCTCGTCGTCGGCCGCGACGTACACCGCCGCGTCAATGTTGACCACGCGCGACGACGGGTCAGCCGACAGCTGGGCGGTCAATGCGCGGTTGGGCACATCCAGGATCAGGCCGCGTCCGTCAATGAGCATCAGGGCCTGCCTCGCCCCGGATGCCTCGGCCAGATCCGCCGCCGCCGCCAGACGCGCCATCTGCTGTTCGTCGAGCTTCTCCGTCGCTCCAACGGCATCCGTCACCGCCCGGCCGCTGTGCACCGATCCCTGCGACACCAGCTTCAGCAGCTCATCGAACCCCTGATCCTCCAACGGCGCATGGGGCCGAGCGGCGGGACCGAGGGCGACGCCCGGTCGAACCACCGGCTCCAATTGCTTCAGAAGATGCGTCGGGTCTACAGCCATCATCAGCTCACCAGCCTCAGCGCAACCTGCACTGTCGTTGCAGCGTCAAGGCGCGGATTCCCCCGTCATGTCGTGAATCGTCTCCACCGAATTGATCGGCACCTGCCAGCCGTTATCCAGCTCGAGGTTGACGCTATCACCGTGTCGAACGACCGAGACGACAATGCCCGAGACGCGCTGGTTGTCGGCGGTCAACCCATCGACAAACTTGCCGATGAGATTTGCGGCCGCGCCGAGCTGGTTCTGAAAGACCAGCGCATCCAGCCGGCTGACCAGCTTGATATCCGACTCGATCGAACGAATTGAATTTAGTTGGTCCAGCAGCGCGCCCGAGTCGTTGGGTGAAAAGGGATCCTGATTGGACAGCTCGGCGAAGATGATGCGAATGAAGTCTTCAGTCTTCATCTCGCTGAACCGGCTGGGCGCATCAGCTCGAAGCGCCGCATCTGCTGGGCCTAAAGCGGGAATATGGGTCATCGTGAATCAACTCCTGCCGCGGGTTGTCGAGAGGCCGGGAGATCGAACGCCTCGACCTCGTGGTCGATCTGGGAGACGAATTGATGGCTCAACGGCTCACCCTCCTCATCGCGTCGGCCGCGACTCCGGCCCTCGCCCGCGTCGCTGTGATGGCGCGAAGACTGCGACTGTTCGTCGGTGGCCTCTTGACGCGTGGCCTGTGCGTTGGTCGTTTGCATGGGATGCACGGTGAGCCGCTCAACAGTCAGGCCGTTCGCTTCCAACGCCGAGCGAAGCACGGCCAGGGATTGCTCCAGCAATGCGTGTGCCTGGGGCGTTGCCGCGTGGAATTGCGCCGTCACCACCCCCCGAGCAATCGTCATCTGGACGCGCAGGTCACCGAGCTGAGGCGGTTGAAGCCGCATGGTCATTACCCCTCCACGCTGGTTGAGCATCGCACTCAATCCGCGCATGACCCCAGCGGTGAAGTGATTGCCGTCGACCAGCGCTTGGCTCGACGCCAGCCCGCCATCGGCGGGTAGCGCTCCAAGGCCCTGCGCGGTCGTGGCGGTCGCGGACAAGCCGGGCGAGAACTGGGCATGGGTCGTCGCCATCACTTCAGCGGTCGGCGCCTGCCCGGTGGCATTTTCGAGGTGCACGGCTGCCTGCACCTGCATCGCCCGCCCAACAGCGGCGGTGCGCGGCGGTGCCGCATCATCGCGATTGGCCAACCACCCTGTGGAACCCTGGCCGGTTCGCCCCTTCACCTCGCCATCGTTACGGTCACCTGCCCCACCCGGCGCCGCATCGGCTACCAAGCCGGACGGTTGCAACGGCTTGGCCTGCCCATGCGTGTGTGCGGAGTCCTGGCCCGACGCCGGGCCGGCACCGCGCATCGGAACCAACCGGCCGGTGTCCTCGCCTTGGCGTCGATCCGGATCGACCGCGGATTGAACGCTCTGCTGCTCGCCGATCGTGACCGGTCCGAGTGCGGGTGACTGCTCAGACACCGCAGCAGCGTCTGCAGCAGCGGATGAGCCGTTCGGCAATCCTTGCGCAATCGGAGCCGCCGTTTGCGCCGGATCATCAGCGGCGCGCGAGGACTGAGTGTCGCTGGCGAGACCAAGCGGGCGGGCCGCAGCAGGCTGATCGCTGGGTGACCGGCCCTCAACAGATGCTTCCGCCCCGGCCTCGGGCCCCGGTGCGCTTGTAGCCGCGGTCACCCTGGGATCATTGTCGGGCGACGGCTGTCGACCGACGTCCGCGGCGTCCAGCGGCGCCTCTAACGGTTGGCTGGGCTTCGGTTTCGCGGTCGGGCCCCCGCGCAAATGGCCACGGTCGGCCTTCAACGCCCGCGCGAACGATTCCTGGGCTGGTACCGGGCCGCCTCGCTTTGCGGGCGAGGATGGAGCACTTCGTGTGTAGGAAGGGGCAGCACTATTCAGCACTAGCGATGGTGTTGGCATCACGAGAGCCCTCAGCGACGTCGGCGTCCAAGCCGAACGTCCTCAAGCGCTCTAGCAATTCCGTTGCCAACCGGTTCTCTTCGTCGGTCTTGAACTGCGCCAGCAGCTTCCCCGCAGCCCGCTGGTTCATCTCATTGAGATAGGCCACCGCCTGGCTGATCTTGCCTGAATCAACCAGCTCGACGATCTTTGCTTTCGCCTGCTTGGGCGGCAGTGATTCCAGCAATTTGACTGCTTTTGTGAATTGGGTATCGGCTCGCCGCTTTCGCTCGGCTTCGACGCTTTGTAGCCAACTACGGCGCTCGGCTTCGACTTGGGCCTGTCGCTCATCGGCCTGCTGCGTGGCGAGGGCAAGTTGCTGCACGAGCTGTGTCTTGACATCGTCAAGCCGGCGCATCGACCGATCAGTTTCCTGTTGAGTTTCGGCGATGAGCTGGAGCCGGGCGCGGCTGGACAGAGCGGGGTGGTCCCTGCGGAACTGCTGCTCCTGCTGCTGCCGCTGGGCCTCGGCCTCCTGGGCGGCGAGCTCGGCGGCAGCCTGGGCCTGCGGCACGGTCATGGCGAACATCGCCTGGGCCTCCCGGAGGCGCGACGAATCCAGGCGGTCAGTTTGCCACAGCCAGCCGATGAACATGGCTATCGCCAGCAGATGGACAACGGCGAGAAAACTGAAGACGTTCCAGGCGGTTCTCATGATTGGACCTCCCAACAGGGGACCCCGACGGCGATTGGCGGCGATTGCGTACGCCGGGCTGCGGCGATCACGGCCAACTCATCCAGCGCCGCGGTCTCGGCCTTGTTCTCGGCGGCCTTGAACTGCGCCAAGCGCCGGTCCCGAAGCAGCTCCATGGCCCGGCGGTGCTTCGCGGCTTCAATCAACCGGGCCCTGGCCAAATCCAGCCGCCGATGCACCCCGGCCAATTGCAGCACGATCTGCTGAGCTTTGCGGACCAAATGCAGCGAGGCGTTGGCGGCAAGACGTAGGGTGGGCATGTCGATGGCTCCCGTCAACGCTGTGCGCAGTCCTTGCTTGCCGTGGGTGATGCCATGCTGATGGCGGCGAAGCGTGTCTTGGAGGTGAATCCTCTCGCGTTCGAGCCCGGCCATGGTGCGCTGGTGCTCCTGCTCAGCGCGCAGCCGTACTCTCAATAGAGGTTCAAGAGCAAAGACGAACCGTGCCATGCGTATCACTTACCTCAGCTTGGGTCCAACAGAGCCGTGCGATGCGGACGCGCCGCTGGGCGAGCGGCGGCAACAAAATAGACACTCCTAGGGAGTTGCCCGCGAAGGAGACGGCGGGCCGGAGGCCGCGGCGATCTTGTCGTACTCGTGCTTGGCCGCTTCCGCCAGCTCCACCAGCGCGCGACAGGTATTCGGATACTCAGCCTTCTCGCCAATCTCCTGCCGCAGGAACTCGTCGATCTTCGGTTTCAAGGTGATGGCGACGTCGCAATCGGAGTTGGACCCTCGCGCATAGGCGCCGATGTTGATCAACTCCTCCGCCTCGGCGTAGGCAGCCAGAAGCTTGAGAATCACCCGGCGGGCCAATCGGTGCGGCTCATCGCACACGATGTCCGCGACCCTGGAGATCGACTCAAGCATGTCGGCGGCGGGGTAGTGCCCGCGAGCGGCCAACCGCCGGGAGAGCGACAGATGCCCGTCAAGCACGCCGCGAGCGGCATCGGACACCGGCTCAGTCAGATCGTCGCCCTCGACCAGAACGCTATAGAAGCCGGTGATTGATCCACGGCCTTCGATCGCCCCGGCCCGCTCAAGAAGCTTGGGCAGCATGGCGAAGACCGACGGGGTGTACCCTTTGGTGGCCGGCTGCTCCCCGACGGTCAGGCCGATCTGGCGCTGGGCCTGCGCGAGACGGGTCAACGAATCCATCAAGAGCACAACGTCGGCGCCCTGGTCGCGGAAATGTTCGGCGACGGTACAGGCGACCAGGCTCGCCCGAACACGCAGCAGCGGTGATTCATCGCCGGTGGCGACGACCATGACCGATCGGGCAAGCCCCTGGGGTCCCAAGGTCTGGTCGATGAACTCCCGCACCTCTCGTCCCCGCTCGCCGACCAGGGCGATGACGCTGAGGTCGGCAACGGTGTTCTGAGCGATGGTAGCGATGAGCGTAGACTTGCCAATGCCGGGCCCCGAGAAGATGCCCACGCGCTGTCCTTTGCCGATCGTGATCATCGCATCGATCACGCGAACGCCTGTCGGCAGGGGTTGATCGATACGGCGACGGCAGAGGGCACCGGTCGGCGGAGGATCAATCGAGCGGGCGACAACATCGCTTAGCGGCCGACCTCCGTCGATCGGCCGGCCGAGACCATCGATCACCCGGCCCCTTAGCGAGTTGCCGACTGGGACGGTTCGGCCGGTGCCGGCGGTGGGCTCGGAGACCACTTGTGCACCGGGGGCAATCCCGTCGTTGGAACCGAAGAGCATGACGATGCTGCGAGAGCCGTCGAATCCGATCACCTCGCCACCCAGGTCGCGCTGCCGCGGCTGGTGGAGGGAAGAATCCGGCAAACGCACGAGCGACCCCACGGGCAGGAGCAGGTCGTCCACGAAGAGCGCCAATCCACGCACGGCCGCCACCGTGCCAACAACCTCCTGGGCCTGAAGCCGTCGCAGCGTGTGGATTTGTGCGCCCAGGACGGTCATGCCGCAGCTGACTCCTCGGGCTTCTTCTGTGACGCTGGGGCCAGAATCGTGGCCACGATGCGGTCAATCTGGCGTTCGATGGTGGCGTCGATACGGCCCTTGCCGGTGGCGACAATGCAACCGCCGCGGCTAACCGTTTCTTCTTCGCGAACATCGATGTGCGCGCACCGGCTCAGCCTTTGGAGCATATCGGGAAGCACCGACTCAACCATCGGCCGGTCCTCGGGGTTGATCGAGACGGTCACGGCGGTCGGCTCGGCCAGCAGCGCCAATGCCTCGGCCAGTTGATCGGTGACTACGGTGGGGTCGGCCTCGATCGTTCGGTGGGTGATCTTGGTTCCCATGGCCAGTGCGAACTCGAGGACGTCCTCGCGGGCGGCATCGAGCATGGCGTTGCGGTCGGACTCCCATCGCTGGGCTGCTTCGGTCCACGAGGTGATGAGATCGCCAATCTGAATCTTGAATTGGCCGACGGCTTCTTCGCGGCCTTGCTCGCGTCCTTCGGCCAGTCCTTGTTCTTTGCCTTCGGCGTGGCCGCGCTGGACGGCTTGGGCAACAAGCTCCTGCGCTTCGGCCCGGCTTTGCTCGACGATGCGCTGCGCTTCGGCGCGGGCCTGCTCGAGCACGCGCTCGGCTTGGCGGTTCAGATCACCCAGATCCAGGACTGCGCCTTGTCTGACAAGCCCCGCGGCTTCCGTGTTCTTGATCAAGGCCATGGATAAGGGTCTCCGGGCCAACGCGTCCGTCAGACGATGACGTCCTTTTCACCGCGCCCGGCAATGATGATCTCGCCGGCATCCTCCAGGCGGCGGGCGACATCCACGATGCGTTGCTGGGCCGCCTCGACCTCGCTCAGCCGGACGGGCCCCATGTACTGCATATCTTCCTTGATAAGCTCGGCGGCGCGGGCGGACATGTTCGAGTAGACCTTCTCTTTGAGCTCATCGCTGCCGGTCTTCAGCGCCAGGCACAGCTCTTCGTTGTCCACTTCCTTCAGGATCGCTTGGATGCCCTTGTCATCGACCTTCAGGATGTCCTCGAAAATGAACATGAGCCGGCGGATTTCCTCCACGAGATCCGGGTCCTCCGATTCGACACCATCGATGATCGATTTCTCAGTGCTGCGGTCGCAGAGGTTCAGGATTTCGGCAACGGTGGCCACGCCGCCGACCTTCTCCACGGCGTGCACGAGCACGTTGGACAGGCGGGACTCCAACCCGGCTTCGACCTCTCGAATGACCTCGGGACTTGTCTGCTCCATGTTGGCCACGCGGCGAACCACCTCGATCTGTTTCTCAGAAGGCAGGCCCACGAGAATCTCCGAAGCCTTGTGATGAGACAGATAGCTGATGATCAGCGCGATGGTCTGCGGGTGCTCGTCCTGAATGAA
>JADFIR010000081.1 GCA_022566535.1 Planctomycetota bacterium
GAACCGAAAGGCCGTAGCGCTGCGCCTGCTGGGTGAGGATGCGCAGATAAGCCCGTCGATCATCGTTGATGAAGAAGACATCCTGGCGGTTGTTGCCGCGCTGCGTGATATGGTGGGCCAGACCGGGCACGACGATTCGCGCGACTCTCGGCATCGCAGACAGCGTAGCCGATACGGATAGCGTTGAGAAATAGGTGACTGTCCCGAAATAGCGCGTCAGCGAGCTGTGGTCCGGCAGCCGCTCGTGCAGGCGATAGCCCACGAACCACCGGATGGCCAGATTCACCTGCGCTTCACGAAGCAGGTGCCGGTCCCTGGTGATGTTCCCAAAGAGCCCCGCCAGCATGAGGCGCACCGCCGCTTCGGGGTCGATGCCCGGCCGACCGTTGTCCGGGCAGTACAGATCACGCACCTCCGCTCGCAGCCACGAGAGGTCCAGCACCCGATCGACTCGTTTGAGAATGTGGTCGTCAGGGATCAGATCACAAAGCGGTCCCGCGACGAACAGGTCCTCCTGCCAGCGTTCCTTGCGTCCGAGCATGTCGCGTCGCCTCCATGCATGCAACGTCCACAAGGATACCATCAACTGATTCGGGCAGGGTTTATCAACAGGCCCACTGTCCCGAATTAGCCCCGAACTAGCTATCACCACGGTAAGCGACTCCGAAGCCTTCGCGTGCGCCTGTGTGCTGCTTGCGCTTCTGGAGGGGCAGCCATAGGGATAGAGATCGCGAACACATCGTGTATGCGGTTGTCCACCGGGTTGACACAACCCGGCTCACAGTGACATAGAAGCCCAGGGAACGCTTTCCCTGGGCTTTCTTGCGCGCGTCGTCGGCGAGCCCATCGCCCGTGCGGTTGTCTGCCGGACACGTGCGAAGCTGATCTGGAGGGAATTGGGGGTGATCCTCCTGTGGGGGTCGACGCCATCGTCGGCAGTGCCCTACCGTGATACTGCTCGCATTGTGAGCGACTCTGCTGCGAGGAGTCGGTGTGCTCTCGGGTCCCTGACGAGCGGTGGTGGAGGATCATCATGGCTTTGCTCCCGTCGATGGATCTATATGGCGCCGCGGCAGTACTCCTAGCGAGCGTTGGCGAGTTCGGCGGCGGAGCTTTCGGCCAGACAGCGTTCGACTTCGCTGGGCCGGTCGTGTACGAGATTGGCTTTGACGCCTATCCGAACTCGGTCGATGCGGGGGATCTGAATCAGGATGGATTCATCGACCTGGTCCTGGCGGGGCGCAACGCCGAAGGTCATGTGGTTGTGATGTTTGGCGAAGCCGATGGAACGTTCGGCCCGCCTTCGGTGCTGGACCTCACCGACCAGACCAACTGGGCTCTGATTCGCGATCTGAACGGCGATGGGAAGCTCGATCTGGCGATTTCCCATCGCTCGGGGCTCGGCCGGGTCTCGGTGCTGCTGGGCAATGGCGATGGATCGTTCCAAGACCCGGTGGATTATCTGGTTGGACGCGAGCCCAATCCTATCTTCGGGCTGGACCTCGACGCCGACGCGGACCTCGACATCGTCGTGCTCAACACCACATCGGCGACCGTATCGGTCCTCCGTAACAACGGCGACGCCACGTTCGTGCTTGCGCAAGACATTGCGGTCCTCAGCACCGCCAGCCCACGACCAACAGCATTCTGGGCCGACGCGGGCGATCTAGACGGTGACGGGTTTCTCGATCTTGCGGTTGTGAGCATTGGCCCCACCGTTGTCTCGATTCTCATGAACACCGGTGAGGCGACGTTCTCGCCGGCGGTTCAGGTTGCCGTCGCCAACGACGGGGCGCTGTCAGGCGTAACCATCGGCGACTTCGATCGAGACGGTGACCTCGACATCGTCACGAAGGCCGGAGGCCTTACCTCCAATGCCAGTTTGCTCGTGCTGCTGAATGACGGCACTGGAACCTTCAATGACATGGTCGAAATCTCCCTCCTGCCTGAGCTTGGCGGCAGTCCCTGGTACGTCGCGAGCGCCGATTTGGACGGTGATCGCCATGTCGATCTGGCCTGGGGCTCCAATCCGTTCAGCACACAAGCCGTCGGCCTCCTGCGCAATGAAGGCAACCGCGCGCCGAGTTTCGCCACGCCGGAGCAGACTTTTGTGCTTGGCGGCTTCCCCCGGGTCGTATTGCCGGTTGATATTGATGGCGACCGTGACATTGATCTGGTGGTGGCGAATATCGGCTTGCACAATGTGGTGATCCTGGAGAACCGGACGCCGCAGGGTGGCGCTGCGTCCGCGACCGCGCCTCCGCTTGTGTTGTCGAAGCCTCGCCTTACCTCGTGGGGGTCTGGGTATGGTGCGCGTTGGAAGCAGCAGAGAACCGTCGATGCCGCGCCGGTGGACGGCTTCGTGGGCGACATGAACGCAGACGGGCGTATCGACTCCGTCGATCTCGCCCTGGCGCACGCGGGCATAGGGGAGGCGGCGGAGCTGTCCTCTAAGGGGCGCTCCGAAGGCCCTGTTTCCACTAAGGGAGCGCAGATTGCGGACAGCCCCGGGCGAACAACCGCTGGCAACGTTGCGGGTGGCTTCGAGGTGTGTGGCGAGCCCGGTGCAGGCGATTGCTACGAACCCAACGGCACTCCGGGGTGTGACGATGAAGCGTGTTGCGCTGAGGTCTGCGACATCAACCCAATCTGCTGTTCGAAACTTGGGTGGGACGAGACCTGTGCCCTCATCGCTGGGAAGATCTGCGAAGAACCGCTCTGTCCCGGCAAGGGAAGCTGCTTCCAGCCACACGATACCCCGGGCTGCGATAACGAAGAATGCTGCTCCTTCATATGTTCCATCGACGGGTTCTGCTGCTATGGACAGTGGGATCCGATCTGCGCCGGCCACGCCGCAATGCTCTGCGGCGCGCAGCGGTGTGAGCTGCCTGCGTGCCCAGACGGTGCGACGCCGGAGCCCGAGGGCATTCAGTGCTTCGACCGGCTCAACGATGGCTGCAACCTCGATGAGCCCGCCTTCACCCCCATCTCCTGCGGCGAGATCGTGTGCGGCACCGCGTGGACCTTCTTCATCCGAGACACGGATTGGTACGAAATCACGGTGGACGAGCCGGCTGAGATCACCTGGACGGTCACATCGGAATTCCCCTCGCAGCTTTCGATCGTCACCGGACGCTGTGACACAAGCTACACAGTCGCTGCCGCGGCCTACGGCGGTGCTTGCCGCGCCGCCTCAACGTCGCTGGCGGTGCAGCCGGGAACCTACTACCTCTTCGTCGCTCCCGGCACCGATGTAGCACCCATCCACCACGGTATTGGATGCCTTGATGACAAGGGCGAGCTCATCGAGGCTGGAGCCTTCACCAGCCGGTATACCGCCACCGTTGCCTGCCGACCGCTTCCGCCGTGCCCCGCCGATCTCGACGGCGACGGCAACGTCGGCATCCTCGATCTGTTAGCTCTGCTCGCTGCATGGGGTACTGATCCAGGCGGGCCGCCTGATCTTGACGGCGACGGCAACGTTGGCATCCTCGACCTGCTTGCGCTGCTGGCCAACTGGGGGGCGTGTCCCTGACCGGCCGACGCCAATCGATGGCCTACGTCGAGCCCCGCTTGCAAGGAGCGAGGCTTGTTCTCTCGAATCCGGTTCACCATCGCTTCGCGCCCCAAAACCCGCGACAAAACGCGAAGAAACGCGATATAATGCCACTTCCGCACCGAGAATCCTTCGTCGGACAATTGCGGCATGACCCGCCCTGGTTCCTCGCACACGCCGATGGCTAAACAACAGGCAGCTTAGGTGACGTGGATGATGCGTCCAGCGATAAGGAGGGCACGGCCATGAAGCCAGGAGTGAGCGTTGGGTTGCTGGTGTTCGTGTCTGTCCTGGTCGCACGTAAGATCTCGGCCGTGCCCTAGAACAACCGGCCGCGTCGACGAAGCAATCGAGGGGGTTTACCAACTCAAAGGCCGTCCGGCACGCAACCCTCTGATCGGGCACGTGCTCGACCCCGAGGCCAAGCTCGAATGGGCCCCTACCGCTCTCGTTTCTCGTGATACTCTCTTGCGTTTGTCTCCTAGCGATGTACACTATCAGCGTATGAAGTGCTCTGACGCTTCTGGGCCGTGGTTGAGCGGCGATAGGCCCTGCTGGCATGGTTGGGGGCCGGGGCTGGTGAACGATGCCTGCCCCCTTGATCTCAAGGCGCCGCTGGGAACGCCGCTATGGAGAGCAGTTAAGGAGAACAGCCATGAGGTGCTTTCACTGGAGCAACAGTGATAGGAGATTTGGTTTCGCATGGGCACTCGGATTGAGTGCAGCGTACGTTGCGGTCGCGGTCGCCAGCGGACAGCCTAAGGCATGCGGTCCCGGGGCCGGGCCGTGCGACATGCCCCATCAAATGCCCGGGTGTGACGACGTGGACTGTTGCGAGGCGGTGTGCGCCGTCAATCCGGCATGCTGCACAGTGAATTGGGACGTCCTGTGCGTTCAGCTCGCTGAGAAGCTTTGCGTGGGCGGGGGAGCCAACGTTTGCGCCGGCGCGCCCGAGATCTTTCTCGGCACCACAGACTTCTCGACCGTGAACGCGACGACGGATGGAGTCGAGACGCCCGGCGACTGCGGGCCGTTCGGCGATGAGCAGGTCTACCACGAGATCTGGTTCGACTACAACGCCGACTTCACCGGCACGCTGCAAATCACCACGTGCGAGGAGCTTGGCGGTTCGGCGGATTATGACTCAAGGCTCGCAGCCTACGAGACCTGCACCTGCCCGGCTGATAATGCCAACTTCCTCGGGTGCAACGATGACGACCCGAACAATCCCTGCGGGGACGGTGGCGGCGGGTTCCACAGCACGCTCGACATTCCAGTCACCGCGGGCACCTGCTATAAGGTCCGTGTCGGCGGATTCAGCGATGGCGACATGGGCACCGGCACGCTCAACCTTCAGCCTGTCGGGCCGCCGGCGACCGGCGCCTGCTGCTTCTTGGACGGTTCGTGCGTGGACGCGGCGACGCCCGCTGAATGCGCCGGCCTCGGCGGAACCTTCCAGGGCGACAAGACCGAATGCGCCAACGTCGACTGCACGCCGCCGAAGGGAGCCAACTTCTTCTTGGATCCGGCTGCCTTCGAGGCCGCAGTGAGCGCTGCGGGCAAGATAAGCAAGGCCACGTGGAACTTCAAACCCAACAATCTGCCGC
>JADFIR010000082.1 GCA_022566535.1 Planctomycetota bacterium
TGTCAAATACTGCGCGAAGCTTCCCGACCGTGGGGCGATTGAAGCGGTCCTCCCAGGCGATTCGTTTATGGCCTATGGTAAAGAGCATCGATACGCGTTCCTATTGCCTGTTCCCACGCGGCCGCGCCCCGGGGAGATCGACCGATTCGGCCGTGCCCTCGTGTGCCATACCGATCCTAGGCCCATCGCCCACTTGAATCTTTCGCCGGCCGGGGCGACATTGGGCGCCGGCTCCATTGAAATTGCAGCCTCACGAGCTGCCAACAGACGATGGGTGGATTTCGGCCTGGGCGGCCCAGATGATCCAGAAAGATGGGCGCGATATGACCCGCCTGCTCGGTGACGTAACCGCAGTGCTGATGGCAAGAATGCCGGAGCCCGGCCGTGTCAAGACCCGGCTGGTCAGCGGCGGGGTGTACAGCGGGGCGATGGCGGCTGACTTGGCGTGGGCGATGCTTCGCTGCACCGCCCAACGGCTCAGCGCCCTCGGGCGGCTGGTGCTGGCGGTCAGCCCCGATGGGTGCGGCCCGCAGCTGGCCTCGCGGCTCGGCGTCACCTCGGCTCCCGTCGTCAACCAGGGCGGCGGAGACCTCGGAGAACGGCTCAACCGCGTGTGGGGGCTCGTCGAGACCGCTCGGCCGATTGCGTTTTTCGGGGGCGATTGCCCCGATGTTCCGGATGCAGCCCTGGGCGAGATCGCCCCGGCCCTGGCCCGATGCGATGTCGCCGTTGGCCCGGCAGGCGACGGGGGGTATTGGACGCTGGCAGCCCGTCAATACCATCCGGCCCTGTTGCAGGGGATCGACTGGGGCAGCGATCGCGTGTACGATCAGACCTTTCAACGGGCGACTGGTCGGGGATTGACCGTCCGGACGTTGCCCGCGTGGCATGATGTTGACTATCCCCAGGATGTGGAGGCCCTTCGCCGTCGGTTGCGTGATCTGAGCAGATCGTCGGCCTGGACTCTGATTGACGCCGAACCGTTGCGGCAACTGGCTGAGCGACTCGATGAGCTTTGCAGCTCGTTGCCGGCACCCCCAGGCACACCACGATGACCAAGCCCCCCGCCATCGCAGCGTCACAGCCCGAAGCTTCCGACCTCGATCAAACGGATCTGGCCGAGGCGTCGATTCTGCTGGTCGATGACAACCTCCAGAACGTTGAGTTGATGCAGGCTTATCTGGAGAGCTTGCCGTGCCGTCTCCGCAGCGCTCGCGACGGGGTGGAGGCGTTTGACTCGATCGACGAAGATCCGCCCGACCTGGTACTGCTGGACGTGATGATGCCGAGGATGTCCGGCTTCGAGCTGTGTCAGAAGATCAAGTCGAGCCCCGCCACGCGCGACATCGTCGTGATCATGGTGACCGCACTGCACGAGGTGGGCGACCGCGAGCGGGCGGTCGAGTGTGGCACCGACGACTTCATTACCAAGCCGGTGAACAAGTTGGAGTTGATCACCCGGGTCCGATCACTGCTTCGGGTTCGCCTGCTGAAGCGGCGGCTGGACCAGGTGACGTCGCCTCAGAGTCCTGCCGCTGGGGATGATCGGTATCCTCCGAATGCCGGCCGGGACCTGCAATAGCCTGTCACCGCCGGCTGCCGCGTGCAGTCACACCCAATGGCCGCACGTCGAGGGTGTCTCCACGGAGGCGCTTCGCAGCAGACGGTCGCAGCCTACGGGATCGGCTCGCGGGTCACGACCGCCGGGGTGTCACCTTGTCTGATCCAAATGCTCCCCCGACCGCGAGGCTCGAGCGTCAATTGCAGATGGTCGAGATATCGACGCAGAGCAGATGTGTCGAAAATATCCAGCCAATCGCTTCGCGCGGATTGATTGACTTGCTGGATGGCATCAATAATCTGGCTCTTGCTGATCATTCAAGCGTCTCCGTTGCGGGTGGTCGCGGCAAGGTTCATCGGCAAGCGGCCGGAGAATAGGCCAGTCGATAATTCGCACGGACGCAAAGGATTGTCACCATGATCCGACCGTGGATCGATACCATAGAGAGGGTGCGGCGGTCTACCTGGCCCATCATGTCGGGTCTGTTGGTGGTCTGGTTGGCGGCCGCATGCGAACAGAAAATGATCGAAACGGTGGCTGCGGGCGGGAATGTCACGCCGGCTCAAATCTCCGACGCGTTTGGTGCGATGGCCGGAGGCGAACCCAGCCCGGCGGACACCCGGGCAGAGCTACAGATCCCGCAGCTGGGTGCCCACCCAACCGATCCAGGCGCCGATGCACTTGTCCATTCGATCCTGGCCAGCCTCGATATGCCATCGAGGGCGCCAGGCGGCGAGACCCGGGTTCGCGTGGACCGACTTCGCAATCAGAGTCACTGCTCGCAGCGGGAGTTTGCATCGCTTCTTCGTCGCCTCGCCGATGGGCTGAGTCGGTCCGGCCGGTCCGACCAGATTCGCTTTGTCGCCGATGCCGCCCCGCCGGCCCACTATGAGCTCCACGGCACAGCGTATCTGGTCACCGCGAGAGGGTTCGATCAGTGGGAGTTGTATCTGAGTCTGCGCCCGGCCGGCCAAGCATGGACGATCTGGCGAGCGGCCGCTGCGGTGCGCATGTTTCGCCAGCCCCGCCCAGGCGAGCCCGAGATCATCCTGCCATAGGGATTGTCGGCGAAGCTAACGGTGCAGCGCCCGTGCGGGGGCAGCTCACGTCGGTGAGATCCGTGATCGAGCCCGCCTGGCACACGACTGGCGCAGAGTCGGCACGCCGATGGCCAGATATCCCGCCGCGAACAGGAGCAGAAACGGCACCCCGACCACCACATAGGGGCGGGAAATGCTGATCGCCACGCAGGCCAGCATCAGCCCCGCCAGCCCCAATTCAATGAGCCCACTGGGAATCCTCCGACGGCGACCGTTCAGGACCGGATCGGGATCACTCTCATGCCCGCCGGCGTACTTCGGCGTGCGAACGAACGGGCTTTGCCGCCCGAGAAGCGCCTCGACGGTGGCCTTGGTATTGAGGACGTTGATGCCCACCCCGATCGCCATCAGCGCAGGCAATCGCAGAAGCGTCCGCCAAAAGCTGATCTTCTGAGCGCATTGCGACACAACGCAGAATGTACATGCCGCAACGGTGCCCAGCACCAAGCACAGACTGCCCACGCTCAGCACAGCCAGCACGCGAACCTCGTACAGCGGCGTCGCGACGAACAGCGCCGGCAAGGCCAGCAGCACCAGGAGCAGCACAGCCACATACGGCACAGGCGCCGTAAGGTGAAAGAACGCTTCCACCTTTGTCGCCAGCGGGGCGTCGCTCCTCATGATTCGAGGCAGGAGCTTGATCGCCGTTTGGGTGAGACCCTTATTCCAGCGATGCTGCTGGCCCATGAACGCGCTGACGGTCGGAGGGACCTCCGCCGGACAAGTCACGTCCCCCAGATACTTGAATCGCCAGCCCTTCAGCTGCGCCCGATAGGAAAGGTCGGTGTCCTCAGTCAGCGTGTCGTGCTGCCAGCCGCCGGCGTCTTCAATGCAACTGGCCCGCCAGATACCGGCGGTGCCGTTGAAGTTGAACCACCGACCTCTGCTGGCCCGGGCCGTCTGCTCGACGATGAAGTGTCCGTCGAGGACCATCGCCTGAACCTGCGTCAGGATGGAGTCATCGCGATTCAGATGCGCCCAGCGCGTCTGCACCATGCCGATCTGCGGATCGCTGAATTGATGGATCGTCCGTTGCAGGATGTCGGACGGCGGAACGAAATCCGCGTCGAAGACGGCGATAAACTCGCCCTTGGCCGACTTGAGCCCGTTGGCCAGCGCGCCGGCTTTGTAACCGGCACGATTCGTGCGGTGAAGGTAGCGCACGTCGTGCCCCGCGGCCGCCAGTTGCGCGCAGTGACTCTGTGCAATCTGGGCCGACTCGTCGGTCGAGTCATCCAGCACCTGGATCTCCAGAAGATCGCGCGGATAATCGATCGCACACGCCGCCTCGATTACGCGCCCAGCGACATGGCGCTCGTTGAACATCGGCAACTGCACCGTCACCCGAGGAAGGCGTTCAAACCGTCTGACCGGTTCAGTTTCCCCCCCCCTGCGGCGGCTGCGCCAGAACACCCACACCATCCAATAGCGGTGCAGGCCGTAAATGCCAATCACCGCCAGCACCACGGTGTAATAGATCAGGAATGACAGGGCGAGGGTCTTCATCCGCAGCAGTGTCGTCGTACCCAGCGTAGCGTGACAGCCTCCCACCTGGTGCTCGGCGAGGCCAAGCAACCTGCCCAGGTCCGAGCGGGACCACCGCACAGTATTGTTTCAGCAATCACAGAGCTTGCAAGTACGGATGTAGCCAGCAGGCGAAAATCTCTCACGGGCCTGCAAAAGTGGCCCTACTGCCCGCCTACCGCCGAGGCCGGCGTGTCTTGGGCCAGTACGTTCAGGACACGTCTCAGCCACGCGGGCTGCTATGCTATGGCGGCTACCGAGCAGCTGGAGCGTTCGTCACCAGCCGCAGCCGTAAACCAGCGGACGCCCCCCCGCGCTCCAAGCACACCAGCCCCTTCAGCTACCAGGAGCACCGCCATGCAACAGCTCATCGACCTGTTTGACGACCATATGTACGCGGTGGTGGTGTCGGTCATCTGCCTGGCCGCGCTGGCCGGGTCTCTCATCCGGGCGTGTACCACGGTCGTCACCGCCCATTCCCGTGAGCGGAGCCGGCGGGAGATTGCGGCCTACATCGCCGAGGGCTCAATCACCCCTGAACAGGGTGAGCGGCTAATCCGCGCAGAGGTCAACGCCGCCGGACGCCGCCAGGCGTGAACAACGCCCCCCCGACATCGCATACGCTAAGGCGGGTCATTCATCACCGCAGAGCGGCTGTGTTGGATGTCAAGAGTGATTGACGCATTTGGGGTTCCATTCTTGTCCGGTGGCGGCGATGGTGTTGAGGATCGTCAGCAGCTTGCGCATGCAGGCGACCATCACCACCT
>JADFIR010000054.1 GCA_022566535.1 Planctomycetota bacterium
CAGACCCGTTGCAATTATCGCGGTCACAATCGGCGCTGTTGTGGCAATTGAGTTACTCCAACTGAAACCACCGGGGCTCATGAGTGTTTTCTCGCGCACGCATGATCAGATGACTGCTCCGCGGCTCGATCTCCAGGGCGAAGGGCTGGACCCGGTGATCGCGATGGGCGGTAAGCGTGCTCGGCTCTGGCAGCATGCGATCCGAAAGATCACGGAGTCGCCGTGGATAGGGTATGGAGTAGTGCCGTTTGGGGAGCTCGGGTTTGAAGATGGCTTCCCGCCGCACAACATGCTCTTTATCGTAATGATCTACGGAGGAGTTCTGGCGGGGGCGGGACTTGCTGGAATCTTCATTACGGCATTTTACAGCCTTCTGTTGCGATCAAAGCGATCCGCGGACTGTTGGCCTGCGATAATCCTTCTGCTGTGGGTGTGTGTGCAAGGGTGTTTTACGAACCTTCTCATCGGCGACCCTCACATTGGCATGCTGCTGTGGTTGGTAGTTGCCCTGTTCTCGACACCTGCTTGCTGCACGGCGACCGTTACCAGGGAGCGGAAGTGATTCGCCGCTGGTGCTCGTCGATGACCTCATGATACATCTCCTCGAGCTTGCGAGTCTGCACGCCGATGTCAAAATGCTGCTTGACGTATGCGCGGGCGGCAGCTCCCATGCGCCAGCGGAGGTCTTCATTCTGTAGGAGGGTGACGAGCCGATGGGAGAGTGATTCAGCATCGCGCTCGGGCACGAGGAATCCCGTCTCCTGGTCGATCACTGCCTCTACAATGCCACTGTGCCGCGTGGCGACGACCGGAACTCCTGACGCAGCCGCTTCCAGCACGACGTTTGGAAGCCCTTCGGCGTCACCGGTGTGGGCGGTGATGCTCGGCAGTGTAAAAATGGTAGCGCGTCGAAGCAGGTCTGCAACCGCAGAGTGTGCAAGGGTTCCAGCGAATTGAACGCAATCATCCAGCTTGAGCGAGTGCACCAAGCGCGTCAGGCGTTCGCGCAACGGCCCGTCGCCGACAATGGTGAGTCGGGCCTCCGGAACAACGACCTTTACGTGATGAAACGCGCGCAGAAGAAACTCCGTACCTTTCTTCTCGACGAGTCGGCCGACCGTGACGATGTGGCTTCGTTCCCGCTGGTCGTGAGGCGAAGGTGAGAAGCGGCGGGTATCAGTGCCGATGTAATGCAAAACGACGCGGGTAGGGTCGAATCCCAGCTTGATAAGTCGCCGCCGGATGTACTTGGACACGGCGATGAATCGGTGTCCGTATCGACGGAGGCTTGGCCTGATCAGCGCGTAACGAAGCAACGCGATCTTGCCAGAGGTGATCAGGGACCGCCTGGTCATGGTGGCATCGTACCCCCAGAAAGTGGTGATTAACGGGATGCCAAGGATGCGAGCGAAGCGGAGGGCATAGCATCCCTCAACGCCAAAGTGCGCGTGGAGCAGCACCGGCCGTACCGCCCTCATTTTCTCCAGCAGTCCACGATGACAACCGGTCAGGGTGTAGAGCGCTCGCGTGATCACGTCAGAGTCCTTCCCGCGGCACACAAGATGGCGCCGCGGCAGTTCAAACTGACCGGTGCCGGCCTCTCGGCCAAAGAAGTGAACCTCAAAGCCACGAATGTGCGCGGCTTGCTCAGCGATGAATGTCTCGGAAGGGGGGAGCAGGGTGTGGCGAAAGACTCCGATGGCCGGCCTAGCCTTCGGGCACCGAGCGGCTGTCACCCCAGGGGGCGGCCCAAGTCGTGTTCGGGAGATTGGCATCGATCAATCAATGACGAGCGGGACAATTTCGGCGATGACGAACGGAGGTGTCCGGCACGGCCAGCAACCACCGATCGGCCAACTATGATACATTACATCCAGATCGCTGCACCCCTACGCCTTGCTTGTGGGGAGATCTCGGAACCCATTCCTGCGTGCGGCCGCGGGGACGCGCTCGTGACGTTCGATGTTCGCCGCAGCAGTGGATCAACCCAAGGTCCTATGAGATAGTGTCATCCTCCGATCAAAACCGCACTTCAGAGCAAAGGGTGCCCGCAATGATCAAGAAAGGTGCGGTCAAGGTCCAGGAGCATACGGGGACCTGCAAAGGGAAGGACCTAGACGTGTTCTTCAGCGGACGGGAGCTATACGGAGATGACCTCGGTCCAGATGAGATAGCAGAGTGGTACCACGATGAGAAGGAAGGCTACGCGTGCCTCGTGGCTAGCGACGCGGGCGTCTATGGGTACGTCTATCATGCCATGAACGTCTGGCACGGCTTCAGGCATCTTCCTCCTTGGCGCTTCTCAGATGTTCTTGGGTTCGGAAGCGCATACGGCGAGGAGTTTGAGCCTATAGCCGCCCGACTTAACCGGCTAACCATCGTGGACCCGTCTGACACATTCAAGCGATCCGAGGTCTTTGGTATTCCGGTTGAATATGTCAGGCCACGAGTTGATGGAACGCTCGAGTTCGAAGATGATTCGTTCGATCTGATCACTTGTTTCGGCGTGCTCCACCACATCCCGAATGTGAGCCATGTCGTTGGAGAGTTATACCGGTGTCTTCGGCCCGGCGGGTACGCTCTCGTGCGCGAGCCCGTGATATCGCTAGGCGACTGGCGGCGGCGCAGACCGGGTCTAACAACGCGAGAGCGGGGCATCCCGTTGCCGATCTTCCATCGTATCATGGCGGAGACCGGATTTATCGTGGTTCGCGATCGATTGTGTATGTTTCCTCTGATTCCTAGACTCTGGGAGATCGCGCGGCGAGCGGCGTTCAACAGCAGCCTAGCTACCGGCCTGGACGAGATGTGCTGCCGCCTCTTACGGTGGAATCTTCGATATCATGCGACCAACGTCATAATGAAGCTGAGGCCGACAAGCGTGTTTGTGGTTTTGACCAAGCAGTGATGGCCGCCCCGCGGCTGCTCGACCTACAGCACGAATGGCGACGCAGGCGCTGACAGATGTCGCCAGAAGAGGCACGATGGTTTGGTTCCGCACTATCGCATTACAGCGTGGATGAGCTATCGCCTCTGATCAATCTTGGAAGTTCATCCGCTGCGTACCGACAAACTGCCTGTTCCGAGATCGAGCAATGCATCTTCGAGCCGCTGCGGAAACGCGGAGTGACCGTGTATCACTCGGACATGAAGAACGAGTCAGGTGTGGACATCGTCGGCGACATCCTCGACAGTCGCACACAAGACGGGATCCGCTCGTTGCGCGCGCGATCCATCCTCTGCACCAACATCCTCGAGCATGTTGCTAATCGCGAGGGGTTCTGCCGCGTGTGTGAAGATTTGCTGCCCGCCGCCGGGCTGCTGCTCGTCTCGGTGCCGTACCGCTATCCGTATCACCCGGATCCTATCGACACACTGTTCCGACCGGACCTAGGCCAGCTGAAACGACTGTGGCGAGATCTAGATTTTGTTGAAGGCAAAATCGTTTCGTTCGGCAACTATTTCCGGGCAATGAGGAGAAAGAAATGGCTTATCGCTCGCGACGCCTACCTTGTGTTTGCGGGTGTGGCCAAGATCGACCGGTGGCGGGTGCTCGTCGGGAACTACAGGTTCCTTTTCTCGCGCTACGAGGCGAGCTGTGCCGTGTTCCGCAAGCGATGATGGATGCCCGGCCGGCCTCCCGGCCGCACAGTGAGCGGTCGCTATACTGACGATTCCCGATACGGCGAGACATGTGGACGCGGAGGACGCGTCCCCACCCAGGCAAGTGCCGAATGTGGAGATAGGTGTCGGATGCGACTTTACGTTTTCTCACGAGTCCTGCCTTGCCACGGCGTCGGCGGGATGGAGCTGATCGCGTGGATGACGAGCATTGGGCTCGCGCGGCGCGGCCACGAGGTGGCTGTCTTCACGACCGAGACGGCAGATGGACAACGCTGCAATGTGCCGGAGTCGTTGCAGCAGCGCCTTGGGGTGCACTACCTGCCCAGCAGCCGACCTGGGAGGTATTCCAGGCATTGGTGGGTCGCTACGCAGGACGCCTTCCGCCGCGAGGCATCCAAGTGCCCTCCCGATGCCGTGCTCAGCGTAAGCGTTGGGGCGAGAGCAGTGCTCGATGTATGCAGCCGGATTCCTGTTGTTATGCAGGCGCACGGTACGTCGCTCGGCGAAATCCGCACGAAGCTACGTAGCCGCAACAATCTTGCACGGCTTACAGCAGGGAGAAATCTCTTGTCGCTCGCGAGAGACTTGGTTTTTTATTCAAAGATCTCAGGGATCGTCGCGGTTGGTCACAACGTTGCTGCCGACCTGACGGGCACCTTCCTGAGGAGGTTCGTCAACCTAGACCAGTTGATTACGATCAGCAATGGCATTGACACTGAGCAATTTGCCCCATGTGAGGCACAGCGCCGTGCCACTCGGTCTGAACTCAGCCTTTCTGAATCGGCACCCATGTTTCTGTGCGCGTCGCGCCTTCACAGGGAAAAGGGGATCCATCTGGCCATCGATGCATTTGCTGATCTGGACCAACTTGACAGCTCTCTGGTCATTGTGGGCGACGGACCTCAGCGGAGCGACCTCGAACGGCTGGCGAGAGCCAGAGACGTGGAGCAAAGGGTGCACTTCGTCGGCGCGGTAGCTCACGAACAGGTAGCCCGTTGGCTTAATGCAGCAGATGTCTTCGTGTTCACGACGCTGCGGGACGAGGGAGCTCCCCTCAACGTTCTTGAAGCGCTTTCGGTCGGCTTGCCGGTCGTCGTATCAGAGTCAGTCGGCCGCCGGTTTCCGCCATTGAGGAGTGTGTTCTTGGTGAATCCTGACAATCGGCAAGCGGTCAGCGGGTGCATGCAGCTGGCTCTTAGGGCACCGGGTGACGGACGGGACTTTGTGGTGAGAGAACACAGCCTGGATCGAATGTGTGTGTTGTATGAGAGCTTTATTTACCGGATCGTGGGCATGGTAGAGTCCGAGAGCGGCTGATGTTTCGTGAATGGCGGCAGCTGGCAACAGGCGGCGCGCTCGGCAAGCTTACGGGGCTGGTGCGCGAGGTGCTCTTCGCGTCCTTTCTCGGCACGAGCACGTGGGCGGACGCATATCGTACGGCATTAGCGACTACGGTTTCCGTCTCTCACCTGTTCACGAGCGAGGCGCTTACCACCGCGTTCGTGCCACAGTTCGGGCGGTACCTAGCCCAACAGCCGCCAAAGGCGTGGACGTTACTGAAGGCGATGCTGATCCTGCTGGTTCCTGGCGCGATCATTGTGGCCACGGCTTTGTTCTTGTCGGCCCGATGGATCATTGACACGCTCTATCCGGGCTTTGATGCCGAGCAGGTGGGTCAATCGGTGGAGATGCTGCGGATCATGGCCGTGGGCATCGTTCCGTACGTTCTGTCGGCAATGTGGATCTCCGTGGCGATGGGTCGAGGCTCGTTCGTTCTGGCGGCGGCGCGACCGGCTGTCCAGAATCTGGGTGTGATCGCTGCCATCATCATTGCGTGGTGGCTTGGCAATCCCCGGTTGATCGCCTGCGGGTTTACCGGCACCTACCTCCTGTTCATGTTGGTTACATGGTGGTATCTCCGCAGCCGGGGGCTCTTTGACGAAGGCTGGCTTAGTCATTTCCTCCACGTACGTTCCGTGCTCAGGCGATTCTGCAAGTCGCTTGGGCCGCTGCTGCCCTTCGCCGCTGCCATACAGCTCATGGTGCTGGTGGAGAAGGCGGTAGCAACCCTCGTTGGATCCGGGGCGGTGGCGGCCGTGGACTACGCGCGGTTCATCACGGAGTTGGCCTCGTTGCTGGTGGTGGTACCACTGGGGCTGGTTAGCTTGGCCAGCATGGCGCACTTGACCGCGGAAGAGGCCCGGCATCGCAGCGACGCGATGTGCGCGGTCGCAGCGCTGCTGCTTGTGCCGACCAGCGCATTCCTTCTGGTAGCTGCGGAAGACCTCGTCCGCGTTATCTACGAGCACGGAGCCTTCCAGGAGGATGCTGTGGTCGTGACGACCCGAGCGTTGCGTGGCATGGCGCTGTCACTATGGTGCACGGGGTTGGCGTACATCCTTCTAAGGGTGTTCAACGCGCAGCTCCGCAACCGTGAAGTGCTGCTCATCGGCTTGCTCGGCGTGGTCGTCAATGTCACTGCAAATATTGTCCTGTATCGTCCGCTCGGCGTAGCGAGCATGGGCGTCGCTTTCACCTTGTACGGTCTAGTTACTCTCTTCGCGTTCGCACACTGCATCGGAGGTCTTCCGAAGACACGAACCATTACGATGACCTGTCTGTCGCTGGCGGTAGTTTATGTCGGCCTCGGCTGGCTGATCGATCGTCAACTCGAATGGTACCCAGTGGCAAGGTTGCTTGTGCACGTGGCGTTCGGCCTAGCTTACTGGATTGGTCTGTTGGCCGCGATTCCCATCACTCGCGACGTGCTGCGAGAGATCGTCCGTCGGGTTCGATCCTGAGCATTCGCGTCCCCAAAAGGGTCAAGGGGCTCGGTGCCGGACTCACGCCTTGCCCAGGGCTGTCCCGAGGATCGCAGCGAGTTCATCAATGCGCTGTTTCCAGTCGTGGTTGCGGGCGATCTGCAGCCGCCTGTGCCTTGAGTCGGACGAATCCGAAAGTGCCTCTTGTAGCGCATCATTGAATGCTCCAGCGCCGCTAGCAGTGCGCACGATGCCAAGATGGGTCAGCTCTCGAAAGTTCGGCAAATCGGTGGCGACCACCGGAAGCCCTGCTGCCACATACTCCCATAGTTTCAAGGGCAGACTTCCGTGAGTATGCTCATTATCAAGGAAAGGGATCAGACCGGCGTCACAGTGACGAAGATAGGCGGGCAGCGCCTCGCGCGGTTTGACGCCAAGAGCATGTACGTTCTTGCACGCGAGCAGCCGCTTCAGCGATGACGGCATGGCGTGTGTGTCGCCGTGGCCGATGACGCCTATCAATAGGAGATGCGCATTGGGATTTCGCTGGGCCAGGTACAGCAGCAGCTCGAGATCAATGCGATAGGCCGCGAGGTTGCCGAGATATACGAGGCGGGGCCGCGGTACCCCGTGTAGACACTCTGGCTCCGGCAAGTCCTCGGTGACAGCCCGTGAGAAGAGGTCGACGTCGGCAACGTTGGGCAGTAGTTGCACCGACGGACGTCTTCGCGCCAACCGGTCGGCGAGCACAGGACTCGTTGCGATAACCAGATCCGAACGATCGAGTGTGCGTCGTTCCAGCGACTCAATCCACGGGCCGTCGACGCCGGGGTTGGCTGCGTAGTGATCGACGCAATGATACACGAACAGCCGATGTGGAAGGCGTTGTGCAACGGCAAGATAGGTCGGCAAAAACGACCAGAGGATTGGCCTATCCATCTTCAGCGACTTTGCGGCGCGGGCGACTGCTGAGGCGACCCAGCGCATGGACGCCGTCCGTAGCGGTTTGGGAAGGTTCCAGGGCAGCGCCAAGGGAGAGAGAACCCACAATCGATCGTCAACACGGCGCACGCCTCGGCGCCAGTCTCGCAGTCGACGCAACACACGGCGAAGGTCGCGGGAGCAGGTGATCACCGGCGCGCGCAGACCGGTAGACTCAACGAATAATATTGAGTTACCGCGCACAGAGAAGCGCTTGGCGATGTGATGCACGTTGAGCGGGACCACAGAGTCCCAACACGCGCTGGCAAGGAGGATGATCGGCACGCCAGTGGAGAGGGACGCGATGGCGTCGAGTGACCCGACCATGCGGTCCCTGATTGTCGATGTCGCGCTTGTCTGAATCATATCGTCGTGTCTGATGACTGATCCATGCCTACGGTCTGCAGTGACGCAGGCGGATAACCGTGGCAGGCGCAGGTGCCGGCATAATAGCGACCGTCGCCAGTCAGGTGTAGGGCAAGTTGCACCAGGCCGGGTAGCCGCGATCCGGCGCGACCCTCACCAAACTCTTGCGGGGCTGGTCGTCAAGGGCGATGCGCCAGGCCTCGGCCGCGACCCAGGCAAGCAGCCTGAGGTTGGAGGGCATGTTCTGATGCGGCAGCATGTCGCGGCCCGTCCGTTCGATCCCGAGCCGAGGGAGGAGTCCGGAGCGGTACTTGCCCGTCCGCTTCCTCCTCACCATATTCGTCTGCTCTCAGATGCAGGACCGCGTATCGACGTGCATAGTGTAGCACGCCAACCGACCGGCGGGCTGGGCACACGCGTCGATGGAACGGTAACGGGGCTCGTGCGTCCACGGGGACCTACCCTTGATCGTGACTTCACGGTCGCGAACCTGCAGAAGCGGTCGTGAGGGCAGCAGGGAAGGGTTATGATGAGCAACACGCACCGGAAGCGGCACGGCAAGGCTGAAATGAAGCCAACGCCGGAGTCCGACGCGGCCATCGTCAAGCTGCCGGCGGACCCTGAAACCAACGCCGTGGCGCGGCAGGTCTTCCACGGTCCGGTGGCCGCGGGGCTGATCTATAGACAGCAACTGGACGGGATCATCAGCGATGAGGTGTTGAACGCGACGGCGGTCGAGTTCGCGAACGATGTGTGCGAGCGGATGAAGCCGCGCGATCCGCTGGAAGAAATGCTGGTCATGCAGTGCCTCTGGACGCACACGCGACTGGCCTACCTCTCAAAGCTGGCGAACCAGCAGGTGCGATTGGAAGCGGTCAAGGTCGTGCATGGATGCTGCGACCAAGCGTCCAACACGTTCCGTAGGCTCATGCTGGCCCTGGCCGAGTATCGGCGGCCGCCCAAGGGTGACTCGTTCCTGGCCATCCGGCAGGCCAACGTCGCTCAGCAGCAGATCGTGAACAATCCGAAATCCGAAGACTCGAAAGCGGAAAACGCGACGAACGAACTAGGATTGAGCGATGGGCAGCCAGAGGCCAAGAAGGCGCTACCACCTCACGCCGGACGGATTGACCCGCTTGCGAGCCTCGATCGAACGGGTGAAGCCGTGGCTGCACAGCACCGGGCCGAGGACGGCTGATGGCAAGGCCAGCTCCCGGATGAACGCCTGGAAGCACGGCGACCGCTCGGCCGAGACGATTGCGCGTCGCCGGGAGATCACCGCGCTGCTGCGGCTGGTTCGACGAGCGTTTGAGGAGGATCAGGCGGCACTGATTGAGGAAGCAGAGCGGTTGGTTGGCACGTGTGAGGCGTTGCCGTCCGGCGCGGGTTCGACGTGCTGGGTCGGGGCACGGGGTAGGGGGCTGTGAACCTCTGGAGACTGCGAGGTGTAGACCGTGCCGCAAACCACACACAAAAATGCACATAATTCCAACAAGGCCAAGGCGGCGAGAAACCGCACCGGCGCGAGCGCCAGCCGCGAATCGATACGATCGAAGCGTGGTAAATCACCCGTGAAAACTGGTAATGGTGGCCCGGTGATCCGCGACCGCATCAAGTCCCTGCGCCCGGTCCGCGCCGGCGACCTGATCCCACCAGCCGCAGAGCTGGCGACAGCATCTGGAGCGGCAGCGGCAGGCGGTGCAGGCCGGCCTGAGCAAGATCGGCTGGGCCGACGCGGCGAATAACGGGCACGGTACGCGCGGGCGCGCGCGAGGGAAGATGGGCGTAAGCAGTGCCCGGCTGGTCCGAGAGACGCCCGATGAGTTGCAGATCGTTGACGCCGCCGCACGGGGACTGTGGACGATCGGTCCCGCCTGTGGCGTCCGCCCTCGGCTAGCTACAGCGAAGGCCGATGGGGCAGCAGCTTACCACCGCCCAGCCGTCGGGGCGGGAGCTGTCCGGCCCCTCCTGTGGATTCTGCCGTGGTCGTGGACCTTTCCCACTCGGCACCGACCTGACCCCCGGATAGGAACGGCCCCACGCGGCACAATGCCCTATGTTGCCGGTCATGGCAAGGAGAAGCATGCTGATGCAGGTGCTTGGTAAGATGCCCGCCAGTGGGACGGCCGACTGATCGTCTGCTGGGTAAAGCTGGCTAGCGGCGGCAGCTTCTCCTGCTATTCGCGATGCCGTGCACACGGCGCTGGCAGAAGGGTAGACGATGATGCAGCCGACTCTCGTAGATGGGTCTGACGGACAAACCCTCCGCGAAATCGAGCTATCCCTGAAGAGCGACGTGCTCATCCAAGCCGTGGACGAAGGGTCCATGTTGCAGTGCGTTGTTGAAAACGAAGTGAAATCTGTGGTTGACCTTCTACTCGCCGCGCGCAACCCGAATTCCCGCTCGGCCAGCGAATTCGTCGAGGACGTTCTTCGACTACGACTTTGCGCACTCGCGCTGGACGATCAATTCCATCTTTGCCTCGTGCTTCACTACTGGCCAAAGACCCCTGGCGCGAAACTTGTGTGCGGCTACGACTCGGCTTTGGAATTGGTCTACGAATTCGGGTGCGACTTGTATAGAGCTTGCATCGAGTGTGAATCAATCGAGGATCAGGAGCGGGACGATATTCTTTGGGAGATCCGGGCAAATGGCGTTCAAGCGCTCTTGTGGAAGCAGGAGGCACTGCAAGAGCTGGCCGACTGGGCACCGCCACGCAGTGAGGTCTCGGATCGTCAGCTGGTGCGCGAATGGGATATCGTCCAAGCCCAATTCAGGGATGAAGTGCGGCAAGCGAACGGAAAGGTGCTCGGCTTGGTGGACGATGCCCATAGAGGTCGCTTGCGCCGAGTTACGAAGCAGCTGGACCGCCACGTGCAGACGACTCCTCCAAGCGACTCCGATTGCCGCACACTCAGCCAACTGCGGGACGAGTGGAAAAATGACGCCCCTTGGTTGAAAGGCCCAGAGTTTGAGCGATCGAGGTATGCCGTCTTCCAAGTGGCAGGGCTTTGCTTTGATTTGATGTATGTCGCCCGGCATCCCGAGTTGTGCCTTTCCAGTGAGTTTGCTGAGAGCATGATCGCGATAGTGACCGCCCGATGCGCACTTAGCCATGAATTGCTCCCAGATCTCGACGATTGGCCCAAGACTCCCGGCACCGCCTTTGTGAAGTGGGTGCAGGATTCGGCTGTGCGACTGATCTTTGTTCTCAGCTACAACGTAGTAGAAGGCTGTTATGGGTCCGGATTTCTTTCGAATACTCTCCCAGAGGACCTTCCTGGCGAAACCCACGCCAATAGTCCAAGGGTTACTCATTGGAAGGAATCGGCGCTGCAGCACATTCGCGAGCAGTTGTTGCCACCGCGCACTGAGTACCCCGACTGGCTTTTCTGGCGCGAAGCGCACGTCCTCATGGACCAGTTTCAAGATGAGCTACGGCGAGCAAGAGGGGACTCAGAATCCGACAGCTCGACACCACCACCTCTAAGCGATATTGAGCGTAAGGTGCTCGAACTGCTGGTGAACCTTCCTGCCAGCAGAGGGATGACCGGCAAAGAGATTATCCACGAGGCGGCGAAATACGGTCTTTCTATTGGGCAGGGCACGATCACACGACATGTGATACCAAAACTGAGGGCTTGGTACGGGGTCAGCAACCGGCCGGGGGTAGGCTACTACCTGGATTCGGAAGCGCGCAAACGCGCTGCATCCGCGCTGTAGACATCTTCACAGTGCCCGTAAAAATTCGGGTATGAGCAAGACAACACAAGCAGGAGCACCGGACTGCTTGGCGGTTCCGGCGTCGGAGGTCGCCAAGCTGCTGAACGTATCGGAGCGGCACATCTGGGCGATGACGAGCAGCGGTCGGCTGCCGCGACCGATCCGCCTCGGCCGGCGGGTGCTGTGGAGCCGCGCGGAGATCGCCGCCTGGCTTGAGGCCGGAGCGCCGACCCGCGACCGATGGGAACAGATCAAGCAAGCTGCCATGGCGTGAGGCAATGAATAGCCCGCCTGGTCAGGCGGGCCTCCATCCATAGGACGGTCAATGGCTCAGGACGGGCACAGCATAGTACAAACCAGCAATGCGTTCAACCCAGGTCTGTCGGCCCAAGACAGCGGAGACGCTCAGTGCGACCTCGCCGCAGCGATGCTGTTTCGCCCCGAGCTGCTTGACGGCTATGGCGACCTTGTTTGGGCCGAGCTGTTCACTGAGCCGATTCATCGTGACGTCGCGAGCTTGTTCAAGCTCGGCGTACGCTCGTCTGAGCAGGTTCAGCAGACAATCCGAGCCAGCGGCGACTACATCCCCGGCCTGCTCGCGGATGAGTTCCTGGGCCTTGAGGACTTGGCCATCACCCTGCGGCATGATCACCTCGAGCGCGCCGTCACCGCATTGCGGACAGATGACCACATCACGTACCACCTGTCGCAGTTGCCGCTAACCGACTACGGGAATGCCCAGCGGTTGGTCGTGCGGCATGGCCACGATTTGCGGTATGCGAAGGCGTTGGGGTGGTTGCAATGGGATGGGCGCCGCTGGAGACGTGACGACACCGGCGAAGTGGAACGCCGGGTAAAGCACACAGTTCGGCGCATCTACGAGGAAGCCGCAGCCGCCGACGATGACGAAAAACGTATGTCCCTTTCCGATTGGGCACAGACGTCAGAGTCAGCTCATCGGATGCAAAAGATGAGGGAGGTTGCTTGGTCGGAGCCAGGGATCACCGTAACACCCGACCAGCTCGACGCCGACCCGTGGTTGTTCAATGTCCTCAACGGTACGATCGACCTGCGCACCGGCGAGCTTCGCGAACATCGGCGCGGCGATCTCATCACTAAGCTGGCCCCGGTCGAGTATGACGCCGAAGCAACATGCCCGACCTTTGATCGCTTCATCGTCGAAACCACCTGCGGCCGGGAAGATGTTGCCGCGTACCTTCAGCAGTTTCTCGGCATATGCCTGACGGGGGACATCAGCGAACAGGTCCTACCAGTCTGGTAGGGAAGCGGCAGCAACGGGAAGAACACGCTCATCGACCCCATCGCTGCCATTATGGGTGACTATGCTGGCAAAGCAGCGCCCGAGTTACTGGTCGCTAAGAAGTGGACCACGCACCCCACCGAAATCGCGGACCTGTTCGGCAAGCGGCTTGTGGTTGCCAGTGAGACCGAAAGAGGGCAACGGCTACGAGTGCAGTTTGTCAAGGAAATCACGGGCGACGCGACGCTCAAGGGCCGTTACATGCGACAGGACTTCTTCGAGTTCCGTCGCACGCATAAGACCATCCTCATCACGAACAACAAACCGGACATCCATGAGCAGACCCACGCGATCTGGCGGCGGCTGCAACTGGTCCCGTTTACCAACGTCGTGCACGATGACCGGCAGGACAAACGACTCCCGAAAAAGCTGATCGCCGAAGCGCCCGGCATCCTGGCCTGGATGGTCCGGGGCTGCCTGTCGTGGCAACGAGAGGGGCTGATTGTGCCCAGCGACGTGGTTGTGGCCACAAGCCAATACCGGGCCGAGTGCGACCAGATCGCCCAGTTCTTCGACGAGTGCTTGACCCTTACCCCAGGGGCGTGGACTGCGTCCAGCCGACTTGGTGAGACCTTCGACCAATGGTGCCGTGACAACGCGGCAGAGCCAAATCACTGGGAGTTCAAGCAGCGGCTTCGTCAACAGGGGTGTGAGCCGCACAGAACGCATGCCGGCCGAGGATGGTCCGGTGTGGGGATCGTTACTAACCCTGTACAGGTGCCCGATTGATGTTGAGCAGGTCGGACGTGACGGTGCGTGACGCCTGTGCCGTATATCCGCCTATGCGCGTACGCATATGGCGCAATACGGAAGTACCGTCACGAAGTGTCACGGGGTGCTGCCTACGAGCCCCGGAGAAACAGCGAGCAACCCGGCTGATCCGCACACCGAAAGCGAGGTTGGGCTTGGCCCAGCTGGGAGCGCTTCGGGCCTCAGGCCCCGTCTCGGACAGCGCCAGGGCTGAGTTGCCTCCTGGGGAGCAGCCTGATCCGGCTAGGGATCACCACCAGGACAAGGTGACAACTGAGCATTGCCGACGAACATTGACATCTGACAAGTGCCTGCTACGATCATCTGCATGTCGAAGAGGAAACCGCGTGTGAGCGAGCAACTGAAAAGGGCGATTGGAACCTGCGGCTGCAGCCGCTACCGCATCTGGAAGGAAACGGGCGTGTCGCAGGCCGCCCTGTCGCGGTTCATGTCAGGCGAGCGCAGCCTGACCCTCGATACGGTGGACATTCTTGCTGACTTCCTTGGCCTGGAACTCGTCTCCAAGCGCAAAGGCCGCACTTGAGTCGAAGCACAAGACCTGACCGGCATTCTGAGAGGCACTGACCGATGCGAGTATTCCAAAGCACTTATAGGGACCGAAAGACGGGAAAGACCCGCAAGACGAAGGTGTGGTACTGCGAGCTTCGGGACCACAACCGGGATGTTCGACGCCTATCCGGCTTCACTGACCGTCGGCAGACCGAGGCACTTGGCCGGCGGATGGAGGAGCTGGTCGCCATGAAGCTGACCTGCGAAGCGCCGGATGCGTCAATGACGCGCTGGTTGGAGACCATCCCGGACAAGCTGCGGAAGAGACTCGCCTACATCGGCCTGATCGACTCACGCCGCGCAGCTGCCTCGAAACCGCTCTCCGATCATCTGGAGGATTTCGAGGCGGCTCTGTTGGCCAAGGGGAATACCGAGAGCCACGCAAGACTCACGAAAGCCAGAGCCAAGCGCCTCATCACCGGCAGCGGGTTCGTCCACTGGTCGGACTTCAGCGCATCGAAGGTGGAGCGGCATCTGGCAGAACTGCGCACCGGAACAACCAACCGCAAGAGCATCGGAGCGTTGACCAGCAACCATCATCTGGGGGCGCTCAAGAGTTTTTGTCGGTGGATGGTGATGGACCGCCGGGCGGCCGAGTCGCCGGTTGAGCACCTCAAGCCGCTGAATGCCCGCACAGACCGCAGGCATGAGCGGCGTGCCCTGAGCGTCGATGAGATCCGCAGGCTTGTTTCGGCGGCCTCTGCTGGCCCTGAGCGTGAAGGTATGAGCGGACCAGAGCGGGCACTGCTTTATCAACTGGCGATCGAGACCGGCCTGCGGGCGAACGAACTGCGGAGCCTGAGCCGCGGGAGTTTCGACTTGGACGGCGCGGAGCCGTCGGTAATGGTGAAGGCCGGATACTCCAAGCGGCGGCGCGACGACACGCTGCCGCTTCGGCCGGGTCTGGCCGATGCTCTCCACAAGCATTTTTCGGGCAAGCTCCCGGACGCGCCGGCGTTCGCGATGCCTCGACCGAATCGCCTTGTGTTCATGCTCAGGGCCGACCTTGAGGCGGCGCGGCAGGCGTGGATCGACGAAGCCGTGACTGCCGAACAGCGTGAACAGAGGCAGCGGTCCAGCTTTCTGGCATACCGCGACGAGGCGAATCGAGTAGTGGACTTCCACGCATTGAGGCACACGACCGGCAGTCTTTTGGCGGCGTCCGGTGTCCATCCCAAGACCGCCCAGAGCCTCATGCGCCATTCGACGATCGCCCTGACGATGGACCGCTACACCCACACGCTACGGGGAGCGGACCGAGCGGCAATCGCAACGCTCCCGAGCCTCGACCCAGAGGACCGGGCTCGGCAGCAGCGTACAGGAACCGATGACCGGGCTTTGGTTTCGGAGGACCCGGCGGCGCGCTTGGCGCTTTGCTTGGCGCGAGACGGGTCAGAATCACGCGGATCGTCGCGCCGCAGTGCAGTGGAAACGATGCCCACCGAATCGACCCAAACCGCTGAAAACGTTGCGGTTTCGGCGTCTCCTGCGTATTCTTCGCGTAATCGGCCGAGTACCCAAGTGGTCCAAGGGGACGGATTGCAAATCCGTTATTCGTGGGTTCGAATCCCACCTCGGCCTGTGCGGTACCGTCGACGTCTCCGGGCGCGCGGAGGCGGATGCGGGCTCTGGTCGTGCTCATTCTCGCGGGTGAGGAGCTGGCCGCACCGTCGGCCGGCTCGTGAGTCGGGCAGCCCACGGGCGGCTCCTGCGGTCCTGTGAGGGGTCTCGGTTTCTCTTGGCGAACCGCCATAATCTGCCATTTTCCGCAAAGAACCTGTTCCCAAAGGTGTGATTCGGGCGTATCTTTTGGGCGATGGGATCGGCTGCGCTGGATATGCGATCGCATCGCGTCAGTTGCGCGTAACATGACAGGAAAGGAAGCTCAAAGCGCCAGGAGGAGTATTTCAATGAAGTCTGGAGTCATCTTGACAGCGGCCGGTCTGGCCGGGATCGCGGTTCTCGTCGGTCAAATGTACGCGGACGCCCAACCGCATCGGGAAGCGAGCACGACTCAGCGCTTCGCTGATCCGGGCGGCGTCGCCGGCGGCACGCCCGACCTCATCGTGTGCATCGTGTCAGGAATAGGGGAATACGGCACGGTCGGTGGTATCTCCGCCTACGCCATCGGCACGACTTCTCAAAACAACAGCACCGGTGGTCTGTGGTTGTCCTGGCGCGATACCGCTCCAAATGCAAACCAGCATCCCGTGATCGCGCAAAACCTGTTTCGGCTCAAGGACGGCCGGTTCGAGCAGATCGGCATCAGCTGGCTGAAGCACGGCTTCTGCGCCGCCGATTCAAACATCTGCGGGTCATGCGCCAACGCCGCCGGCTGCGACTGGCTCGGCGTCGGCTGCGCTGACACCTACGGCTCCAACCTCAACGGCAACCAGTCGTTGCTCGGCCCCCGCTTTGAGGTCAACCCCGTCACCGGTTTTTTCCCCTTCCCGCACACCACTCCGACCGGCAACTCCACGCTGCGTGGCCGCATGCAGGTGGAGATCAACGATGTCAATCCGGCGCTGAACCCCGGTGCGGTGTACTTCGTCGAGTCGCAGTACATCACGCCGGACGACGCGGGCACCGTCACCGCCAACAACAACAACTCCTACCGCCCGGCGTCCGTCGGTGCGTTGTACGATCCGCCCGGCGGCAGCGGGCTCGCCTGGGACCTTACAACCACCGGCTCCACCCATCAGCAGGACCCCGCGATCCAGGCCTGGCAGGATCAGGATCCGAGCGTGAGCCTCGTCAATATCGACGTCGCCAACGACGGCCGGTTCATCCTCGGCTACAAAGTCACCGACCTCGGCGGCGGGACCTGGCACTATGAGTACGCTCTGAACAACATGAACTCGGATCGAGCTGCAGGTTCGTTCTCCGTGCCGATCCCCGCCTGCGTGACCGTGACCAACGAAGGATTCCACGACGTCTTCTATCACAGCGGTGAGCCCTACGACGGCACCGACTGGCCGGTGACCGTAGGCGGCGGTGACGTGAGCTGGTCAACCGATGACTTCACCGCCAACCCTGACGCCAACGCGCTGCGGTGGGGCACGATGTACAACTATCGCTTCGATGCGGACTCGCCGCCGACGCCGGCGACCTTGGAGATCGGCCTGTTCAAGACGGGCGCGCCGGTGTCGGTGTCCGCTAGTGCGGTCGGCCCGACCGCCCGCACATTGAGCCCCGACATCACCGGGCCATTCGGAGTACCTGACGGGTGCGTTGACGCGTTCGACCTCGGGGCCATGTTCGGGGCGTGGTGCTCCGGCGTCAACGATCCAAACCCGCCGAGCCCGCCTTGCGAGAACTGCAACCCCGCGCTTCTCTGCCTCGTGGACATCTCAGGACCGGTGGACGGCGTGCCTGATGGGTGTGTGGATGCGTTCGACCTGGCGAAGCTGCTGGCCGCGTGGTGCTCCGTCGCCGGCGGCAATCCGTGCGGCACCTGCTCCCCGTAGGTGCGCGCCGCATCATTCGTTTGCGCGCACGGCGGGTTGAGGTCGCGCCGGCACCCGCAGGGATGCAACTTGGGCTTGGAGTTCGTTGGGGGAGAGTTATACTGGTATGCGAACGGCTGGGCGATCGACCCCTGACGAAGCCATATGGGCAATGTCGGTTCAAGCCCAGGAGACGGACATGCGACATCTCACGCCACTTCTTGCCGCGGCAGCATCAGTCCTGAGCACCGCCCCGGCCCACGCCGACCTCGGCGATCAACTCTTCAAACTCCTGCCCGATGACGGCGCGGCGTTCGACTGGTTCGGCTCCTCCGTCGCGATCAGTGAGGAGACCGCCATCGTCGGGGCATCGCAACACGATGACAACGGCTCCAACTCCGGCTCCGCCTACCTG
>JADFIR010000055.1 GCA_022566535.1 Planctomycetota bacterium
CGAGGAAAAGCCAGCAGACGATCTTGAAGCGCCAGCGCGAACAGAAGAAAGCCGAAAAGGCGTTCCAGAAGCGCGCTCGCCGCGACGCACGCAAGGACACGGAGACGCCTTTCCCTGGCGAAGGCTCTGTACTGCCGATTGAACAAAGACTTGCGGTTGATCGTCGGGGCGAGACTTCCGCCTAGTCTGCACGGACGATCAAGCTACTTGTCAGCCTTGTTGGGCTCTTCTTCCGATCGCGCGCCGGTCTGGCCGCCGAGAGCCTCGCGCTTCGCCATCAGCTGATTGTTCTCAAGCGATCAGTCAAACGACCTCGCCTTATGACGCGCGATCGCATGCTCTGAGTTGGGCGGTCACGCGCCGAGCAGGACTTCGAGATCGCGCCTCTTGGCGCTCTGGCCAACTGGTTGCGAGTGCAGAAACGTCGCCATCACGGCTTGCTCAATCTCGCGGAACTTCAGCCCGACAGAATCCGCCTCGATCTGCCGCGCGCGCCCAAACTCGCCGTCGATGATTCCGGTCCATGCCTGCTTCCGGCCTTCGTGCTCTTCCGTGTCCGCCACTGTCACGAATTCCCTCGCTGCTTCGGAGAGGCCGTCCGCATCCGGCGCATTGAGGAAGACCGCAGGGCCGACGAGCGGGCTCTCATCCCACTGTTCCGCCTCGCGCAATGCCAGCGCGAACGTCCGAAGCAAGCCGCGCGTGCGCTGGAAGCCGGCCAACTGTGTCCATTTCTCGTAGAGCACCTCGGTCAGGTCTGGATGGAATGGGAAGCTCCGCAGGAACCGATCCTCCGCTGACTGCCCGCCCTTGGCCGTCTGGTCATCGATCGCAGCGATGCCCTTCAGCGCGGCGATGACGTGCGGCTTGAAGGAGTCCTTGTCGCGGATCGACTCGGTCGTGAAGAGGCGCGCAAGCCGACGCATCAGTGCGAAGGTCTTGCCTGTTCCAGGCCCTGCGACAACGCAAAGCGGCGAGTTCTTCGTCGCCGCGATCAGCAGCGCCTGACCTTGAAGTCCATCGTTCCAGGCCACTACGCACCCCCCTGTGCATCAAGTATCTGCCGTGCGCTAATCAAGACGCTGCCCTTGGCTTTCGCGAGCAGGCTGCCGAAGGGATCCTGCACGCGCACGAGTCGCGGATTCGGTGTCGCGCAGTCGTACACGGCGCACAGCCAGTAGCGGTCTCGCATGTTGCACGCCTTGGCCCATTCGTTCGCCGACACCTCTACGTCACCAGTCCCGGCACGGCCTTTGACCTCGATGCCGCGTTCCGTTCCATCTGGCCGGATCGATAGCAAGTCGAAACCCGGGTTCTCGGGGAGACCGGCCTCCCGCGCGAGGTCGGGCGTGTGGACATCCTTCACGATGGCGCCGTCCGCCTCCTCCCATGCCCATGTAATGTCCATCGCGATCTGCTCGACGTTGGCGTCATACCGCTCCTTGTCCTCCGGATCGGTCGATGGGACCACCAGCGCGTGGGCGATGAACCGCAGCGGTGCCGGTTCGATCAGTTCCGGCTCACGGCGAATGGCGGCGAGCGCGCTTGAGCACAATGCACGATGGTAGCCCCATAGGCGGAAACGTCGGACCCGGATCCGACTCCGCTCAAACAAAGCCGGCCTCCGCTCTGCGGCGGTGGCCGTTATGCACCATATCATTCTCGAAAGTCAACGACCCCAAAACCATAGGGTAACGAGCAGAAAAGTGGTGTCCTTTTTGTCATAGGCCAGTGGGTCTGACATCACCGTAACTCTTGCTGTGTCAAATCGTTATGGTGTGTCACCCACGCGCGACTATGACACGTGTTTCGGCGGTCGCATAGCTCCGATTCCCGATCACCGCTACGTGGCCATCCCAGGCCCCAGCGACCCGACCGGTCCAGGTCCACGTGGGTGTTCCATCGCCCCGCCGAAGGGCGGCGTACGGCGGATTGTGGACTGTCAGTCCAGGTCAGGGGCTGGCAAATCGGCGCGTCCGTCCAGGTCGAGGCCACTGGTGCCCCTCCACCTGGATTGCTCCGCATCCAGTACAGGTTAGGGCAGTCGATGAGGGAGCCTCCGTGGCGGCAGCGGTCCAGCCCATCCCTGCCACGCGGCCCGGCAAACCCCGCCGTCGGACCTGGACGATCTTGCCCGTCACGCCGGGGCAGGCCCACGAGTCCAAGGGGTTCGAACCGCTCGTGAACACGGTGCGCATCCCGCAGCCGATCGGTAGACCGCGCACGCGCCGGGGCGACGGCGGCTCCCTTGGCCCGGCGCCTGACGGCCTCGGCTTTCTCAGGTCGGCGAATCGCGCCATGGTCCCCGGCGTGTTGCGTGGGATACTATGTGCTCTGCGGAACCGGCCGATGTTGGCTACGTACGAAGGAGATCCGCGAGGGCCCATGGCGTTGATCAAGCGACCGAGACACTTCATGATCGGCTGGTTGGCACTGGCCGCGTACCTCGGGAACGCGACCGCCTCGGTCTGGGGGATGGTGCTCTGCGAAGAGGCCGACGGCCGGGTCGCGATCGAGTTCGCCAGCGACCATATCCAGTGCGTCGGCGCGCCGACACCGGGGCATCTTCACGATGAGGCAGCCCAGACGTCGGGCACACAGCGTGCAAGCTGTGCGTGTGAGGTATGCCCCTGCGAGGATACTCCGGTCAGTATTGAGCCGGCGGTGCCGGGCAAGAAGACTCTGCCGCCGAACGGCCTATTCGCCCCCAATCCGGCTCCGCCGCCTTTCATCTCCCTGTCGATGCCGAAGGCCGTTGCTCGCTGCGGCCCAGCAGCTCTGGCGGGCACCACGTCGGCTGTCAAGCGGCGAGAGCAGCGTGCAATTCGCAGCGTTGTTCTTCTGATCTAGCTCAATCTCCGCCCCGCGACTGCGACCACGCTGATTCTGCTCGGCAGGGCTGTGGTCTGCACATGCACCCAGATCGAGTGGTTGCTACGCAACCTGGCCACCCCCTGCGTAAGGCGGAGATTGTTTATGCGAAAGACGTACTTCCTCCTCTTTGGTGTCGGACTCCTTGTGGAACTTGCTGGCTGCGCGCCGCAAACGGGGACCGTATGGGACGACCCAGTGTACGCGCGTCTCATCGAGAACTATCAGGACATCGACTTCAATGTGGCGCCAGGCGACACCAACGACCAACCGGCGCCAGGAACTGAGGCGATTCTCTCCGCGAAGGAGGCACTGAGCCTCGGTGACGCGATCACCATCACCGTCGCCAACCACCCTCGGCTTCGAACGGCCGCTTACGCGGTTCTGGCCGCGGAGGGGCGCGAGGTTCAGGCGCGGCTCGGCCCCAACCCAGGCCTCGGCGTTGAGGCCGAGGCGCTCGGCGCTTCCGAAGGTGGGGGCGGCGAGACGGCCTACGTCCTCCGGCAGGAGTTCATTTCCGCGGGTAAGCTCGACAAAGCCGGCCGGGTCGCTCGGGCAGAGCAGCTCGTCTCGCGGGCAGCGTTCAACGCGATCAAGTACGAGCTGATCGGGGGTGTCAAGCAGGCCTTCTACGCCGTGCTCGCCGCCGAACGACGAGTTGCCGCACGCAAGGAACTGGCAGACCTTGCTGCCCAATTGCTCCAGGCCGCCGAAGCTCGGGTGGAAGCCGGCGCGGCCATCGAGCCCGACCGGCTCCGGGCCCAAGTCACTCACGAGCAGGCGCGGCTTGCGCTGCGGACCGCTGACGCAGAACTGGAGGCCGCCCGAAAGACCCTTTCGGTCGCCATGGGCCTCGATGCTCCCCTGGCGATCCCGCTGGCCGGTGATCTGGAGTCGCTCATTGCGTTTCCCTCCCAGGATGAAGTGCTACAGCGCGTTCTGGCTTGGAACAGTCGGCTTCAAGCAGCGCGACACAGCCGCGAACGCGCTCGACGCGCTCACGAACTGGCCAAGGCCGAGGCCTGGCCCAATGTCACCGCCTTCGCCGGGCCGCGCTATTCGGACATCGACGGCGAATCGACGCTCGACGCCGGCGTCGTGCTGGAGATCCCGCTCATCAACCGCAACCAAGGGGCAATTGCTGAAGCGCTCGCCGAGCGACTCCGGGCGGGCGCCAGCCTCGGTCAGACCCAACTGGAACTCATCGAAGCGACTTCGCAGGCGTGGATCGCCTACGACCTCGCTCGCACGGTTGTCGAAACATACCGCGAGGTGTTGCTTCCCAAGACCAGGCGCACGCTTGAGCTGACCGAACAGGCGTATCGGACCGGCAAGTTTGATTACCTGCGCTTGCTCGACGCCCAACAGGTCTTCGTCGAGACCAACGTCATCTATCTGGACGCGCTCCTCGGTCTGCACCGGGCGGCCTCCGAGCTGGAAAGCCTGATGCAGATCGAACTCGGCGAGCTGAACGCCAAGGACACATTCATCCAACCAACGAACACCAAAGAGGTGTCGCCATGAGGTCAACGCGACTTGTTTCTCTCATCATGCTCGCCACGTTCACGGCACTCAGTGGCTGCGGGCGTCATGGGACCGACTCGCACGATGACGAGCCGAACCCCGGTCGTGCCGAGCGTCACGAAGGTGGCGATGAACACGGCGAGGATCTGATCCGCCTCACCTCGGCACAACTCGACGAGGCGGGCGTCGTCATTGCGCTGATTGCCGGCGGGACCATTGCCACGCATCTTACCCTGCCGGCCGAGATCGGCTTCAACACGGACAACCTCGTTCATGTCACGCCGCGGGTGCCCGGCATCGTGGCCGAGGTCCATGCCTTCATCGGCGACGAAGTCGTACAAGGTCAGCTCCTCGGCGTCATCGACAGCCCCGATCTTGGCCAAGCCAAGATCGACTATCTCAGCGCCTTGCAGGCCCTCAGCGAGGCCCAGGCCGATCTGGACCGCCAGCGAATCATTAGCACCAACACCGAAGCGCTGCTGGCGGTGCTCAAAGCAGAGCCGAGCCTCGATGCGCTCCAGGCCGAAGCGGCAGAACTTCGCATTGGTGAGAACAAGGGCCGGCTGATCTCGGCCTACGCCAAGCTCCAATCGGCCCGGGCGAACTACCAGCGCGAGCAAACGCTTCGGACGCAGAACCTCTCCACGCAAGCTGATCTGCTCGCGGCGCAGGAAGCCTACAACAGTGCCATCGCGGAATACCTCGCTGTCTATGAGGACATCGACTTCCGCTATCACACGGACCTGATGCAGGCCCAGCGGGCCTTCCGCGTCGCCGAATCCGCGGTCAGCAACGCCGATCGGCGTCTGCACCTGCTCGGTCTGCGGCAGGACCAGATCGACGCCACCCAAACCGAGCCCGACACCGCCATATCTCGTTATGAACTCCACGCCCCGATCGCGGGGCGCATCATCGCCAAGCATCTCAGCATCGGGGAGAAGGTCGAGGAGCAGCCCGCCTGCATCATCGCGGACCTCTCGACGGTGTGGCTCAACATCAGCGTGTACGCCAAATACATCGACCAGATTCGCGAGGGCCAGCAGATCAGTGTCACTGCCGGTGACCGACAAGCCGCCGGGACGATCTCGTATGTGAGCTCCACGCTCTTAGAAGCCACGCGGACTGTCATCGCCCGCGTGGTGCTGGACAACCGCGAGCGGCGCTGGCGCCCGGGCGAGTTCGTCACGGTCCACATCGAGACGGCGCGCGTGGCCGTAGACCGCGCCGTTCCCGTCGAGGCGATCCAGATTTACGAAGGCGCACAGGTCGTCTTCGTCCAGGACGAGCGTGGGATCAGGCCCCATCCAGTTCAAATCGGCCGACGCAACGACGAGCTGGCCGAGCTGCTTGACGGCCCGCCGGTGGGCGCCCGGATCGTTGTGAAGAACAGCTTCCTGATGAAGGCCGAGCTTGGGAAATCCGCCGCCGGCCACGGCCACTGAGGTCAAACATCATGCTTGGGCGAATCATCCGCTTTTCCATCGAGCAACGGTTCCTGATCATCGTCGCGGCTCTGGGGCTCATCGGCGTCGGCGCATTCAGCTTCGCCCGCCTGCCCATCGACGCCGTGCCCGACATCACCAACATTCAGGTCCAGATCAACACCGCGGTCTCGGCGCTCTCGCCGGTGGAGATCGAGCAGCAGATCACCTTCCCCATCGAGTGGGCGATGGGCGGGCTTCCCAGGTTGCAGCAGATCCGTTCGCTATCGCGCTACGGGCTGTCCCAGGTGACGGTGATCTTCGAGGACGGCACGGATATCTACTGGGCGAGGCAGCTTGTCAGCGAACGCCTCAACGAAGCAAGAGAGAATCTACCGCCCGAGCTTGGTGAGCCGCAGATGGGGCCCATTTCAACCGGGCTGGGTGAGATCTACATGTGGTCGGTCGAAGCGACCGGCCCCAAAGCCGACGGCTCGCCGTACACGCCGCAGGACCTGCGAGCCATCCAGGACTGGATGATTCGACCACAGCTTCGCACGGTTCGCGGCGTGACGGAGGTCAACAGCATCGGTGGCTACGAGAAACAGTTCCACGTGACGCCCGACCCCGCGGCGCTGATGGCTTACGGGCTGAGCTTTCGTGACGTGGTCGAAGCGATCGCCGAGAACAACGCCAACGTCGGCGGCGGGTACATCGAGCATTTCGGCGAGGCCTATCTCATCCGCGCCACCGGCCTCATCCACAGCCCCGAGGATATCGAGAACATCGTCCTGAAGTCCGCCAACGGTGTGCCGGTGCACATACGAGACGTGGCCACGGTGCAGGTCGGCAAGGAGCTCCGCACCGGCGCCGCCACCGCCGAGGGCCGGGAAGTGGTCATCGGCACCGCCATGATGCTCATCGGGGCCAACAGCCGAGTGGTCTCCCAAGCCGTCCATGAGCGCATGAAACAAATCAACAGGACGCTGCCAGAGAACGTGATCGCAAGAACGCTTTACAACCGAACGTACCTGGTTGACGCCACCCTGCGGACGGTGCGAAACAACCTGGTCGAAGGCGCGATTCTGGTCATCCTCGTCTTGTTCCTGTTCCTGGGGAATTTCCGGGCCGCCTGCATCGTGGCGCTGGTGATCCCGCTCTCCATGATGTTCGCCATCATCGTGATGGTGACCCGCCACATCCCGGGGAACCTCATGAGCCTGGGAGCCATTGACTTCGGCATCATCGTGGACGGCGCGGTCATCATGACCGAGAACATCATTCGCCGCCTCGGAATGCGCCAACAGCGCGCCGGGCGCATCCTCTCGTTCAGTGAGCGGATCGAGACCGCGCTGGAAGGCGCGAAGCAGGTCGCCCGCCCCACCGTCTTCGGGATGGCCATCATCATGATCGTCCTGGTGCCGATCCTGACGCTCACCGGGATCGAGGGCAAGATGTTCAAGCCGATGGCCATCGTGCTTCTGCTGGTGTTGACCGGCGCGTTGATCCTGACGCTCAGCTTCGTGCCGGCACTGTGCGCAATACTGCTGGGCGGCAAGATCGCGGAGCGCGAAAATCGGCTGATCCGGTGGCTCATGACAGCGTATCGCCCCGCGCTGCATTGGGCGCTTCGGCGGCGATGGATCACCGTCGGCACCGCGATCGCCATCCTGGCGGTGACGGCGTGGATGGCCACCGCATTAGGCAGCGTCTTTGTGCCCAAGCTCGGTGAAGGCGCACTGACCGTTCAGCCCGCGAGGATCCCCAGCATCGCCCTGACCACGAGCGTCGAAATGCAGAAAGAGCTGGAACGCAGGCTCAAAGATGCGTTCCCTGATGAGATCGCAGAGATCTTCGCTCGTACCGGGACCGCCGAGGTCGCCACCGACCCCATGGGACCCAACGTCAGCGACACCTACCTGATGCTCACCCCGCGGTCGCAGTGGACCAAGGCCCGTACACAGGACGAGTTAGCTCAGAAGGTCAAGGAGTTCCTCACGGTGCTGCCCGGCCAGCTCTATGAGATCACGCAGCCGATCGAACTTCGGTTCAACGAACTGATCAGCGGCGTCCGTAGCGACGTGGCGGTAAAGATCTTCGGCGACGACATGGACCAGTTGCTGGCCACGGCCAACGAGATCGCGCGGGTAATCCAGGGTGTCGAGGGCGCGGCCGACCTCAAAGTTGAGCAGGTGTCCGGACTTTCGGTGCTGACCATTGACATCGATCGCGCCGCCATCGCCCGCTACGGCCTCAACGTGAGCGATGTGCAGCAGGTGGTCCGTATCGCGCTGGGCGGTGAAGAGGCGGGCATTCTCTTCGAGGGCGACCGGCGCTTCCCAATCGTGGTGCGGATGCCCGATGAGATCCGGGAGAACCTCGATACCTTGAGACAGCTTCCCATCCCGCTGCCCGCGCCCGACCCGGTGCAGGCGGCATCCGCCCTCCACATGCTTGCGGATGTGGATGGCGAGTTTGGGACGCCGTACCTGCCTCTGGAAGCCGTGGCGGATATTCGGGTCGAGGAGGGGCCGAACCAAATCAGCCGCGAGAACGCCAAGCGCCGCATCGTAGTGCAGGTGAACGTTCGAGGTCGCGACATGGGCTCGTTCGTCGCCGAGGCCCAGGAGCGCATCGACGCCGAGATCACACTGCCCGAAGGCTACTGGACCGAATGGGGCGGGCAGTTCGAGAACCTGATCGCCGCCCGCCAGCGACTCATGATCGTCGTGCCAGTGGCGCTGTCTCTCATCTTCGTGCTCCTGTTCATGACGTTCGGCAGTGCCAGGGATGCGCTGCTTGTCTTCACGGGTGTGCCTCTGGCCCTCACGGGCGGCGTGGTGGCGCTATGGCTGCGGGACATGCCCTTCTCCATCTCCGCAGGCATCGGCTTCATTGCCCTCTCGGGTGTCTCCGTACTCAACGGGCTTGTGCTGGTGAGCTTCATCCGTGAACTGCGGCAGGACGGTATGCCCACGGCCGAAGCCGTCGTCCAGGGCAGCCTGGCCCGGTTCCGCCAGATCATCACGGTTGGCCTCGTCGCCTCGCTCGGCTTTGTGCCAATGGCGCTCAACACCGGTATGGGCGCGGAGGTGCAACGCCCCCTGGCCACCGTCGTCATCGGCGGCCTGATCAGCTCGACCCTTCTGACGTTGGTCGTGCTTCCCACCCTGTACTTGTGGCTCGCTCCAACACGACGCGAGCTGGGAAGCTAAGCCTTGGATGCCTGGTCGCTGAACTTCCATCCCGATCTGAACCCGCGGCAGCAGCGCCTCTGGCTAGGCAACCCCCATCCCCGGGGCGTGGGAAGAGGCCAACATCAACGGCTTCTATGCCGGCGTAGTAAATCTTCGACCTGACCTCGGTCTGCCCGCTCATCTGGACGGCGACGGCAACGTCGGCATCCTCGACCTGCTGACGCTGCTGGCGAACTGGGGGCCGTGCCCGTATGGGTCCAATACTCAACGCAACACATCATGCCGCTTTCCGGTGGTAGTAATTCAGCATCCCGCCGAGCCGTTCACGCCGAAGCACCGGTCCGGACAACTCCCCCACTGTCGACGCCGGAGCGATGAGCGCGTTCTCGAGTCCCTGGTGATTCCGCTCCGCGTGATAATGCTCGACGTACTCACTGATCGCCATGCGCAGATGTCGTTCTGACGAGGGACGTCCTCCGCGATTGGCTAGGCCTCGATTCATATGCTCATTAGACTGGTCGAGCTGTGCGAAAACTACTTGGACGTCTCGATCAGTCAATACTGGGATCGAGAACTCTGTGTCAAAGCGAGCATTAACAGCTGCGATTACATTATGAAGACGGCCTGTTACAGTCACAAAGGTTGCTACGACGTAGCCGTCCTTGTAGGGTAGAATCGTCTTGTAGAATGAGGTATACGCCCGTAGCGCTTGCCCGGCGGAGAGCCCGAGGCGATATACGAGCAGCGAGGCTACCGCCTGCCTTGGACTTCGGATGAGCACCAGTGTTGGAATTCCCAGTTGTACGGCCTTTATGACTTGCGCTGGAACGTGTAAATGGTGTGCGATCTTGAGCTTCATCGGCTGTGCATTCTCGAATGCGACAAGGGCATAAGTGCTGGCCGAGCGAGGGAAGGCCTCAATGACAAATTGTGTGCACTGAAGAACTCGTCGTCGGCGATTTAGGCGTATAAGGCCGTAGGTGGGGTAGAACAGCCACGGGTATCGCCCCGAAAAGCTGCGGAGCGCAAATCTCAAGTTATCGAGTGACACGGCGATCTCCTTATCGACCGTCCGAATCCGTTATGCGCTAACTCGGCGCCAAGGGGTAGTTCCCGCCATCCGGAAAAAGACCGCGCATCGCACAGCCGAGGCGACAACGTTCCCAGCCAGCAAACCGATGGCGGCGCCCAGTATTCCCAAGGATGTCGCAAGTGACACAGCGATCACGAGCGTAAGACACAGCCCAAGCAAGTTGGCCTTGAAGCCCACGTCGGGGCGCTCCAGAGCGCGCACGCCGGCGTTGGCTCCCATACCCAAGGCGACCGCGAGCTTGGCGATTGCCAACACGACAAGGGTGGTTTCATGACCTGTGTATTCGCTGCCAAAGAGCGAGGACACCACCTGGCCGCCAAAGAGGACTACCAGCCCGCAAAATGCGACCATCACGCTTCCTAGAAGGAGTGTTCCCTTCCATACCACCCGCCGCACTCCCACCCCGCCGCCTTCAACGAACGCCCGAGCCGCCCTGGGCTCCAGCACGTTGGCGACTCCCAACACGAAGGGGTTGGAGAACAACACAACAGTCATGCAAGCGGCGTAGAGCCCAGTAGCCGCCGTGTCGAGCATCAGCATTAGCAGCCAGGGAATCACTTGGACATTCATCGACGAAATCATCTGGCTGGCGAAGACCCATCTGCCGAACGACCAGTTTCGCCGTATATCTGGTGCCACCCGCTCCCGGCGTACGACGAAATTCGTCCGGGCAAGAACCAACCAGGCCACGCCGCCAGCTGCACACGCTAGGCCGACTACGGTGTGGGCGGTGACGGCCGACAAGAGCCCGGAGGCGGCAAGTGCGACTAAGCCAATAATTTGAATCGTCGCCACCGCGAGATCCATTACCAGGGCCGTGACCATATGCAGGTGGGAAAACGCCAACCGCCGTCCGAACTCTCGCAATAAGACAAAGGGAATCACCCCTACGAGCACCCAGATTACCGGCGCAAGCTCTGGCGGCCCGACTCCCGTGGAAAGCACTGCGCCCGAGAGTGCCAGACAGATCATCGCGAGCGCAGACAGCAGCCCGTAGTGTATGAGCACGCTGCCGGCATATTCGGCCCGTTGCCTTCCTTGCAGCCGATTGCCGTAGACGGTGTAGGGCGTCGAAATCACCGATCGCTGCACGCAGGTAATCAAGAGCACAAGGGTAAATCCGAGCGAATAAATACCAAAATTTGGTGGCCCGGTCATCCGCCCGATTATGACGGTTGTCGCAAAACTTGTACCGCTAACCACCACTTGGTCAATCAGTGACACTATGTTCTTACATGTCGTTGGTCCGGACAAAAAGCCGATGGCCACTCGGATCAGGTTACGCGGTGGAGGTGCTACCGCAACGCGCTTGAGAACCGTCCTGGTCCCAACCTTCGCGGAGTGGTAATTCTCGGTTGAGTTTAAAATCCTCAGCGCGCGCCCCTTCCTGAGAGCACGGCTGGCACCGTGGTGAGCAAGAGTTTCAGGTCAAGAATCAAGGATCGGTGCTCTGCATATCGGATATCCATCCTTACCCACTCGTCAAAGTCGATTTCACATCGCCCGCTGACTTGCCAGACGCCCGTCAGGCCGGGAGTGAGGTCAAGGCGCCGGCGTTGCCATCCATCGCAGTCGTCGGACTCTTCACATGGCAATGGCCGAGGACCCACAAGAGACATGTGGCCTCTGAGAACGTTCCACAGTTGCGGCAGTTCGTCTATGCTCGTCTTGCGCAAGAATCTGCCAACGGGGGTGATACGCGGATCGTTCGTCATTTTGAAGACGGGACCGGACTGTTCATTACGTGGCTGGAGGCCGTCCTTCGTTGCTTCCGCCCCTTTGAACATGGTGCGGAATTTGTAGAATGTGAACGGCCTCCCCCCGTAACCCGCACGTTCTTGCCTGAAAATGATCGGCCCCGGGGATGACAGCTTGACGGCGGCAGCCGCCGCGAGCATGATCGGCGATAAGACAATCAAGCCCGCGATCGCCCCCACAATGTCCATGGCACGCTTCCAAGCGGGCAGCGGACGGAGAAACAGCGGGTCGAGCCCATGCGTCAAGACCGCCTCACTCGCTGTCGCATCGGCCGATGGCAGCAATGGGGCCGTGCTGACGCTTCGCCTCTGGACATGATCCGCGGACGAAGATGATTCTCGGGACGTTGTTGTCTCCAGCTCGGGGAAGAGATCTGCGGAATGGCGGTGGGGTGAATGCGCATTGCGGTCGGAGAACCACCGGCTGGGGTAGCTGTAAACAGTGCACTTTGGACGCGAAGCGTTGGCGGCGATGATCGCCTGACAGACATCGTCGGCCAGCCGCCAAGCGCCGAGCGCAGACGTGTAGCGCAGGAGAACACCTAGGCGCTGGTCGTCAAGCCATCCGGCGTCGTCGGTGAGCCGCAACAACCACGGATGCTACGCCACGGCCTTGTCAAGCTCAGTCACAAAGTCGTGCTTCGAGGTCACGCCGACGAACTTGCGGACCATCTCGCCGTCCTTGAAGAGCATGACGGTGGGGATGGAGCTGATCTCCAGCTCCAATGAGACGTCGCGGTTGGCGTCGGTGTCCACCTTTCCGACTTTGACCCGACCGGCGTAGTCCTCGGCCAGCTCGTCGATCGTGGGCGCGATCATGTGGCAAGGCTGGCACCAGTCGGCCCAGAAATCCACGAGCACGGGCTTGTCCGAGGAGAGCACTTCCTGTTTGAAGTTGTCATCAGTGAATTCCAGAACATTCTCATGAGCCATGATGAAGCTCCTTTTCGTTTAGAGGTTCTTGTTGCGTGCGGCGGAGGCGCTGGTTCTCAGCCTCCAGTTCCACGATTCGACTGCGAAGCTGCTCCACAAGGGGCGAGATCTCCTCGGAGGTGAAGCGCTGCGTGATGTGCTGCGGGCAGTTGACGTCCCATGCCTCGACATGGAAGATGAACGCCCGCTCGGGCTTGCCGGGGTAGTTGGGGTCGGCGAGTTGTTCCAAAAGCTCCGGGTCATCGTCGATCACTTCACTCCAGCCCCAGATCTTCACGCGGCGGCGGTTGGCGTAGTCCATGAGGAAGATGAAGGCCTGATTGTTCTCGCTCAGGTTGCCGACGGAGATATACTGGCGGTTGCCGCCGAAATCCGCGAAAGCCAGCCTCCGGTCGTCCAGTACCTTGAGAAAGCCGGGCGCGCCGCCGCGATGTTGAATGTACGGCTGGCCTGCGGCGCTGGCGGTGCCGAGGTAGAAGGAGTCGCGCCGGGCGATAAACTCGCGCAGATCGTCGGTGATCTTCTCCGCCCAGCCACGGCCGCGCTCCATGTTGGCGTAACCGTTGCGCGACCCGATCCGGCTTTGCACCGCCTTGACCGCAGGCGTGAAGGCAACGTCGCTTACATATTGTGGTGTTGCTTGTTCCATCGTTCGATATCCGGTTGGCTACCGCTCGAATTCCTGATTTCGCGCGGATCTGCGATTCGAAACGGCTGTCTGCGCCTAACGGCGACGACCGGCAGGCTACTGTCCACCCGCGGTTTAGGCAGCGATGCCGGCTGTTCCGTCACCACCGGCCGCAACACCGCCGTCCACCGGAAGAATCACGCCGGTGACCCACGAGGCATCGGCGAGGTAGAGCACAGCGTCGGCGATGTCGCTCACCTCGCCGTAGCGACCGAGCGGTTGCATCGTGTGGAGCGCCGCCCGCTGCTCATCGCTCAACTCGCCGTACAGCGGCGTGGGGACGATCCCGGGTGCCACCGCATTCACGCGGATATTGTCCGGCGCCAGCTCAATGGCCAGACTTTTCGTGAGCGCGTTGATGCCTCCCTTGGCCGCAATCGGCGCGCTGGACGGAATCGCCTTGACGCCGTTGAGCGTGAGGATCGTCGTGATGTTGATGATCGCTCCGCCGCCGTTTCGCCGCATCTGCTGGGCCGCCGCTTGCGATCCGAGGAACGTACCGCGAAGGTAGCCGAGGTACCCATCCAGCTCATCGACGCTGTAGTCAGTGAATGGCTTGGACTCAAAGATGCCCGCGTTGTTGAAAAGCACGTCGAGTCGGCCGAACCTTTCAACCGCGGCATCCACGAGTTGTTGGCCGGTTTCGGACCGTGTGATGTCGCCGGGTGCAATTGCGATCTGGTCCGCGTGCCTGAGGTGCTCGGCGGCATCTTGCAGCTTCGCTTCGGTGCGGCCGTTGAGGACCACGTTGGCGCCGCGCTTGAGAAAGGCCTCCGCCACAGCGTATCCAATGCCACTGCCGGCCCCGGTAACGATGATGGTCTTTGGGGTAGTGGCGTCGCTCATTGTTCTACTCCTTGTGAGTGGAATGCGTTTTGATTTCGAGACGGAGAACAGCCCGTGGAACCGGCTAGGTTCCACGAGCCGAAGGAGGAGACCTCAGGCTGCAGTCGGCTGGTGGACTTGCACACGTGGGAAGTCCACCTCCGTCTGTGCGACGTGGTTGAAGTAGTTGGAAAAGAGGTTTAGCGCCACCGTCGCCACAAGCTCTGCGATAGCTCCGTCAGTGTACCCGGCGTCTCGCACGCGCTGCAGGTCGTCGTCGCTGACCCAGCCGCGTTCGATGACGAGCCGCCGCGCGAACTCGAGCGCCGCTTGGGTCTTGGCATCGCGACTGAGGGAGTTGAGGTTGGCGCTGAGCTCGTCGTCATCGAGGCCGAGCTTCCTGCCAACGGCGGTGTGGGCTGATGCGCAATAGCCGCAGGAGTTCTCACCGGCCACGGCTAGGGCGATCTGCTCGCGAAGCTGAGGGCTAAGGCTTGCACCGCCAAGCGCCTTTCCGAAGCCGAGGTAGGCGTCCAGCACGGCCGGCGATTGGGCCATTGTGCGCATCAGGTTTGGAGTCATCCCGAGCGTCTTCTGCACACCATCCAGAAGAGCGGCTGCCCTACCGTCAGCCTTGGCGGGATTAATGGGTTTGAGTCGAGCCATGATTGATCTCCTTGGTTGAATGTCTGTTTCGAACTCTTTGCTACGTTTAGCCAGCACTGTCGAACGGATCTTCCTGAACTCTTCGCCAAAGACGGCCGCCGGCCGCCCTGCTCCGTCAGATCTATCCTGCCAGCCTCAAGCCGTTGCCGACTGCGCCGAGGCATTGCGTTCGCTTGCATTGCTCCTTGCGGTACTCGCGGTCGATGAAATCGACGAACATGGTCATGGCATCGACTCCGGACGCCTCGACGATGTCGGGGCGGTAGACGGAGGGCGCGTTGATGTCGTAGAAGTAGCGATGACCATCGGAAGACTCGATGTACTCCACCCCACCTACGTCGAGCCGCGCCTTGTGAACGATCTCGCGGGCCTCGGCAACGGCGGCAGCAGGAATGTTGGAATAGTGCTCAAAGTCCACCGCAGGCTCACCGTCTCCCTCGGCTTGGCCGGCGGGGGGGCGCTCACAGCCGTCAGCGGGGCACAGATTGAAGGTGTTCACCGGCCGCACCCTCATGCCGAAGAGAAACTCCCCGTCCACGAACTCGGTGCGGACGATGGTCCCGTCGGCCGAGGTGATGAACTCCTGAAGCAGCAGAACGTGATCTGGTCCGAACAGCTCGTCTTCGTTCCTGAGCAGATACTCAAGGTACTCACGGCTTGGAACGTATCGTACGTACGCGCCGCTTCCGCCGGTATCGGGCTTGAGGATGGCGGGAAATGGAAAGCGATGGAGCAGCGATCGGACCGCTCCCCGATTGTTGAAGACGGCCGTCTTCGGTGCCCGCAGGCCAAGGCTGCGAATCAGCAGGTGTTGGGCCATCTTGCTGGTCTCGACCTTGAATGACGCGGCGCCATTGATCACACGCTTGCCGGAGCGCTCCAGCATCTCCAGCCAGCCCGTGGCCAGCCGAATCGCCGAGCCGTGGCCGCGAAGGTATGAGCTGGGGCTGACCCGGTTGATGACCAATGGATAGTCGTCCGGGGTGTCTAAAGAGAATGCGGCGTCGTCGAGGTTGATCTCGTGGTAGGGAAGGCCGCGGAAATCCAGCTCGCGAAACAGTCCCTCCATCCATTGGCGGTTTTCATAGAGAACGGCGATCCGCTCATTACCTCCACCTGCCCCCTGCCTCGTTGCCTCCGAGTCAAGTCCGTCGTAGGCGCTCACACTGCGCGAGGGTTGGCCGATGGCTCGCTCAGCCGCGCCGAAAGTTGGCTGTGTCGCGGCGATTGACGCGTTAGATCCGCGGGCAGCAAGGCCCAGGCCTCTGCCGCTTGAGGCCTCAGTGACCAGTACGGTATTTCTGTCGGTTGTGGTGACCATTGTTTGGTTCCTGCTTTGCCAGTCGTCTCTTGTACCGAAGTCTAATTCTGGAACATTCATTCCATAAATCGTCAAAAAATATTCGCGTCAGGCCATGGCGGACAGCGTGACCTTGACTATGTCCTTGATCGTCGACCGGCCCGCCGACGCCTTGCCCATGACGACGAGGCCCTGGAGGGTGCAGCAAAGGAAGCGGGCCAGGGCCCGGGGGTTGGCGTCCGGGGAAAGCTCGCCGGACTCCACCGCCCGCTCCAGAGTCCGGTGGAACGCCTTCTCCACCCTCCGAAGCAGTGCCTTCACCGCCTCCGCCACCTCCGGGTCATGCGGGGCCAGCTCGATCACGGTATTGGTGGCCAAACATCCGCGGCATTTGCCGTCGGCCGCCGGACCCGCCATACGTCTCAGGAGCTTGTGGATATTGCCGAGCGGCGATCCAGGCCCATCCAGCGTATCCTCGACGCACTGGGTGATGGTGCGGCCGTAATGATTGATCGCCGCGGTGAACAGAGCGTGCTTGTCGCCAAACGTGTCGTACATGCTCCCGCGGTGGATGCCCATGGCATCGAGCAGGTCCTGGACGCTCGTGGCCTCGTACCCGTAGGTCCAGAAGACCTCCATCGCCCGCTCCAGGGCCTCTTGCTCATCGAATTCCTTGGGACGTCCAACCATGATGTCTCCAATATACCTCTTTGGAACGCTCAGTCAAGAACGATTGTTCCAAGAGATCAAGATTTTCTATAGGCGCTACAAATCTCGTATCGAGAACAGCTTGGGTTCAACATGGGCCGGGATTCGGGCCACAAACGACCCGCCGCCGGCAAATCCCACCTCTTGACACAGCGCGATTTGCGGTTGAGCTGAATATTGGACCTATACGCGGTCTCTGGTCGGCTATGCCTGGACCGCGAATCCACGGCTGGCGCACCAAACGTTGCGTTTGCCTTGGTTAGCAGCAATACTGGCGTGCACCGCCGAGGGCCATGGGCCATCGGGGTTGGTGAGTACCAGTTGCGCCAACACAGTAATTGGCAGGGAAAGGAGTTTAGAAATGGCAGCCACAAAGTCGAGAATCAGCTCAAATCTCTTTGTCACGGTATTGCTCGCGTTGGCGGCGCTCGTCGTGATAGGTCTTACCCCGGCGGCGGCGGCACAGCAATTGTTTGGGGATTTTGAGGCGCCCGAGGGGTGGCTTGCGCCGCCTCTTAACCCCACGGGGGTGCAGCTCGAAACGAGGAAGCTGGGTCGGGGGGTCTACGCGCTTTTCTCAAACAAGCCGCCCGTGGACAACGCCGGGTTCGTCGTGGGTGAGCGCGGGGTGTTGGTGATCGACGCCCATTTCAACGGCGTCATGGCCCGGCAGATACAGGCGGCCATCCGCAAGGTGACCGATAAGCCCATCCTCTACTTGGTCAACACCAACTACCACGGCGACCACACTTTCGGGAACTACGCTTTCCCGGCCGAGACGAAGATC
>JADFIR010000056.1 GCA_022566535.1 Planctomycetota bacterium
GGCGTAGGCCGGGGCGGTGCTCAGGACTGATGCTGCGGCGGCAAGAAGTGGCATGAGATGTCGCATGTTTGTCTCCTGGGCTTGAACCGACATTCCCAACATGGCTTCGGCCGGGGTCGATCGCCTTCTACGCGCACGGCCCCCAGTTGGATAGGAGTGTCAGCAGGTCGAGGATGCCGACGGTGCCGTCGCCGTAATCTGCTTCCGCGTCACTGGCATGTGCCGCAGGGGTTGCCACCGGCGACCGAGCACCACGCGGCCAGCAACGCGCCGAGGTCGAACGCGTCAACGCAACCGTCAGGTCCACCGACCGGACCGGAAATGTCCGCGAGGGCGAGATTCGCCGGCGTGCAGTTCTCGCAAGGCGGGCTCGGCGGGTTCGGGTCGTTGACGCCTGAACACCACGCCCTGAGCATGGCGCCGAGGTCAAACGCGTCAACACATCCATCAGGTACACCGAGTGGCCCGGTGAGATCGGCTGGGGAGGCGGGGACGCCGTCGAGGAACAGCACCCACACCGCGCCGCGGTTCCCGCCCCCGCCCCCGTCGTCATCCCGGATTGCCCCCACGGCTAGGGCGCGCACGCTGGGACCATCGCCGTCGAGATCACCCAGCGAGGCCACCGAGGTGCCGAACCAATCGCCATTATCCAGTGTGCCGGTGAAGCCGCCTTGGGTATCGCTGATCTTCTGGTGGGCGTGGACCGTGCCGTCGGTGTTGAGGAACAGAATCCACACCGCGCCACGGTTCGCGTTAAGCGGGGTGCCCCCGTCGTCATCGCGGAGTACCCCCACGGCGAGGTCACCCACGCCGTCGCCGTCGAGATCATCCAGTGAGGCCACAGAGTGGCCGAACCAATCGACATCATCGAGTGCGCCGGGCGGGAGGTCGCCTGATGTGGAGCTAATCTTGTGGTAGCACGTGGGGCACTTGACCGTTCCGTCGGTGTTGAGGAACAGAATCCACACTGAGCCGCGGTCCGTGCCCCCGTCGTCATCGAAGAGTGCCCCAACGGCGAGGTCGGCTACCCCGTCGCCATCGAGATCGCCCAGCGAGGCCACCGAGACGCCGAAGAAATCTTCATTATCCAGCGCGCCGGGCGGGAGGTCGCCTGACGTGGAGCTAATCTTGTGGTGGGACTTGACGGTGACGACGGGGTCAGGGCCGGTTGTGTCTACATTGAGGAACAGAATCCACACCGCGCCGCGGTTGAAGCCCCCGTCGTCATCGCGGGACGCCCCCACCGCCAGGTCGGTAACCCCGTCACCGTCGAGATCACCCAGCGAGGCTAGCCCGTGGGCGAAGAAATCGCCGTCATCCAGCGGGGGGCCGCCACCTTCGGTGGAGCTGATCTTCTGGTGGGACTTCACCGTCCCGTCGGTGTTGAGGAACAGGATCCACACCGCGCCACGGTCACAACAGCCCCCGTCGTCATCGGTGTGCGCCCCGACGGCCAGATCGGCGACCCCGTCGCCGTCGAGGTCGCCCAGCGAGGCTATCCCCACATGGCCGAACCGATCGCCATCATCCAGAATGCCGGTGAAGCCGCCTTCGGTGTCGCTGATCTTTTGGTACGAGTTCACCGTGCCGTCGCCGTTGAGGAACAGGATCCACACCGCGCCGCGGTTGGAGCCCCCGTCATCATCGTGGTCTGCCCCCACGGCCAGGGCGAGCACGCTGGGGCCGTCGCCGTCGAGATCACCCAGCGAGACCACCGCGTGGCCGAAGAAATCCACATTATCCAGGATGCCTTTGAAGCCGCCCGCGGTGTCGCTAATCTTCTGGTGTGACAGGACCCAGCCGGGTTGGGCCTGGGCGCGCTGTCCGCTCATGACCACGGCAAGCGTGGCTACGGCGACGACGAGTGAAGGTTTCGTTTTAACTGAGTATGCGTACATCATTGGGCCTCCTTCCAGGGCTCGGACTGGTTTCGTCGGTTCGTGCCGGGCAGACCGGGCTGCCACCCCGTCCGGGGCCGGGCCCATAGCGTGGTCCGGCGAGCACCAGGGCAGAATCCGACGCCCGCGCCTTTTGTTTGCCGACTATCAGTGCGAGAATGGGAGCGAGATCCTGCCACAAAATCAGAAAAAACCCAAGGAGCCCGACTTGGCGAGATCACCGAAGGATGACCCAGCCCAGCTCGCGGCCGCGGCCGCCGAGGGCGACGGCGAGGCGGCGGCCCGGCTCCTGCCCCTGGTCTATGAAGAGCTTCGCAAGCTCGCCCACCACAAGATGGGCCAGGAACCGCCGGGGCAGACCCTGCAGACGACCGCCCTCGTCCACGAGGCGTACCTGCGGCTCTTTGCCGACAAGCCGACCGGGTGGTCCGGTCGTGGCCACTTCTTCGCCGCCGCGGCCGAGGCGATGCGACGGATTCTTGTGGAGCGCGCCCGCGAGCAACGCACCCGAAAACGAGGCGGCGGCCGCAGGAAGCTCAGCCTGGATGTCGTCGAGCCGTTCATCGACCCGGAGCCGCAGGAGCTGCTCGCCCTCAACGAGGCGCTGACGCAACTGGAGAAGCAGGACCGACGAATGAGCGACGTCGTCAAGCTTCGCTGCTTCGCGGGCCTGACGATGGACGAGATCGCGCAGGCACTCCAGATCGCACCGCGCACTGTCCACCGGGAGTGGAAGGTTGCCAAGGCGTGGCTGCGGGCCGAGATCGGGAAGGACAATGAAGATGCACGGTGATCGCTGGGAGAATCTCAAGGAGATCTACCACGCCGTGCTCGAGCGGCCCGAAGGTGAGCGGCCCGCCTTCCTGGAGGAGGCCTGCGGCGACGATGACGACATGCGGGTGCAGATCGAGGCGATGCTCGAGGCCCCGGATGACACTTCAACCGTCTTCAAGCCAATGGTGCGGCGGAGCGACGCCGCCACCGCTCGAGCACCACGCGCTCCAAAGCGCATCGGCCGCTACGAGATTGGCCGCGTCATCGCTGTCGGCGGGATGGGCGTCGTCTACGAAGCCGTCCAGGACCACCCCCATCGGGTCGTGGCCCTGAAGGTGATGCGGCACGGCGTCGCCTCCCGGCACGCGCTCAAACGCTTTCGGTACGAGGCGGAGATCCTCGGGCATCTCCAGCATCCCGGCATCGCGCAGATCCACGAGGCGGGCACCTTCGACGAAGGCGAGGGAGCGCAGCCCTACTTCGCGATGGAGCTGATCCGGGGTCGGCCGCTCATCGAGCACGCCGAGGCGCAGCAGCTGGGCACCCGCGATCGTCTCACACTGTTCGCCGACGTGTGCGAGGCGGTTCAGTACGCCCACCGCAAGGGAGTGATCCATCGCGATCTGAAGCCGGGCAACATCCTTGTGGATGAGAACGGCGAGCCGAAGATCCTCGACTTCGGCGTCGCCCGCGCGACCGATTCCGACATCCAGACGACCACGCTCCAGACCGACATCGGCCAGCTCATCGGCACGATTCCGTACATGAGTCCTGAGCAAGTCGCCGGCGACCCGCACCAGCTCGACACGCGCTCCGACGTCTACTCGCTCGGCGTGGTGCTCTATGAGCTGCTTGCCGGCCGGCTGCCGCACGACCTGAAGGAGCGGACGATCCCCGAGGCCGTCCGCATCATCCGCGAGGACGAGCCGACTCCGCTGAGCTCGGTAAGCCGGATCTACCGCGGCGACCTCGACACGATCGTGGCCAAGGCCCTGGAGAAGGACCGCGACCGGCGCTACCAGTCGGCCGCGGAGCTGGCCGCGGACGTCCGGCGATACCTGAGCGACGAGCCGATCGTGGCGAGGCCGGCGAGCACGTTTTACCAGTTGCGGAAGTTCGCGCGTCGGAACCGAGGGCTCGTCGGCGGAGTTGCCGGGGCCATGGGGATCCTCGTCGTCGCGCTCGTGGTGATCTCGACGCAGGCGGTCCGTATCAGTCGCGAGGCAGCGCAGGTCGCGGAAACCGCGGCGACGGCGGTGCTGACCAACGACTTCCTCGAGTCGCTTCTGCTTCAAACGGACTTCCTCAGCGCCGAGAATCGCGCGATCGCCCCGGCCGACATCGGGATCAACGTGAAGCTCATGGATGTGCTCATCGAAGCCCTCGATCGGCTCGATGCGACACCGAAGCCGATCTCTGACAAGGGGCTCGAAGCGACCTTCCGGTACCGGGGCGGGTTGGGCCTCTTCGCGACCGGGAACCTCGTCGACAGCAAGAGACATCTCGAACGGGCGCTCCAGATGCGGCGGGAACTCTACGGCGATGAGCACCCGGACACGCTCGAGTGCAAGGTGGGTCTGGCCACAACACTCGCTTTGTTCGATCAGCTAGCACGGGGCGAGCAGCTCGCGCGGGAAGCACTGGCCGGGTATGCACAGATGCCCGAACCGCCCGATGAGCGAACGCTGCGCGCCATGGTCGCCCTGACGGTCATCCTGATGAACCAGGGGCGGCTCGCAGAGATGGCGGACGTCTGCCGCCGGATGGTTCAGATCGTGGAGTCCAGCGAGCGGTCGCTCGACTTCGCCGGTTTCTTCGCCAAAACCTTTCTCGGACACGCGCTCTGCGCGCTCGGCCGGCTCGACGAAGCGGAAGAAGTGCTCGAGGCCGCGGAGCAGGAGCTGCAGGAGACGGCGGACGGCTTGCACCCGATCAGGCCCTTCCTCGTCCGGACTCGCGGTTTCGTTGCGTCCCGGCGCGGGCGGTGGGACGAGGCGGAGCGCTACTTCAAGCTGGCGCACGAGGGGGACGTCGCGTATAAGGGCGAGAAGACCCCGCTCGGTTCCGACGCGCTGAAAATGTGGGCCCAAATGGAGTCTCGGCGAGGCCGTTACGCCGAGGCGGCCAATCTCCGGCGACGGATCGTCGAGAACTACGTCGCGTCGAACGGACTCTACAACACGGTGACCGCCAATCAAGTCCGTCGGTACGCCTACGCTCTGTACCGTGCCGGCCAGCTCGGCGAGGCCGAAGAACAGTACCGTCTCCTGGAGCAGATCATCGAACAGGCGCCCGTGCCGAGTTGGTACAGGTCCCGGGAACAGGCTCGATTCAGCGTCGTTCTCAGGATGAGCGGAAAGAGCAACGAGGCGGATGAACGCGCAAACCAAGCGTTTCGAATAGCCCAGGACGAGCTGAGCCCTGACGATTCGAAGGAGCGAAACGCGATGAGCAGGGTGGCGAGATCGCTCTGGCTACAGGAATGGCACGAAGCGGCCGAGGCGCTGGCGCTCAAGGTCGTCGCCGGTTACCGGCGCGTGCGTGCGATCCCGAACCTGAGCCTGGTGAGAGCGATCGACACGCTTGCTTGCGCCCAGCGCGACCTCGGCCGGCTCGATGAGGCACTGGCCCTCTTCGAGGAAGTCGAGTCGGCCTACCGCGACCCGGAATTGTTAATCGGGCGACCGTGGCTGGCGGAGATCGTTCTGCACCACGCCGAGTGCCTTTCGAAGCTGCGCCGGTACGAGGACGCCGAAACGATGCTCCTCGCGATCGAGGACCGAACGGCCGACGTGATCAGGGTCCTTGTCGAGCTGCACGAGGCGTGGGACAAGCCGGACGAGGCCGCCGAGTGGCGGGCGAAGCTGCCCGATGAGGTGGACTCGAACGAGCAGGATGACTGACCGTCCCGCGCGGCCCGTCTACAGTACAGCTACGGGCACGGACCCCAGTTCGCCAACAGCGCAAGCAGATCGAGAATGCCGACGTTGCCGTCGTTGTCGAAGCCGGGCGGGCAGGACATCGCGCCGCTACGGGAAGCAGGTGCCGCAGGGGTTGCCGCCGTCGACGGAGCACCACTCGGCCAGCAGCTTCGCCACGTCGAACGCATCGACACACCCATCCGGCACATTGAACTCACCGGTGATGTCCGCCAGGGCGAAGTTTGGGGAGGTGCAACCCTCGCAGGGGGGGTCTACGTCGCCGGGCGGGTCTGGGTCGAGCGCAGAGGAGCACCACGCACCCAGCAGCGTCCCGAGGTCGAACGCATCAACGCAACCGTCGGGGAAGCCGGCACCGTCCGGACCGGAGATGTCGGCGGTGCTGAATGGAACGCCCCCGACGGTCTCATCGGTGATGGTGAACGACCCGATGCCCGCGGCTTTGAGGTCGATCCTCACAAGGTCCGGCAGCGGCCCACGGGCGACCCCGCCGGGCCCTTCCGCGATCAGCCTGATCTCGTTGACCGGCACCGGCGGTTGGCCGGAGATCGTGACCATCTGCACCGAGGTCAGAAGCCAGTCGACCTGGCCGTGCGCGTGGACGGCGATCTGGTTGAAGATCGAGACGTTGACATTCGTGTTGTTGATGATGACCGGGGCGGTTACCCCCATCGCCTCGACGACGAGCCGGCCCATGTTGTACCCCTGAGCGGTGTAGGTCTCGGCCCCGATCGGCAGGAAGTTCGCGGTAACCTCGACGTGGAGGACGTCATTCAACACGTTGGTCGCGCGCGAGGAGCCGACGAGAAACGGCGTGGGGTCAATGCCCATGACGGATGCGGCCGCCTCCACGTACGCGCCGACGGTAGGCACATCCGGGATGGTAAAACTAACGGCGGCGATGGGAATAACGGGGTCCGGCGGGAGGAACTCGGTCAGGTCGATGGACACGCCGTCTTCGCCGGTGGAGCCGATGTTGGAGACGATCAGGTGCAGCGGCTGATTCGGACCAGGGTCGAAGCCGGTCATGTGGGCCTGGCCCAGGGCCTCGTGGGGGTTGGAGAACTGGATGAGCCGCTCACCGCTGATCGTGAACTGGCCCTTGCTCGCCGCGGTGTGGTAGATGCCATCGATAAAGACCACGATGACCGGAGCGGGCGTGGCGACCAGCCGTAGCAGATCGCCTATCACCGTCGGGCCGTTCACGATCTGGATGGATGTCGCAATGGCGAAATGAAGGTCCCAAATCACGCAATGAACTACACTATTCCCGGCAACGCCGCCTTGGGCTTGATCGACGAACACGCGCAGGCCGTGCGGGAGCTGGGGGACGATCGCGGTCGGCCCGGTCTGGACCTGCGTGAAGACCAGCTCGCCGGCCAGGTAGACCTCGGTGGTGTAGTTGGTGACGCCGATCGGCGAGAAGTTGGGGTCGATGAGAAAGTAGCCCTCGGGGAGCGTGGGCATCCGGACATGGCCGAGGTCCTGGTCCGGCAGGCCGTTGACCTCTCCGTTGGCGGCGAACCGGCGAGTGGAGCCGGTGGGCGGGCCGAGGAAGTGGACCTCCAGGCCGTCGGCCGCGCCCAAATTGACCTCCACGCCGTCGGCGCCGCTGGAGCCGATGTTGCTCACGACAAGGTTGCCGAACTTGTCCAGGTTCAATTGAGCTTGGCCCAGCGGGCCATGGTACAGGCCAAAGAAAAAGCCGGTGAAAGCTTCGGCCACCCCACCGGTGAACGCAGCCAAGCCGTAGACCGCCATCATCGCGCCGGCCAGCACCAGCCCGGCCGTGGTCATCTGCCGATGTCGCATGTTCTTGCTCCTTTGCTCCTGTGCGGGTGGGCCCCGATCTCGATCGACTCAGGACCCCGTATCAGCATATCACACACGGCGGTGATCGCAATGATAAACCACGCCGTGCGCGCAGCGACGTGGCTGCGCTGCGCGGCTACGGGCCGCAGGTGCCGCAGGGGTTGCCGCCGTCGACGGAGCACCAGTCGGCCAGCAACGCGCCGAGGTCGAACGCATCAACGCAACCGTCGGGTCCGCCTCGCGGTCCGGCGAGGTCCGCCAGGGCGAAGTTCGGGGAGGTGCAGCCCTCGCAGGGCGGGTCTTCGTCCTTGGGCGGGTCTGGATCGCCCGCAGCGGAGCACCACGCACCCAGCAGCGTCCCCAGGTCAAACGCGTCAACGCATCCATCAGGGAAGCCGGGGCCGTCCGGACCGGAGATGTCGGCGGTGCTGAATGAGATCTCCCCGACGGTCTCATCGGTGATGGTGAACGACCCGATGCCCGCGGCGGTGAGGTCAATCTGCACAAGGTCGGGCTCCGGCCCGCGGGCAACACCGCCGGGCACTTCCGCGATCAGCCTGATCTCGTTGACCGGGTCCGGCGGATGGCCGGGGATCGTGACCATCTGCACCGAGGTCAGACCCCAGTCGAACTGGCCGTGGGCGTGGGCGGCGATGTGGCCGATGATCGAGACGTTGACATTCGTGTTGTTGATGACGACCGGGGCGTTGACCCCCATCACCTCGGCGACCAGCCGGCCCAAGTTGTACAACTGAACGGTGTAGGTCTCGGCCCCGATCGGCGTGAAGTCCGCGGAGACCTCGACGTGCGTGGGGGCATTGGGCACGTTGCTCGCCCACGAGGAGCCGACGAGAAACGGCGAAGGCTCAACGCCCATGACGGTTGCGGCCGCCTCCACGTACGCGCCCTCGGCGGGCACATTGGGGATGAGCAGATGGACGGCGGCGATGGGAGTAACGGGGTCCGGCGGGGTGAACTCGCCGACGTCGATGGACACGCCGTCGGCGCCGCAGCAGCCGATGTTGGAGACGATCAGTTGCAGCGGCTGATTCTTACCAGGGTCGGAGCCGATGATGTGGGCCTGGCCCAGGGCCTCGTGCGGGTTGGAGAACTGGACGAGCTGCTCACCACCGATCGTGAGCTCGAAATCCTCCCCGGTGATGTAGAACCCATCGATATAGCCCACGAGGACCGGATCGGGCGGGGTGATCAGCCGCAGCCGATCGCCTTTCAGCCTCGGGCCCTCCACGATCTGGATGGATGTCGCAATGGCGAAGTCAAGGTCCCAGATCAGGCTATGGGCTACATCATTCCCCGCAACGCCGCCTTGGGCTTGATCGAGGAAGCCGCGCAGGCCGCGCGGGCGCTGGCCGACGATCGCGGTCGTCCCCTCCTGGACCTGCATGTAGACCAGCTCGCCGTTGCTGTAGACCTCGGTGGTGTAGTTGGTGACGCCGATCGGCGAGAAGTTGGGGTCGATGATATAGCCGGCCTCGGGGTGCATGGGCATCTGGATATAGCCGATGTCCTGGTTCGGCAGGCCGTTGACCTCTCCGGCGACGGCGACCTGGAGAGAGAAGCCGGTGAGCTTGCCGATCAAGTTGACCTCCAGGCCCTCGGCCTGGCCCAGATCGACCGCCACGCCGTCGGCGCCGATGGAGCGGAGGTTGCCGACGAAGAGGTTGCCGTTCTTGTCCAGGATCAACTGAGCCTGGCCCAGCGAGGTATGTGACAGGCCAAAGGCGAAGACTTGGAATCCAGCCACCCCACCGGCACCGGTGAAGGCTGCCAGGCCGTAGACCGCCATCATCGCCCCGGCCAGCACCAGCCCGGCCGTTGTCATCTGCCGATGTCGCATGTTCTTGCGCCTTTGCTCCTGTGCGGGTGAGCCCCGATCTCGATCGACTCAGAACCCCGTATCAGCATACCACGCTCGGCGGCGGTCGCAATGATAAATCACGCCGTGCGCGACGATCGCATCAACGCGGCGCGTGAGCGAAGACCGCGACCGGTGGTCGCGGCTTTACACGGTCAGATGACAATCCCCCGGCGGAGCCGGGGGCTATGGGATTGGGTGCGCGGGATTGTTCGGCGACGAGCATCGTTGGCGCCGAAGAAAAAACCGCGACCAATGGTCGCGGCGACGAGGGTCCGTTGACGATCGCCCCGCCGTGGCCGGCGGGGCTAAACGTCTACGGGCACGGACCCCAGTTGGCCAGCAGCACAAGCAGGTCGAGAATGCCGACGTTGCCGTCGCCGTTCAAATCGGCCGAGCAATCACCCTTGACTGGGCAGTCGCCCCAGTCGGCCAGCAGCGCGAGCAGATCGAGGATGCCAACGGTGTCGTCGTCATCGAGGTCGGCGGGGCAGGTGTCGGCAATCGTTAGAAACACATCGTCCACGAAGTAGTCGTCAACTTCTGCGATGTCACCTTGGAGCCGGCGGAAGCGGAACCGGAACTGCTCATGCAGCCCGTTAGTGGGGAGGATGTCATCGAAGGCGGTGAACTGGGTCTGATCCTTGTCCCAGCCGACGATGGTGCGCAGGACGATCCACTGGCCAACGTTGTTGAAATATTCGATAAGCAGGTCATCGCCTAACTCCGGCGAATCGCCGCCGCCGGTGCGCTGGACCGAGTAGTGGAGGGTGACACTGCTGAAGGGCAGGCCGGCGAGATCGATGGGAACGGAGCGGACTTCGTCGCCGCCACCCCAGTTGCCGTTGAGGCGCAGAGCGTTCGCGCCGCTGGGTTCGTTGAGGCCGAGGTCGCTGATCGTTGCCCCCTGGACGTATTGATAGCGTGTTGGATCAATCGTCTGGCTTTCGAAGTCATCTACCTGGGCGAACACAGACGGATCGACCCCCGGGCCGATGCCCAACCTCGTGTCCATTGTCCCCAGACCTTCGGTTGTGTGGTTGAAGTAGGCTTCCCAGGCGAGGCGGAAGTCGTCGAGCTTCTTCAGGTCGGCGGGATCGGGGCCCGAATCGGGAGGGATGACCAGGATGAAGGCGATCTTGAAGGTCTTCATCGACGTGGTCGTGTCCGGACCTCTGGGCCCATAGTTGTCAATGATGTCTTGAATGGTCAGGTCGATGGGAGTGCCGCCGGTGACGGTGACCCCGGGTTCGGGAAAGGCTCCGTCGTCGAAGGGGTCGCGGCCGGGCGGGAAGTCGATGACGTAGAAGGGGACCATGTCCATTGGTGCGCGGAGACCCATCAGGTAGTCGTCGAGTTCGCCAAAGCCGGTGAACGACTCCACGGTCGTGAACGAGCCGTCGCCGTTGGCCTGCCAGCGGTTGCCTTCCATCGGTGAGGCGTTGCCGATGCCGGGGTGGTTCAGGAAGAAGCTCCAATGGGCGTCGCTGCGGCCGAGGATGTCGGCGCCGGTGCCGGGGGCCGGCTGCACGAAGGCGGCCCAGGCGTGCTCGAACTCCTGGCCGAGGATTTCGACGTAGGAAGCGACGTCGCCGAAGAAGTCTTCCGTCGGACTTTGGGGGTACTCCGGAAGATCGTTCATGTTGCAAATGCCGATGAGGCGGGTGATCCCGAATTCCTCTGCAGGATTGCCCTGAAACCGGTTGATCCCGCCGACGTAGCCCGCGACCAGCGAGAAGAACGCGAAGCCCGCTTCAGGATCGACATCGCCCCGATAGGTGCTGGCGACGTGGATGATGACCTGGTCATACTCATCGCCATGGGTGGCGTAGAAGGCCTGGATGATGTTGGGAGTGTTCGTGACATTGCCTTGGACGAGCGAGCCATCGTCCTGAAGGACAGCGATCTCGCCGATGTCCATCGATCCGACGGTACTGGCAGCTCCGCCGGCGGTTTGGCGCCACAGCTCGGCGAATTGCTGGGGATCGCCGAACGGATCCACCACCAGATCGTCGGGGGTCCACGTTCTGCCGCTGCGGGTTTCATGCGCCTGGTCGTGCTGGTGTTGCGGATGCAGGGCGGCGGCGAGTCCCGCCGTCAACGCAACAGCCGCCCAGACGATGGCCAAACGCCACCTAATCCTTTTACTCATCCACATGTTTCTTGCTCCTGACCCCCCACCGGCGGCTTGTGGCTGTGCAGTGCTGATCTTCTTCTTGAGGATCGGACGCCTAACGGTCGCATGGCAGTATACCGCGAAGCGATAGGTAGCGACGTGCGTGGGGGCTTGCGCGCAATGTATACGGCGTTTCGGTGTTTGGATTTCGGATCCTAGCCCCAGTTGGCGAGCAATGTGAGCAGATCGAGTATGCCGACGGCGCCGTCGCCGTCGAGATCGGCCGGACAGGGCTCGGGCGGATCCGTGCACGGCCCCCACGCGCTGAGCAAGATGAGCAGGTCGATGATATCGACGTCGCCATCGCCATCGAGATCGCCGGGGGTTACTCCGCAGCCGATCAAGAGCAGCTTCACTCCGTCCACGCCGGCCTCGACGATTGATTGCGGATCAGTGTCGGAGGCGAGGAAGCGAACGCGGAATTGATCGGTTGGCTCGACGAACTGGGCGATGTGGAATTGCTTGAGGAACCACTCGCCATCCACCTCCGGCCCGGTTGGGCCGACCGTCTCGAGCGTTACCCAAGTTGAGCCGGCATCGTCGGAAACCTCGACGACGAAGACATCCTGGAATGGTGCGTTGCCCTGGGTGTTGGAGAACCATCGCCAGTAGGAGATGATCGCCGAGCCGCCGGCGGCATCCATGATGGGTGAGGTGAGGATGGTGGTGCCGTCATCAACGTCGCTGTCGTCGTCGGCGTTGTCGGTGACGTAGCACTGTCCGGATCCGTCGGCGTCGGTGGGTGGATCACCGCGGTCACCGCCGCCTGCAGGCACGCCGCGCTGCCATTGCCCGTCGCTCAGGCCGCCGACGTTCTGCACGGTCCAGCCCAGGTCGTCCTGGAAGTTGTCCGAGAACGAAGCGTTCAGCGACACGGCGCTGAGGGTGGTGTGGTGCATGGCGGGCGCAAGCAAGGGATTCGTCACGACCTCGCCCGTCGTCGTTTCAGCGCTAAAGAAATAGTTGACGACCGTCGTGCACTTGACGGCCCGGAAGAGGGCGTCGTAGATGTTGGGCTCAACCTCGTCCATAGGAATGCTGATGAATCCGTCGCCGAGGTCGAAATGCAGCACACCGGTCCCCCGCTGGGGGATGCCTTCGTTCTGTCCGTTGACTTCGACTCGAATGGAGTCGCCTGCGGGGTTGAGCGTCTCCGGCAGCCCATCGGGGAACACAAATCCAAGAGGCGGGGCGGGGATACAGACGCCTTGCGGATCGGCTAACGCGTTCTGGAGGCCGGCATGGTTGATGGCGGTGCCGCGATTTGCGCCACGGACGGCATCACAACCGCCGTGGGTGTGGATACCGATCGCCTCGCCGGTCTTCTCATCGATGACGGGTGAGCCGGAGCTGCCGCCCCGTGTGTCCACCTGGTACTCAATCGTCGTGTCCGTGACATCGACATAGGGACCGGTGGAGGTCTGCTGGATCTGGTTCCACTGTGGGGGGCTGCCGTCCACGCCATATCCGGTGATGCGGATCGTCGGGCCGGGACGTGACGGCGGCGCATCGGCCAGAGCAAAGAAGTCGCCTTGTGCTTCAACCGGGGTCAGGCCGGTCTCGGTGTTGGGGAAGCAGCCGAAATGGCCCCAGTCGTTGCCGACGCCCCCGTTGACGGATTGTTTCGACGCGAGATCGACGGCGTACTGATCTTCGGGTCCGGGGTGTTGAATGTTTCCACCACCATCGGAGAGCGGGACGTTGAACTCGATCACTTCCAGGTTTCCCCCGGAACAATGGCCGGCGGTGAGAAGGCAGTTGCCGGCATCGCCGATGATCCAGGCGGTGCATCCAATTGGTAGCGCCCGGGCGGCGCGAGGATCACTTGAGCGCTCGCGGTCGTCGGTCGGGCCGCAGATGGTGGCGACCCCGCCTTGGCCCGGCGGACCGGCCAGCACCCGCCGAATCGCCACCCGACTCGGTTCAGCGGTCGGATCGGCGACGAGGGCCACGATGACGGTGTCCCCATTGAAATACGCAGACGTGTTGTGCCATTGGTTGAGACTGACGGTGTTGAGCGTTTGAACTGCGCCGTCGGCGACGGAGGTGATGCGCAGGGTTGTTTCCTTGGCGACGTCGGGAGCGCTTCCCAGAACAATCTGGTCAAACGTGAGCCGAATCCACGTGGCATCGGGCACCCGCACCACCGTCGAATAAATAACACCGCGCCGGGCGGTCTGGTTGCTGACGAAGCCGGAGTCCACGGCCACGGCGACTTCGTTCTGGGCCAGGGGCGCGGTCTGGGCCGCAGCTTCGGACAGAGCACTCAACACAATCGCTGCGGAAATGCCGATGCCAACGTCACGAATCAAATCCATCTGAGTACTCCCTGGCTGATGCTCCTTGGGGCGTCATAGACAGTGTCCCCGACCGGCGACCGTAGATCAAGGAAGATTTGCAAGGATTGGGTCGATTTGGCGCGGATAGCGCGGCCTCGATTCGTGCGGGCCAACAAGCTAGCCGGGGCAGCTCACCGGCCGATGCCATCATATCTGCCCGCAGGGACGAGGTACCGGTCGGCCGCGTCGCGTGCGGATTCTTGTGAATGTCGGTAGGATGCCGAGTCTAGGGGCGCTGGTCGAATGAGCAGCGTCCGCCCGTCATCTGAATACAAGCACATGACCGGAGATCAAACGATGAGAACCCGATCACATCTGATCGTCGTGGTGGGTGCCGGCCTCGTTGGGTTGGGAGCACTCGCCGCCGGCGACCGTGTCCAGGACCAGCCGCCACAGACAACCCGGCCGCAGCAGCCCTTTCCTGATCTCGTGGGCGCGCTCAAAGCGACAGACGGATGCCTGGGGGTTGAGCTGGCCAGAACACAAAGCGGAAAGAACCTCATCTTCGCCTGGTTCCAGGACAAGAAGGCGATGATGACGTGGTACTACAGCGAGAGCCATCAAGAGATCATGGATCGAATCTTCGTCCACGACGGCGAGACTGATTCAAACAAGCCGCTGGAAGGGGTCGGCGACGACTTCGGCCCGATCATGGTCATTGCATCCATCACGATGGCTGACGAGTCGAAGTTCGACGAGACGATGCTGCCCATCTCACAAATCGCCATCGAGTTGTATGCGCCGATCAGCGGCGGGCTCTTCCTCGGCGGTCGGTTTGCGCCCGAGGGGGTCATGGTGCCAAAGATGCACGACTACACCCCGAAACCCCGGACCAAGGATCCCGACTAAGCGCTCAACGGCAACGACGAGCGGGTCGCGATCGATAACGAGCTACGCGGCGGCGCGTGAGAGTACGTTTCCACGCCTCGGCGTTTGGACCTTTCTCTTACGCGCATGCCCCCCAGTCGGCAAGCAGTGTGAGCAGGTCGAGGATGCCCACGTTTCCGTCGCCATCGAAGTCAGGTGGACCGCCGGGGTCGCTGCCCCATGCCGCAAGCAGCGCCAGCAGATCGAGAATGCCAACGCTACCGTCGCCGTTGAGATCGGCGGGACACAGGCAGGCGGCGAGGTCGAAGACGTAGACCGCGCCGGCTTGGTGGTCCTCGCCGTGGGCACTGATCACGGTGGTGTCGCCGTCAATCGCGACGGACCAGCCGAAGAAGGCCGTCCACGGGTTGGGCGCAGGAAGAAGTTGCTGCTGCTCGACCCAGCGTGAACCGCTGTAGCGGAAGACGTACGCTGGGCCGGTGTAGGGGCCGATGGCGTCGCCGGCCCAGGCGCCGATCACGGCGGTGTCGCCCTCAATGGCCACCGATCGGCCAAACTGATCGCCCGCCGAGCCGTCGGAAGGAACCAGTTTCTGCTCTGGGAGCCATTGTGAAGATTCGCCATCGAATCGGAAGACATACGCTGCTGATCGGTCGTCGCTCAGAAGTGCGCCAATGACAGCCGCGTCGCCACTGATGGAAACCGAAAACCCAAAGCTCCCTACGACCGCGGTGTCAAAAGCGAGCAGCTTTTGCTGCTGGGTCCAGCCCCCCGGCCCGACGGGATCGAAACGGAACACATAGGCTGATCCGGCGTTGATTCCCTTCTTATTGTCGTCACCTCCTGCTCCGACGATGACGGTGTCGGCGAAGACGGCTACGGAGCTGCCGAAGCCGTCGCCCCCGGCGCCGTCGGAGGCGAGCAGCTTCTGTTCCTCGACCCAGATCCGGCTCTTGGAGTCGAAGCGAAAGATGTACGCCGAACCGGAGTTGGCGCCGTTGTCGTCATCGCCGTGGGCCCCGATCACGGCCACGTCGCCGCTGATCTCAACCGATATCCCGAAGTGGTCGCCGACCTCACGATCGGACGCCAGTAGCTTTTGCTTCTCGATCCAGGTTGACGTGTCCGCATCCAAGCGGAAGAGGTAGGCCGCGCCCCCACCGTCCACTGCGAAGGCCCCAATCACAGCGGTATCGCCTTCAACGGCCAGCGCTGCACCGAATCGATCATCAGTGTCGCCGTCAGAAGCCAGGAGCTTTTGAACTTGAACCCATCGCGACCGCGGTGTATCTAAAGCATTGAATCGGAACACGTAGGCTGAGCCGGACTGGGCGCCGTTGTCATTGTCCCAATTCGCGCCGATTAGGGCGGTATCGCTGGAAATAGCCACGGCGTACCCGAGGCTGTCGAACGTGGCCCCGTCAGATGCAGTCAGTCTGACTCCGTCACACTCGCTCTGGCCGGATGACGCACTGCTCAGCCCCAGCGCAAAGATCGCCGTCGCCAATAGCAGGCTAACGCGGCTCAAGGGTAGAAAGGTGGCGTTCATCCGTCTATTTCCACCCAAACCGAGTGAAGGTGCCGTCTGCCAGCCCAACTGCGTTGGGTATCTCGCTCACCGAACATTATGGCTTGAACCTTGGGTTCCGGCAAGGTATAAACCGCAAGTGGTTTGAGGAATTCCAGACCCCCCGGCCGCGAGTGGCCAGAGGCTATGAATCGAACAATGCGCGCGAATTATTTCTAATCCGTATCACCGGTCCACACCGGGTACCGCTCGTTACGGACATGCTCCCCAGGCGGCGAGCAGGATGAGAAGGTCGAGGATGCCGACGGTGCCGTCGCCGTCGAAGTCGGGTGGGCCGCCGGGGTTGCTGCCCCACGCAGCGAGCAGAGCCAGCAAGTCCAGGATGCCTACGCTGTCGTCGGCGTCAAGATCGGCGGGGCACAGGCAGGCGGCGAGGTCGAAGACGTAGACCGCGCCGGCCTGGTGGTCCTCGCCGTGGGCGCCGATCACCACGGTGTCGCCGGAAACAGCGACGGACCAGCCGAAGAAGGGCGTCCACGGGTTGGGCTCAGGAAGAAGTTGCTGCTGCTCGACCCACCGTGAGCCGCGGTAGCGGAAGACGTACGCTGGGCCGGTGTAGGGGCCGTTGGCGTCGCCGGCCCAGGCGCCGATCACGGCGATGTCCCCATCAATGGCCACCGATCGGCCGAACTGATCGCCCGCCGCGCCGTCGGAGGCCAGCAGTTTCTGCTCCTCGACCCATTGCGAGGTGTCGGGCTCGAAGCGGAACAGGTAGGCCGAGCCAGCGTTGGAGCCGTTCTCGTCATCCAGGCGTGCTCCGATGAGGGTGGCGTCGGCACTGATCGAAACAGAAACGCCGAACTCGTGGCCCGGGCCGTCGGAGGCAACCAGCTTCTGGTCCTCGATCCATCGCGACGTTTGGGCATCAAAACGGAACACGTAGGCTGACCCGGAAGTCGGGCCATCGGCCCCAATGACAGCGGTATCCCCGTCGATACCCACAGCCGTTCCAAAGAAATTACCCGCCGCGCCGTCGCTGGCCAGCAGCTTTTGTTCCTCGACCCAGTTTGAGCCATCGTATCGAAAGATATACGCCGACCCGGAGTTGGCGCCGTTGTCATCATCGAGAAGCGCCCCGATCACGGCCAGGTCGCCGCTGATGGAGACAGAGGCGCCAAAGCCGTCTTGCCAGGCACTATCGGAAGCAAGCAGCTCGTCCTCCTCGACCCACAAGCTGCCGTTGTAGCGGAATACAAACACCGCCCCGTAGAAGACGCCAGCGTCGTCCTCGTGGACGTGGCCAGCGGCAACGAGAGCAACGTCGCCGTCAATGGCCACAGCACCACCGCTGTACTCACCAGCCTGGAGATCCGACGGGCTCAGCAACTGCGTCTCGATCCACCTTCCCGTCCGTGGATCGAAGGAAAAGACATAGGTCGGCGACGCGAAGATACAGCAGGCGCCAACAAGGGCGGTATCGCCGGAGACGGCAACGGAATAACCGAAACTCTCGAAGGTGGC
>JADFIR010000057.1:0-7902 GCA_022566535.1 Planctomycetota bacterium
GGGATGCCGGTCGGGTTGGAGTCGCAGGTTACGCCCAAGAAGATGTCGCAGGCGTCCAGCTGACCGTGGCGATTGCAATCGACGCCGGACAGGACATAGACATACGACGAGCCGGAGTTCTCGCCGTTGTCATCGTCACGAGAGGCCCCGACTACTACGACCTCGCCGCTGATCGACACCGAGCCGAAGAAGTCACTGGCAGCGCCATCCGAGGCGATGAGCTTGGCGGTCTCGGTCATATTCATCCAGCCGCCGGGGGGCTTTTGGAACACATACGCCGACCCGGAAAAGGAGCCGTTGTCATTGTCGCTCTGGGCCCCGACCACGGCCACGTCGCCGCTGATCGAGACGGAGCGGCCGAACTCGTCATTGATAGCGCCATCAGAGGCAGTGAGCTTGGCGGTCTGGGTCATGTTCACCCAGCCGCCGACGGGCTTTTGAAACACGTACGCCGAGCCGGAGTCGACAACGATGCCATCGCCGAACTGCGCTCCGACCACAATCACGTCGCCGCTGATCGACACCGAGATGCCGAACCGATCATCGAAAGCGCCATCAGAGGCGGTGAGCTTGGCGGTCTGGCTCATGTCCACCCAGCCGCCGGGGGGCTGGACGAACACGTACGCCGAGCCGGAATCCTGGCCGTTGTCATCGTCGCGATAGGCTCCGACCACGGCCACATCGCCGCTGATCGACACCGAGATGCCGAACTCGTCAAAGAGCGCGCCGTCGGAGGCGGTGAGCTTGGCGGTCTGGGTCATGTCCACCCAGCCGCCGGGGGGCTTGACGAAGACGTACGCCGAGCCGGATCTGTCGCCGTTGTCATCGTCCTTCACGGCCCCGACTACTACGACCTCGCCGCTGATCGACACCGAGTTGCCGAAGAAGTCCTGGAAAGCGCCATCCGAGGCGGTCAGCTTGGCGGTTTCGGTCATGTCCACCCAGCCGCCGGGGGGCTTTTGGAACACATACGCCGAGCCGGAGACCGCAACGATGCCCTCGCCGCCGAAGGCCCCGACCACGACCACATCGCCACTGATCGACACCGAGTTGCCCAATCTGTGACCGGCAGCGCCATCGGAGGCCAGGAGCTTGGCCTCCTGAACCCAGCTCAAGCCGTTGAAGCGGAAGATGTACGCCGAGCCGGAGTTGCTGCCGTTGAGATCGTGTTGCCAGGCTCCCACCACGGCCACGTCACCGCTGATCGAAACCGAGCGGCCGAACTGGTCATCGGCGGCGCCGTCGAACGCCAGGAGCTTAGCCACTTCGCACTGGGCGGCGGCCGGCGGCGGGGCCGCGCCCCAGACCAACAAACAAACCACCAGGACGGAAGCTGCCCTTCGCCCATTGAACCATCTGTTCGTTCTCATCGTGTTGTCCTCCTGTAAGAGATCGCGGTCGCGCTGGCGGAGCCGCCGGCCGTCGGGCCGAAGAAGACCGGGCTGAGGACAGACCGGCTCACTCATCAATTGGACCACAGATCACCCGGCCGGGCAACAAAAAAATGGGTGGATTACGGGCCGGGGCGACACCGAGCTCGGCGGCGGGGGCGACTTGAGAGAAGACCGCGACCGATCCCGATTCCATCGGGACGGCTTTACAAGGAGCGAGGCGCGCGGCGATGCGTGCCGCTGTGCTGTGGGCCGTACCAAATCTCCAGCCCTTCGCGCTGACGCATGGCTCGGGGGCCTTTCAGCAGCAGCCGAAGAAGCGTCCAGATCAAACGCCAGCTCGAGTACTGCTGCACCTTTCGGGCGGAGGTGATGACCGGCTCGCTGACGACAACGAACCGGCCGTGCCGCTTGAGCGCTCGGCTGAGGAACCATTCTTCAGCGGCGAAATATTGCTCGTCGAAGCCGCCGACCGCTTCGAAGGCGTCGCGGCGAACAAAGACAAAGCACCCGGCGGCCCATCCGCCGAGGCGATACACAAGCATGAAGAGTGTTATGCACAGCCGCATCCAGATCGGCAACCGCTGATCGAAGGCGACCGCAGCGCCTCCACCGACGGCGCCATCGTCGATGGCTTGCAGGGCAGCCCGCAGCGCAGGCTCCGGCACGAGCGTATCGGCATCGACGAAGATCAGGGTTTCGCCAACCGCCTGCTGCGCTCCGGCATTGCGCACGGCGGCAATGTGACGCAGCTCGACCGGCACCACGCGAGCACCGTGCTCCTTTGCGATCTGGCCGGTGTGATCGGTCGAGGCGTCATTGACAACAATCACCTCAAACGGCCGGCCCACCGCCTCGGCCGAGGCAAACAGCGCATCGAGCGTGGACGCAAGCAGGCGCTGCTCATTATGGGCCGGGATGATGAAGGAGATCGCTGGATCGGCCATGGTTCGGCATCAATGTGTTCGTAAAAGGTGTGGGGCGGGTTGAGCGGGGCCGGCTGAAACAAGCAGGGTGGGGTGCATTATCGGGAAAGTCACTGAGGCGGATTGGTTGACCCCGGCCGTCTGACCGATATTCTCATGATTTCATCGGTCGTCGGACTCCAACCCAATCTGCCATCCCCGATAGCTCAATTGGTAGAGCGAGTCCCGACGGGTCGGGATTCACCGCTTGGATGCTCGTAGTTCGTGATCCCCGATAGCTCAATTGGTAGAGCGAGCGGCTGTTAACCGCTAGGTTGCTGGTTCGAGTCCAGCTCGGGGAGCTTTCCACGCCGCCGCGGAATCCGCGGCGGGTTGTGGTTTATGGGCGTGCCGGGTCAGCGCCGCTGATCGCGGCTCTACAAAGTGGCAGCGATTCATGCTCGCCGATGGCACGATCTTCGGACCAAGGACAGCGTGGCAAAAAGAAACCCCCGGCTTGGAGGGAGCCGGGGGAAATGGGTTGAGGCGGACTGGAGCGCGTCGGTTACGGGCAGGCTCCCCAGTTGGCGATGAGGATGAGCAGGTCGAAGATGTCGACGGTTCCGCTGCCGTTGAAGTCGGCCGGATGGCCGGGGTTGGGTCCCCACGCCGCCAACAGCGCAAGCAAATCAAGGATGCCGACACTGCCTGAGTCGTCGAGGTCCCAGGGGCAGGGTGGCGTTGACGAAAAGGTCATGTCATCAAAACCAATGGAACCCGGCGTGAAGCGCATTCCCAGCACTATCGATTTGGCCACACCCTCAAACGCAGCGTCAACGAGTGCCCAATTGTTGAAGACGCCGTTGGGATCCCCACCCTTCGGGTCGGACCCAAGCGCCTCAAGCTGAATGCTCTGGAGCAGGTTACCGGTGCCGTCGAGACCGTCGTAGATCTCAACAAATCCGTTCGAGTTGTCTACCGTCGTATACCAGACTGAAAAGTCGGTGAATCCTGCTGGTACGTCTACGGTGGTCCCGTCAGAACCGTCAGAAAACATGATAGTGTCGGGGCTAGGCTCATTGGCGAAGTTCCCGGATCCTCCGGCGTCAGTATCGATGATTCCCAGGGCGTCCTCGCTGAAGCTGACGCCGAAGTTCCTTCCACTTGCGCCGTCACCGCTGGTCCCTCCGTTGTAGAACTCGAGCACTCGGTCGATATCGCCGATGCCTTCAAAGTCAAGCGTAAACTTCCCGGGGGGCGGGGCAGATCCCATCACAATCATCGTGACGATCACTCCGAGCGCGGTCCACTCCCACTTGCGGGTTTGGCGGCTGGACAACATGGCTGCACCTCCCCTGGGCAAAGAGGCCGCACGACGGTGCTGAGTAGCCTGTTGGCCGAATCCGTGGCCGCCAGCACCCCCTCGTGCGACCAGACTCAGAAGTCGAGCACCGGGATACTACTGCTCACGGTGCGGTTGCAATGCCCATTCCGTGCGATTGCAGGGTCACGATCACCGCGCCTTACGCGCACGACCCCCAGTTGGCCAGCAGCGTGAGCAGGTCGAGGATGTCGACGGTGCCGTTGCCGTCGAAGTCCGGCGACCCGCCGGGATCGGTCCCCCAGGCAGCTAACAGAGCATGCAGATCGAAGATGCCGACGGTGCCGTTGCCATCCAGGTCCCACGGGCAGGCGAGACCTGTGATAACGAGGGCGGGTGGTGGAAGCATTGCGTGTTCTTTGCTAGCCACGTACTCGACAGAGAAGTTCTGTTGTTGCCGTGTCACGATGATTGTGACAAGACCGTTGGTGTCGCTTTGCAGGAATTCGATCAAGTCGATGGAAGAAAAACTGATGACATCGCCCACATTGATCTCCGGAACTGCAATGTCGAAGGTGCCCAGAAACGTGGTCTCCTTACTCAACACTCCATTTGTGCTGGACACGTTGTTGCCCGGGGCATTGTTCCAAGTGATCGTTAATTCATTCCAGGATTCTCCCAAGTGTCCGTCGTTCAAGCCGTATACCGAGTAGGTACTCGGATTCGCCGGTGGGTCAGGGCTTGTCCCTGCGTAAACAAACTCGAGACTCGCATATTCAATCCCAGGCCTGACAGAACTGATGTCAAACCGAATGTAACCCTTCCTGTTGTTCCCCGGGAGCGCCGTATCACGTTTGATACCGACCCTTGCCCACGACCCATAGTTCGTATTGGCGGCGTTGTTGCCACCCAAACTTGACCGAACAAATGTATCTGCCCCATTCCCGTCAATGGTTGTAATGACAGCACCTGAAGTTTCGCGTGCTTCGACGATGCCAGCGCTGATCACAATCACAAGAGCACAGTTCACGATTCGGCACATGGTATTACACCTCCAGCTTTGGGTCCCCGCTGCGGGCGGGTTCAGAAGTAACTACGCACCAGACGGCGGCGGATAGGGGACGCGCACGATTGTTTTTCCGATTCGTTAGCACGAGTGATACGCCCCCCGCCGGAAACCCAAGTTCCAGTCGCTTGCAACTGAGCGGAATCGACGGTGACAGACCGAGTCCTGCCCCAAGACGGCGGCCTGGAGGCCCTGTCGGGCCGCTTGCGCAGGGGCGGTGACAGATTGTCATCGCAGGCCCCTCGTCGTTTGTTGGGTTGGTGAGCGGTTCGCACCTGTCATATCGGCGCTGCCCTCGGCGACAGCGCCGACAGTGACGACTGATTGTGTTTGGAAGATACCCGCGCGCGGGGACGCGGCGCCTCGCGCGCTATGTGTTTCGACGTTTCGCCGTTCACTTCACGGGCACGGGCCCCAGTTGGAGAGCAAGATGAGTAAGTCGAGGATGCCCACGTTGCCGTCGCTATCGAAGTCGGGTGGTCCGCCGGGGTCGGTCCCCCACGCCGCCAGCAGCGCAAGCAGATCAAGGATGCCGACGCTGAGATCACCATCGAGGTCCCACGGGCATTTTCCGGCGGGTCCGGTGACCGTAAAGTCGACGAGGGTCAGTGAGCCCAGGGCCAGCAGCGGCGTCGTGGCGGGGTAGCCCCTGGGCGCATAGGGCGAGTCGCCCCACTCGATGGAGTCGGAGGTGTCCAGGGGGTTGACCAAGCCGGCGCCGTCGAAATTGAGGTAGAACACACCGGAATAGTTGAGCCCGAGCTCCAGATCCAGGGGCGGGTCCCAGCACGTGTCGGTGATGTTCAGCGTCCCCAAGATGCTGTCGTCCCCCTGCCCCATCTTACTGGGGCCTGTCACAAAGACCAACAAAACGTCGGGCGTTGCGGTGCCGGTGGGATCGGACCAGGAGAAGATGACATCGGCCGGAACATCTGTCGAGTCATCGGCGGGCAAGAGATCGGTCGCCGTGTCAAAGAAATGGGAATCCTGAAGTGGATCGGCGTTGAAGGTGAATGTCGAGGTGCTCGACGAAGTGCCGGCAACGTTGATGGTCCAGGTGTTGTCCAGCGCTGCTTTTATGGCCCGTAGGTTGACGAACCAGATATCCCAACTCCAGCAGCCCTCATCATCCGAGAGGATCAACACCTCACCATTGCCGAGGGTGACGGTGACGCCGGTGACGCCGGGCACCGCGGGAAGGCACACGCTGACGTCGACGGTGAACACATCGAAGTGGTTCTGAAGAAAGTCATCGGTCCTAGTGACGATGACGTGGACGAAGTTGACTGCCCCGGGGGCCGGATCCGCATGGGCCGCGCTCCATGGCACCGCTGTCGCGCCTAGCGTCGCCAGTCCCACCAGCAGACCGATCACACCTCGTGTTCCAGTCCATCTTTTCGGGCCCATCGGAATCCCTCCTTTGCGGTAGTGCACGCGTCTCCCCTCCGCGGAGGGGGCGCTGAGATAATGTTCTATTTTTGAAATACCGCGCGGCCCGGCCGGGGAGATGGTTTCTTCTGCGATCCCCGTGTGGTAACGCACACCACCGATCACAATTGCTCCGACGACCGTTCTCTTTCTCGTGTTCATTTCCGAGTCTCCTTGTGTTGGTTCTTTCGGATTTCCGGCGCCCTGCCTGCCCTCTCTTCGCACCACTTCAGGCCGCTGGTTCGTGTGCGCGTGGAAGAACACTCCGCCGCTTCACTAAAGGAAGATCGCTGAAAGCGCCGCACTTCGAAACGGAGAATACCTGCTGCAAGCGGCAGATCTGGACAAGGTCCTGCATGGCGGGTGGAATGTGGATCACGAGCTGCGTCGAGGTTCTCCGGGCCACGCCCAGAGCCGTGACGAGGCTCGCCAAGAGCTTGGTGTCCACACAATGGACGCTCCGGAGGTCGAGCTCCACCCGGTCGACGCCCGATTCAAGAAGGCGATGAAGAAGCACATACAGATGCTGGACTAGTTCGGCATCGACGAAGTTGCCGTCCGAGCAACACACGGGTAGGTGATCCGCCCGCCGCTCGACCTGGGCGAACGTAGCATCCGCGAGCCTTGCGATTCCCTGGATTGTTTGTGCTGGCCGAGTCATCCTCACCACTTACTACGCACCGCCGACGGCTTTATAGTGCCGTCACAAGACTGATTCCGTGAGAGAATGCTCTTGCGGGTCGGCGCTCGTGGCGAGCGTGACAAGATCCCGAGCGCAGACCGCCATATCAGCTGCTGGACGCGTGTACGGATGCCCGCCTCGAGCATCAGGGCGGTTCAGTCGAATCGGTGTCCCGGGGCGGTAACCGATCGATGGGCGGCAGGTCACCGAACCAGAACACCTCGGGGTCGGGCAGGCCTTCCCTGATTCTGTAGGTATCGGAGGGGGAGACGTCCACGGGTCTGCCGGTGACATCCAGGCTGAAGATCAGGGCCGGCGGTTTTTCGCCCTTTGGACCAAGGCCAAAGTCCACCGATGCCGCCTCGTTCGTTGATGTACGCAGTATGCAGTCGGCCTCATTGCCACCCACGAGTGAATCTACGGCGAGAGGCGGCAAGAGACACCGATACCAGACCGGGCTCACCGTTCCCGCGCCACCCGGTGTCCTGACCCATTCCCGATAGATCTTCCCCAGCTCAGGCCGGATGGCGAAGATGACGATGGGGCGGGGCATGTATTGCACCTGCGGATGACCTTCCCGATCCCGCCACAGGACTTCGCTGTTGTAGCCGCAAGCGATCAACAGGCCTTCTCGCGGTAACCACTTGATGTCCTTGATCATCCCATCGTGCCACAGCTCATACAGCACGCTCCCGTCTAAGCCCATGATCCGGACAACCGTGGCCGACCATCTGTCCAAAGCGTGAACCGTGATGATCTCCGCCCCGGGCGACTGCGCGAATATTTCGGCGACCTTGGCGATTTCCAGGCGAAAGTAATCACCCTTCTGGGTCGAGATCGGCTCGGGCATCTCGATGTCCGGGGCGCGGTGCTTCTTTGACCAGAGAACCTTCTCTGGCTCGTCCAGGTCCAGGGCGCACAGCTGGACCTTCGGGTCGGACCAGGGACGATACCTGAATCCAAGAAGAATGACGCGATCGCCGCCCAGTTCCGCGGGCCGTGTCACGATCCTCGACAGGACGATCGTGTTCCCGGCACCCGGGTTCCACTCTTTGATCACCTTGCCCCCCTTTGACATGAGCCCTACCCAGGGACCATTCGGATCCACT
>JADFIR010000057.1:7912-16707 GCA_022566535.1 Planctomycetota bacterium
GCGAATGGCGCGGCAGGTTCGGCAACGGCTAGCGGCAGGGCCGGCCCTGCACTCGCATTTGGGCCAGAACACGCTCCATCTTCCGCGGCTGGCGCTTCCAAGAACCGTCCGCGTGAGGGTGTCCGCCGGGACGGACCGAAGGCCTTCGGTCCCCGACTTCTATTTGAGCAGGAGGCGCACGCCACCCGGGCAAGCGCTTCAAATGTGGGACTCAGCAGAGCCGAAAAGACCCTAGTCGGCTGATAACAACGCGGCGGTGGCGGCAACCGGGTGGTGACCGATGTGCCTACCGACCCGCTGGGCGATTGAAAGCCCGCCCGCCTCCACCGGCTCGCCTCGATGCCACCGCCGGAGGTCCGCGGCAAGCTCGGCCGCGGAGGCGTAGCGATTCTCGGGTTCTTGAACGACCGCCTTGGCCAGCACCGCCGCCAGGGGCTTTGGCAACCGGGGCTCGAGCTCCCGCGGGTCACGGGGTGGATCCTGGGCCACCCGCCTGATCGCCTCGTGAAGCGTGGCATCCATGTCGTGCGGTGTGTCGCCGGTGAGCAAGACATAGGCCGTCGCCCCAAGGCCGTATACATCGCTTCGTGTCGACACGGCGCTTTTTTCGCCGCGGGCCTGCTCCGGAGCCATGAAGGCAGGGCTGCCGATGGGTGCTCCGGCGACGGTGAGCGTCTCCATGACGTCTCCGCTGAGCAGCGTGGCAATACCCAGGTCCACGAGCATGGGCCGGCCGTGGCGATCGATCAGGATGTTGCTCGGCTTGAGATCCCGGTGGATGACCCCGAACTCGTGGAGGGCCTGAACGGCATCGGCGATGCTCGCCAGCAGCTCCACCCGGGCGGCGCGGTCGAGCTGGTTGACATCGCAATGCTCGAGAAGCGGGTGGCCATCGACGTATTCGGTGGCGAAGTACATCCGGCCATCGTGTACGCCCTGGTCGAGCAGCCGCGGAATCGACGGGTGGCGAAGCTGCTCGAGGACATCCAGCTCACGCCACGCTCTCTTCGCCTCGGGTGTCTCACCCAATCGCTTGTTGAGCAGCTTGATAGCTACAGGCTGGTCCGAGCCGGTCCGGACCGCGCGGTAGACCTCACCACCACCGCCACCGCCGAGACGCCGGTCGATCACATAGCCCTCGATCGCCGGGAGCCCGCTCTCAGAGGTTGCTTCCAGGGCTCCTTCGGCGGAATCAATTGCCGACAGGGCGCGGCCGGCAGCGGCGAGATCCATAGCCTCGATCCAGGTGCCTTCCTTCGTCTGCTTCTTCGCCATCTGAGAACCTGTGGCCGGGGCGCGAGCCCGAAACGCAGCCGTGCCACCCTTCGTACGCAGTATGGCGGCGAATATAGGCTCTGCCGAGGAACAAAATGAAGGTTGTGGCTTACCGAGTCGGTGCAGGCGCGTTAGAATCGTCCCACAGGGGGGTTGTATGGCGCTGGACCGGACCCATGAGCGATTTCGCACGACGAGCTGGACGGAGATCTGTGCGCTGACTAGGAAAGGATGAGAACGGTCGTCGCGAGGCGATGGAGATTCTGGTAAACCGATACTGGCCACCGGTTTACGCCTATCTGCGGGCTCGGGGACAGACGCGGAACAGCGCCGCTGAGCAGACGCAGGCGTTCTTCGTGGAGGTCGTGTTCGGTCGTGACTTGTTCAGGAGGGCCGACCGGCGCCGCGGCCGTCTGCGTTCTCTCCTGCTTGCCTCGCTGAAGAACTACCGCCGCGACCAAGGCCGTCGCCGTGCGGTGCGGGGGTCCGATCTGACCATACCGCTCGAGCAGCTGGCACGGGAAGACGCCAAGCTCGGCGCGTCAACGGACGGCCGCGTGGATCTTCCGTTCGAACGCCGCTGGGCGATGGGGGTTCTTGAAGAGGCCATGAGGCGTTGCGAGGCACACTTCCGGGCCGGCGGCCGCGCCGGGCATTGGGAACTCTTCGAGGCAAGAGTGCTGACACCGGCCATCTCCGGAAACGAGCAGACGCCGCTGGCCGAGCTCGCCGGCCCGGCGGGCTTCAACTCCGCCACCCTCGCCGCGGCTGCGGTGCAGGTCGTTACGCGCCGCATCCACGCCCTCTTGCGGGAAGTCGTCGCCGAAACACTCGAAGAAGGGGCCGACGTGGACGCCGAACTGGCGGAGGTGCGCCGCTATCTGTCTGCCTAGACTAGCCCGCTCCTCGCTTACCTCACTGGCGGGAGCAAACCTTGCAGACTGAGCACACGGAGTCCAGGGTTTCGCAGGAGACGCGGTTGGACATCCCTATGGACACGGCCCCCAGTTCGCCAACAGTGTCAGCAGGTCGACGATGCCGACGGTGCCATCGGAGTCGAAGTCAGGTGGTCCGCCGGGGTCGGTGCCCCAAGCCGCGAGCAAAGCAAGCAGATCCAGGATGCCGACGCTGCCATCGCCGTCGAGATCGCTCGGACACTCGCACTCGTCCGGTACTCCATTGCCGTTGTTGTCCCGGCTCGCGCCCCGGTCGATATCGCAGGAGTCTGGAATTTGGTTGAAATTGCAATCAACATGAGAGCCGGGCATGAAATCGAACCCGGTTGGAAGAGCGAGGTCGGTGTCGTTGCCGAGCACGTACGAGCGGATGAAGTTACCGCTGTCCGCATCGAAGACATAAATACGAGTGGAGTTGATGTGCAGGTTCTGAATGTCTGAGTGCTCACGGCTGCGGGAAGCACCTCCATCGCCGCCCGGCTCACCGGCGCCATTCCGGCTAACGTACACTCGACCGTCGCGGCCGATGCGCAGACACCAGGGCTGATCGAGGGTGAGGGCGGTCTCCGTGCCGCCGTGGTTGAACCTGCCGAGAAACGCGCCGGTATCACCATCGTACTCAAGGATCTCGTTGGTGAGGAAGCTGGCGACGAGCAAGTTCCCATCGGGCTTGAAGACAATGCCGTGCGGATCCTCTAAGCCGCCGGTGTCGGACGCGGAGACAAAATCACCGACCAGGGCGCCGGTCCGGCCGTTGTATTCGATGATACGATTATCACTGCTGGTCACGAACAGATTGCCGTCGGGTCCGAAGGTGATGCCAAACGGTTGCGTTAGGCCGCCGGCCCCCGGCTCAACGACGGTTCGGATGTAGTCGCCGGTTGCCCCGTCGTACTCAAGCACGCTGTTCGTCTCGCGGCTGCACACCAGCAGGTTACCGTTGGGCGCGATGACCATGCCCGTGGGATAGTCGAGCCCGCCCCTTCCAGCAGCGACAAAATCACCCACGTAGATTCCGTCGCCATTGAACTCGACGATTCGATCGTCGTTGGCGCTGGAGACGAAGATACGGCCGGTGGAACTAATGACCACATCCTGACTACCGTCAACAATTCTGACCGCGGTGGCTTTGACGAGGACGCCGGTGAGGGCGTGGAATTCGGACACTGATCCGCTGGGCGTCAGCGACGCGACCCACGCATTGTGCGCTCCACCGAGTGCGTCCAGATCGCTGAGACCGTCGCCGTCGCAATCCTGGCAGGCGTCGAGGACGGCATCGCGATCGATGTCCAGACTCATGTTCGCCTGGATTTCGGTGTAGTCCGAGACGCCGTCGCCGTTGCAATCTTGCTCGCATTCGTCGGGAATGCTGTTCCCGTACAAGTCGGTGCTATCGCCGTTGAGGATGTCCAGATCGTCAGGCACGTTGTTGCCGTTGCAGTCCGGCTCGCACTCATCCGGGATGCCGTTGCCGTTCAGATCGAGGCTGGTGCCCAGGGCGATGTCGAGATCATCCAGCACACCGTTGTCGTTGCAGTCCTCGCATTCATCGGGGATCCCGTTGGCGTTAAGATCTGAACTATCGCCATGGGCAATGTCCAGCGCATCGTCGATGCCGTTGCCGTTGCAGTCGTCAGCGATGCACTCCACCTCAAAGATGTGATCGCTCATGAATTGCTGTGGGACGGCGTGGAATCGCAGATCGATGTTCGCATTCCCGCCGCTGACGGTCTGGCTGCAATAGCTCATGATCGTGCCCCGCTGCGGTGTGCCGTCGAGGTCGTTGCAAGTGTCGATCAGATAGTCATGCGTGTGCAAGGTACCGCAGTTGTGGCCGAGCTCATGGGCAGTGACGATCAGGTCATATTGGTACACACCAGCCGCCGTTGCATTCGAGAAGAACCCAAGGGCGTAGCCGACGACTGAGTAGGCGTTAGGCGAGCAGAGCGCGCTGAGGTAAGCCACCCCGCCGTAGGGCAGATCCCTTCGACCGGAAAGGAACTGGGCCACGTCGCGATGGACCTCTGTCATGTTCTTGTTCCAGTAATCGCGGAACGCAAAAAGCGGGTCGGGCTCGTTGAACAGGTCGTCAGGCGTATCCCACAGCCGGACAAAGGAAAGCTTCACGCGCGTGTTGACATCGCGAAGAAAGATATCGCTAAGGGCTGCATACAGCTGAACGACATATGCGGCGGCCGTGTCCAAATCGCCGAAGAGCTGGAAGAACTCATAGTCCGTCTCGATAGCCAGTTCGATCTGCTGAGTGACCTGCAACTCTATTGATAAGGTGCCCGCGATACCGCCCGGCAACTCGATGTCGCCGGGGCTGGGGACACCGCAGAGGGGCACCTCCGGCGACGGCCCGCCGGGGTGGGGGTTGCGCCAGATGCGTAGCTGGAACGCGCCGGAGGGGTCAACGCCCTCATGGTACGGCGAAAGCACGTAGCGCCGCCCGGCCTCGCCGAGGTCGATCGATCCTGTACTGCCCCAGTCCGAAAGCGCAAGAAACACGTGCGAGTTCGGATAGCCGGCCACGTGACCCCGCAGCAGCGTGATGCGATCGGGATCGAAGTCAAATGCGTCGTCGCCGCCGCCTCGCCCCACCACAAAGATCGTGTCTGCGCCCGTGACGCGGAAGCGCTGGACCTCCAGATCAACCGTCGCCTGGGCACTCAACGGAAAATGTTTGATCGTAAAGGTCGCTCGGGATGATACCGCTTCGCTCAGCGCGTCTCGATTCAAGGTGATGACGGCTGAATCGATCTGGGTAGCCACGATCTCGACCGCAGGAGTTGCCAGAGGCTGCGAATCACCCAGCGCGACCGCTGCGCCGGTAAACTCGATGCTCGCTACGCCAGCCAACACCGCAGCAGCGCACACACCGGGCAGCTGACGTACGTGCATGAATCAACCTCCCTTGGCTGGATCAGTTCCCAGGGCGTGGACGGCACGCTACTGTAGCAGCGCTACGCTTCACCCGGCAAGGATCGAGGCGCGAAGAGTTCGCCGCCGTGCGCGTGCCGAAGTGGCACCTGGCCAATGGCTCTCTTCTCATGGGCACGGCCCCCAGTTGGCCAGCAGCTTCGCCAGGTCGAACGCATCGACACACCCATCCGGCACTTAAGTCGCCACCGTCCTACCCCCAATTGGCAAGAAGCGTGAGCAGGTCGAAGATGCCAACGGCGCCGTCGCTGTCGAGGTCGGCGGGGCAGCTTTCCGGCGGATCAGGACACGGCCCCCAACTACTCAGCAGGATCAGCAGATCAAGTATGCCAACCATTCCATCGCCATCGAGGTCGCCGGGCGTTTCCCCTACCACGGGTTCGCCAGCGATCACGAACGCCGCTCCGAAGAGGTTGTCAGCCTCCGAGCCGACGGCCGCGACGAGGAAGTCGAGTGCGCCATCGCCGTTGAGATCGCCGAACGGGACCGCATCGATGCCGAAGAGGAAATTATCTTCAGTTGCGGTGAATTGGCGAATGAGCGAACCGTCGGCGCCGGAATAGAGCGATGCGCGTCCTGAATTCACGCCACCGCCGTCGGTGGCAAGTCCGCCGATGATGAGATCCGCCTGGCCGTCGCCGTCGATATCTTCGATCATTCGTCCGGAGCCGAAAGCGGAGCCCTTGGGTCCGTTGATGGTCATGATCTCGGTCCCGTCGAGACCCGAGAAGATGCGAACTCTGTTCGATAATCTTTCGCCCATGAAGATATCGTTGAACCCGTCACCGTTGTAGTCCTGTCCGGAATCGATGCGATCGCCGGCAAAGGGAGTGCCTAGATCAATATTCTCAATTGAGTACAGCAAGGTTGCACCACCCTTTGCATAGCTGAAGACCTGGATGCGCCCCGGTCCGTTTTGGTCGTAGCGGGAGCCGATGGCCAGTTCGTCGCCGGGTTTGCCGTCGATGTCACCGAGGAAGGCAAGGCCCGTACCAAACCGCCACGCGGGCTGAAACGGCGGCGAGATGGACTGGATCAGCGAGAAGTCATCAGCTGAGTGGATGAATACTTCTCCGATGGTCTGGACCGGCCAGCCAACACCAGTGGCGCCGAACACGAGATCCTCGACGCCGTCGCCGTTGAAGTCACCCTGGGTGGCGACGGCGTATCCAAAGCTGCTTTCCCCAACAGCGTCGAGCAATGAATGGAGGACCACTCCGTCAGCGCCGGAGAAGATGTATACCTGTGTGATGTCTTGGAAGGCGAACGGCGCTCCGGCAACAACTTCATCGACGCCGTCGCCGTTGATGTCGTCGATGACCCCAAGCGAAAAGCCTGTAATGGCGGAGGGTTCCGTTTCGCAAAACGACCAGATCTCCGAGCCGTCGGCGCCGGAGTACACCGTGACCCCGCCCCTGAAGTTGCCCAGGAACGTACGCGCCACGGCGAAGTCGGTTACGCCGTCGCCATTGGCGTCGCTGAGCGGAGTCACGTACCAGCCGAAAGAATCTCCGTGTTCATCGCTCTCAGCCATGACGAGAATGTCCAGGTCCTCGACAAACTGGGCCATCGCGTCGCCATTGCAAGCCAGGAGCGATGCAAAGCACAAGGCGGCAAGCGTTGCGTGTTTCATTGTTTCGTCTCCTTTCTAATTGGTCTTGGCGAGTCTGATGGCGAGACGAACGCCGAAAACGCTGATCTACCCCCAATTGGCAAGAAGCGTGAGCAGGTCGAAGATGCCAACGGCGCCGTCGCTGTCGAGGTCGGCGGGGCAGCTTTCCGGCGGATCAGGACACGGCCCCCAACTACTCAGCAGGATCAGCAGATCAAGTATGCCAACCATTCCATCGCCATCGAGGTCGCCGGGGATTTGGGAATCTGGAATGCCGGCCATTACCAACACTTGCCCTAAACCCCCCGCAGCGCCCATCGCGCTAACCACGAAGTCGATCGTCCCGTCACCATTGAGATCGCCCACGGGCGCTGCGTCCGCACCAAAGCGCATGCCGGCAACCGTCGGCGTCATGGTCCGAAGGAGTGAGCCGTCTGCGCCAGAGTAGAAGAACACACGTCCCGCGAGGTCACCTCCAGTGGAGTCGTTTTGGGCTCCAATGAGCAGATCAGGGACGCCGTCGCCATCGATGTCACCGATCATTCGGCCGGGACCAAACGAAGCGATCTCTTCATGCTGGATCGTGTGAATGACGGACCCATCCGCCCCCGAGAATACGCGCACTCGGTTGAGTCTGCGCTCACCGAGGTAGATATCCGGCGTGCCGTCTTGGTCGTAATCACGTCCTCCGTCGATCCGTTCGGATTCGAGCGGTATCCCCTGGTCGATATCGTTAATTGTGAACTCATGCACCGGTTGCTTTCCATCGTAGGAGAAGACATGGATGCGACCTTGCGGACCGAAATCCTGAGCAAGACGATCACCAATGGCTAGGTCGTCGCGCCCGTCTTTGTTGACATCGCCAATGAAAGCGATCCCCGTTCCGAAAAAGAACGCCGGCGGGGTAGGCGGATCGATTGTGAAGATAAGCGTAAGATCGTCGCCGGAGTGCACAAACACTCGACCGGCGCCGTTGTCGACGTTAATGCCGCTGAACACCAAATCGGGAACTCCGTCGCCGTTAAAATCGCCGCCCGTAGCGACACTGTGTCCATATGTGTCGAACTCTACTGGACCGGCAAATGTGTGAATGATTGCACCGGTGGCGCCCGAAAAGACGAGAAGCCGTCCGCCCGGCACGCCCGGATTCCAAGGTCCTCCGGCAACGATCTCATCAACGCCGTCGCCGTCTACATCATTCATTCGATCAAGTGAGAAGCCAAGGATCGCTGATGCCGTAGGGATGGTGTAGCTCCATATCTGTGACCCATCGGCTCCAGAGTGAACAGTAATCCTGCCTCGAAACCCACCGCCGAAAGGCGCCGCCACTGCGAAGTCGTCGACACCGTCACCGTCGGCATCGTCTGCCGAAGTCACGAGCCATCCATACAGCGCGCCGCTCTCGAACCCCTGTGCCGTGGCGAGCACCTCGCATCGCCCCTCGACCCACTGCCCCGTAGCGGTTGGACCCCAACAAAGGACCGACACAAGTCCCGCCCCCAGCAATAGCCGCAGTTTGTCACTTGCACACATTTCAAGATCTCCGTTCTTCTTTGTCAGCATCTCCGCGAGGAATGAAGACGATTTCGTGGGATAGCACTCCGCTAAACCGGCAGTCCGTGCCACGGCCGGTGTACAAACCGGTTTGCGAATCACCCCCAGTTAACGAGGAGGATCAGCAGATCAGACGCACCAACGGTGCAATTCCCGTCGAAGTCGGCGGGGCAGGCTTTACACGCCCCCAATTTGCCAGCAGGGCCAGCAAGCAGGTCGAGGATGCCGACGGTGTGCTCATGGCATCCGCCCGCCGCCAGCAAATCCAACCTCTTGACGCAGCGCGATTCGCGGTTGGGCTGACTATCGGACCCATACGGCGTCGTTACGGCGACGGATGCGTCGAAGAACTGGGAAAGTTCGAGAGTACAGGTTCAACCATCGGTGGCGTACATCTGCCATCAGACAAGCTCAAGCTCAGCAGCGCTGTGCTGGCAATGGCGACTTGGGAGATC
>JADFIR010000083.1 GCA_022566535.1 Planctomycetota bacterium
CACCGGCCCGGGCGGTGTGCCCGATGGGTGCGTTGACGCGTTCGACCTCGGCGCCATGCTCGGGGCGTGGTGCTCCGCAGTCAACGACCCGAACCCGCCGAGCCCGCCGTGCGAGAACTGCACGCCGGCGAATCTCGCCCTCGCGGACATCTCCGGACCGGGTAGCCCGCCCAACAACCCACCCGATGGCTGCGTCGACGCGTTCGATCTGGCGAAGCTGCTGGCCGAGTGGTGCTCGGTCGTCGGCGGCAACCCCTGCGGCACATGCGGCCCCCCGCCATAAGCGACTGCTGCCGCACTCCAAGGTCAGCAAGTGCCCTCGTTCGATGTGACTGGTGTCTAACCGCGTCTCTTGTGAAACCCTGGACGTCATGTGCTTGGTCTGCAACGTGCACTGCGCCACTTGGCGGACCGAGGATGCCGACGGTGATGGCTCTTGGACGCTCAATGCTTGCAACGAATTCGGCCAGCGGTGGCTCGCTCATCACGTTGATCGGCCCAAAGCGGTTGTGCTGCTTGGCGAGACGCTTGGCGTGGATTGGGAGGACGCGTAGGCCGTCGCCCGGGTATCGTTCTGTCATGAAGCGCCTCCTGCGTTGTGTCCTGATCTTCCTACTGCTCGGTGCGGTGCACACCGTATGACTTTCTGGCAGGTCTATACAGTGTTGTGTGCGCGTGGCGCCGGCGGGCTTGCCTCCACCGTTCCATGCGCCAAAGGTAGTCTGTGAGTCCTCTCAGCCTGGCCATCAACTCCATCACCAGAGCGATCACGTCCTTCCATCCCAGGTCGATGCCGCGTCTCAGTCGATGGCATTACCGGCGCGAACTGGCGGTGTGGTCGTTGCTGCCCGTGGCGCTGGGGGCGGTCGAGGGCGGCGTGACCGGCGTCCTGGCCAAGAACGCTTTTGAAGGGACTGTGGGTCCGGCCGCGTTGAGCTTGGCGGTGGCTGTCCTGCAGGGCGCTCCCGCCCTGGCCAACGTCGTCAGCTTTCTGTGGGCGGCGCTGGGCCACGGCCGGCACAAGATTCGACTGATTGCATCGCTACAGCTCTTGATGATCCTGATGGTGGCGATGATCGCGCTGGCGCCGCGCACCGGGGCGGGTCTCCTGATTCTCGTCGTCGGCGCCGTTGGGGCGCGAATGGCCTGGGCGGGCGTAGTGACGCTGCGCTCGACCGTGTGGCGGGCCAACTACCCGCGCCACGCCCGAGCTACCCTCGCCGGCAAGCTCGCCACCGTCCAGGCGATTCTGATGGCGGCCACCGCGTACGTCATCGGATGGGCCATGAGCTTCAACCCCGACGCCTTCCGCATCATGTATCCAGCGGCGGCGGGCATCGGTCTGATCGGGGTGCTGGTCTACAGCGGTATGCGGATGCGCGGTCACCGCGCCGTGATCCGAGCCGAACTGGACGCAAAGGAATCGAGCGGCTCACTGTTCAATCCGCTGCAATGGCGAGCATTGCTGCTGGCCGACGCCAAGTTCCGGCGATACATGACCTGCATGTTCGTCTTCGGCGCCGGCAACCTCATGGTGGGCGCGCCGTTGATCATCATGCTCAAAGATCGATTCCAGTTCAATGAATCAAAGTCGGTGGCGATCATGACCACGATCCCGCTACTGCTCATGCCGTTGAGCATCCCGATGTGGTCACGACTCCTTGACCGTGTGCACATCCTGCAGTTCCGCGCGGTTCACAGTTGGGCGTTTGTCAGCTCCACCGCCACCGTGCTCATCGCGGCGCTGACGATGCAGCCCTGGCTGCTCTTCCTGGCGGCAACGTTCAAGGGGATCGCATACGGCGGCGGGGTGCTGGCGTGGAACCTGGGACACCACGACTTCGCGCCCGTCGAGAAGGCTTCGCAATACATGGGCGTGCACGTCACCCTCACCGGCATCCGGGGGCTGCTGGCCCCGATCGTCGGCGTGAGTGTGTATGAGGCGTTGGAATGGATCGAGCCAGGCGCGGGCGCGTGGGTGTTTGCGATATGCCTGAGCCTGACCCTTATCGGGGCGGTGTGGTTCGTGCTGATGCGACGGACGTTGACCGGTCGCGGCGGCACCGCCGATTTCGAGGCCGGCCCACCCGTGCAGCCGCCTGCGGCCGCGTGAGCCGCGGTGCGGTCACCGTCAATTCCGGTCATAATGGACGTCTCACAATCCACACCGAGGATTCTCCATGTTGCAATACCTCGCTCACCTCATCGCACTGTCAGCAGCGGCATCGTTCTTGATCGGTTGCCAGTCGCAGATCGATCCAGCCCCAATGGGTAGTCAACAAGAAGCGTTGCCCGAGACGACGGCCCAACAGTATCGGGAGGTCATTGTCGATGCCGCATGTGGCCAGTGCCAGTTCGGTCTACCGGGATCGGATTGCGACCTCGCCATCCGAATCGACGGAGCGTCGTACTTCGTTGATGGCACTGGGATCGACGACCATGGCGATGCGCATTCCTCGGATGGCCTTTGCAATGCGGTACGGCCTGCACGTGTGAGTGGTCATGTCCGAGAGGGCCGCTTCGTGGCCACGCACTTCGAGTTGCTGCCCGGCACAAGCGAGTGATGAGCATGGCCGGCGGCGGTGTGACGGACCTCATCGAACCGCTCGCCAACTGGGGCCCGTGCCCGTAGACGTTTAGCCCCGCCGGCCACGGCGGGGCGATCGTCAACGGGCGCTCGTTGCCGCGTCGGCGCCCCCAGCGCAGCCGCGTCCCCGCGATCGGGTATCTTCCAAACACAATCAGTCGTCCTGCTCGCTCACTGAAAACCTACGCCGAGCCCTAAGCGTTCTCGCATTCGCGGCTCGCATCACTTATCACTCATCACTCATCACTCATCACTCTCTTCCTCCTTGGTGCCTTGTTGCCTTGATGCCTCGGTGCCTTCTTCCGCCAGCTTCGCCCGCCACTGGGCCGCCTCGTCCGCCCTCCCCCACGCCTCGTACAGCTCGACAAGGACCCTGTTCACGTCGGCCGTTCGGTCCTTGATCGCGAGGAGCATCGTTTCGGCGTCCTCGTACCGGCGCAGCTTCGAAAGGCACTCGGCGTGGTGCAGGATGATCTCCAGGTCCGGTCGCCCGAGGAGCAACTCCGGGTCGCGGTAGGCCGACTCGATCTCCTCGAAGAGGGCCAGTGCCTCATCGAGCCGGCCGAGGTCGCGCTGGGCGCACGCAAGCGTGTCGATCGCGTTCACCATGCTCTGGTTCGGGATCGCACGCGCGCGCCGGTAACCGGCGACCGCCTTGAGCGCCAGCGTCTCGGCCGCTTCGTGCCATCCCTGTTGCCAGAGCGACCTCGCCACCCGGCTCATCGCTGTACGCTCCTTCGAATCCTCAGGGCTCAGCTCGTCCCGGGCGATCCGAAACGCCTGGCGCGCGCGTTCATCCGCCTCGTCGCTCTTTCCGCTCATCCTGAGAACGACGCTGAATCGAACCTGTTCCCGGGACCTGTACCAGCTCGGCACGGGCACCTGTTCGAAAATCTGCTCCAGGAGACGGTACTGTTCTTCGGCCTCGCCGAGCTGGTCGGCACGGTACAGTGCGTGAGCGAGATGGCCGACTTGCCAGGCGGTCGCCGTGTTGTAGAGTCCGTTCGACGCGACGTAATTCTCGACGATCCGTCGCCGGAGATTGGCCGCCTCGGCGTAACGGCCTCGCCGATACTCCATGCCGGCCCACATGCCCAGCCCGACGGAACCGAGCGGAGTCTTCTCGCCCGTATACGCGACGAACAACCCGTTCGCCAGTTGGAAGGAGCGCTGGGCCTCGTCCCATTGCCCGCGCCGGCGCGCGACGAAACCGCGAGCCCGGACGAGGAAGGGCCTGATCGGGTGCGAGCCGTCCGCCGTCTCCTGCAGCTCCTGCTCCGCGGCATCGAGCACTTCTTCCGCTTCGTCGAGCCGGCCGAGCCCGCAGAGCGCGTGTCCGAGATAGGATTTGGCGACGAAACCGGCGAAGTCGAGCGGCCGCTCGCTGGACTCCACGATCTGAACCATCCGGCGGCTGACGTCCGCCATCTCTACGAGGCGCCCCTCGTCCATCAGGTTGATCGCCAGGATGATCATGGCGCGCAGTGTTCGCTCATCGGGCGGTTCGGGCATCTTGGCATACTCGGCCAGCGCTTCCCGAACGAGCTGCTCGCCCCGCGGTCGCTGATCGAAGAAGAAATTGAGTGTTGTGGCCAGGCCCACCTTGCACTCGAGCGTGTCCGGGTGCTCATCGCCGTAGAGTTCCCGCCGAATCTGGAGCGCCCGTTCGAGATGTCTTCTGCTGTCGACGACGTTCCCGCTCGCGAAGAGGCCCAACCCGCCCCGGTACCGGAAGGTCGCTTCGAGCGCCGGGTCGGAGATCGGCTTCGGTGTCCCATCGAGCCGATCGA
>JADFIR010000015.1 GCA_022566535.1 Planctomycetota bacterium
CGTTGCCGGAGGTTCGGAGTGCATGGTCGAACGCTTGGCCAAGGGCGGCGTTGTTGAAGAACGAGCCGTCTCGGATAGCGCGGGTGATCCGCACGGTCTCCTGCTCGACGATCCGCCCGGCACCGATATTCTGATGCCCGACCTCGGAGTTTCCCATGGTTGCCGGCGGCAGGCCGACGTCTTCGCCGCATGTTCGGATCAAGGTGGCCGGCCATTGGTCCATGAGGCGATCGGCGACGGGGGTACAGGCGAGCTTGACGGCGTTGAAGCGATCGTGAGTTGAGTTGGGGTTCTCGCCCCACCCGTCCCGAATGATCAGGACGAGCGGCCTGTTCGTGAGTGCCTCTTGCGACATCGATCAGTAGCGTAACGCATTCTGGTTGCTCAGTCTGGCGCGACCAGACGCCGCAAGCGGTATGCGAAGAAGGCAGAGTCTTCGGGCGGGTTGTGGGTTCCATGCCCAGCGCGTATGCTCAGGATTATGGCGGTCACATCGCATGAGAGGGCGCAGATGAAAGCTGATGCATCCCTGAAGCAGCGGTATGAAGCTGTTCGAGCGCGGATCGCGGCTGCGTCCGCTCACAGGGGTCATCGCGCCGACGCCATTCTTCTGACGGTCGTGACCAAGCTCGCCTCCATCGATCAGATTCGTGAGCTGATCGCGCTGGGGCACATGGACTTTGGCGAAAGCCGCGTGCAGGCCCTGCTGCATCGTGCAGCCCAGATCGATGAGTTCATGCAACGGCACCGCCAACTGAGCAGCGGCAGGCTGGTCAATCTCCCTGATCTGGTGCGGTGGCACATGATCGGGCATTTGCAGCGCAACAAGGTGCGCAAGGTGCTCGGGATGGTTCGGCTCATCCATTCAGTCGATTCACTACGCCTGGCCGAGGAGATTCAAGTCGCAGCGGCGCGGCGCGACGAACCGGTGGAGTTACTGGTTCAGGTCAACACGTCTGGTGAGAAGATGAAATCCGGCGTGGCCCCGGCGGCCGCGTGCCACCTGATCGAGCAGATCGACACGATGATGAACATTCGCCCGCGCGGACTCATGTGCATGGGCCCCCTCGTGCAAGACCCCCAGCTGGCTCGCCCCACTTTCGAGCGCTGCCATGAGATTTTCGAAGACATCCGCAGTGCCGAAGTCGGCGGCGAGCAGTTCGACATCTTGTCAATGGGCATGAGTAACGACTTCGAGGTCGCGATCGAGTGCGGCGCGAACATTGTCCGAGTGGGGTCGGCGATCTTCGGGCCACCATTGTCCGCGGAGGATCCGTCGGACATTCCCTAAAGCGGTTGTGGCTCACGTGTAGCGATTTGACGAGCCGCGCAGGTCAGCAATCGGCCCTACGGCCGGGCTCTGCGGAACAAGAAGTCGAGGCTCCCACCATCTCGCAGGATGATTTGCCCCCGGCGGGCGTCCTCTATCTCATAGACCATCAGCACCTGATCGCGATTGTCAATCACATACAGCAGCTCATCAGGATCCGCATCCCCTCCGCGGCCCGAGTTGGTCGTCATGATCGTGTAGTCGGCGCGGCTCGCGGTCATCTCGCCATGGGCCGTCTGACTTGGCAGCCGACCGGCCTGGACGATCGTCAGAGCCGCGATCACCAACGCCGAGGCCCACAATGCAGCGGCCGAATTGCTGATGTGTTGGGGACGACTCATAGAGTGCCTTCTCAAATGGCTCTAGCTGCCGGGCCGGGTCCGCCCGCGCATCAGCCCGGCAGAATCGGCGGCAAGATTCCGATAGCCGATTCCATCAACTCGCTTGTTGCTCTGGCTGTAGGTCACGGCAATCAATTCCTGGTTGGACGTGTCAACGATGTATACGACTGAGCTATCAGCGCCGTTGGCGCGACCGGCGACCATCGTATAGTCGCCTCGACCCCTGTCTTGGGCAGCGACGGTAGGACCAAACGTGACCACCGCGAGCAACCCGAGCAAGACCGCATTGAGCGCCAGCAGAGCCATGACGTTTGGCTCAGTCGGCGGCCTTTGACTGCCTATCAGTCGCATGGCTGAAATCCTCATGAGACAACCTACTGAAGGCGCGTGGTGGCAATGAGAGATCCCCAAAGACTGCGGACAGTCTCATCTAGTCTTGGTGCCCGCGCTTCGACGGCATCAGGCTCACCAGCATTACCAGGGCCAACAGGACAACGATGATCAAGTAGCCCAGCCACACCGGCTGGGAGCGCCGAAGGGTGGGCGGGTCCACCGTTTGCTGGGCCCAGGCAATGGCGGGCGCGAGGATCGCCGCTGAGATCGTGATCGCCGAGACAGCCCGAACAACGAGTCTTGAGAACCTGCGCATTGACTTTAGCATAGCGCTTTATCAGCGGCGTCGCAAGCCGGTTGCATTGTCTGAGGGTGACGGGCCGAGAACGGCCGGCTGATACGCTTGAATGCCTCGGCGGGCACATACACTGTGCGCCATTTTCTTGACCGCCTCACCATCGACTGACTGTAGGCATCCAACCGGACCTCCCGCAACGCATACCACTTTGTGCCGAACTCGAAGAGCTCCTCGAACAGCGCATCGGGAGGCTGCCGGCGAAGGCAATAGGCAAACACGAAGACCGCCTCGAAGCCCGGCCCAAAAAGCTTCTGCCAGCGCTGCAAGCCTCGGATATCGTCATCCGTGACCCAGCTCTCGAACTGCCGGCTCCTGCCCGTTGCTGAGCCGTACATTCGACCCTTGACATCCACCAACAGATTCCTACCGGGCGCGTAAACCACGAAGTCGAACGACTTGATCGCCTTGGGCGATTGCCCGGCGGGCATCAGCGATTTCTTGGCCTCATCAACGGCAACGTACGGCACCCGGTTCGCACGGAGGTAATGCTCGAATGCCTGCTCGTAATGGAATCGGCGCTGGGCCACGGCGGGAGAGTACCGGTCGTTGAAGCTTCAGATCTCTGACCACCAGGATAACGTTCCATGCGCGGCACTGCGAGGCTGTTTCTTGATTTGCCTGCAGGTTTGTGGCGTCCCGATGCTCGCGTCACGAGCTTGGGCACCTATCGAAGATCAGCAGAGTCCTTTGCTCCAAGAGTGCGGTAGATCTCGGTAGTGGCATCGGACTGGTTGAGGGTATAGAAGTGGATTCCTCGTACATCGTGGTCGATGAGGTCGCGGCATTGCTCCGTGGCCCAGTGGATTCCCACCCGCTTGACCGCTTTGGGGTCATCCTGGCAGCGGTAGATCTGCTTCAGGAGTGGCGCGGGGAAGCGTGTGCCGCCGGCCAGCTCAGCCATCCGATGCAACGTCTTCACCGAGGTAATGGGCATGATGCCTGCGACCAACGGCACCTTGATTCCCACCAGGTCACATCGGGCGCACCAATCGTAGAACGCGCGATTGTCGAAGAACATTTGCGTACAGACGTAGTCCGCCCCGGCATCAACCTTCGCCTTGAGATGATCGAGGTCTTTCAGGGCGTTGGGGGTGTCGGGGTGCCCTTCGGGGAACCCGGCGACGCCGATGCCGAAGCCGCGGGAATCGGGGTGACCGCCGCGCTTGCTAAATCGGCGGATGCACTTGACCAGATCAATAGCGTACTTGAACTCATCATTCGAACGGTCGTAGTTGAGCATTCCATGCGGTGGGTCGCCGTGCAGGGCGACGATGTTGGCGATTCCGCGCTGAGCGTAACGGTCGAGGATTCGTTGGATCTCGTCGGCGGTATGGCACACACACGTCAGGTGGGGCACAGGATCGAGGTGAGTGCTTTCGGTCAGCCGAACGACCAGATCGTGGGTTTGCTCTCGGGTGGAGCCGCCGGCTCCGTAGGTCACCGAGACGAACGACGGCCCCAGCGCCTCGAAGTCACTGATCTTTCTGAACAATGCCTCCCAGCCGGTGTCAGATTTTGGCGGGAAGAACTCAAAGCTCAAGGTGATCGAGTCCCGCTGGAAGATGTCGTTGATGTGCATAGACCACCATCGTAGACAGTTGCGAGCCGCTTCGATGCGCAGAGACTACGGAGTGATACACTGCTGGTCAGTTAACACCCCAAGGTACCGCCGACAATGCCCTCTCGCGCCAGGATTCCCCGTCCGACTGTCAAGCGGCTGAGCCTGTACCTGCGCGAGCTTGAGTCGCGGGTCGAGCTAGACCAACAAACCATCAGCTCGAAGCAATTGGGTGATGCCCTCGGACTGACGGACGCGCAGGTTCGAAAGGACCTGGCGTACTTCGGTCAGTTCGGCCATCCCGGGATCGGCTATCGAGTGAGCGAGCTCACCGACCGCCTTCGCCAGATCCTCGGAACGGATCGGAAGTGGAATGCCGCAGTGATCGGGGCGGGAAACATCGGCCGGGCGCTGATGACCTATCAGCGGTTCCGGCGCAAAGGCTTCGAGATCGTCGCGGTGTTTGATAACGACGCCGACGTCATCGGCCGGGTGATTTCCGGGCACCGCGTTCGGCCGATGGAGGATCTGCCGGACCTGGTTCGGGAGCGGGATATCAAGATCGGCATCGTGACCGTGCCGGCCGGGGCCGCACAAGAAGTTGCTGACGCGCTGATCGACGCGGGGGTGCTGGGCATTCTGAACTTTGCGCCGGTCCGCCTCGACGTGCGCGACGCGGTGAGCATCACCAGCGTGGACTTCTCGGTTTCACTTGAACAGCTCGCGTTCCAGGTTTCGCTGGGGCTGACCGGCTCGCTCGATGAACGCGATGAGCCGGCGGCGCCACGCGAGGGATGAGCCGCGGCGTCCTTGAGGCGGGTGTCCAACGGGGGGCAGCGTGATGAAACACAAGACTTAGTTTCGGTTGGTGATTCGAGCGATCGGGGTTCTGATCCTTGCGTTGTCTTTGCCGGATGTCATCCACGGGGTGGTCTATCTTTTCTATCGTGTGACGTCGGCTGAAACTTTCCTTGGCGGTACGCTGATATCGGTCATATCATTGAGGGGTCCGTTGATCGGATGCGCTCTGGGGTTGTATCTCTTCTTCGGCGGCAAATGGGTCGTCAACCTGTGTATCCCGTCCAACCGGCCGTATTGCCCCGAATGCGGCTACGACCTGTCCAAGGCAACCAGCGCGAACTGCCCGGAGTGCGGCGTGAAGCTGCCACGCGATAGTTCGACGGGATGAGGCAAGCCACCACACGGACGGTGGCGGAGAAGTAATCCGCGGATGGCCTCGGGGTCGCTATTCAAGTTCTCACCAACGGCTCGGGACCTCTCGGTGTGCATCACAAGTTCGGCACGTGCATGAGCATCGGCCGTTGGACGCGGGTACCGCGATTGGGGCGGCGTCGGTCGATGAGCTCGTTGAGCGGCTCACCGTTCACCAGGCGCGCAGGGAAGCGTCTCATCAAATCATCGACCTGGGGACTGTAAAGACCGCTCTGCGGATCGATGGCCGTGCGATCAAACACGCCGACGGTCACGCTGCTCAGTTGCTTGTCATCGTCGTGGTGGAAGTAGGCCTCGAGCCCCGCAGCGCGGAGCCGGGCGACATATGCCTCAGCTTGCCGGTGAATCTCTGCTAGCGTCAATTGGCCGCTCTCGAAGTCGCCCCACACTGCTACCTCAAGCGTGTACAGCGGATCAACATTGGGATAGCGCTTCCGGACCGAAAGAAGTTCAAGGGGATGGAAGCGCCCCTGTGCGGACCGCAGGTTGATGCGGCTGAGCATCGCGCGCGGAAATACTCGGCGACCGCGACTGGTGATCTGCTTGATCCGTTGCAGGTCTCGCTGAGCAGCGGGGCTCCGAGGGCTCTCGTACTCCCCGTAGACCACGAGAGACCCCTTGGAGGTTCTATGGACGCGAGGCGTGGCCAGCTCCGGAGCGAGAGTTCGCAGCTGTTGAATCATGTTGGCCGCCGCCTCGGCATGTCCTTCCTCGGCGAAGGTGGCAAGGACGACGGTCCAAACGCGCGTCGGTATGGTGCTGCGAGCAGCCGTCCGCTCCGCCCGCTGTCCGGCTTCTGAGCGAGGGGCCTGCGGCTGCCCCGCGCCGGACCCACCGCTCGGCAGCCGCCTGAGTCTGGCCCAATCGTCACCCCAGTCATCGCGCCCCCACGTCGAACCATTGTGGCGCGATGAGGCTGCTGCGCCATGCGGCAGGCTTCGGGGGTGAGGGGCGAGGCCGGAATCGGCCGACGGAGCTTGATTGCACGCTCCGATCACGCATGCTGAAACGCCGGCCGCGAAGGCGTAGCAGACGTTCTTATAGGGTCTTGATTGGTTCATGGTCGCTCGCAACTCATGCAACACGCCGGGGCGACTCGTCCGCCGCCAGCTGCGCTCCCAATCATAGGTTCGTCGAACGAGGCTGCTGATGTCGCACCAATGTGGCGGATCGGCCGAAAGTTCAAGCAAAACAGCTCGCGCCGACGATAAGCACGACGTGGTCGTCGGGCTTCGCGGCCACGCCTCAATACCGCAAGACCGGCTGGCGTAGCGCGGCTTAGCGGCTGCAATGGAGCTGTACTGATGCCCGATATCTCTTCCATTGGGCACGGCTCGGTGGGACCAATTAATCGAGCGACCGGCGCCTCGGGCGACCCAGGCGCGATCAAGGCCGGCGATCTCGGTGAACGTCACGGCGATCGCGTCGAGCTGTCCCAGCACGCCAGGCTGCTCGATCGCCTCCGGCAGATGCCGAACGTGCGGATCGAGCTCGTTGAAGAGATCCGCAGCGCAATCAACGAGGGACGGTACGAGACGCTGGAGAGACTCGAAACCGCCGTCCAGCGGTTGCTCGAGGAACTGCACGAGTAGATTGATCGGCGAATCCCGTACGCGATCAGATGCCGAATCCATGTTCCGCTGGCATCTCAGGGCTGTGGCTGCAAGAGTGGATGGCCTAGCACTGCGACCCACGCGCCGGTCATTTGGAAAGCAATCCAAGCTGGCGGTATTTCTCGCGGTACTTGCGATACAGGGTCTTGTGGCGATTGCCCAGGTCGATGCGGCGCCCATCGATGAATGCGACAAGGATGTCCGTTGTGATCTGCAACGGATCGCCGGTGGTGATGATCAAGGTTGCGACCTTGCCTTCTTCGATGGAGCCGAGCGAGTCGCTGAGACCGAGGACCTGGGCCGCCCCAATCGTCACAGCCCGCAGCGCCGCATCTCTGGGCAGACCAAAAGCAACGGCCGTCGCAGCATTCTGGCTTAGGCTGCGCTCGTGAGCCGGCGAAGACCCTGAGGCAATCACAAAGCGTATTCCGGCTTCGTGGAGCTTAGCCGGCAATGTGAAAGGGCTGTCGAATGGAGCGTGGCGCTGCCGAGGTAGGTGGTGCACGCCGGTGATTACCACCGGTACGTTGTGCTTGGCAAGCAGCGGTATCGCGCGATCCGCCTCCCTGCCGCCGACGATGACAATGCGAAGATTCCGCCGAACGGACCAGGCGACCGCTGATTCTATCTGTCCTGGCGAGGAGGCTCGCACGAACACCGGCTTCTCGCCGCCGAGCACAGCTCGCATCGCTTCAAAGCGCAGATCGGTGGACTGCGTGGGGTCGGCGTCGCGGGCCTGTATGTACGCAGCGGCGTCATCAAAGAGACGCTCGATAGCCTCGAGGTTCTCCTTGATCTGCTTCCTTTGCTCCTTCTCGCTGGGGCTGTCTGCTCGGCCGCGGCGCGATAGCTCGGTGCGCGGCCAGTGAATCACCAGACCGGCTTCGGCATCGATGGCCATTTGCTCCCAAGTCCAGCCGTCAAGGCGAATCGTTGAGCAGCGGCCGGAGACCAGCCCGCCGCGAGGAAAGACCAGCGCGGTCAGGATTCCGCTCGCTCGAGCGACCGGGATGAGGTCCGAATCGGGATTGATCGCTACCGCAGCCCGCACTTCCGGAGTCACGCGGCCATACTCGGTATGGTCGATCGTCACCGCAACCGCTTGGGTTTCCACCAGTCCGAGCGTCGTGTCAGCGGAGATCAACCCAGGGTAAACGTGCAGTCCCTCGGCGTTGATCACCGTCGCGTTTTCAATCTGCGGGTGATCGCCTTGGCCAACATCGGTGATCCGCCCCTCGCGGAAGACGACATATCCGTCGGCCAGCGTTGGGCCTGAGATGGTGTGAATGGTGGCGCCGGCCACAACAATGGGCCGGCTCTGGGGCGGGGCCGGAATCTGGCGCGATTGGGCATACGCTGAGGTGCCGATCATAAGCGCCACCGCCGCGACGAATACCAGCGGCAGCTCGTGAAGCAGGGCGCAGAGGCGACACCCGGGAGCTGCCCGGCTGGCTAACGGGCGAATACCGATCGTTATGTGATGAATGCTCATTCGTCCTGACTCCAGCAGCAGGAGTAGGGTGGGTCGGGATCGTTCCGTTTGATGTCGGGTTCGGTTGCAGGCTGCGCCATCGGTTGCGTTGCCGGCTCCTGAGGCGGCTTTGGTTTGCCGTGGGCATCCTTGAGAATCCTTTGAATCAGGCGTTGGCGCTCAGCCTCGGCCCACAGCCGAAGCGCCTGGTCGTGGTCGAGATCAAAATACTTGGCCCCCTCAATCCAAGTTTGCTCGCATCGGGCATAGGAGCTCAACGGGCTCTCCGACCAGATCACAAAATCCGCATCCTTGCCGACTTCGAGTGATCCGGTGCGATGGTCGATTCGCAGTTGCCTTGCCGGATTGATCGTGACGAATTTCAAGGCCTCGTCCTCATCAAGTCCGCCGTAGCGGACGGCCTTGGCGGCTTCGGTGTTCATTCGGCGGGCCAGCTCCGACGAATCGGAGTTGAACGATACCAGCACGCCCACGTCGTGCATGAGCGTTCCGTTGTAGGGGATGGCGTCCATGACCTCGACCTTGTACGCCCACCAGTCGCTGAAGGTGCTGGCGCCGGCCCCGTGCGCGGCGATGGCCTCGGCAACCTTGTACCCTTCCAGCACGTGCTGAAAGGTTCCGATCGTGAAGCCGAACTCCTCGGCCAGGCGAATGAGCATGAGGATTTCGTCCTGGCGATAGCTGTGACAGTGCACAATGCGTTGACCGCTGAGAATCTCCACCAGCGCGTCCAACTCCAGGTCGCGCGCCGGCGGCATGGTGTGCGCTCGGTCGTCCTCCTTCATTGCTCGATACCGATCCCACCGGGCCTGGTATTCGCCGGCGGCGGTAAACGCATCGCGGATGATCGCCTCGACGCCCATGCGAGTATTCGGGTAGCGATCTTTGGATCGCTTTACGTTCTCACCCAGGGCGAATTTGATCCCGCCGATGGCGTCGTGGATGCGGAAGTCGTCGGCGCTGCCCGACCATTTGAGCTTCACCACACTGTTTTGGCCGCCGATGGGATTGGCTGATCCGTGCAATTGATTGGCCGCGGTCAGCCCGCCGGCGAGTTCGCGGTACCAGTTGATGTCGTCCGGATTGACCACATCACCGATGCGCACCTCGGAAGTGATCGCTTGCGTCCATTCGTTGATGCCGCTGCTGACGCCAGTGTGGGAATGGCAATCGATCAGACCGGGCGTGATGTGCTTGCCGGTCCCGTCGATGCTCTGATCATAATGACCACCAAGTTCGAACGCGCCGGATCCGATCGCGGTGATCTTGCCATCGACAGCTGCCAGCCAGCCCTTCTCGATGACACCGCCCGATCCGCAGGTCCAGATGGTTGCATTGGTGATCAGGATTGATCGAGGTTGCGGGTGCTCGGTTAGCCCGAAGGCTCCCAGGGGATGGACGAGTTGGTCCGGCGGCGGCTCGATGGCTTCCTCTTCGTCCTCGTCCTCTTCGTCCTCCTCTTCGTCGCCCTCGCCTTCTTGGTCGTCTTCAGTCTCCTCGCTCTCGTCATCGTCGTCAGCATCCCGCTGATCGTTAGGCTCAGAACCAACGGGAGCCGGTTGAGCTTCCTCGTCGATGGGCCCAGCGTCGCTGTCTTGGTCGGCGGAGGGTGCAATGGTGAAGGTGAATTGCTCGCCGTCGGGCAAGACGCCCGCGCCGACAATCGCGCCTTCGGTCAGTACACCTGCCAGCCGAACATAGCCTTCGATTTCAAAGACCCGGCCGTCCATCACGAACGACAGGCGATCATGCTGGAAGACGACCTTCTTGGCCTTGACCTTGGAGCCGTCCGGCAGATGAAGGGTCAGCTTGGCCTTGACGGTGTCGATATCGACGGGTGCCTCTACACCCCAGTCAGTGCGCAGGATCGCCTTGCCCACAAGCTTGAGATCTGGATCCTTTGACACTTCATGCCGACGCCCATTGATCCAGGTGTCTCGGATCTTTGGCTTGCGTTGGAACAGCGAACCTTCGACCACCACGAGATTGGCGACCTTTCCCACCTCAATCGTGCCCATGATGCGGTTTAGCCCCAACAACTTCGCTGGAGTAGTCGTCAGGGCGGCCAGCGCGTCATCCTCACTGAGCCCGTACCGGATCGCTTTTCGCAGTACGGACAGAAAGTCGCTTCGCTTCTTGAGCCGATGCGTGGTGAGTGCCACCGTCGCACCCGCGTCCAGGAGACGACGAGCGTTGGTCGGCGCCTGCTCCCACGTCATCATCTCGCGAAGAGTGACGTCGTCCGCTTCAAGCGGAGACGATACCTCAGGCCGGTCTGGATATTTCAGCGGCACGATGATCGGCAGCCCCGTAGCGACGACCTGCTCAAGGCGACGGAACTCAACGCCGCTGCCCAGAAACATCGCATCGAGGTCAAACTCACGGGCGATTCTGGCGGCCCGTTGCGCATTGTGCTCATCCGTGACGTCAAACAGCACCGGCTGGCTGCGCCTAATCACGTCGCTTAGAGCCTCAAGCGCATCGGCGCGGATCGGAGGCTCGTGTCCCACCGGGTCGGCCTGCCAGACCCGCTGGCATGCCGCGTGCCACTGTGCATCGTAGAGCGTCTGGCGGATCAGCGCGATCGCGCCCATCAGCGAGCCGGGGTAGGTCGCGCTGCTCCAACTGCCGCCGTGGTCAAAGCCGATGGCCATAGCGGCACGCTCGCGATAGGCCAGAACGTGTTCGTCCTCATCCGCCAGCGCGACCACGACGCCGCTGCCGCGTAGCACGCCGGCCGAGGGATAGACGGCCGCAGCCGTGAACCCCAAGCTCCGCAGATCCTTACGCAACGAAGTATCCGGGGCCGGCTGATCGACCATCTGTATCTGTGGATGAACGCGCTGGTTCCAATGCGCGCCGGCCCCATCGGGAATCTTCTCGACATCGACCAACAGCGCCGCGTCGATGAGACCGGGGTAGACCGTCATGCCGTCCCCCGGCCAGATGCGCGCTTCAGGAGGAATATCGAGATCATCGCCGACGGCCTCAATCACGCCGTCGCGGATGATGATCGACGCGTTCTCGATCCGTTGTCCGGGCGCGATGACAACCGTCGCACCGATGATGGCATGGGTTCGCAGATCAGCCGGTCGAATTCCGTTGACCGGAGTGGTCTGGGCCAAGCTTGGCGCTGCCGCCACCATCAGCACGAAGATGCTCAGGATTCTCAAGCGCATCGCCAGACTCCGTCCCGGACAAAGAGAGCAATCCTAGCAGAGTCCGCGGGTGTGATGTGCCGCCTCAGCCGGCGGATTGATCCATACGCCCGGCCTTCGCTTCCTAGAAGCAGGTGCCGCATGGATTGCCGCCGGCGACGGAGCACCACTCGGCCAGCAGCTTCGCCAGGTCGAATGCATCCACGCACCCATCCGGCAAATTGGCCGCACCGGAGATGTCCGCGACGGCAAGATTCGCGGGCGTGCAGTTCTCGCAGGGCGGGCTCGGCGGGTTCGGGTCGTTGACACCGGAGCACCACGCGCCGAGCATGGCGCCGAGGTCAAACGCGTCAACGCATCCATCAGGCACACCGCCCGGCCCGGTGAGGTCGGCCGGGAAGGGCGGGATCGAGGTGAAGAAGGGGGGGAGTTTCCCGCCACCAAGAAGACCGTCGATACCCCACTGAATGTTGGCGAAGCCCTGGATGTGCTCGCCGTTGGCGACGTTGAATTGGGCCACCAGGACGCGGCCGTTTCGATCCGGCGCGCCATATGGTGCCGGCGGGATCGTCACCACTGCCGAATTGGCAATGGTCCAGTCGGTGCCGACGGCCCAGTCCGGAGGAAAGGTCAGGCCCCAGCCGAAGATGTACGGGCCGTCTGTTTTCGGATCAATGACGGGGGTGTAGCCCGCCGCGTTGCCAATGGTCATAAACGTGTCGAAGGTAAGGCCGGTCGGGTTAACGCTCCAGCCGGAGGAGTTGTCGGCGATGGGGCCGCCACCCTCCCCTGCGCCGCCGAACAGCGCCTCATACAGCCCGCTGCCCGGAGTTATGCCGTCGGCCAGCACGTTCTCGACGGTCATCGGCGTGCCATCGAGCGCCACCCCGATGGCCGTCATCCGGTCGTTGGGATCATTGAAGTGGGCGTATACGCGGTACACGTCACGAAGTTGGCCATCGGGGATGTTGCCGTCAAACTCCGCATCGGATGTGTTCCAGTTGTTGGCGAACAGTTCGACGGTGAGCATGACGAAATCCGCCGAAGCCGTGCCCGCGAGCATAAATAGGCCACAGATGCCTGCGATCGCGGGAGCAATGACCTTCTTCATTTCGCGGACCTCCTTTGCTTGAGCACGATGACCGCAACGAGATTCAGCGGACCGCAGTCGCGTCGCTGCTGCCGTCTCGCAACACTGTATCCAACATACCGCGATTGCGGGTAGATTCAACACGCAAATGGGCCGTTTTCGCCATCGACAATCTGCAAGAGGGGCGACTTTTCAGTGATCGGCCGACTCCGTGCGCTCACCCGGGGCTTCTTGGTTTCGGCGCGCGCACGAAACGGGTTGGTCGGATAATTCATCTCGAGTTTTTTTCGCCCATCCTTTCTGTGAGCCGGCAGTGATTGCACGATCTGCGGACGCGGCAGCGCGCGCCAGGTGTGCCTTGGGTCCAAGGGTGAAGAGCGAACCGTTCCGCACCGCCTTTGGAAGGTTGCTGAGATGGCGTACGAGCTTGCACCGTTTGGTTCGATTCCGCTTGATGAGGCGTTGCTGGAGCTGCTTATCGAAGAGCACGAGGCGATCACGCTGCCCCGCCTTGGACGGTTGTGGAGCTATTACCGCAACGCGCTGGCTGAGCCGGATGAATTCGGCGGGTCCAATGGTTCGCCGGCACAGGCCGTCGGCCTGCCGAAACGGCTGATCGAGCTAAGGCGGGTTGATCGTGATGATCGGTTTCAGCGGGAGATCGTCATCGAGAACGACATTGCCTGGCGCATCCACACGCTGGTGGACTTCATGTTTCCTGCGAGTCCAAAGATCGTGAGCCACGCGGTGAACGCGCAGCTGCGCCGCGAGATCGAATCGATTCTTGAGGCGACGTTCGACGCCAACGGCGGGACGGGCCTTTGGCAGACCGCGGCGTTGATGGGATCGGTATACGGGCACGTAGATTTCCTGATCAGCACCCACGGGCTCGCGCGGGTGGCGCGGGCACGGGCCATCAAGAAGCCATCGCCCGGGGAGGCCCCGTCTAACCCCTCTGCTTTTGACCTCACTTCGCGTGTTGCGTCCAACGTGGTCATCGAGACGGTCGAGGCGCCCCGGGCGATCCCGCTGCTGAATCGGTCCGACTACCGAAAGCTCGACGCGTACATCATTCACTACCGGCAACTGATTCACGATGTAGAACGTGGCGGGCTGCTGGCTCGGCTCAGCCGGGCGGTCTCGCCCCGGCTGCGGGTGGGCGCCCGCCGGGCCTCGATGACGGTGACCGAGATCCATTCTGCAACACATTTCCAGCGGTACGAAGACGGTCAACTGGTCATGGAGAGGACCAACCGCCTCGGTCGGCTACCCATTGTGCACATCCAGAATCTGAGTCAGCCTTTGTTCTACGACGGCCTGAGCGATGTTGAACCGCTCATTCCGCTTCAGGATGAACTCAACACCCGCCTCAGCGATCGAGCCAATCGTGTCACGATGCAAAGCTTTCGCATGTGGCTGGGAAAGGGCATCGACGGCTTCACCGAGCGCCCGATCGGTCCCGGGCAAATGTGGGTGACCGACAATCTCGACGCCTCCATCGAAGGGTTCGGCGGCGATGCTGACAGCCCCAGTGAGAGAGCACACATTGAAGAGCTCCGTGAGGCGCTGGACAAAGCGTCCGGGGTGACGCCGGCCGCGGCCGGACACATCAAGGCGAAGGTTGGAAACCTCAGCTCTGAGAACGCGCTACGCATCTCGCTCATGGGCACCATCGCCAAGGTCAACCGCAAGCGCGTCACCTATGGGGCGGCAATCGAAGGTCTCTGCGAACTGATCCTGCACGCACTTGATGTCTATGGCGTCTACCGGACCGCCCCAGCGGATCGGCGTGTCGAAGTGGCCTGGTCGGATTCGCTGCCGATCGACGAGAGCCGCCGGATCAGTGACGCGCTGGCCAAGGCACAGCTTGGCGTACCCACGAGTGTCTTGCGAGCCGAGTTGGGGTATCCCGATGAACCAGGCCTCCAGCCACAAGGCGTGAGCGTTTAGCGATCAATTACTTCGTGAGCGGCGCTTGCCTGCCGCAACGATTCAAGCACTAGGGAGCTGACAATGAGCGAACAAGAGACCGTCCCGGCAGACAACGATGTGAAGTCGGAGAATGAACTGCTCGAAGTGGCCGGCGAAACCGCTGACCAGAATCTCACGGCTCGCACTCAGCAAGGCCCCCTCCCAGCGGGAGACGCAACTCGAGGCGACAGGCTTGTCCCGGTCAGCGAGGCGAAGAAGTATCGCAAGCGGGCCCAGGCCGCTGAGAAGATCTTGGCGAACCTGAAAGCCGAGCTTGGGGAACGAGACAGAAAGCTGCAGGAGCAGCAGCGGGTGATCAGTGACCTGCAGCGCCGCGAGCAGATTGGCGAGCTGCTGCAGGAAGCGGGCGCAATTGATCTTGAAACGGCAACGTTGCTGACGGAGATGGCGCTCGCGGAGACAGACGAGCCGGACGTGGAGCAGACGGTGTCGGACTTGCGCCGACGAAAGCCGTTTCTGTTCCGATCCAACGCTCGCGGGGCGGCGGTGCTCGGGCCCAAGATCGACAACGATCGTTCCCCCGCCGCCGACGTCCTGGAGCGTGCCGCGGTCGAGGCGCACACGACGGGCAGCCGGAGCGCCTTGCTGCGATATCTGCGCCTACGCCGGCACACCTAGCCGTATCCACGGCCGGGACCTCGGCGGATACCGCTCGATCTTCGACCAACGCTTTACTGACCGAACCAGAGCACCCATGAATCGGCTCATCAATTTCAACCTTTCGATCCATCTGGAGAATTAGACCATGCCATTTACCGGAAAGGCCACCTACTCCGCGGGGGCCACACTGCCTGAAATCGCGGAAGACGTAAGCGACATCATCGCGCTCGTGAGTCCGTATGAGACACCGCTGCTGGATCACCTCGGCGACCCACAGCGATCAGCAATGAGCACCGTACACGAGTGGTTGGAGGACAGCCTGCTGCCCAACACCGACGCTGTGAACGACCAGACCATTACCGACCCGCCGAACGAAACGGTCTTCACGGTCGACAACGGTGATCGGTTCAGCGTCGGCGATCAGATCATGCTGAAGGGTAAGGATGAGGTCATGTTGGTGACAGCTGTCAGCGTCAACGACCTCACCGTGGTTCGCCAGTACGGCGGAAGCCCCTCGGCATCGCTGGCCGACAATGATGTGATCATCATCATCGGCAACGCCGCCCTCGAAGGCGACGACGCCCCATCGACGCGGTTCACCAATCGTGTGCGCAAGCAGAACTACACCCAGATCTTCACCGCTACCGTCGAGGTCTCCGGAAGCCAGCTTGCGGCGCAATCGATCGGTTTGGACGACGAGATGGACTACCAGAAGCAGGAGCGGCTCCGCGAGCTGTTACGCGACCTTGAGAACTGCGTGATCAACGGCTTCGCCGCGTCAAGTGACCCACAGGGTGACACCAGCACCCGGCGCACGATGCGGGGGGTCATTGCATCGATCGCGACGAACTCCTTCGCGCCCGATACCGGGCCCATCCCGCCCGGCGACGGCGTGGGCAACGACTTGCTCAATGAGGCCGTGCTCAATGCGGCTCTGCGTGAGGTGTGGGAGCAGAGCTCCGGCACCATCGACACCATCGTCTGCGGGGGCTTCCAGAAGCGGCAGATCAACGGGTTCATCTCGACCTCGCAGCGGTTCATTGGCCACGAGAAGCAGTTCAGCTCGATGGTGGAGGTGTACGAGTCGGACTTCGGCGTGTGCCGGGTCGTCATGAGCCGTTGGGTTCCGCAGGACATGCTGTTGCTACTGGACGGCTCGCGGATTGACGTGCCACCGCTGGCTGGACGCAGCTTCCACTTCAAGCCCCTGGCCAGCCAAGGCGACGCTGAGGTCGGCCAGGTGATCGGCGAGTACACGCTGGAGTTCCGCAACGAGAATGCTCACGCCCTGCTCACGAACCTCGGCACCAGTGCCTGATCCTTTCTCCTCCCGTCACTGGTCGGCGGCGTCACAGCCGCCGGCCGGTTTTCAACCCCGCGCTCAGCGATCAGCGGTCAGCGAGGCGATTCACAATCGGCCCACGCCCGACATCTGAAAGCTGGCCGCCCCCTGTGCAGGAGTTCACCCATGGCCATGATCACCGATCGAGATCTCGCGATCGTGGAGCCCAGCATCTTCATCGACGCTGGCAGCCAAGCCACGCTGCTCTATGGTGCCAGCAACGGCGCCATCGCCACCAACACCAGGTTTACCAGCGTCGGCAGCGACTTCGCTGGCAAGGGCATCGACCTTGGCCACATTATCACCGTCGACACGCCCTCGCAGGTCCTGGAAGTCACTGGCCCGCAGAGCACCGACACCGTGTTGGTGTCGCGTCTGCGAGTCGACAGTACCGACCCGGCCATCACACTTGACAATGCCACTGGCCTCACCTTCTCCATCTACACCTTTGAACGAGCGATTGACCGAGCTGAAAGCTGGGTGCTCGGCGCGCTCGGCATTGGCGACACCGGCAGTCCCGACGATCTCGACGAGACGGCGATCACCAACCCCCAAGACGTCGGACGCCTCATCGCCCTGCGCACGATCGCGCGGGTTCTGGCCAGCGCCTCAGCCCTCGACCCAACCAGCGATTCCCTGACGCAACGAGCTGCCGTCTACGCTGCACGCGCCGAGGAAGCCACCCACCAAACCGTGGTGAGGATCGATCTGGACGGCGACGGCCTGCCTGAGGCCACACGGCGCATCGATGTGCTGGCTCTGGTGAGAGATTAACGGGGAGCGCCAGCGTCATCATGATCGACGGCACAGTGACGGTCCTCACACAGTTCGGAGCAGCCGGTCTCATCGGGATGCTGTGGGTCTTCGAGCGTCGCCACGCCGCCACCCGAGACCGGCAACTTAATGAGTCACATCAAAAGCTCGTGGGGCAGGAACGCGAGCTGGATGCATTGCTTACCGTGGTCAAAGAGAATACCAGGGCGATCTGTACGCTTGAACAGGGTCAGCGGCGACTGATTGATCTGCTAGAGCACCTGCGCCGCAGCAAGTCTGCCGATGCGGCCTAGGCCTACCGCGATAGTCCGTGTATCGGTATCCTGCATGGATGCGATTGAGCAGCTTGACGGTCATCTTGGTGCTGGGCCTGCTTTGCGCCTGGGGATGTGCGCATAGTCCTATCCCATCTACGCCGGGCTCTGGGCACGGCCTCCGCACGGCCGGGAATGGGAACCACCGTCCCGGCTCGACCACCGCATCCTGGCCCTTCTGGCCAACTCGAATGCGCGTTCACCCGCTGAGCCGACGGGCGACCGATCGAGACTCCGGCCGGCCTTACATTGAGGCGCGAATCGAGTTCTTCGACGCGTTTGGCCACACCTGCAAGGGCGTGGGCCAGATTCGTATCGATCTGCTTGCGGTCGGGCCGGCGAAGGGTTCGTTGCAACGAATCACGACGTACGCTAAGGACTTTAGTGACCTGTCGATCAACCGAGATCACTACGACGACGTGACCCGCACCTATCGCTTTCACCTGAAGCTTGATAGGAAGGCTCTCCCTGAAAGGTTGGAGTTGCGAGCCTGTTTTCTTTCTGCCAACGGGCAACGACTTGAAGCGACGTACTGCTTGTGACGCTAATCACGGCATAGACTTTCGCACCTGACCCAACCCCGATCATCGCCGGCTTTACTTGTCGGGGGATTCGTCCATCACATCGAGACCTGTCTCGACGAGTCTGGTCCAGTGTTGCGTGGCTCGGGCACCTCCTCGATCACCGTGTATCGGTCAAGATTCAGAATGACCAGTTCGCCACTGTCTAATCGCAGCTCGAGACGGTCCAGCCACAGCTGGTCATCTTTGACGTGGGCGAACCACGAGCCGGTCTTGGTCTGCTGACAGCGGGTGACCGCCCCTTCGATCGTATTCGTCCACGGCCGTTCCCGATGAGGCAATTGCTGGGTGACGCGAACGCGCATACCGGGTTGGGGCGACATTATCCACATCGGCATGTCAGCAGTGTACACAGGTTGGACAAAGGCCGCCCTAGACTCTCGCAGCCCATCGACCCTGGAATCGACGTGTCAGTGAGCCGGTATTGCCAACTCGACCTTCCCGATCGAAGCCACCGTGAACTCGCCGAATACCCGCGACTGGAGGTAGGCGTTGAGCTGATCGATGGTGACGGCGTCGACCTCACGAGCCAGCTCATCTAATGATCTGGCCCGTCCAAGGCGAAACTGGTCGTGCCCAATCGCCACGGCCCGCGCGGGAGTGGACTCGCCTCGCATGATCAGGTGACTCTTCAGGCCGGCCACCGCCCGCTTGAGTTCCTCTTCGCGTACGCCCTGATGCAACCGCTCAATTTCAGCGATGCATACCTCCAGGGTTTCGTCTGCGCGCTCGGGTGTGGTGCCGACGTATAGCGCGACCAAGCCGCTGTCCCGCCCAGCATGGAACGATGCGCCCACGCTGTAGCAAAGCGATCGCTTCTGCCGCACCTCGGTGAATAGGCGAGCACTGGTCCCCCCGCTGAGCACGCCGACAGCGAGCCGTTCAAGCATCGAGCGAGGGTCTGCTTCGCGAGGAGCGTCGTAGCCCAATCCGATGTGCACCTGGGCGGTATCCTGCTTGATGTACGTCTGGCCACGGAGCGGCGGGCGCTGCTCCACCGGCTCGCGATGCTCACCGGACCAGCCCGCAAGCAAGCCGTCGAGCTGACCGGCCAGCGAATCCGGGTCAACAGCGCCTGCTGCGGAGAAAATCGACCCGACCGGCGTGCAACGGCTCGTCCATGCCTCACGAATGGCCTCGATTGAACAACCCTCCAGCACTTCACGGCACCCATAGCCGTGGCGATTGAACGGTGCGGGGAGATGACGCTGACGCAGGCACAACATCACGAGATGCTGCGGGTCATCGTCCAGCGAATCGAGCGATTGCAGGCAGAGGCTTCGAACCGCTTCAAGACCGTCGGCGGGCAGGGCCGGCTCTCGCACCATGGCTGTCATCAGCCCCAATGCCTCGCTCAGGCGATCGCCCAGGAGCGTCGCACCCAGCCGCAGGTGATACGTCAGCACCCCGCTGGAGCGCTGTACACCCAGGCGATCAAGCGCATCACTGTGGCCTCGACTGTCCAGTCCGCCGGCACCGCGGAAGATGAGCTCACTGAGAATCGCCGGGATGCCGTCGCCCTCAGGAGGATCAGTGGCCGAACCAACGGGCAGAAGCCAGCTCAGCGCGACTGAAGCGACGTTCGGAACCGGTTCAACGACAAGGGTCGCACCACAGTCAAGTTGAGTTGTGTGGATATCGCTCATTCCAGGGACGCCCATCGCCGCACAGGCCTCAATGCATCATAGCCGACGCCGATCCAGCGCCGGCTTGATCCCCGTGGGTCGCAGTACCGCGCGATGCAAGCCGAGCAATATGCCCAGCCCGCACAACCCGACCCGATTCTCGCCCAACTTCAACACCTCAATGAGCAATGAGGCGCTTGCGTCCGATTATCCAGCAAAGGAGCATCGATGCGCCGCGTACCCGCACCGTTACAACCATGCGAATCATGATCTACAGTTTGGTTGCCTTGATGGTTACGAGCGTTGTCGCCGGCGTGGTCCTCTATGGCCGTGCTGCACGGGGGATGGAGCAACGGATCGTCCAGACGCGTGCGGAGGTCCGCCGCTTCCAGAGTCAGATCATGCTTCAAGCGGGCTTGGAACAAGCCGAGCTGACGGAGCGAGGGTATCCTGCAGCGGTCGACCCGGAATGGTTTCTCGGCGACTTGCCCACGAACCCACTGCTTGGCCCAGGGCACCCCTGGCTGGGCATTGCCAATGATTCGCACAGCGACCTCGAACATCCAGTGAAGTTGACCGCTTCCGACCACAGCCTGGCGCAGTTCTGGTACAATCCGAATACGGGTCAAGTGAGAGCCCGGGTGCCGGCCGGGATCTCCGACGCGGCGGCGCTCGGGTTGTATAATCGCGTCAACGACTGCAACCTGCGTGATTTGTTTGAAAGTGCGAGGGCCATCGAACGATGATCTGTGGCTTGGCACTCCGCACAACGGCCGAAGACCGTTCAATCTGAGCCGGCTCAGGGCTGACTGGATGCAGGCAACCCGAGGGCCTGCTCAATCGTGTATAGGCCTGGCGCTTGACCGTGGAGCCAGGCGGCTGCCCGCAGCGCCCCGCGGGCGAAGAGATCGCGGCTGGTTGCGATATGGCAGAGTCTGATGCGCTCCCCGTCTGCGGCGAATTCGACGGTATGTTCCCCCACGACGTCGCCGCCCCGAATGGCGTGGATTCGATCGGCGGGCAACTCGAGGCCGGCGTCCCGCCTCAGCCTTTCGGCGATCCGCAGCGCCGTTCCCGAGGGTTTATCGCGCTTGCCGGCATGGTGGACCTCGGTCAGATTCACGTCGTAGCCGTCCCCGAGCAGCCGGGCGGCCTGGGTCGCCAGGTGAGTCAACACCGCCACACCGAAGGAGGTGTTCGCGGCGACCATCGCCGGGACCGAGCCAGCCGCAACATCAATAGCCCTGAGCGTTTGGGACGATAGGCCAGTTGTCCCAACGAGGATCGCTAGGCGGTGCTCGATGGCGAATCGGGTCGCGCTGCGGGCGCCCTCATCGGAGGAAAAGTCGATGATCGCGTCGAGCGACACATCGGCGGTTCGAGTGGTCGTCGGGTCGATCGCCGGGTCGATCTGGGCCACCAGGTCGAAGCGCGGATCGTCGCGCGCGAGGGTGCAGATTCTCGCGCCCATGCGCCCGGCGGCACCGTAAACAGCAAGTCGAATCATGGTAGATTTCCCATCGAGGCACTGGCGTCGCTGAGCAATTTCTGTCAAGATACTTCCATTGGAGGTCCGATAGATGTACAAAATCCTCCGGCGGTCGTACCGCCGTCAATTTGCTCCGACAAGGTAACCCAAACAGGAGGTTATTCCAATGGCAAAAAAGAGACGCGCCACGAAGAAGAAGGCCGCCAGGAAAAAGACGGCCAAGAAGAGGACTGTAAGAAAGGTTAGACGAAAGAAGGTCACCAGAAAGAAGGTCGCTCGTAAGAAGAAGGGGACCAGAAAGAAGAAGGCCACGACAAAGAAGAAGGCCACTCGGAAGAAACGGAGGAAGAAGGCGACCAAGAAGAAGGCCACACGCAAGAAGGTCAGAAGGAAGAAGGCCAGAAAAAAGAAGTAGCGATCAACGCCCCCGTACAACGGGGGCACCGATACTTCGAATGGCAGGATCTGATGGGGCTGGCGTTGGCGCCGGCCTCTTTCTATGCGCGCCAAGCGAACAGGCAGGACCCTGTCGCGAGTACCGTGCACGCCGACTGCTACAATCGGAAACCTCAGGGCTTGGAGGGACACCGAGGAACCGTGCCATGACTCACGTCATCGGGGAATCCTGTATCCACACCAAGGACGCTTCCTGTGTGGATGTCTGCCCCGTCGATTGCATCCACCCAACTAAGGACGAGGCGGAGTTCCAGGAGGCGGAAATGCTGTACATCGACCCGGAAACGTGCATCGACTGCGGCTTGTGCGTCGATGAGTGCCCGGTTCAGGCGATCTTCCCTGAGGAGGACCTACCGGAGCAATGGCTCAACTACATCCAGATCAACTCGGAATGGTACCAGAAACAGGTGTGATCGCGATCACCCCATCCCATGTGCTGCGGCGCCAACATGTGTATGCGGAGGCAGGTGAGCTGCAAGCGCGGCCGTAGCACCGCCGGTCAATCCCCGGGATACTCCTCATCATCTTCGGGGTCGCTCACCTTGCTGACACCGCTAGCGGCGTCCGGCCGTTCCGTCCAGTCCTCGACCCGGGCCCCGAGATTCAGCTCGCTGGTCATCGTCTTGCGGTAGCCCAGTTTTCGAATCACCTCCAGCACTTCGGTCCAGGTCGGGAACGTCAACTCGTTGACGCGCTTGAAGCTGTCGATGGCCATGATGAACATGAACTGCTCTTGGGTCATCTCGCCTTCTTCAGCCGCTCGCATGAAGTCGGTGCGGCGGCGTCCAGGCCCGCGTCTCCGTTCGAGATTGGTTGCCGTAGCTATCGGGCGCGCCTCCCTTTGATCAATGCCGTGCCGTCGATCAACAACACTTTTTCTGCGACTTGAGCCGCGCTGGACCTGCCCATCTTCTTGGTCGTGTTCAGCCATGACTTGCTCCGGCCGTCCACAGCTGCCCAATGCGGGTACACTACGCCCGACCTGGGCGACTGCGAAGAACTGCCGACACATGCCAATCGAGCCGCATGGGACGGCGATAAACTGAGAATCGAGGTACTCCTCAACCCGCAGACCATGTCCATTTCGACCAAATTCAGCCGCCAATTCACCCCGTTTGCCGCCATCCTCGCCTGGCTCTGGCCGGGCCTAGGGCACATTTACCTCGGCCAAGGGAAGCGAGGGCGACTGGTAATGTTCGGAGTGCTGTTCCTGTTCCTCGGCGGCGTGCTCATCGGGGGGATCGATGTTGTGGACCGCAAGGAAGATCGGCTGTGGTTCTGGGCTCAGGCCCTTTGCGGACCGATCACCGTCGCCGTGGATTTCACAAATCAGACCTTCCTCAAGACGTGGCCGCCTGACGGGGCGGGGCGATCCGACGCGAGGGACTCCAAGGCCATCGTTCAGCTGGGCCGCAAGGGCCTCGGCCGCGTCAATGAGATGGGCACACTCTTTTGCGCACTGGCCGGATTGATGAACCTCGTCGTGATTCTCGACGCGCTTCACCATCCGTCCAGAAGAGTTGCGGATCGGCGGCAGCGCGGAAGCACCGAGCCATGATCCCGCTGCTCGCCTACGTTCCGTTTCTGGACCCGATCAATGCGGTACACGATTGGTGGTATCTGCTGCTGGTCCCATTGTCGTTCGGCGTGTCCATGATCTACCTGGCGCTGCGGATGCCTTGCCTCGACCATTACTGGCGACGAGTGTTGTTGATGACCGTGCAGATCGTAGGGGCAATAGCCGCGCTGGCGATCGTACTGGTGGTGCTTGTCCAGGTGGTCATTCCCCGGTTGCCGGTGGATTAGCGCCATTGCGGGCGAATGAGCTTCGAAGCGATCTGCACCCTCCAGGAACCCGTCGGGTCACTGTCCCACCCTTCGCATAACGTATGCGGCGGCGTACATCCCGCCGATGTCCTCGCGATCGACGGACGCCGGCGGGTACTTGTTGTTTAGCGGCTGCAAGCGGATCGTCCGGCCATCGTCCTCGATGTAGATGCGCTTGAAAGTGGTCTCGTTGTCGCGCAGGAGGCGCACAAAGCAGTCCGATCCCGACGGCGTGAGCAAGGCAGGTGAGAAAATCACGATCTCGCCTTCGCGGTAGCCCGGCTCCATTGAATCGCCCACGACCCGCGCCGCGAACGCTTGTGGGTCGGTGACATCGGGGCAGGCGATGTGCTCGTCGGCAATCGACGCTGGATAGTCCAGGTCGGTGAACTCCCGAGGATACCCAGCGGCAACCTGGTTGATGACCGGGATCTGCCGACCTAATGGAAGGGGCTCGTCCACGTTGGCGGTGAACTGCTCGATGATCTCCCGCAGCTCTCCTGTGCGAAACAGCTCGTCAAGGCTATCGCCTCGACGGGCCGCCTGTCTCAACCGCCCAGCCAGGGCCTGGGAGGTTGCCACGCGAGCCTTGACCTCGGCTGGCGTGCTGTCCCATTGCAATGCCGCAATCAATCGGGCGTCGGTGATTCCCAGGGCCGACTCAATCTGACGGGCCTTGGACGCCGAGACCGTCCGCTGGCCAGACTCCATCAGCGACAGATGCGACTTGCTGCATCGGAGCACCTTGGCCAATGCCTCCTGGGTCATCCCGGCCTGCTTCCGCACGTCGCGGATCAGGCGGCCAATGGTCGCCATGTGAACCTCCCGTCAAGATTCAAAAAGTTTACCAAAATGTGAACGCTTGGCTTGCTTTGCGCCTGCAAGTAGTGTAAACATTGTATAGAAGTTTGCAAGTATGAAAACTCATATTGGTCGTCGTTTCTTGTAACCCGTTTGTGGAGCGTTTGTTGTGATACTCGACCGGAAATATATACATGACGCAACGATGAATCGGTTGTCTCGCCGCCAGAGTCACCTCGGGGTAGCTGGCCGCTGAGTCTCTAAGGACGTTTTTTCAAAATATTGATCAAAGCACTTGACAAGTGCCTAGAGGTATGGCACATGACCAACGTGTTCCCGTTATCGGCTACGAGTCCCAAGTTTATCGGTCTTGCCCAGTTTTCCGCCTAAATGTTTACTGGATAGGGAGATAAAGGAGACCTACGCTAGTTGTACGGAGAGAGGGGGAGGTGGTGCCGCTTGGCCCATGGGTTACTTGGCCAGGTGCGTGCATGGACGACGATATTCCACCTGAACCTCTTGCGAAGTGCGGCCCTCGCACAAGGAGGTGCGTATGGCGGTGAGAGGCACAGAATACGACGTTCGAGGTGGGCCATGAACGCGAGGCATCGAGAAGAAGCACTGGCGAACTGGGCTGACCACTTCGTGGTCTATAGGTCCAAAGATGACGACGGTAGATACGTCGCGCATTCTGTGCGAACAGATCAAATTGGTATTGACGAGACAGTAGTGGGCGCTGTTCACGAGCTATACACTGCGCTGCGCGCGCTGATTGAGGAAGCTCAACGCGATCCGAATGTTGTGGTATTTCAACAGGCTCCTGAAGAAGTCGTCAACACTTTCCTGAGAGCACCCAAACTGCGTGATGATCTCTGGGCAGAAATCCGTACAAGAATCCATTTACCCAAGTTACCCAAGCAGGATGACGACTATTGGGAACCCGATCTCGAATCCCAAGCTCAGGGAATCTCTGATGTCGACTTGGGCGACAGTGATTCATGTTGGCGCGATGTAGCCAGAGAAGACGTGCTTCTTGAGGCGGTGTGAGTGGGACGACGGCAGATCACCTGGGGGCAGATCATGCAGATCTGCCAAACACATAATATTGAGATCTTTAGAGGCAAAGGGTCCGAAAAGAAACTCAAGGGTCCTACTCCGAGTGGCGAGACCGGAATCATGGTCATCGGCCACAAATGCTGTACGCGCCCAGGCGACACCGTTTACCCAAGCTACGTCAAGACCTTTCAGCGACGCTTCGGGATCAAGAACTCTACGGGTAGCTGGCGCGTGGTACGTCAGTCGCTTTCCCTCTGCACCCTGAATCGCTAAAGCCGTCCTCGCGCCATCGTCCATTTTCCTGGTGTTGTAGCGGAACACAAACTCATCCACCTAGCGCTGTAGGTGCTTCTTGCTGACGTGGTGGAATGTGCCGTAGATGTCGCGCTTGAGCAGAGCGAAGAAGCCCTCGACCGTGTTGGTGTGAACGTCGCCCCGGACGTACTCGCCGATGCCGTGAGGAGCCGTATCGTGTCCGCCCTTGAAACGGGCTCCTGGTGGCCTGTATTTCCGCTCTTTGCCGGTGACGAGCCGGGACCGCTCATCGACGTGACGCGATAGCTGCTGGCGAAGATTCCTGGCCGTCACCTTGCCAATGTGCTGTGCTCGAACGTCTCTGCCACGCTTGACCATTGCCATGACGGCCGTTTTCGTTGTCCACGGGCGCACGGTGCCCTGTTGATGTGGCCTGCGTCGCCGCTCGTCGCGGATCAGGCGGCCAATGGTCGCCATGTGAACCTCCCGTCAAGATTCAAAAAGTTTACTAAAATGTGAACACTGGGCTTGCTTTGCGCCTGCCAGTAGTGTAAACATTGTATAGAAGTTTGCAAGTATGAAAACTCATATTGGTCGTCGTTTCTTGTAACCCGTTTGTGGAGCGTTTGTTGTGATATTCGAGGCGAGTGCCGACGAGGCCGCCAGGCTCCGCCAGCAACGTGCCCTGGCCGAGCGAATCCTGGATTATGTCGACCCCCTTCGGACCGGGGATCGGGCGCTGCTGCGGGCAATCTACGACCGTGGGATGACGGCCAGCGACTTCGCCCGCGCTGTGGGCCAGCGGCCTCGCACGGTACGTCGGCGGGTGCAGAGGCTTCTGGAGCGGATCGGCTCCGATCACTTTCAGTTTGTCCTGCGGCAGCGGCAAGACTGGCCGTCAACACGTCGCCGTGTCGCGGAACTCGTCTTTCTCCAGGGCGCATCGCAGCGGCAGACCGCTGCCTCCACCGGCCTAAGCCTGCATCAGATCAGACAGGAGATCGCCCGCATCCGATTCTTGATCGATCACGATCATCAGCGGCCCGGGCCGACGGGAGCGCTTGATGCGCAGCATCCGCGTTGAGCGCAGCGTCGCGACGGCTGTCCGTCCGTCACCGCGAGTGCTGGAGACCGCCGCCATGTTTGGGTTGGGCGTGGATGATCAACGGAGGTTACAGCTTGTCCCACCGTGCGAGATCCCACTGCCGCAGGGTGCAGTGGTCTTCGTCACCGGGCCCTCCGGCGGCGGGAAATCCACGATCCTGGCTTTGATCGGGGAGCAGTGCGAGATGAACAGCATTGGCGTGATCCGTTTCGACCAGCAGCCCGCCATGTCCGAAGTGCCGCTGGTCGATGTGTTCGATCTTCCGTTATCACGGGTTACCTCGCTGCTGGCCATGGCGGGGCTTGGCGACGCCTTCGTCATGCTTCGTTGCCCCTGCGAGCTGAGCGACGGTCAGAGATACCGGCTTCGCCTGGCGCAGACGATCGAGTTGGCCGAACGCGAAGATGCGGGCGCTGTAATACTGGCCGACGAGTTCGGGTCGACCCTAGACCGCCAGACTGCCCAGATCATGGCCCGCAATGTGTACCGCTGGGCCCGCCGATCCGGCCACACTTTCGTCGCCGCGACCAGCCACGATGATCTGCTCGAAGCGCTTCAGCCGCAGGTGCTCGTGTACAAGGGCCTGGGCGAGCAGATGGAGGTTGTGCAGCAATGATCGACGGAGCTTGCGGCCCAGCCGTGTGTGACAACCCGCGGGAAACACTTCGCCAACGATTCGACTGCCTTCCGGCAGCATCAATCGTCCAGAAGCTGCGCACCGAAGCCGGCACGTTCGCCGACTACAAGCACCTTGCACCATTCCACTACAAATCAGGCCAGCCCGGCACCGTCACGACGGTCTACCGTCTCGTTTACAAAGCACCGACGGTGGTCGGTCGATTCCGGCGTCGGCACGACGAAACCACAGTCGTCGGCGTCCTGCTACGGTCGTTTCCGTCTCTCGGCTGTCAGCTTCGTGACTACGCGACGAACGATCGCTACCGAGGCATTGGAGCCAGGGCAACGGCGGCCATGCTCAACCGTGAGTTCCGCACGATCAGTCGAGTCGTGATCGACCCCCGATGGCGCGGGTTGGGGCTGGCGGTGCAACTGGTCCGTCATGCCTTGGAGCATCCAGAGACGATCTTTACCGAAGCGCTGGCCGCGATGGGACGGGTTCATCCCTTCTTCGAGCGAGCCGGCATGACCCGCTACGACCGTCCGCCGAGGCCCGAGTACGCCCGGCTGGTCGACGCGTTCGATCGGCTGGAGGTCCCTCCCGGGCTGCTTGCCTGCCGACGGCTGGTCCGTGACGCCCTTGACAAGCATCGCCGAGACGACCAGCGATGGATCGAAATGGAGCTCCGACGATGGCATCGCACCGCCTTTCGCACGCCAAAGCATCGGCTCAACGCCCTCGCGCTTGACGATCTGCTGGTCGCCGCTCGTGATCGGCTGATGGCGCAGCCGGTGTATTACCTATACCACCACAGCGATACGGAGGCATGAGAAGGACTCGGTGACGGGAGCCCAACCGCTTCGATCTTGTAACGCAACTGCGACTGGACCCTCCCAGCCATGCCGAACATCCCACTCGACCGGCTCGACGAACATCCCGGCAACGCGAACCGCATGGGCGAGAGCCTGCTGGAGAAGCTCATCGTCCATCTCCGCGAGTCAGGGGACTATCCGCCGCTGATCGTTCGGCTCCACCCCGCAAAGAAGGACCGGTATCAGATTCTCGACGGCCATCATCGAGCCAAGGCGCTTCGCCGGCTTGGCCATCCGCACGCTCGGTGCGAGGTGTGGGAGGTAGACGATCAACGTGCTGACTTGCTGCTGGCGACGCTTAACCGGTTGCGCGGCGATGATGATCCGTACCGTCGTGGGGAGCTGCTCGCACGCCTCGCAGGTTCGATGGGCGTCAAGGCGTTGGCCTCTCACCTCCCTGAGGATGTCAGCCGCATTGACAAGCTCATCGCGGCCACTCAGCTGCCACCGGCGCCTGCACAGCCGCCCGACCTTGCGACGATGCCCCAGGCGGTGACGTTCTTCCTTACCGCCGGCCAGCGTGATCGGCTGTTTAAGAAGCTCAGACCTCTCACACGGGATCGAAGCGCAGCGCTGGTGGAGTTGCTGGCTCTGGATGAGCCAACAGGAGCTTAGCCGCCGCTGCAAGTCCGCGGGCCCAACCCCCGCATTTCCATGCGGAGCCATGACCCAAGCATGAGGCAAGATCGTTGATGTCAGCACCACGCAGGCCGCGTCGAAAGTGCAAAGCGTTTGACGAGCATGTGATCGCGCGGATTGTCGAAGCGGATCTATCGCCCGCGGAGTTGGCCAGGGAGCTGGAGATGAGCTTGTTGGAGCTGTCCGAACGGGCGACGCAACCCTCGAACGTCAAGGCATTGGAGGCATTGGCCAGGCTCTCGGACGTGCGGACCCAGATGCTGTTGAGTCAATATCGTGCGAACGCGGCCATCCGGTTGATTGAGATCGCATTAGCCAAGGAACCTACGGAGGCATCGCGCAGAGCCTGCGTGGATCTGCTGCGGGCCGACCTTGACGTCTTTGAGCAAACGTGTCCGCCTACCGGCGAGTCGCAGGAGGCGGCGCCGCCAAGCGAAGAGACAATTCTGGCGGCCTTGGAGCGGCTGGGCGAACAGCAGCCATGATCGCAGCCCCCATTGCCCCACGGTTTGGGCACAGCCCGCAGGAAGCAGACATCGCCGTGAGGCGAGCGCTGCGGTTAGTCGGACCGGCGACGTCAAATCAATTGCACGCCTATATCCGAGTGGTCTTGGGGTTCGACATCCCGCGATCATCCGTGGCTCCGGGGAACGATGCGCCGTTTGCCTACATCGAGCATGCCTACTTTGAAGACCGCCTGCCCCGCGACTGCGTGGTGTGGGCCAACCGCGGCGGAGGCAAGACCCAGCTCGGAGCGATTGCGACCCTGCTGGACATGCTGTTCAAGCCCGGCATCCAGGTCCGTATTCTCGGTGGGTCGCTTGAGCAGTCATCGAAGATGTACAGCTACCTCAAGCAACTGCTTGAGTCTGAGGTCTTCAACGACCTCATTGCAGGTCACCTCACCGGGCGAGCGGTTGAATTGACAAACGGCTCGCGGGTGGAGGTGCTCAGCCAATCGGAGCGGGCGGTGCGCGGGCTGCGCGTCCACAGACTCCGATGCGATGAGGTCGAGCTTTTCGAACCAGACGTGTGGGAGGCGGCTCAGATGGCGACCCGCTCAGGCTGGTGCGGCAGCCTCTATGTACGCGCCTCGATCGAGTGTTTGAGCACAATGCATCGGCCGTTCGGCCTGATGCATCGGTTGGTGCGCGACGCTCAATCATCCAACCGTCGCGTCTTTCGCTGGAGTGTGCTGGATACCCTTCGCCGATGCGAGCCACATCGCCCCTGTGCCACCTGCCCGCTGTGGACGGACTGCCGGGGCACAGCCAAACAAGCCAATGGCTTTATCGATATCGACGACGCGATCCAGCAGCAGGCTCGCGTCAGCTTACCGACCTGGAAATCAGAGATGCTCTGCGAGCAGGCCAGCCGGGCGGACACGGTCTATCCGGAGTTCGACCCGAAGGTGCACACTACATCGTTTGAGATTGACACGAGCCATACGCGGGCGCCGATGGGCGATCAGCAGTCCGTTACTGGGGTCCGCCGCGGTGGCACCCGCCAAGGTGTTCGCCGACCGCAATCGCATTCGAACGGCGGAGTTTGGATCGGCGGCATCGACTTCGGGTATCGCTCACCAACAGTCCTCCTGTGGGGTTGGCTCAACCACGAGGATATTCTGCACATCGTTGATGAGTTCGCGGCATCCGAGCGCACCACTGGGCAGGTGATCGCCGAGGCCAACAGCCGGCCCTGGCCAAGACCTCAGTGGATCGGCGCCGACCCCGCCGGACACCAGCGCAATGAACATACCGGTGAGACCACGATCGGCTTGTGGAAGCGAGCCGGCTGGCCTGTGCGAACACGGAGTCTCTCGGTCGAGGCGGGCCTCGTCGCCGTTCGCCAGCGACTGCAACGAGCCGACGGCTCGATCCGGTTGCGCATCCACCGGCGCTGTACAAGGCTCATTGAGGCGCTGACGATGTACCACTTCCCGCCCGACAATCCCCAATGCTGTGTGCCGGTGAAAGACGGCCACGACCACGCCGCCGACGCTCTGCGATACATGATCATCAGCCTCGACCGTGAATCGAGGTCGATGAAGATCCGGCACTACTGATTACGCAGGTGCCAAGGATCGCCTGGCAGGACGAAGAATGTTGGTGGAACCAACAGCCTTGGCCAACGTAGAATCATTGTCGGCGGATAGCGATCCGCAGTCGCCGGCCGGCGGCGTACGCGTTCATTGCCCGCGTCTGGTCAGCAGCCTGAAGCGGTGATAATCCAGGAGGTTCGTGGCTATGGCCAAGATGTTCTATACGCTCGAAGAGGTCTGCCTGAAGCTGGGCAAGACTGAAGACGAGATCAAGGAGATGGCCCGGTCCGGCCAGCTCCAGGAGTTCCGTGATCGTGACAAGCTCATGTTCAAGGTCGAGCAGATCAACCTGCTCGCCGGCGGCGAAGAAGACACCGACGAGGTGCATCTGGCGCTGGAGGACACCAGCGGAAGCTCAGGGCTGGCGCTGACGGGGGAGTCGACCGGGGAGTCGACGGGGGGGTCCGCGATCGGCCTGGCCGACTCCCGAGAAGAGACCGGGGTCTCCGTATTTGATACCGACCATGGCGGTGAGGACGCGTCGGATCAGACGCAGGCCGGCGATGCGGTCGAAGAGGAGCTCAACCTGGACGCGGTCGGCTCGGGCAGCGGATTGCTCGATCTCACCAAGGAATCTGACGACACCTCACTGGGCGCCGAACTGCTGGAAGAGGTCTATTCGAGCGAAGAGAATGTCGAGATCCCGGCCCACGCCTCCGGCTTGTTCGAGGCTGCCGGCGCTGAAAGTCCGGGCGATCAGGTCACCGAGACCCACGGCATGAGCATGCCGGTCGTGGTGGAAGCGTACGACGGAGGCGGCTCGGGACTCGGCGCCGGACTTCTAATCGGCACAGTGGCGGCGCTGGTGTGCGTGGCCATTGTCGCGATTGTCGGCTCCACCGGGGCAACCCCCGGCCTGGCCATCAAGTTTGCCTCCGGCGGCGGCAGTCTGTGGATGTGGGTCGGCGGCCTCTGCGGCATGACATTGATCCTCGGCGTGATCGGCCTGTTCATCGGCAAGGCGACGGAATAGGCGGGCGGTCAGCCCTCAGCCATCGGCTCTCAGCAAGAAATTGAATCGGGAGACAATGGCACGGGCGAGCTTGTCTCGCCACGTGTGATCGCTACGCTGCCGCTCATGCTGCTCACGCGCTATGGCGCTCGAGAATGGCTTGCGTCAGCAATCGTGGCGGGCACTGCCATCATCTTCCTCGCGTGGTTGGGAATCTGGTGGGCGATGGTCGTGCCGGGAGTCTTGTGGCTGGGCACAGCGTGGTTCTTTCGTGACCCGCCCCGACGTATGCCGGTCGATCTGCCCGACAATGCCCTGCTTAGCCCCGCCGATGGAACAGTGACCGCGGTACAACAAATGGATCATCATGCAGCTGTGGGCGGACCGGCGATCGTCATTCGCATCTTCTTGAGCATCATCGATGTTCACGTCAACCGCTCGCCCGCGGACGGGCATGTGCTGACGGTCAAGCACCAGCCGGGTGCGCATTATGATGCCCGAAGCGACGCAAGCTCGACGGACAACGAGTCGAACCTGATCACCTTGCGGCTGGGCCCTCATTGGGGCGAGGAGAGGACGATCGGTGTACGGCAGATCGCCGGCAAAGTCGCCAGACGGATCGTCTGCGATCTGTGCCCGGGTGACCGACTTCGGCGCGGCCAGCGCTTCGGCATGATCAAGTTCGGCTCGGGTGCCGAACTAATCCTGCCCCGCGACGAAGCTGTCCAGGTTCATGTGCGAGTCGGCGATCGCGTCAAAGCGGGCCTCACCCCCCTGGCAACGATGCCAATGCCCGGACGCAGTGCCTCAAAGTAGCCGATGGCATCGGTGGCGCCCGGGATTTTCTGCTGGGTATCTGATCTCGCTGCGCCACTGCCGATCGGGGCGATACACTGTGCTCACCATGTCTCGCCGAACGATGCAAGAATTCAGAGAAGACCGGGCCGCCGGCCAGGCCCGGCTGATGGAGATTGACCATCAGGGCCTCAAGCGATTCCTCCGGCTGGATACGGCGGCCTATGAGGACGACGCGCTGCCCGGCCGAACCAAGGAGTTGTTGGGGCTGGTCGCCTCGATGGCCCTGCGTTGCAACGACTGCACCGACTACCACCTACAGCAGTGCGTCAAAGCCGGCTACTCGCGCCGGGAGATTATGGACGCGATGAACGTCGCGCTGATCGTCGGCGGATCAATCGTCATTCCTCAGCTTCGCGACGCGGTGCAGAGTCTTGACGAGCTGCTTGCCGAGCAAGGCCAGCAGGCTTGACGGCAAGCGCAAGATGATGGGTGCTTGGTAATCAGATCCGCGTTCTGTGAACGCGGGCTTTGTCCGAAGCGCAAGCAAATTGCAATTCGCTGGAAGCCGGCGACGACACGTCACGGCTCTCTACGCGGTCACGTCGATGCGCGAGCGGGCCTCGTCATTGTCATTTGGCGCCGGCTGGTGCTTCGCTTCGCGTTCAGCATCCGCTTGCTCGGAGTCGCTCTGTGGAAGGCGGCGGACGGCCTCCGCCGACTCCACGCCCGCGACCCGCAGCTCAACCTGATCGGCGAACCGCTGGGCGCGGTCGCTGGCGGCCCGCTCACGATCGCGCGTCTTGCTCGCCGTTTGCTGGGCCTGAGCGGCCTGCACCAGCGAGGTGTCGAGGGGCGAACTGACGACGCTCATATCAGTCGTATCGACCAGATCGACCGCTCATCTAAAGCACGACGCCGGGCCGATAATCGCCCGTTGGAAGCCGGGAGATCGCGCGACCTGGCCGCCAAATTCCATTTTCGGGCAGCCCGGTTACAGTGGGGCGGTCCAGCGGTCTTTGAGCAGCGATGCCGGCTCCATGAACCAGGACGACCTCAAGCAACAGTTGAAGCGCCTTGCCGATCGGCTCGATCGCGTTGAGCAGCGGCTCGGCTTAGGCGATGAGACCCGGCCGGCTGGCGAGGCCGGCCCGGACGACGTGGCGGCCCGCCGGGGCCCGCCGCCGACCACCCAAGCGAAGCCGACTGAACCGGCGACAGTGCCGCCTCCGCGCGCCCCGTTCCCTGCCGCACCACCAACGGCACCGACCGGGACACTGCAGCCGCCCCCGGTCGTTGGCGAGGACAAGCCGGCCGTCGTCGCCCTCTCCCAGCCGCGCCAACAGCCAGCGACCAAACGCTTCGGATCAGAGCCAACCATCACACGCGCGCCGTTGGAACTGCTCATCGGTGGGCGGTGGATGGCGTGGGTGGGCGCCATCGTCGTGGTGCTCGGTGCCGGCTTTCTGGTCAAGCTTGGGTACGACTCCGAAGTGTGGAGCAAACTGTCGTCGCTCACCCAATGTCTGCTGGTCGCAGGATTCGGCGGATTACTCGTCCTGGGGGGTGAGGTGGTTCTGCGGAAGGTTGGCCGGGCAGCTTCCGTCGGCCTGTTCGGCGCGGGGCTGGGCACACTGTACCTCGACGCCTTCGCCGCCTTTGAGTGGTTCAGCCCACCTCTCGTCTCGCGCGACTGGGCACTTGTTCTCATGGCGATCGTGGCGCTGGTTGGCTTCGGGATCACGTTGCACAGCGCCTTTGTCACCATCGGCATCCTGTCGATCATCGGCGGCTACTTGACGCCCTGGTTGTTGCGCGGCGCGACGACCCACACGCTTGAGGTGGGCTCGTACTTGACCATGTTATTTGGCATTTCACTGGGGCTCTCCGCGGTGCGGCCCAAGAGCTTCCGCGCGCTGCGGTACGTCGCCCTGGGCGGGCAGGGTCTCATCGGCCTGAGTTGGGTGCTCGCTACGGTCCGGGGCGAATGGATCACGGCCTTGGTCTTCATAACCATTTGGTGGGCGATTGTGCTTCTTGAGGTGGTCGTGGCTGCGCTCCGCGAGCAGTCAACCGTTGGCAACGCAATTGCGAGTCTGCTCTCTACAGTGTGGTTTGTCACCATCGGTTGCTGGGTGCTGGCGAGAGTTCAGCCGCCGGGGTTTGACTGGCTGGGAAGCTTCACTGTGGCGGTGGCGGTCATCGCGGCCGCGGTCGCCGCTCAGTTTGGACCTGGGCTTGGGGCGCTTCGAGATCGACCGCGCACTGCCATGGACAAGCTCGCCATCGCTCTGTGGGCACAGGCCGGTGTGCTCCTCGCCGTTGCGGTTGCGCTTCAGTTCGATGGATACGGTCAGTCCATCGGATGGCTGGCAATTGCTGTAGCAGCGATCGAAATCGGAAGAAGACTGCCCTCGCGCGGCGTTGACATCTTCGGCCTGATCGTCGGGGCTGTGGCGCTGGCTCGGGTATCGCTGCTGGACTGGTGGCTGGTCCCCGCCATGAAGACCCAACTGTGGTCGATCGGGCAGGGGCAGGTCAACGTGACCAACTGGTCGATTCTCGCCCTGGTCGCGATCCTCGCCACGCACCTGGCGGCTCGCCGACTGCGGCAGTACCCGCAGCCGTGGAGAATCATGCCGATCCTGCTCGCCGGTTTGGCGACGCTGGGCTGGATGGGCCTGTGTGTCACCCAATGCCGGCAGCTCACGATCACCGGAGGCTGGCTGCTGGCGAGCGTCGTACTGCTCGCTGCGGAGCGGGTTGGTCGGCGGCAACGATACTTTGAGATCGGGCTTTTGGTCCTGCTTGCGGCCGCATGCAAGTGGCTGATGATCGATGCGGCGATGCAGCGCCTTGACCCTGGGTGGGATCCGACGGCGAGGTGGCCCCTTCTCAACTGGCAGATGGGTCTGGCCGTGGCAATCGCCGGCGCCGGCTGGTGGGCGGCTCGTCTGCTCGCACGCCGGTCACGAGCCAAGGCGGCCCCGGACACCGGCGATTCGATCTCCACCGGCTGGCAAGTGGTGCTCCTCGGGGGTGCCGCCTTCTTCCTCATTGCTCTCAGCTTCGAGCTGAACCACACCGTCCAGAGGCTGGCGGCGGTCGGCCGCACGTATTCCTGGTCGTTCGACCAACTTTGGCAGTTGTTCCTCACCCTGCTGTGGACAATGGGATCCGTCGGCGTCGGTCTGCTGGCCAGATCGATGATGAGGCGAGGCCCGTCCGGCGAGTTCTCGGGGCCGCATCTGCTTGTTCGTTTCGCGTGGGTGCTCTTGACCCTTTGCGCCGTCAAGTGGCTCGTGGCCGACACCCTGTATTGGGCGGTCTTTGAGGAGTCGGGACGAACGATCGGCGCCTGGCCGGTTGCGAACATCCAGATGCTCGTTGGTGCGGTCCTCGTCGCCTCCGCGATGCTGTTATACGGCATGGCCGGATTGAGCCAGGCCGGCACCGACCTCGCGCAGCCCGATGCCACTGGGCGATCCCCATGGGTCCGACCCGGCGCCTGGGTGCCGGTAGCGGCAGCGGTGCTGGTGCTATGGGGATTGACGTTTGAGGTCGATCGGGCGCTGGGCCGCTTCACGGCAGCCCGAGGCGCAGAGTGGGAGCCCTTGTGGAACCCGCTGCACCTGCGAGCGCTGTTGTGGACGCTGCTGTGGGCGGCTGGGGGCTTGGCGATGATGCTGTGGACTCGGCTTCGCCCCTCCGGGTCGATACTCCTGGCGGGTTGGTTTGTCGTCGTGTTGGCGGCCGTCGCTTGGCTCGGCTACGACACGTTGGGCTGGCGAATCGCCGAGGGAGTCGTGCTGGCCCGGGTCGTGTTCAACGTGCAGTTTGCCGTGGGAGCGCTTCTGGCAGGAATTCTTGCCGTCGGACTTTGGCGCTGGAGTCAGCGCAGCGCTGATACGGATTGGGCACTGAAGATGGACCGACACACCAAGCTGGTGGGATGGACGTTGATCGGCTTGATCGGATTGTGGCTGGGCAGCCTGGAAATCGATCGATTCCTGGCGCCGGAGGCTGGGCGCCTGCAGGGGACTGCGGCGATGGCGAGGCAGACATGGCTGAGCATCTATTGCGGGCTCTACGCAATCGCGCTGATGGCCGTGGGTTTCGCGAAGCGCCAGGCTGCGTGCCGTTATGCCGGGCTTGCCTTGCTCACCATCACGGTCGCTAAGGTGCTGACGGTGGACATGGCTGAGGTGCGATACGTCTATCGGGTGCTGTCGCTCCTCGGCGTGGGATTACTCTTGGTCGCTACGTCAATCGGGTATGCAAAGCTTGCGCCGAGGCTGCTTGCCAGCTCATCCCCGTCGGAAGAAGCTGAGCAATAGGGAACGGTCCGCCGGTATCCAGCGGTCAAGCTGCTGCCACTCCAACCACGCAGGGTTCATATCGTCTCCCGACTGAGCGTGGGTCGGCCAATTATTGCTCCGGCCGCGGTTCGTCGTGCGCTGGAGGCTCATCGTCGAGCTGCGATCGTTCGTCCGACTCCTCCAGCCAGACCACATTCAGCAGTCCCAGCAGGGGATCATCAGGCGAAACGTCCGCAAGCGCCGTTAAGCCTTCTTCAATCAAGTTCCGCTGACCGAGTTGATGCCCGATATAAGCAAGCAGAAAGGCATTGAGCGGCCGGTCGCGTTGTCCGACGATCATATGCTCTCGTACAAAACGGATGGCGATGTCGAGCCGTGCCCGACTGGGAAGCAAGCTTGCTCCAAACTGCACATCGATCATTTCCGGCTGACGCATGAACAAGCGATGTAGGGCCAGCGACGCCGACTTGTATAGGCCGGCCCCGATCTGGGCGTTGGCCAGCCCAGAGGTTGCCAGCGGATGATTGGGCACGAGCCGCAGCGCACGGGCAAATCGCTGCTCAGCTCGGAAGTACTCACCGTTGCCCAGCATTTCCTCCGCCCAGGCAAGAAGCTCGTTGAACCGAGTCTGGTCGTTACCGGCGAGGCGGTCCAGTTGCTCGCCGTGGCGTACGATTGCCCCAAGGTCCTTGATCGTCAACTGCGGGGTCTCATCGCCCGGCGTGGTTCCCCGAGTCGGTCGGAGTTCGCCGGGTTCGCCTGGGGGTTCTTCATTCGACTCGGCGGTCCCATCCTCGTCTGGCTCAACGAGCTGCCGACGCAGCTGTTCAAACTGCTCGTCGAGGCGCTCAAGCACGCTGGGCTGACCGATGAGATCAACATTTTCTGAGACGGCATAACGCTCGGCAACGCGCTGAAGGATCGTCTCGTAGTCCGGCTGAAGATCTGCCTCGATGCGGGTCTGCAATGTCGCCGACTCCACTCGATCTTCCACCGCTTCATCCGCGATCGGGTGCTCCGTGAGGCGGAGGTCCTGGAAGCCGGCTTGAAAAGGCGTGCCCAGAGGGGCGACTTCCCTCCCCGCTTCCAGATCTTCGCGGGTCCTGGCCAAGTCGTAGCTCGTGAGACCGAGGACCTGTCCGTGCTGCTGCAAGGGAGCCACATGCAGTCCCCGCAGGCTGGATGCGATGGCCACAATCGATTCGCCCTCTTCGGACCGGAACATGCCGACGATCGCAGGATCGGCTGAGGCTTCATAAGTTTCGGCGGTCGTGCTGAACAGTGTAATCTGATCCAGCCTGAATCGATCATCGATGAGTTTCCCGAGCACATAGCGCGTCTGGCCGAGGGATCTCAACATCGCGGCGTCACCGTTCCTGTGGAAGCCAATGACCCCCAGTTGCTGGCCGAATCGAAGTCGATCGAACGTTTGGCCGGCCGCCACAAAGCTAGGGCTGGACAGGGCGCTGGCGGCCCGAAACCGAAACAACGTGTCCGTGCCCACCTCGCCACGGAAGTCCCTCTCGGCGACGTACCCGACGGTCCCATGGAATCCGCGTCCACCTACGACATTGCCCGTGATCAGCAGGTTGCGGGCCCGAAAATTCTCGATCTGTGATGGCAGGTTGCCTCCGCCGCTACCGACGATTGGATTGGCATCCAAAATATCGCCGGACCCCAAGGCGTTCTGAGCGCCCGCCGAGCCGGCGGCGGCCAATACCACCGTCACGCCAACCACCATCGACGGGAAGCAACAATTCTTGTGCATTAGCGACACGCTCCGGTCCCTACGAAGGATCGGCATCCGACAGTGGCCGGTTCACTATCAACCGCCCGAGAATCTCAAACATCGAATCTACCACCGCTGAATCTTAGGGGCTGGCTTGCCCGAGAGCGTCTTGGAGCGCGCCGGCCGCCTGGCGCAGTTCATCGGAGCTACAGCTCACCAAGAGGTAAATCAAGTACCCATCGCTATAGATCCAAACCTCGCGGGAGAATCGCTCGCCCGCGGGGAGCTTGTGCCAGTTGTCGGGCTGTAGCGGGACGACGGCGCCCTTGTTCAAGACGGAGTAACCGCCGTCATCCGGCACAACGAAGACGCTCAAGATGGCCGGGCCGGAACCCTGATTATCGCGCGTGAAGATCAAGTGGCCGGAGCGCTTGCTGGCCGGTACACCGCAGTATCCGCCGCCGAAGAACTCCCAGCCTCTTTCGTTCAGGCGGTCGGTGAGCGGAACGGCGCTGACCGTCGCTCCGAGCCAACTGCTCAACTCCGCCGCTGCAAGGTGCGGGTCGCGGAAGGTGGCCTTGTTCGCTCGGGCATCGCCGTTGTCGGCACAGCGGCCGTGCTCAGTCGCCACGAACGGCACCGCATCGGCCACGAGATCCACCAGCTGGGGGCGACGCCAGGCGTCGATCGGCCGGCCGAAGATTCCGAACAAGACCGCCCCGGCCACAAGGGCCAATGAGGCGGCGACCGCATAGATGTTGGCTCGGGGGGGTGCGTGAAACCACGAGGCGAGCGACCACGTGCTCGCGGTAGTGGCCGGCGGCGGTTTGCTTTGGCGGCTGGCGACCTGCCCAGCGCTGGTCTGGGGCTCGTCCGCCTCCGCCGCTGCCCCGGCAAGCCTCTGATGGATGCCACTGGCCAGCTCCGGCGGCGCACAGCGGCATTGGACCTGCATGACGGCGTGTACGTGCTGCTGCAGCTTGCGTTCGAACTCGACGCGGGCGCGATCCTCAGGATGCTGGTGCAGGTGCTCTTGGAGCTGATCGACCTGCTCCTGGGAGAGCTCTCCGTCGCAGTACAGGCGGATCATCTCGGCCGTCAAATCTTCGCTCATTGGCCAGCTACCCATTCGTTGGACCGGTCGTCGATGATCGTAGATATGCGTCCCACCGGGGGCTACCCACTTTCCATGTCAACCGCCGCTGCGCCCGGTTTCTTCGGCCAAATCCGCCAACTGATCGGCCAGAATGCTGCGGGCCCGGTGAAGGCGGCTCATGACCGTACCAATCGGAATGTCCTGAATCTTCGCGATCTCTCGGTACTTGAGCCCTTCGACCCCCCACAACAGCAGCACCGTCCGGTATTCGGGCCGTAAGTCCTCGATCGCGCTCTTGAGACGTTCATCGACGAACTCCCAATTCAGGCTGCCAAGGTCCCAAGCCGGGGCAGGTTCGTCCGGTCCTGGAACGTCCGCAATCGCGCCGTGCAACTCATCGACCGGGACCGGGACGCGCTTGGCCGTCGCTAGGCTCGTGTAGAAGACGTTGTGCAGGATCTTGAACAGCCAAGGCCGAATGCCGCCACCCCGCTCCTCGAAGCGGTCCGCGACCCGCAGCGCCTTGAGATAGGTCTCCTGCACAAGGTCCGATGCTTCGCTGGGATGACGCACGAGCTGCATCGCCATGCGAAAGACGGCATCAAGATGCTCCAGGGCCAGGCTTTCGAATTGTTCGCGATTCACTGCCGTATCCAGCTTGGAGCGACACCACGAACGCATCATCGGCTGTTGGAGGGTCTCTGGCAAACGGCCACCCCAACCGACGGGTTTGTACCTGGTGCGTCGGGACTGAATTCAGCATTCGACCGTACAATGCCCGACCATGCCCAAGCGTATCTACATCACCACACCCATCTACTACGTCAACGACAAACCGCACATCGGCCACGCCTATACCACCACGGTTTGTGATGTCTATGCGCGGTTCATGCGGTTTGCCGGACGGGAGGTCTTCTTCCTCACGGGCACGGATGAGCACGGCCTGAAGGTCGAGAAGTCGGCGCAGGCCCGCGGCATTTCTCCCCAGCAGCTTGCCGACGAGAACGCCTCCGAGTTCCAGCGGGTGATGTCGCGGCTGGGCTTGACCTTCGATGACTTCATCCGCACGACGGAGCCTCGCCACGTGGAACAGGTACAGGCGATGGTTAGAAAGCTGCTCGACACGGATGCGGTGTATCTCGGAGAGTTCGAGGGCTGGTACGACGAGGGCCAGGAGGAGTATCACACCGAGACGAAGGCCAGGGAACTCGACTACAAGAGCCCCGTGAGCGGTGAACCGCTGGTCCGCGCTAAGGAGGACAACTATTACTTCCGCCTCAGCGCGTTCCAAGAGCCTCTGGAGAGGCTGTTCCAGCAGCAGCCGGATTTTGTGCGCCCGGCGGCGCGGCGCAACGAGGTGCTCGGCCGGTTACGCGAGGGCCTTCAGGACGTCCCCATGAGCCGCACGAACTTCACCTGGGGTGTGCCCATGCCCCACGATCCCGGCCACGTCATCTATGTCTGGATCGATGCCCTGATGAACTACATCACCGCCTTGGGGCTGGGCGAACCGGACAGCGACGCCTATCGCCAGCGCAGCAAGTACTGGCCGGCGACCTACCACATCATCGGCAAGGAAATCCTCTGGTTCCACGCTGTTATCTGGCCGGCCATCCTCATGGCCCTCGATCTGCCGCTTCCAAAGTGCGTCTACGCACACAGCTTCTGGATCCACGAAGGTCAGAAGATGTCCAAGTCGCTGGGCAACTTCATCGACCTGGCAACCATCCAGCAGTACGTGGACAGGTACGGCCTGGACGCCTGGCGATACTACATGGCGACCCACGGCCCGCTCGGCGCCACGGACGCGGATTTCAGAGCCGATCATTTCCATAGCGTCTACAACACCGACCTGGCGAACACCCTGGGCAATTGCGCCAGCCGAACCGCTGCGATGATCAACAAGTACTTCGACGGCTTTGTGCCGGCCGAAGCCGGACCTGACGAGTCCGCCTTGGCGGAAGAGGAAGGTCCGGATCGCCTGCGCATGATGATCGCCGATCACGACTGGCCGGCGATTGCGAAAGAAGCGGTTAGCTCGAGCACCGCCGCCATGGAGGAGATTGATCTCGCACGGTCCATTGGCTCGGCGATCGGTCTGGTCCGCAAGGTCGATGCGTTCATCAACCTGACCGAGCCGTACAAGCTGGCCAAAGACGAGGGCAAGCGTGGTGAGCTAGGGGCGATTCTCTATCAGTGTCTTGAAGCGGTGCGCATCGCGTCATTGCTGCTGTGGGCAGTGATGCCGGGAAAGATGAGCGAGCTGTGGAGCGCGTTGGGATTGTCGATAGAACCAGACGCGGGCAGGCTAGCCGAGCTGGCCGAGTGGGGCGGCCTTGAGCCGGGCCGTCGCGTGCGCAAGATCGCCCTCTTCCCACGGGTCGATACGCTTAGCGTCATCGAGGGCGCGGCCTGAGATCGGCTGATCGAAAACCGGTAGGAGCGCGGGATCACCGCCGCGCATCTGCGTGCGGGGCTATCATCATCCAGCCTTGGGCCCAGCAACTGCGGTCCTTGTCCAGAGCAAACAAAGGAATACGTGTCATGTCCACTTCGCCGACGCTGGCCGAACCGAAAGCCGACCTCTCCACCGCTCAGCCCGCTGCCGGCGGCGAGATTTCCGCCGAAACGTTGCAGCGCTTTGGAGCCGAGTTCGGGGCAGAACCCGCCTACCGTATCGCCCAGAACGCGGTTACGCAGACCACGGTCGATGACGTGGCGCTGAACCGTTCCGTCGTCACCAGCACCGACCACACCTTCTCGCATCTGCTCGATGATTGGGAGGTCACGAATCAGAAAAAGTCCGGCCGGTGCTGGATGTTCGCCGGCCTCAACCTGTTCCGCGTTGGGGCGATGAAGAAGATGAACCTCAAGGAGTTTGAGCTCAGCCAGAACTACACGCTCTTCTGGGACAAGCTCGAACGGGCCAATTTCTTCCTCGAAGCGATCATCGAGACCGCAGACAAACCGGTCGATGACCGCACCGTGGCATTCCTGCTCGAACGGCCGCTGGATGATGGCGGGCAGTGGAACATGTTCATCAACATCATTAAGAAGCACGGCCTCGTGCCCAAGGCGTTCATGCCAGAGACGGAGAGCTCCTCGAACACCAGGCAGATGAACAATATTCTGCTTGCAATGCTCCGTAAGGGCGCAAAGAATCTTCGTGATCTACGGGCCAGCGGAGCGCCGATCGAAGCAGCCCGTGCCGCCAAGCTCGAAATTCTTAAGGTCGTCCACCGCATCCTCTGCATTCACCTCGGCACGCCGCCGGACCGCTTCGACTGGCAGTGGAACGACAAGGACAAGAACTTCCATCGCGACGGCGAGATGACGCCGCAGCAGTTCGCCCAACGGTACATTGAGTTGCCCATCGACGAGTACGTGTGTCTTGTGCACGACCCCCGCGACACCAGCCCAATCGGCCGGACGTTCACCGTGCAGCACTTGGGCAACGTCGTCGGCGGCGAGATCGTCAAGTACCTCAACGTCGAGATCGACCTGATGAGGGACATCGTCATGCGAACGATCATGGACGGTGAGCCGGTGTGGTTCGGCTGCGATGTCGGCAAGATGATGCGCCGCGACCTGGGGATCTGGGACGCCAACCTTTTCGAGTTCGACAATCTCTATGGCACGACGTTCGCCGTCGACAAGGAGGCCCGTCTCAACTACCACCAGACCCTCATGACCCACGCCATGCTCTTTACCGGCGTCGATGTGGTCGATTCCCGACCGCGGCGCTGGCGGGTCGAGAACTCCTGGGGCGATGAGAGCGGCAAGAAGGGCTTTTTCGTCATGAACGATTCGTGGTTCGGCGAACACATGTTTGAGATCGCCGCACGAAAGAGTGCTCTTCCGGCAGACCTACAGGAAGCGGTCGATCTCGAGCCGATCGTGCTGCCGCCGTGGGACCCCATGGGGTCGCTGGCGCGGTAGCAATTAGCCCCCGGCTTGCCGGGGGTTTGCGATGTCTTCACGCCAGAATATCCGCCACGCCCAGCGCGCCGAGCAGACAACTGATGACCCCGTTGAGGGTGAAGAACGCCAGGGCGATCTTGGTCGTGCCCCACCGCGCGACGGTGAGGTGTTCATAGGTCAACAGCCCGAACATTACGGTGACGCCGATTGAGAACAGCCAGGCGAACCGCGGATCGAGCCACGCCGCTGCGATGAGGCACACCACGGCCGCCGCGTGCAGCCTGCGGCTGACCCACATCGCGCCGCCGGTTCCGAGCCTCATCGGCATACTGAAAAGCCCTTGCTGCCTGTCGATCTCGACATCCTGCAGGGCGTAAATGATGTCGAACCCGGCGACCCAGCACAGCACCATGCCCGCGAGCAGCCAAAGCGCTGGCTGCTGAACCAGGGCCTGCGGCTGCACCGCCAGCGCGGCCGCCAGCGGGCTGATCGCCAGCGATGATCCCAGGTACAGATGAGACAGGGACGTGAACCGTTTGAGTAGTGGATACAGACTCAGCCACGCCAGCACAGGCAGCCCCAGCCCCGCCGGCCACCAGTTGCCGTACATGACCCCGAACGCCAGGCACACGGCCATGAAGCCCGTCGCGCTACTACAAAGCACCGCAAGCGCCGCCTTCACCGACAGCCGGCCACTCGGCAGGGCTCTCGCTGCCGTTCGTGGATTATCCTGGTCGATGTGTTGGTCCAGCAGCCGGTTGGCGAGCATCGCCACCGTGCGGGCGAAGACCATCGCCACCACCACCAACGCCAATTGCCCGCTGAAGCGCGACCAGTCGATAGCAGCGGCGCCTTGAAAGCTTCCGGGGGCAGCCATGAACGACGCCAGCACGGCAAAGGGCAGCGCGAAGACGCTGTGACTCAGCTTGATATCCGCCGCAATGACCCCAGCGGTGCGCAGCGGTGTGGGGGCGGCCGTCGCCATGGCCGCCATCCTAGTTGCAACGGCTGGGGCGGTGAGCCGCGCGCAAGGCTTACAGGGCCGCCAACAGCGACCGGGCTCGTTGCTCGATCGTGTCGAACCGGCCGGCGGCCAGATCGTCGGGATCAAACAGGCTGGTGACGAAGCCCACGGCGAAGGCGCCTGCTTGCAGGTACGCCGCGGCGTTGGATTCATCGACGCCGCTGGTGGGAACGATCCGCAAGAAGGGCATCGGGCCGAGGCAGGCCTTGACGTAGGTCGGGCCGATCCCCGGGGCAGGGAAGAGCTTTTGTAATGAAGCACCGGCGCGATGCGCCCGCAGCATTTCCGTCGGGGTGTGGGTGCCGGGCATCATGGCCACGCCGAGTGATCTCGCGGCCTCGATCACCGCTTCATCGATGACCGGCGAAACCAGGAAGGCCGCCCCGGCGTCCACCGCTGCATGGGCGTCATCCGCGCTTAGCACTGTTCCCGCACCTACGACAATACCTTGGCGCTTCGAGAACTCGCCGATCAACTCCAGCGCGGTGGGCGTCGTCAGTGTGAACTCGATCACCTTGAAGCCGCCACGCAGCGCCGCGTCCATCGCCGGCTTCGCCGCCTGGCCAATCGACGTCCGCAGGATCGCAGAGGCTTTGTGCGCGTGAAGGAACGAAACAAACTCTTCAGGGCGCATTGCGGAGGTCCTGCGCGGCCATGTGCGGGCGGGAAGCTCAGTCATCGTTTGGTTGCTTGCCGCCCCAGCGCCAGTTCAGACGATTGAAGAACGTTCCGCCGATGGTCTCGACGCGAACCTCCGGCCAGGCGATCGGGGGGGTGCCTGGTCTGAGCCTCTCCACGATCATCTTCAACATCCGACCCATCGACGCGATCCGATCAGACATGGTCATGCGCGGCAACGTGCCGTTGTGGCGCAGCGTCAAGATGGTCACATCGTCCTCGGCCGGTGCTCCGCCGCGATGGTCCTCAACGGCCTGTAACAGATCGCGAATCAGTTTGTTCGGCTGCTTGGGATCGAGACCTTGGGCGATCTGTAGCAATCCGTCCTCACCAATCTGCTTGCCCTGGGCGTCTCGCGATTCGATGAGCGAGTCGGTGTAGATCAGGACCAGATCATCCCTGCGGAGCCGCACGCCGAATTGCGGGTATCGCGTCGGTTCAATCACCCCCAGCGGCAGGTTGACCGCGCCATCATCGTCGCCGTCATGTCGGTCGTGGAAAAGGTGCTGCCATTGTTTCTTGCGCGCTCGATACCACAACGGCCGCGGGTGGCCGGCGTTGCAGGTCACCAACACCGCGGTCGGCGCCCAGAAGGTCGCGGCAATCGAGGTGGCAAACCCGCCTTCCCTGCCGATGTGCGCGAACTCGCGGTTCACCGCCTCAATGAACCGCGTCTGGTCAAGGTAGTTGATGTACCGACGCATCAGCGTGCGCAGATTGGCGGCGATCGCTGAGACGGCCGTCCCGTGTCCGCTTACATCGGCGATCAGCATGCGCGTGATCCGGCCGCTGGCGCAATTCGAGACAAAATGCACGTCGCCGCCGCTTGGGTCGTCCTTGTACGGCCGGCTATAGATCCAGGCATCCAGGCCGGGCATCACCGCGCCGTTGTCGATCGCCTCATTGCCGCCCCAGACCTCCATGCACTGCATGCGGTGGGTGTCGGGGCTTTGGTCAGTGTCGGCGGCCATACGCGAACTCCCCAACAACCAAGCCTACTGCCGAGGAAACCACAAGCGGACCCGATCGGTTCAGTTCAATCCTGCCGGCGGCCATAATAATGAACCGCATCGCGGGCAGATTGATTCGCACCGATTCGATTTGGCAACACGGCACCCGGACTCCTGAAGTCCCACGGACGGGAAACCGTGGGCTTGGATTGCTTCTGATAGCCGACGGCGAAGGGCTCAGTACCGATAGTAGTCAGGCTTGTACGGGCCCTCGACGGGCACGCCGATGTATTCGGCCTGCTTGGGTGTGAGCTCGGTCAGCTTCGCGCCGAGCTTCCCCAGATGCAGCCGCGCAACTTCCTCATCGAGCTTCTTCGGCAGCGTGTACACCTTCTTCTCGTACTGGTCGTGATTGGCATGCAACTCGATCTGGGCCAACACCTGGTTCGTAAACGAGTTGGACATGACGAAGCTCGGATGGCCGGTGGCGCAGCCGAGGTTCAGCAGCCGGCCTTCCGCCAGGACGATGATCGAATGGCTCTTCATTCCGGGGGCATCGGGGAACTTCCATTCATCCACCTGCGGCTTGATGTTGATCCTCTTGATGCCGTCGATGGCGGCCAGCCCAGCCAGGTCGATCTCGTTGTCGAAGTGGCCGATGTTGCCCACGATCGCGTTATGCTTCATTCGCTGCATGTGCTGGGCGGTGATGAGGTGGAAATTCCCGGTGGCGGTGATGAAGATGTCGGCGGTCTCGACCACGTCTTCCAGCATCACCACCTGATAGCCGTCCATGCACGCCTGTAACGCGCAGATGGGATCGATCTCGGTAATGAGCACGCGACACTGTTGTCCGCGAAGCGACTGGGCGCAGCCCTTGCCGACGTCGCCGTAGCCGCAGATCACCGCAACCTTGCCCGCGAGCATGATGTCCGTGGCCCGCATGATCCCGTCCACCAGCGAGTGCCGGCAGCCATAGATGTTGTCGAACTTGCTCTTGGTCACCGCGTTGTTCACGTTTATCGCCGCAAACAGAAGTGACCCAGCCTGCTGCATCTGGTACAGGCGGTTGACGCCCGTGGTGGTCTCCTCCGAGACTCCCCTGATCCGCTGGGCAAACGACCGCCAGAAGCTCGGGTCTTGCTGCCGCACCGCGCCAAGCAATCGCAGGACGATGCCAAGCTCGTCGGTCTCGGCCGTTTCCGGATCAGGTAAGGAGCCGGCGTTGTCATACTCGACGCCTTGGTGCACCAGCAGCGTGGCGTCGCCGCCGTCGTCGAGGATGAGGTTCGGTCCCTTTCCGCCCGGCCAGCGGAGGGCCTGGAACGTGCACCACCAGTACTCGGGGAGGGTCTCGCCCTTCCAGGCAAAGATCGCCGGCCCCTTGGGTTCATCGGCGGTACCACCCTTGCCAGCGACCGCGGCGGCCGCGGCGTGGTCCTGGGTGGAGAAAATGTTGCAACTGGCCCATCGCACCTCGGCTCCCAGCTCGATGAGCGTCTCGATCAGGACCGCCGTCTGCACCGTCATGTGCAGCGAGCCGCTGATCCGCGCGCCGGCCAGTGGCTTGGAGTCGGCGTGCCGTTGCCGCAGGGCCATCAAGCCGGGCATCTCGTGCTCAGCCAGCTCGATCTCCTTGCGGCCGAAGGCGATAGTCTTCGACGACAGATCAGCAACCTTGTACGGCAGGTCCGAGAAAAGCGGCAGGCCTGTATCGAGGAACGTACCAGCCGACGTTACGGGGGAGGAAAGGGCGGTCATCATGAGTCTCCGGGGCGTGGAATCTGGAGGCCCGGCAGCTCTATCGGCGTTTGAACCACACGATTTACGCCGATGCGAAGCAATCGCACCGGATTCATCCATCTATCCGAATGAACAGATGAATACTAGCCGGTCTGGTCTCTCATGTCAATGCCGTTTCAGCCGCCGTCCCCGCAGGTCCATGGCTTAGTTCGCTCGTCCCTTGCCCGGGGTCGAGCTAGTAGAGCGAGACGGTCGTACCGTCGCGCAAACGCCCGCCCGGCTGCTCTCGCCCCAGCTCCCTGTCGAACAGCCACCACTGCTGGGGTGTCGCCAGCCGCAGTGTGAGCCACCGTCGCAGCGATGGCGACACCCGGGGCTGGACCGGCCTATCCGTCACCCAATCATCCATCATGCATGCCCACGCCACGGGCAGGAGCGATCGCCTGATGTGAACCGGATCCAGCCCGTACCACCGCGCCTCGGGCTCTATAAGGTCGACGCCCCGCTCGTGCCCCAGTTCGCGCAAGCGATCGTTGAGCTGCGTCGCGGTGGACACGGCGTCCGTTTGCGAGAGCCGGGTGCCTGGAAACAAGAGTGTCCTGGCCACCTCGTAGCGCCATCGCGACAACCGCTTGAGGCTGGCCATCGGCAACAAGGTCATGGCGATCCGGGCCTGGGCTTCGAGAAGTCGATCCATGCACGTCTGAATCCACCCGAGGATCGACGGCACCGAAGCGCCGTACATCACATCGTTGCCGATGTCGGTCAATAGCGCATAGGTGGGCCGGCCGCCGCCGTGGGGCAGCGCGTCCCACAAGCCGCAATCCACAATGCCGGGCAGGCTCCGCCCCAGCACGCGGCTGCGCTGGCCGTACGATCGGCCGTGCCCCATCGCGATCAACAGCTCCAGCGGAGTGCCCAGGATCGCTTGGGCGACCCCGACAGCCCTCGAAATCCCGCGCGTCAGATTGCTCGCACCGAGCAGGACGACTCGAGGCCGTGATGTCAGCTGTGACTCTGCCGGAGCACTCATCTGCTGACCGATACAGTATTCCTTTCGACGGCAACGCGTTGGGCTCGCATATGGATGAATCACGGGGTCTGCGTGGGGAGCATGCCCGGAGGTCGTTCGTGGCCGCGACCAAGGTATTTAGAATCCGCATGATTACTCGCGGGGCCATCAAGCGTCTCGCGTTACTGTTGGCGGTCTTCATTACGTGCCTGGGTTGGGGATACTGGTCCATGATCCGAATGCCCGGTCAGACTTATCACGGGGCGCTCCCTCCACTTACAGGCGCCCAGGCAGCATTGGGCGATGCGCTCAAGCGAGACGTCGATGTGCTCGCGGGGCGGATCGGTGAGCGAAACCTCAACCGGTACGAGAGCCTGACCGCGGCGGCGCAATTCATCGAAGCGTCGCTCGCGGACGCCGGATACGACGTTGAGCGACAGGAGTACGAGGTCGCCGGCCGAACCTGCGTCAATATCGAAGCTGAGATTCCAGGCGAGAGGCGCGAGGGTGAAATCGTCATCGTCGGCGCCCATTATGATTCGGTGTACGGCTGTCCCGGGGCGAACGACAACGCCAGCGGGGTGGCGGCGACCCTCGCCGTCGCCCGCGCGTTTGTCGGCCGGGACCTCGCCCGGACGCTACGGCTCGTGTTCTTTGTCAATGAAGAGCCGCCCTACTTTCAGACGCAGCGCATGGGCAGTTGGGTGTACGCGAGGCGGTGCCGGCAGCGCGGCGAGAACATCGTGGCGATGATCAGCCTGGAAACGATCGGCTACTACCGCGACGAGAAAGGCAGCCAGCGCTATCCGTTTCCGATCGGCTTGGCGTATCCATCGACCGGCAACTTCATCGCCTTTGTGGGCAACTATTCATCGCGCCGTTTGGTGCGGCAGGTCGTCGGCTCGTTTCGACAGCACGCCCGGTTCCCTTGCGAAGGTGGAGCCATCCCCGGGTTCGTACCCGGCATCGGCTGGTCGGACCACTGGGCGTTCTGGCAGGAAGGCTACCCGGCGATGATGGTCACCGACACAGCGCCGTTTCGCTACCCGCACTACCACCAGCCGACTGACACGCCGGATAAGCTCGATTACGACCGCATGGCCCGGGTGGTCGAAGGATTGACGGCAGTGATCGAAGACCTCACCACCCCCGCCGACTCGAACAAACGCAATCCCTGAAGCCCACCCATTGCAATGGTGGGAATCTTCGAGATCGTCAACTCGCATCCGGCGACCAGAACTCCAACAGGTTGCCATCAGGATCGTAGAAGTAGTACGCGGTGGCTTTCATCCACTCGAAGCGCCTGGGCCCGTAGACCTCGATGCCGTGGGTGCGAAGGTGCTCCAGCGCCGCCGCCAGCTTCCCGCGCGGCACGGTGAACGCATAATGGATGCGCCCCCAGCGCTGGCCCGGCGGATGCGGCGAGTGCTCCTCAAACAGCAGCGGCCCTCGGTGCAAGGCGATCCGAGGGCTGCTGTACGATTCGCCCGTCCAAAACCACGCCCACTCATCATCCGCTTCGGTTGCCGGCGTCAGGCCGACCACCTCGCGATAGAAGCGCGCCGCCCTCGGAACATCCTCAACGATCAGCACAATCTCCGCCAGACCGATGCTGAACATGGGCATAGTTCCATTTGCCTGCGAGTCTTGCGGGGCTGGTCGCGAGCCTGCGCAGCCTAGCCCTGCGGCCGTTTCCGCATGGTGGCCACGAACAGGCCGGGCCCCTTGGCGGTGGTATCGGGCCGAAGCGTGCGGTACCGCACATCCGACAGCCCCGCCGATTTCGCCCACTGGTTGATCTGCGGCTCGTCGAAACCCAGGTGGCAGTGACCCATCGTTTGCCTGAAGCTATCTCGATCGTGAGCAACCATGTCCACGATCATGGCGACGCTGTTTGCATTGGGACGATGCCGCAGGATGCGCGCGACTTCGCGCATCATCTGATCCGGCTGGGGGATGTACACCATCACCAGAAAGGCAATCGCGGCATCGACCTCTCCGTCCGCGATCGGCAGGTCTGTCAGCTCACCCTGACGGAACTCGATGTTGTCGTATCCGGCCAGGCGCCGGCGAGCGGCGTCGAGCAGGGCCGGCTCTCGATCGATCGCGATGACCCGGTTGACGATCGGGGCCAGGTTTTCAGCGGCAGCGCCGGTGCCGCAGCCGAGGTCAGCGAGCACCCAGGTCGGATCGAGGAAATGGAGCAGGGCTTCCGCGGTGAACGCCTCGCCGAAAAGCTCGCGGCGCAAGTGATCCCATTGGCCCCCGAGCCGCCCAAAGAACGCCTTGCTATCTGCCTGCCGATGTGCGAGCACTGAAGCGACACGCCGGTCGTCCTCTTGGAACGTCGGGGAGGAGCCGAGCTGGCTGCGGGCCACTCGCCATAACTGGCAGGCGTCTGGGCTCAGCGACTCATCGTCCATACGGTAAAGGCTGGCCGTTCCCTCGGTCCGCTTCATGATCCAACCGCCGTCGTGGAGCAGCTTGAGATGTCGGCTGACCGTCGATTGCGGAAGCTGAAGCACCTTGGCCAATTCGCCGACGCTCAGCTCCGTTGTTTCGAGCAGGCGCAGGATGCGCAGCCGGGCCAAGTCACCAAGAGCAGCCAGCCATCTCAACAGCCCCGATTCGGTCGGGGTGTCGGAGGAAGCCGTCACCGTCAGTTGCCCGGCGGAAGCGCAAGCGTCGGGCCGGGCACTTCGCCGAGGTCTCTGATTCGCTGCCTGACGCGGTTGTCGCGCGGACTGACGCTGTAGGCCTGGCGCAGTCGGCGAAGAGCCAGGTCCACATCACCGAGGCGCAGGGCAAACGCGGCCGCCTCCAGGTATGGCTCGACTGTTCGGCCATCATCGAACTCGATTGCCGCCTCCAACGCAACTTGCGCAGAATCAGGATCACTCAGATCAACTGCATAGCGCGCCAGCCGCAAATAGGCGTCTACGTTCTGCGTTGACTCGGCTCGCTCACGCAGAAACGCAAACAGCCGCGTCTCGTCGCCCTGCTGGTACATCGCTTCGGCGAGGGCATCGGCGACATGCGAATCTTGGGGGCGGCGACTGTGGGCGATCTCCAGAGCATGGCGAGCCTCGGCCGGCTTGCCGATCTCCAGCAGGGATTGGCCGAGCCGATAGTGGGCCTGCCAATCGCCGGGATATCGCGCGGTGATCTCGGCGTATTCCGGGGCCGCAGCGGCGTAGTCGCCGTGCTCAAATTGGAAATCGCCGCTGGCGCGGATCGTTTCGATCGGCCGCTCGCAGCCGATCAGAATCACCAAGCTCGCAAGGGTCAACACGGCCAATGGTTGTGACATCGCAATGGACTCCGCAGGGTTGGATGGACGCGCATCATACCGACGACGCATCGGACGAGGCGGCCATCGACGGCCCTACCATGATTTCGGATGAGTCAGCCCCTGACGCCAGCTCGCCGGACCATTCAATTGCTCCACAGCCTTGCCGATGGTTCCCGACACGTGGATTGGCTGATCGCGCAAGATCCGCGCGGCCGGGAGCCGCTCCTTACCTTCCGCGTTGGGCAGCGGATTGATCAATTGGCGGTGGGGCAACAACTTACGGCCAGGCGCGTCGCCGATCACCGCCCAGTCTACCTGGGCTACGAAGGGCCGATCTCGGATAACCGCGGCTCGGTCAGCCGCCTATCGAGCGGAACCGTTATCTCGCTTGAACAGCAGCCCGACATCTGGCACCTGGAGGTCTCTTGGCACTCCCAGACGGGCGCGCCGCAGTATCAGCGGCTGAGGATGGAACGGGAGGGTCCAGATCAATGGACCATCGTTTGCACATCGAGGGACTCAAACAGCGGCACGGGACCCCGAGACCGCTGATCTCTCCCGACTTCGTCGGGACGGAGAACTTGCCGATGATTGGTTGTTTCGGGGTGGGTAGTGAGTCTAGGCTGTTGGGACGAGGTGTTGCGGTTGGAAGACCGTGAGGCCCGGGCCGACCCGAGACCAGACGTATCGACCAGGCAAAGGAATCGAACATGAGTACTGATGCGACCGACCGGGATGAATCGTCCTCCAGGCGGATCCAGCACACCGAGCCGAGCATCGGGCCCGGTGCTCGGCAGCCCAAGCCTGAGGCGGCAAGTGCTGGGGAGTCTGATTCCGACCCGTTGCCAATCGCCGAGGGCGTTGGGCACGCGGTGGGTTCGAGAAAGATTACGGCCTTCGGCAAACAGCGCCGCCATGAGGACACGTGGACGCGCACCCCCAACACGACCGGGCAGGGCGCCATCCACGTCCGAACCTTTCACGGCAAGCTCACGCACGAGGCCCTGGCCTACATGGATCAGTGCGTCAACGAATGGCTGGACGCTCATCCGCAATATGAGGTGAAACTGGTCAACTTGACCGTGGGGACCCTGACCGGGAAACTCAAGGAGCCGCATTTGATCTGCCAGGTCTGGGTGTGAGCAAGGCTCTCAGCTATTAGCGATCAGCTGTCAGCTTGCCAGCGGCAGCGCTGAGACCGCCGACCATCCCGATGAAGAAGCTGAATGCGAACCGCTGACCGCCGAGAGGTATGATTTGCCATGCAGCCGGACGACCATGTTTGCTTGTGCCATCGTGTCAGTCTTCGCAAACTGGTCAACTACATGAACCGAGAGCGTCCGGCGGTGCCGTCACAACTCAGCGAATGCCTGGGAGCAGGAACCGGATGCCACTGGTGCGTGCCGTTCCTACATCAACTGCATCGCCAGTGGCAGCGCAATGAGCAGCCCGGCATTCAGGACTCGCCCGAAAGCTACGCAGATCGCCGTTTGGCATACCACCAGACCGGGCGCCGCGACGAGGCTGCCGAGCGTGGCGCATGACTCCGGCCGTAGACTTCCCGTTGGAGCCGGATTCATTTCCTTTGTCATTGGCGGCTATCCGGTGCGCTGGCGCCGGGCACGCCTGGTCTTCACTTCGTCAATCAGTTCGCTGAGCCCCTGTACTTCCTGCTCGAACTCGACGCCGATGATCTGTTGTCGCGAATGTGGGCCGCTGGCAAGCCGGACTATGGTGGCCATCGCCTCGACCTCTCCGACCGGCTGAGGCAGCAGCACGTCCAGCCTGACGCGCTGGCCAACAGCAGACCGGGAGCTGACTTCGTGACAGCGGATTTGCATGCCGCCACGGCTCAGGTCCTGAACAATGCCGCGAGCCGCCTGCGCGCCATCGAGCCTGTACAGCCGGGCCTCCGGGGCCAGGTCGAAGCCGACGGTCATTCGTTCGAACCTCCGCACATCCCTTTCGCGCAGCGCTTCGGGCAGCGCTAGTCGATAGCCGTAGAGCATGCCGGTTCCGCCCGAGGCGATCTTGATTCGTCCGAGGGATCTGCTCAGACCGCTGACGCGTCCATTTTGGCCGACGAAGCTCAGTCGTAGCTGCTCTCCGGTTGCCAATGGATGCGTGAACACGCCGATCGACGGCTGGCTGATGACGAAATCACCCGCTCGGACCTGCTCGATGCGGGCCACCATCGGGGTGGCGTCCTCAGTGGCCAGGGTCGCAGGCTCCAGTTCCAGCCGGTTGCCGGCGCGCTGCGCGGCAAGAAGGGCCCGACGAACCTCCTGGCCGGGCGTCGGCTCGCCAGCCAGCGTGCGCCGTATTTTCGAAAGCCACGCGCCCATAGACGTACCCATCGACGCATGAATGGGTGTGATTGAACGGCTCGGTTAGACTCGGGGCCATTACCGGGCATACCAGACAAGGACCCGATAAATCGTTTCCACCCGATCGGGAAAGAACGCTGCCGACACGGCCGCCGCAACGAGCCACAAACCGACCACGGCCGTCAGCCTACGGCGCAGCACAAGCATGGCAAGTGACGCCAGGACGGCCAGCGCCACAGAGGGCAGCAACACGCGAACTTCATTGAGGTGGTGATGGAGCCAGAGGGAGTCGATGCCGATTCGCGGGGGACCGCCAATCCGGACCAGGCAAGCGACAGCGACGCCAAGACCGGCAGCGGTGATGATCACCAGACCCGGCCGCTGGTGCGATGATTTGCTCCGAGACCGCCGACCACCCACGCCTACCCCTTCTTGCTCGGCGACGCCGGCTCTCGCGCTGGGGCGCCTTCGGTGGAATCGAGCTCGACGACGGTAACTGCCGTGTTTGAAAAGACACAGATCTCCCCTGCCGTAAGCAGAGCTTCGCGGCACAGCGCAGCCGGCGAAAGGTCGGTGTGCCGCAATAAGGCCCGTGCTGCTGCCAGTGCGTACGGCCCCCCGGAGCCGATAGTGCAAACGCCGTCCGACGGCTCGATCACGTCGCCCTGCCCGGAGATCATCAGCGTTGTTGCGCTGTCTGCCACGATCAACAGCGATTCCAGTCGGCGCAGGACTCGATCGGTGCGCCAGAGCTTGGCCAGCTCAATGGCGGCCCGCATGAGGTTGGTCGGCGATTCCTTGAGCTTGGCCTCGAATCGCTCCAACAGGGCAAACGAATCAGCGGCGGAGCCGGCGAATCCCACCAGCACACCCGCGGCCTCGGCGCCGACATCATCGAGCATACGCACCTTCACCGCATCGGCTTTCGCGATGGTCTGGCCGATACTCACTTGGCCGTCGCCGGCCAAGGCCACCCGCCTCTCCCGACGCACTGAGATAATCGTCGTGGAACGGATCGCGTGCATGGGCCAAGTCTACCCGCGGTGAGTTTCCGCAGGCGCCGTGGCGCCCCTGGACAAGGCGGTGGCGATCAAATCATCGACCCGGCCGCATACGTGGCTCGCGGCGGGAACTCCAGCGCGATCGTGGCCAGGAATCTTGCCGTCCCAGGCCACGCAAGTATTGCAACAGAGTGGTAATGGGGTAGAATCAACAACGCGGGATGCGCTTAGGTGTGGCTGTTTGGGCTTGAGGAAGGAGGCCATCATGCGTTGGTTTGTCAATTCGGGCGTCCTCGTCATCGTTTCGCTGGCAACGCCCCTGCTCGCCCAAACCACGCTCGATTACCCCGTCGGGGAGCGCCAGCCCTATCACTACGACAGTGGATTCCGGCCCAACCAGGGTGAGGCCGCCAATGTGGTCTCCGAGCACCTCGTCCGGGTGGATGGTGCCGCGTGGTTGAGATTGTACTTCGGCGACGTCGAACTTGAGCCGGGCAGCTTTGTTCGTATCACCTCCCAACTGGATAACGAGATACAGGAGCTGGATGCACGCGGGTTGGCGATGTGGAGTAATTCGTCCGCCTACTTTAACGGTGACTCGGTCTATATTGAGCTGGTCGCCGCGGCGAAAACCAGGCGCAACAGGATCCTGATCAACGAGGTGGCCAGAGCAATGGCCGTCCATCCGGTCGGAGGCTGCGCCTACCCCTGCGGCATCTGCGGGGCGGACAACCGCGTGGCGTCGGATGAGGACTGGTCAGGCCGACTCTTCCCCGTTGGCTGCACGGCCTCGGTGTGGAATACGGACAGTTGCCTCGTTTCGGCCGGTCACTGCATTACCGGGGGGCTCGTGATCCAGTTCAACGTGCCCAACTCCAATCCCAACTGTTCCACCAACAATCCGCCGGTCGCGGATCAGTTCCCGATCACCGCTTTCGACTTCCTAAACGGAGGTGTCGGGAACGATTGGGCCGTCATGACCACGGGCACCAACAACCTTGGCCAAACGATCTTCGGTCGCTACGGGGTGCTCCGCCCGATCGCCTCCAGCCCGCCGGTAGGCGGTCAGTCCGTGGGCGTCTGGGGCTTCGGGATCGATAACCAATGCACCCTGTCGCAAACGCAGCAGACCGACAGTGCCTCGGTGAACAGCGTCTCGGGTATGTTCTTTACACACACCGTCGATATCACCTGCGGCAGCTCGGGATCCGCGGTCATCCGCAACGGCGAAATCCTGGGCATTGTCACGCACTGCCCCTGCCCCGGCGCCGCCACACGTATGGACCGCCCCCTTTTTGTCACGGCCCGCGAAGAGCTGTGCGGGGGGCCTCCCGAGGGCGCCTGCTGCTTCGACGACGGCACGTGCACCGTTGATACGGAGAGCGGTTGCAACGCGGTCGGCGGCAGCTACCAAGGTGACGGCAGCAACTGCTCACCGAATCTCTGCCCACAGCCGACCGGCGCCTGCTGCTTCGCCGACGGCACGTGCACCGTTGATACGCAGAGCGGTTGCACCGCGGTCGGTGGCAGCTACCAGGGCGACGACATCAGCTGCTCACCGAAAACCTGCCCGCTGCCGTCGATCGGCGCTTGCTGCGTCCCGGACAACTTCTGCGTCGAAACCACCCCGAACAGCTGTAGCGGTTTGAATGGAACCTATCAGGGCGATGGCACCACCTGTTTGCCCGATGATCCATGCGTTCCGCTGACCGGCGCTTGCTGTGTGCCCGACGGTTCGTGCGGCGTCGTGACCCTCGAACTCTGCGATCTTGTCGGCGGCAACTACCAGGGTGATGGCAGCGACTGCTCACCGAATCCCTGCCCACCGCCGACAACCGGGGCCTGCTGCTTCAACGACGGCTCCTGCCAGGACGGGTTGACCGATACTGACTGTCCGGCTGCCGGCGGCACCTACCAGGGCGATGGGTCGGTTTGCGCCAAGACCTTCTGCCGGGAATGCGAGTTCAACGGCGACTGCGACGATGGCAACGAGTGCAACGGTCTCGAAACCTGCGTTGGCGGCATCTGCCAGCCCGGTATTCCTCTGGATTGCGACGACGGCAACCCCTGCACCGACGACGATTGCTCCGGCGGCGACTGCATCAACACGAACAACTTCGCAACCTGCGACGACGGCAATGTCTGCACCGAGAGCGACGCATGTGATGCAGGCGTGTGCGCCGGCGAAGCCATCGACAACTGCACGGCCTGTGACCAGCGGCGATTGTGCCGCCGGACTGGAGTGCCTGAACGGGCGCTGCCAGCCGGGCCAGCTCGCGGTGTGTGTGGAGGATGTGGACTGCACCGAAGACGGCGAGAGTTGCGTCAACAGCAACTGCCGAGTGGATTGCGAGGACAATGACGGCTGTGCCGGCGGCGAGTCCTGCGTGAACGGCCACTGCTACGGCGCGTGTGCAAACGACGGCGATTGTGATGACGGCGTGTTCTGCAACGGTGAGGAATCCTGCGTGAACAACGCCTGCGCCGCCGGTGACCCAGTCGCTTGTGCAGAAGGCGAAGAGTGCAACACCGAGTCGGACATGTGCGAGGAAGCGCAGGACATCTGCGGCGCGGGCTTCGGCTGCACGCCAGCCTCGCCCCTGATGGGGCTGACGCTTCTGGCCCTGTTCTTCCTCCGCGGCACCCGCCAGCGGGCGCGACCCGTCGGCCGAGCACGAAGGCAAACCCGCTAACCCGCCGAGGCGGGCGCGGCAGCAAACAAAGATTCTCAGCTACTCATCACATGCTGGTGCGGGGACTGCCCCTCGCACCAGTTTCTTCTTTGCCACTCGCTGTCGGCGACAGGCGCCGCCGAAACGTGGTGGGACGGGGGTTCTTCACAGTTCAGCGTGACGGTAGAGTTGGTGGTCTTCGATGTATTGGCGGACGGGTTCGGGGACGAGGTAGCGGATGGACTGGGCGGCGGCGACGCGGCGGCGAATGTCGGTGGCGGAGATGTCGATGTGCGGCGTTTGCAGGATGCCGTGCTCGAGTTTGGCGACGTGGTGTTCGCCCAGCACGCGGCCGAAGGTCGAGAGGTCCGGCCGCTGGTCGCCGGCACTGGTGCCGA
>JADFIR010000084.1 GCA_022566535.1 Planctomycetota bacterium
GGGGGCGACCTGGTCGAGTGTGGGAAACACTGCCTGGAGGATCTTGAATCGATCCTGAAGGAGAACGCCGGAAAGGTCGCCGCGGGGGCGATGGAGCCGCGCACCAGCCGCCCCGCCGACCGTTTGCGGGCGATGCGTGAGCTTGCCGAGGCGGGCATCCCGGTGGCGGCCATGCTCGCCCCGATCATTCCGGGGCTCAACGATCGGGAGATCCCCCACCTCCTGAAGGCGGCGGCCCAGGCCGGGGCCACCTCCGCCGGCTGGATCATGCTGCGGCTGCCCCACCAGGTCAAGGCCCTGTTTCTCGATTGGCTCGCCCGACACCTTCCAGACCGCGCCGCACGGATCGAGCGTTTGATTCGCGAGATGCGCGGCGGCGAACTCTATGAGGCCACGCCGACGCTGCGCATGCGCGGGCGCGGGCCGCTGGCCGAGCAGATTGCCGCGACCTTCAAGGTCTTCGCCAAGCGCAACAAGCTTGATCGCAAGTCGCAGCCGCTGTCGTCCGCGGCCTTCCGCCGTCCGGCGATCGACTCCCAGATGACGCTCTTTGATCGCTGATTCGAGGCGCGTTCAGGAGGTGTCCAATAGGTTGGCGATCGCGTCGTCGAGGCGAGCCACAGCATTGGCGGCCAGGGCCGGTTGGAGGTGGGTGATGATGGCCGATCGCGCCGCGTCGGGGTTCCGTGGCGGATGCAGCGGGCTGAGGCCCCCCGCTTCTCTCGGCACCAGCTCGGGATAGCTCAGTCGATTCGGCAGCCAAGGCAGACACCCCGCCAGCAGCGCCTCCACCACCGCGATTCCAAAGAACTCGTGTCGGGCTGTGGAGAGCACCCAGTCGCATCTGGTCAGATGCTCCCAGTAGCGCGAGCGGCTTGGTTCGAAGCCGATGTGGTCGATGCGGTCGGCGAAGCGGCGCTCAAACTCGATCAATGCCGGCGGGGCCGTGGGGAACTGCCAGCCGAGGATCGTCCAACGCAGGTTCAGCGGCTCGCTGAAGCGTGTGGCGATCTCCAGCAGCTCGTCGGGCCCCTTGTCATGCTCCCAGCGATGCGGCCAGACGACGGTCGTCGGGTTATGTAAAGCTCCGGTGGTCATGCGGCCTGGGGCTGGCCCAGCGACGAGTTGCTGCGGCCCCGGCGGCGGCGGCTCAACCGGCGGCCAGATGATCTGGCTCTTCTCCTGAACCGTTCGATCCCAATCCTTGAGGTCCACCGCTGAAGCGTGGCGAAGGATCATGTGCATGCCGGCCAGGAATGATTCGCGGTTCCAGCGGCTGTTCCAGATCACGAGGTCCGCCGCGAGGATGCTGGTGAGGTTGGTTATTGCGAAGTGCACATCCCGCTGCGGCTCGACGGTGGGCTGCTCGGAGAACGGATACGCCGCCTGGTTCTCGTGCATGAAGAGAATGATGGGGATCGCTCGCATCCCAGCAGGCAACAGCGCTCGCAGGTCAGAGGCGCCCAGCAGTGACGTGGCCAGGATCGCATCGACGGGATCGTCAAGCGCCCCCGCGACCGTCGCTGCGTCGAGGAGTTCCACAGCCGCCAGCCGCATCCGCCACTTCCATCCCCGGCCGGGCCTGGTGAACCATGTCCAGCGGTGGCGGCTATGGCGGCTGATCGACTCTCTTACAACCCGATGTGAGCCGCAGTCGTACGGCTCAAACGCGAGCACTCGAAGCGATCGAGAGTTCTTTCGCATGGTTTGACCGCGGCCGATGGCGAGCGAGGAGCGGACGGATACACTTGGAGCATGGCGCTGGAGCCTATTTCGACCCCCCCCGCTCCGCCGGCCGGTCCGCCGGTCGCCGCGATGGCTCCATTATGCTCTGTCTTTCGACGATACCTCAAGTCTCAGCATCTCAAGTACACGCCCGAGCGAGCGGACATCCTCAACTCGATCATCGAAGCGGATAACGTCTTTGAGGTGGACCAACTGCTCATGGAGATGCGGCGCCGCGGCCACCGTGTCTCCAAGGCGACCATTTACCGCACGATCAAGCTTCTTCAGGATGCCGGCATCATCACGCTGGCGCTGTTCGATTCCAAGCAATCCCATTTTCAGCTCATCTACGGCAAGGCTCCGCGTGACTACATGGTCTGCATGAAAACGGGCAAATACATCGAGTTCTCCGATGACGAACTGGTGGCGTTGCGCGAGCGCATCTGTAGACAGTACGGGTGGGAACCCGTTGGTCATCGCTTCCAGATCTACGCCATGAGCCCCCAAGGCCGCAAGCGGATGGCCGAAGGCGCCGAAGAAGCGTAGCGCATCCACCTAAGTCGGATCAGCCCAGCGAGCCGGGCCGGACCGTCGCAACGAACGGGAAGCCCAAATGGCCTATCTGCGGGTGCGATCATCAACCCCGTTGAGCCGCCGCGTCTACGCGGCGCGGTCGCGCCACTGGGCGTCCATCGACGATCGCCCCGCCGTAGCCGGCGGGGCTAAACCTTCACGGGCATGCCCCCCAGTTGGCCAAGAGGGTTAGCAGGTCGAGGATGCCGACGTTGCCGTCGCCATCGAAGTCCGGTGGTCCTCCTGGATCAGTGCCCCACGCGGCGAGCAACGCAAGCAGGTCGAGGATTCCTACGTTGCCGTCGCGATCGAAATCGGCGAGGCATTCGCACTCATCAGGAATCCCGTTGGCGTTCGTGTCGCTGCTGGTGCCGTCGGCGATGTCGCAGAGATCAACCATGCCGTTGTCGTTGCAGTCGGAGAGGCCGGCGAAGATGTAGGCCGAGCCCGAGTCGCAATCCGGGTCATCCGGGCAGACGTCGTCGTCGTCAAACGCCCCGATGACGGCCATATCACCGCTGATGGCAACAGAATTGCCAAATTGGTCATACGGGCCACCTTCCGAGGCGGTGACCTTCGCCTGCTCCTCCCAGAGGCCCGTCAGCTGGTTGAGTCGGAACACATAGGCTGAGCCGGAGGCGGTTTCCCCATCGTCGTTGCCATGTGCACCGATGAGCGCTACGTTGCCGCTGATGGAAACGGAGAAGCCGAACACATCACCCGCCGCGGCGTCGGAGGCGGTGAGCTTTGCGGTTTCGGTCATGTCCACCCAGCCCCCGTCCGGCTTTTCAAACACGTAGGCTGAGCCGGAGCCCGAGCCCGCATCGTTGTCGCCCCACGCGCCCATGACGGCGATGTCGCCGCTGATGGAGACCGAAAAACCGAACATATCGAAGCCCGCGGGGTCGGAGGCGGTGAGCTTGCCCGTTTCGGTCATGTCCACCCAGCCGCCCTCCGGCTTGACGAAGACGTACGCCGAGCCGGAGTCGTTTGGCACATCGTCGTCGAAGGGTGCGCCGATCAGGGCCACATCGCCGCTGATGGAGACGGAAGAGCCGAAGAGGTCCCAAGCCGCCGCGTCGGAGGCGTTGAGCCTGGCTTCCTGCTCCCACCGGCCCGTTTGCTTGTTGAGGCGGAATATGTACGCGGCGCCGGAGCCCTGTCCCGCATCGTCATCGCTAGCGGCCCCGATGAGGGCCACATCGCCTTCGACGCACACCGCCGAGCCTAAACCGTCGGGCACGAGCAGTTGTTGCGCCTCGATCCATTGCGACCTCTGGGGATCGTAGCGAAACACATAAACCGAGCCGGGAGAGGCAATGGCAGTAATGAAGGCCACGTCACCGCTGATGGAAACGGAATGCCCGAACTCATCTCCCCATTCAGCATCAGAGGCCACAAGTTTCTGCTGTTGGACCCAAGCGGAGGTATCAGGATCGTATCGGTACACGTACGCCGAGCCGGACCAGATCCCCGCGTGAACATCGTTATGCGCCCCGATGAGGGCCACGTCGCCACTGATGGAAACAGACTCGCCGAAATGGTCACTCTGGGCGGCATCCGAGGCGGTGAGCTTGGCCAACTCGTTGGCCTGGCACTGGGCCCATGCCGCGGATGAGCCAGCGCCGCCGACGACACCGAGGGTCATCACGGAGAGGATCCCAAACGGCCGAATCTGGCATTTCATCGGTGTCGGCCCCTTTCCGCCTGAAAAGGTCGCCCGGCGGCCCTCAAGACGCTCTCAGGCCAATCCCCGACTGCTGCCAGGACGGATCGACTCAGCACCCAACAGGATAGGCCCGGCGATCCGCGGCGCCTGCCTCGTGTCGCGCCAGCTGAGCAGCCTCAAGGGCATGGGCCCCAGTTGGCGAGGAGTGTGAGCAGATCGATGATGCCGACGGTGCCGTCGTTGTTGAAGTCGGGCGGCCCGCCGGGGTCGGTGCCCCACGCGGCCAACAGCGCCAACAGATCGAGGATGCCGACACTGCCGCCCGCGTCGAGGTCCCAC
>JADFIR010000016.1 GCA_022566535.1 Planctomycetota bacterium
CCAGCCGAGGGAGCCCATCCGTACAAGCAGGATCTGAGAGATCTGGAGTTTCACCTCCTCGAGACGGGCCACTTCGCGCTCGAGGAAGACGGTGACGCGATCGCCGAGCTGATCCGGTCGTTTCTCACCCGGAAGGTTCCCCGCTGACCGCTGGTCAGGAGGCAGTGTCCGCGCCACCATTGGCGTAGGCTAAGTGCAGAAGGTGTCAGGCGTTGCGGTCAAGATAATCATCCTGACATTTTTTCTTCCTTCTGACGTCTCCTCCCTCGGTCTGAGCAGCCCAACCGGGCTCGTCGCGGCTTTCACCGTTTTGAAATCGACAAGCAGTCAACACATTCAAGGAGCCCTACGATGAGTGCTATCCAAGAAAACAAGACCGTCATCGTCACCGGGGCCGGCAGCGGCATTGGCTACGCTGTCGCGGAGGCCTTTCTCAAGCGCGGCGCCAACGTCGTCCTCAACGGGCGCACCGAATCGAAGCTGCAAGATGCCGCAAAGCAGCTCGGGCATTCGGACCAGATCGCGATTGCACCCGGTGACATCACACTGGCCCAGACCGGCCAACAGCTCGTGGATGCCGCGGTTGACCGATTCGGACGACTCGACGTGCTTTTCAACAACGCGGGCATCTTTGAGGCCAAGCCATTCACTGACTACAGCGCCGATGAGCTGGATGCCAATCTCAGCTATCTTCGCGGCACGTTTCTCGGATCGCAGGCGGCGGCCCAACAGATGCGACGCAACGGCGGCGGAGCGATCATCAACATCACGACGATCCTCGCGCTCTTCGGCGTCAAGGCGATTCCATCCAGCGCGCCAATTGCAGCCAAGGGAGGCATCATCGCGCTTACGAAAAGTCTGGCCATTGAGCTGGCGCCAGACAATATCCGCGTGAATGCGGTGGCACCGGGGATCGTCCCCACGCCGCTATACGGCGACTTGAGCGACGAGCAGCGGGAGGCGCTCCACGCGATGCAGCCGCTGGGTCGCTACGGCGAGGTGAGCGATATCGCCGACGCCGTGCTGTACCTGGCCAACGCCTCGTGGGTCACCGGAGTCATTCTGCCGGTGGACGGTGGCGTTGCGGCCGGGGGCGACGGAACCTCGCACGTTGACCAGCCTGCCGAAACTGCCTCGGCCACCGCGTGACGCGCTCGCGACTATCCAGTCTACCACCCTAAACAGAGGAGCAATGCAATGATTTCTTCAACTACCATCTTCAAACTCGTCGTGGCCGCGTCGCTCGCAACGGCACTTGGGGCAGCGCTCGCAACGCTCAGCGCCCAACGCGCGGAAGCGGCCGCTTCAGGTTCTCCGCAAGACAGTCGAACGACGGCCGACGACGCCGACCGCACAATGTTTCACCGCACGATCAAAATCGACGGCCTGGACATCTTCTATCGCGAGGCCGGACCCGCAGACGCTCCGACCATCCTTCCGCTGCACGGGTTACCGACCGACTCGACAACGAAAGGAGACTCCATGACCGATACCGACCGACGCGAGATCCAGACGGTTCTCGACCGCTATGAGAAGGCACTCAACGCCTCGGACGTCGACGCCGTGATCGAACTCTACGCCGATGACGGGGTCTTCATGCCCTCGTCGGCTCCCACCGCGGTGGGTATCGAGAGCGTGCGTGCGGCCTACGAACACGTCTTCACCACGATCAAGCTGAACATCGCCTTCACTGTAGAGGAGATCGTCGCCGACCGCTCAATCGCCTTCGCCCGCACTGGCTCGAAGGGGACGGTGACCGTTCTCGCCGACGGCACGACTGCTCCTGAGGAGAATCGCGAGCTCTTCATTTTCCAGAAGGAAGATGGCGTCTGGAAGATCGCCCGCTACATGTTCAACAAGACCTCTTGATCCCAGCGAATCTCGAACAAACGTTTCAAAGGGACGACTGGCTGGGCTGCTCAGTATCACAGCGTATTGCAGGGGTGGAAGCAGCTCATCACTGTCCAACAGGAGAAATGATGATGCCAACCGATGCATGGGAAGGCAGCCTGACTAGGGCGGCCGCGTGCCCAGGAAATCGGGTGCGCTACAGGAGGGGGTTATGACAGCTAGACTGCTAGTTCTTCTATCGATTGCGTTGTCGACTACGTTTGGCTGCTCCAAACCAACTACCGGAATGGAAGTTGTGGCACGGATGACCGCAGCACATGGGGGGCTGGAGATATGGCGATCGGCACCGTCGGTGAGCTTCGAGGCCGCATTGCTACCCCCGGGTGCTGACTCCCCCTTGGTTCATCGAGTGACGGTGGAGCAGGGGCCACGTCGTGCCTACCTTGATTTCCCAGAGATGAATGCCCGGATTTCCTGGGACGGGGAGAAGGCTTGGAGCGAGAATTGGCAGGGTCCTTTCCCGCCTCGGTTCTTTGCGCTCCTCAGTTACTACTTCATGAATCTCCCTTGGCTGGCGGCAGACCCTGGGGTGAACCTCAGTGAGTCAGGAACCGCCAGACTCTGGGACGATCCAACCGAATACATGACTGTGAAGCTGACGTTTGAGCCGGGCGTAGGAGATACACCCGACGACTACTACATTCTGTATGTTGATCCGAAGAGCTACCGACTTCGCGCGGCCGAATTGACGGTCACCTATGCCGACGCCCTGCCGCCTGACATCGATGTGATGACGGAGATTATTGTGTACGAAGAGTTCGCGACAGTGGATGGACTTACGGTTCCGACGAAATGCTCAGTTTATGGCAAAGACCGTTCGCTCTTCGCATCCTTCCCTGAGGTGCGGGACTGGTCATTCAGCAGGCCATTCGATGAATCGCGAATGGTGATGCCTCCCAACGCAGTGCTCGATACCTCCAGTGCCATCCGGCCAACCAAGACATCTGAGTAGCCACGAGAGTGTGCTGTTTCCTTCATAAGAAAAGGGAGATAGGACGTGAGGACGCTCATTTGCCCTACATGTGGCTGTTCCCTGGTGAGGCTGGGGATCAGCAAAGAGAAGTCGGTAACGAGCCGCTCCAATGGAAAGGAATATCACTTCTGTTGCCAGGGATGCGCCGACCTGTTCACTGCTGATCCAGCGAAGTACCTTGAGCAAACGAAGGACCTGGTTGTATGCCCAACTTGCTTGGCTGAAAAACCGATCACATCGGCCGTGACGATGAACATCGGTGGGCAGGAAGTTCACTTTTGCCGTTGTCCATATTGTGCAGAAGTGTTCCAGAAGAATCCCAATTTTTACATTGATCGCCTGGAAGGGGTCATCCCGAACGAGGGTGTGCTTGACCATGACGGATGTTGTGTGAGGCCGGAGTAGAAAGCCCTGGCTGAAATGAAACGATGGGTCACCGAGCCATCGTAGCCAGCGATGTCACAATGTTGCGTCATACCTCACACGGGGTCCCCGCCAACTTGCCCGATGAATGGCCAAAGTACAAGACCTGTCGGGCGGAAGACCGTGGAGAGCCTGATCAAACCAGAGGCGAAGGCGAGCTTGACCCCGCAGCCCTGCTACTTCTGCAACGCCCCGGATTGCGACACAGTTTATGTCTCCGCCTTGGGCGATCACCTCGTCACCAAGGACATGCTGGCGGTGCGCGTGGTGGCGGGGCGTATTCGGCTCCCCTAGAATCCGAGTCGATGATCGCCAGACGCCCAACCCGACAGATCCGCCTGGGGGACGACCGCACCGGGATCGTGGCCATCGGCGGTGATGCGCCGGTGGTCGTGCAGACCATGACCGCCGGCTACACCTACGAGATCGACACCTGCGTGGCGGAGATCAACAAGCTCGCCGCCGCCGGGGCCGAGCTGGTCCGCGTGGCCGTGCCCCAGCGTAAGGACACCGAAGCGCTGGGTGAGATTCTCAACCAGACCTCGGTGCCCATCGTCGCCGACGTGCACTTTCATTATCAGCGAGCGCTGGAGGCAATCGAAGCAGGCGTGCACAAGGTCCGCCTCAACCCCGGCAACATCTCCGACCGCGAACAGGTCAACGCCGTCATCGACGCCTGCCGCGACGCGCACATCCCCATCCGGGTCGGCGTCAACGAAGGGTCGATCATTGAGCGCAAAGATAAGCAACAGCGACTGAAAGAGCTCGGCCGATTCTTCTCCGAACACCGCCACGGCCATCTGCTGGCCATCATGATCGCCAAGCTCGAAGAATATGTGGACATCTTTGACGCCAGGGACTTCCACGATATCTGCATCAGCGCCAAATCGATGGATGCGTCGCTGGTCATCGACGTCTACACCGAGATCTCGAAGCGTTTCGACTATCCGCTCCATCTGGGCGTAACCCATGCCGGGCCGAAGGAAACCGGCGCGATCCGCAGCGTTGTGGCACTGGGGACGCTGCTGGCCAACGGCATCGGCGACACGATCCGCATCAGCTACGCCAGCGATTCCGTCCATGAGGTTGAGGACGCCCTGGAGATGCTGTACTGCCTGGGCCTGCGGCAGCGTCTCGGGGCCGAGCTGATCGCCTGCCCCACCTGCGGGCGCATTCAAGTGGACTTGTTCACACTTGTGCAGGAAGTGCGAAAGAAGCTGGCCGATGATATTGAATTGCCGATCAAGGTTGCGGTGATGGGTTGTGTGGTCAACGGACCGGGCGAAGCGGAGGGGGCTGATGTCGCCGTGTTCGCAGGCAACCGGCGCGGGATCATCTACGTTCAGGGTGAGCGGGTCGCCAACGTACCCGAGCACGAGATTCTTGATCGTCTCTTGCAGGAGTGCCGCGTGTTCCAAGATCGGGTCGCGCGCGGCGAGGCCAAGCTCGGTGAGAAGACCGTCCAGATAGTCCCACCGGACCCGATCGGCGAGCTGGGCAGCGGCTTCGAGAAGATCGCGGCCGGTGCCGTCGAGCAGGTGACGGTTGGAAGGACGTGAGTGGACCGATCTCACCACGGCTCGGAGCTCGCTGGGCCGCTGACATCGATCGCGCCGATGCGTTGGCCTTCGGGCCGTCGCAAGAAACTCAGGAGTCCCGGAACCATGAGTCGATGGATTGGAATTGCCTTGGCGGCTGTGCTGCCGGCAGCAACGATGACGGGATGCTGCACCGCGCCTAAAGCACACGGCCAGAATCTCGGGAACACTAGAACCTCCGCCCAACGGTCGGCGGACCGCTCGGAGAATCCTTCGTTTCCGCTTTCGATCAGCGATGCAGAGGCAGTCCTGCGCGACATGCGCATGCATCCCAAGCCGCTGGAGCGTCCGGTCATCGTGGCGGGGGGGATCTTCGATCCGGGCATCATCGCCCAGGGAATCGCGAGCAGGCTTCGCAGGGTGACGACCGACGGAGATCGGATAATCAGCGTCTGCTTCACCGGTTTCAGCGCCGACACGTTCGACGAATGTCGTGATCGCCTGATCGAGGCAATCGAACGGCGCTTCCCGAGCGACAATCCGGCGGAGACGGTCGAGGTTGATGTGATTGGGTTCTCAATGGGTGGATTGGTGGCCCGTCATGCCGCCCGCCCGCGCGAGGTTGCCGGCAAGCGGCTCAATGCTCGCCGCCTTTTCACGATCAGCACACCGCATCGCGGGGCCCGGCAGGCGGGACTGCCCACTTGGGATCAACGGACAATCGACATGCGGGCGGACTCTGCATTCCTGGCCGGCCTCGACACCGACCTGCCCCGGGCTGAGTATCAGCTCTATCCCTACGTGCGGCTCGGTGACATGATTGTGGGCCAAGAGAACGCCGCTCCGGTGGGCCAAAGACCGTGGTGGGTGCCCAACGCCCCGTTTGCGTTCGCCCATCTGGGGGCGGGAAATGACCGGCGCATACTCGCTGATATCGCCCGTCGCCTGCGGGGCGAGGCGCCGTTTGCGACCCACCCGCCCGCAGCGCTTCCCGTCGATGCCGCGTCAGTTAGACAGACGCAGGAACTTCATCATTCCTGGCCATTGCGTGGGTCTGATAGGCATCTCGAGACGTACAGGGGCGCAGACGGGCTATGATGATCGGGCAGCCGGCTGCACACGCTTGGGGCGAAGCTCAACACCAGGAGCATCAGATGAACAGGCGATGTGATGCGAACCGAGGATTCACGATCGTCGAGATACTGGTGGTGATCAGCATCATCGCCGTGTTACTAGGTCTGCTGCTTCCTGCCCTCTCGGGTGTGAAGAAACGAAGCCGAAAGGTGCAGGAGATCAACGCCATTCGGCAGGTGGGCATCGCCTGGAACCTGTATGCCAATGCCAACAATGAGGCAGCGCTCCCGGGCTATCTCGAAACGGCGGTGCAGGACTACTGGAAGGTAGGGTATGAGTACCCCGACGGGACGACGATACCCCCCGCCCCCGGGTACGGTGCCGGCGGTCGCAACATCGCCGGCCCGTGGACGTGGCGCCTGCTTCCCAACATGGACTACAACCACGAGATGGTCCACGGGTATCGTGACGAATCCGACTGGGATCTCCTTCAGATGGCGGGCGAGGGCAACGAGATCGCCAGGCACCCGGCGTTCGGCTACAACGCCTACTACGTCGGCGGGTGGTGGGAGATGGTGATGGTGGACTTCAGCGGCACCGCGATCCCCCGCTACCGCTTTTACAACGCAAGAGCAGATCTAAACGGCGATGGCACGATCGGTCCGGACGAGTACGCGTCCGTGGTTGCCCGCTCGATCCCCCAGATTAGGCGATCTTCGGAACTGGTGATCTTTTGCTCATCGGCGGAGCTGCCGCCAATGACGGCCGTCCAGTACCACAAGCTTGAGGATAACGTGCCCGGCTCGCATTTGGTGGTCCCGCCGTTCCTGGCCGAAGCGCCTCAGTGGATGACCGCCGGCGCCGGCGCCGGATTCGGCCCCGGGCACGGCCCAGGCGGCGTCATCCCGGTGCCGGGCTCTGGGGGTCCATCGACCTTGGAGGTGGTCGCGAACACGTCGGCGCCGATCGGTCGATATACTGGAAATGTCGCGGTTCTCTACGCGGACGGCCACAGCGACTCGCAGGCGCCCGGCACACTGGTCGATCAACGCAAGTGGATCAACATCGCAGACCAGGGCGCATTTCAGCACCAGTAGTGATCACTCTGGCCAAGGCGCGTCGGAAGCAGCTCTTGTTCTTCCCCTATTGATCGGGGCGCGCCGGAATTTGCGGGACAAAGTGTTTCAGCTGCTGCCTGACCATTCGCCGGATGCTTTGCAACTGGTCGGCGGGGATCGATGTTTGCGCCAAATCTACCTCAATAGCTGTCAGCCACTGTACACCGCCGGGATGATATCCCAGTTGTTCGGCCAAGCGCTCGGCCATGTCGGGCATGTGGCCGGCGCCGTACAGGACCGCGATCGAATCCACCTCTGGCTCGCGCTGTAGGATCGCTTTGAGCTGGTCCAGCACGACCTGATTGCGCTGATTGACGATGACCTCCTTGAATCCGCGGCCGAATTGGTCCAAGCTGTGTTTGAGCACCGCCTGATCACCCAGCAGCTCGATGAGCACAACTTTCAATGCATCGGAAATGGCGCCTTCGAAGAACACATCGGCAGCCTGAATCAATCGAAGGAAAAGGACCGCGAGCCTGCCCGGCAATGAGGTTCCGGACAAACTGCCACTGATCGGAACAAAATCAACGCCCTCTTCTCGCATCGCCTGCTCCAGCTGATCCATCGCCATGTCGCTGGATCGGAAACTCGCCCGGTCGTATTCCAAGGCCTCAAGCTGAAACTCGAGCCCCAATGCCCTAGCGAGCTCAGCTTGAAGGTTGTCGTCCGCTAGGCCAAGCGCCGCAGGGTGTATCGAATCCGCCCCACCAAGGTGCAGGTCGGCATTGATGCCGTTCCCATCCGGCCGGCTATCGGCTCCCAAGCTGACCAGGTCAAAATCCTGCCCATCATCTTCGACCCGATATGACACCTTCGCACCCCAGGCGTCCACCTGGGCGGTCATCAGCCATTCCTCCATTCGCGGATCGTGCTCGGCCGCGAAGCGAATCAGCTCGTCGACATCACGGGGATACAGCTGTCGAGCCGCGTGGTGGGCCACAGCGACACCGGCGATGAATTGCATGGCTGCCTTGGTGCTCTGGATGCGCTGCTGGTCGTTGGCGCCGCCCGCTCCGCCGGCGCCCGGCGGCTTGACCGATTCATACAATACAACCTCATGCTGATCCAGTAATTCCTGCACCGCAGCGTACAACTGCTTCTCGCCGATATGGGCCACGGCAATCAGGGCGATGGTCGGCCCCCCGACTGATTCGGGATCCCTCCGCGCGAAGGTCCGGGCCGCAACCTGTAAGGCGATGGTTCTGCCCGGGTCCTCGACGACACGCATGTAGCGATCGCTCGGGTTGGCACTGTCCTGCGCATTGGAATCCGCCGGTTTGATGAATCCCATGCCAGAGGCCAACGTCGCGGCGCCGAGACACCCCAAAAGACCTCTGCATAATCGAACCCCGTCTTCACTCATCCCGGGTTTCCTCATTGCACACGTGATCCTATCCGGGCCCGCTGGATGCGGAAGAATGCTGCGAGGCTGTCGGGCGTATCGTCGGTCCCGTCGCAGACGAAACCTGCGCGCCAGCTCCGATTCCGGGGCGGCGCTCATGCTGAGCGGGGGCTGCATCTCCTTGTTGGGCGGCGGCGATGATTGATTCCACTCTTCCCAACGCCCGCTCCACCTGGGCTCGAAAAATCATGTACGGGAACAACGTGAACAGCGCAATAGCCAATCCCATCGCCGTGGTCAGAAGGGCCTCGGCAATGCCCACGGACACCGCTCTGGGATCGGTGAGCGTCTGCTGCTCGCCCAGCAGGTTGAACGATTGGATGATGCCGAGCACCGTCCCAAGGATGCCCAGTAGCGGGGCCGCAGTGATGATCGTGGACAGGGAAACCATAAAGCGATCAAGTTTCGGCCGCTGCGTTTGAACGGCCTCAATGGCGACGGCCTCAGCCACCCCCTGCTCAAGCAGTCGTCTGGCCACCAGACCGTACGGTGAGCGATCTGCGGCCAGCAGCTTCGTCGCCCGCGAGCGGTCGCCGGCGCGGAGCGCCTCGTTCAGTCGCTCAAGCCGGTGCAGACGCCGCGGTCGATGAATCGTCACCCAAAACCAGGTTCGCTCCAGGATCAGCGTGAGGCTGATGATGCTCAGGACCAGCAACGGGAGCATCACAATCCCGCCCCGCTCGATCAAAATGGCCAGATCGCCACGAAATGCGGACATGGATGCCATCATACGCCACGCTACCCAAGGGCACGGTTGCCCCACCCACGAGAATCGCTTTCGCCGCTACAATCCGGCCATGACCCCCACGGCGATCGAACCGCACTGCGAGCCGGCCCAGCTATCAGTGATTGTCAGTGAGATCGAGACCGATCTTGCCCGCCGGGTTAACGCCTTGGATATCCCAGAGGCGTTACGTGCGGCTATTCGATACGCAGTGCTAGGTGGCGGCAAGCGGCTTCGACCGATCCTGACGATGCTGGCATGCGAGGCGGTCGGCGGCCGTCGCGATGACGCCCGGGCCGCAGCCGCGGCGCTGGAGCTGGTGCATACGTTCAGCCTCGTCCACGATGACCTGCCGGCCATGGATGACGATGAGTTTCGTCGAGGCCGCCCGACGCTGCATGTCCACTGTGGCGAGGCGCTGGCCATTCTCGCCGGCGATGCGATGCTCTCGATTGCCTTTGAATGGATCTCCGAGGCGAGCATACCTGACGGGCAAAAGAGCCAATTGAACCGCGAACTGGCCGCCGCCTGCACCTGCATGATCGCCGGACAGGTGTACGATACGATCGGCGGCTTACCCTCGGGGCGCGCCGGCCGGCAGCGGCTGCACCTGATTCATCGCAACAAGACAGCGGCCTTGCTGCGGGTCGCCTGCCGGATCGGGGCCACCTGCGGCAACGCCACGCCGGAAATCCAACACGCGCTTAGCGACTTTGGCCGGGCGGTGGGGATGATGTTCCAGATCGTGGATGATCTGCTGGATATCACCCAATCCGCCGAACACACCGGCAAGGCAACAGGTAAGGACGAACGAGCCGGCAAACTCACCTTCCCCGCGGTCCACGGGACGGAGGAATCGAAACACGAGATCCGCCGACTCCGGCTCGAAGCGCATCATGCCCTGGAACCCCTGGGCGAAGCAGCCCAACCATTGCTGGAACTGTGCGACTACATGGCCGTTCGCACCAGGTAACGCTACCGTATTGTCATCGACCGCACTCCACTGACGATGTCACACCTCAGCCCAACTCCAAAGCCGGACCGATCACGCCGCTGCAGCATGCGCCGCTCAACTCTGTTCCTGGGAGCCGCCTGACATGGAACTGAAGATCCTTCGCGGCATCACGAACCCCGCGGACGTCAAGACGTTGTCGGTCAAGCAGCTTCCTCAGCTTGCCAGTGAGATCCGCACCGCCATCTGCGAGCAGATCATGAAGACCGGCGGCCATTTTGCGCCAAACCTCGGCGTGGTGGAGCTGACGATTGCGCTGCATTATGTGTTTGACTTCAGTCACGATCGGCTGCTCTTTGACGTCGGCCACCAATGTTACCCGCACAAGCTACTGACGGGTCGGTTCCACATGCTGCCACAGCTTCGTCAGACCGGCGGCATGGCGGGGTTCCCTGATCCGCGCGAGTCGGATTATGACTTGTTCTCCGTCGGACACGCGGGGACTGCCATCTCCACAGCCGTCGGTATGGCCCGCGGTGACTTGCTTCGCGGCGAAGCGATAGATCCCCAAACCAACCCCAAAGGCAGGCGCGTCGTCGCCCTGGTTGGTGACGCGTCCATCGTCAACGGCGTCGCCATGGAGGGAATGAACAACGCCGGCACACTGCGGCGGCAATTCCTGGTTGTGTTCAACGACAACGGCATGTCGATCGCCAAGCCCCAGGGAGCGCTGGCCGGGTACTTCGATCGCATCCGTATCAACCCCGCCTATCGGAAAGTGAAACGGGCGGCCAAAGGCGTCGTGGCGCACCTGCCCGGCGGGTCACTCATTGGAGAGATGTATCACCGGCTCGGCGAGATGGCCAAGGACGCGATCGCGGAGGACGCCTGGTTCGAGAAGTTCGGGCTGCTCACGGTGGGTCCGATCGACGGCCACGACCTGCCCAGCCTTGTGGACATGCTACTGGAGGTGAAGGATTTCGACCGGCCGATGGTCCTGCACGTCCACACCGTCAAGGGCAAGGGCTACGACTTTGCAGAAGGCGATGCGACCACCTTCCATTCACCCAAGCCGTTTACGGTCCAGGGCTGCAAGGTCGAGCTGAAGACCGGCGGGCGCAGCTTCACCAGCGCCTTCGCTGACGCATTGATCGATCTCATGCAACGGGACGAGAAGATCGTCACCTGCACCGCCGCCATGCCGGACGGTACCGGGCTCAACAAAGTAATCCCGAAGTTCCCTGATCGCTCGTGGGACACCGGCATCTGTGAATCGCACGCGATGGACATGATGGCTGGTCTAGCCAAGACCGGGTTCAAGCCGTTCTATGCCGTCTACTCCACGTTCCTGCAACGAGCCTTCGACCAGGCCTTCCAGGAGGTCGCCCTGCACTATTTGCCGGTTCGCCTGTGCTTGGATCGAGCGGGCCTGGTCGGCGGCGACGGTGCGGTGATGCACGGCTTCTGTGATATCAGCACGCTGCGCGTGTTCCCCAAGACGGTGCTCATGGCCGCCATGGACGAGCCGAGCCTCCGCGCCGCTTTGGAATACATGCGAACTTACGAAGGCGGCATCAGCGCCGTCCGCTATCCCCGCGATAACGTCAGCGATATGTTCGCCGCCCCTGGAATTGATTGCCCACCGTTCGAACTCGGCAAGGCCAGAACGCTTGTCGAGCACGATGAGCCGGACCTGGCGATCCTCGGCTACGGCGTCATGGCGATCAACGCCATCCAGGCGGTGGAGCTCCTCAACGGCCACGGCGAATACAAGATCAGCGTCTACGATGCCCGCTTCGCCAAACCCGTCGATATCGACCTGCTGCGATCACTGATCGAACGCGGCGTTCCGATCATCACCGTCGAAGATCACGGGATCGAGGGCGGCTTCGGCTCATGCGTGCTCGACGCCTGCAACGAGCATGGCCTGGACACGCGGCAAATCACGCGCCTGGCGATCCCCGACCGGTGGATCTACCACGGGGCCCGCGGCGACCAACTCGAAGAAGCCGGCCTGGACCCGGCGTCCATCGCCCGAAACGTGCGCGAACTGCTGGACCGCCAACGCGCCGCACCGCTTGTCGAAACGATTCAGACGCAACCCAAACCAACCAAGGCACGGGTATCCTCCCCCTAGGATTCACCCAAGTCAGCCCCACGTGAAGCCGCTAGCGGCCTCGCGCTTGTACGAAGGTGCAGATAGCGCACCTTCGTCGCTTAGCCCGTAGGGTCCGCTGTGCGGACCGTTTCCTTGGCGCCACGAGCGAGCCGGCTTGTGTCAAGCCGGGGGACTTCCGTATTGCGGAAGACTACCGCCGCTCGGAAACCCACCGCGCCAACACGCCCCGGCTCGCTAATCCCAAATCAATTCGGCGGTCTCCATGTCGAATCGAACTTCGACTCCTCGCCCTTCCTGAGAATGCATGTTTTGGCACTTCTTCCTCAGTTGGTCATACCGTTCGGCCTTGCGAAGGCGAGACAACAAGCTGTTTGCAGATCCCCGTACTGCCACGTTGAAGCTCGTTGTCGCGTTCTCCAGGACAGCCTCGCAGCCATTCAATACCTTGTGAAAATCCTCCAGACAGGAGCGAATGTGATTGAATGTGACGGCGTCGAGCTCATCAGCAGCCTCCCCACCCTTCAATATTCTTCTGAGATCGAGGTGGGCTAGCCTCTTCATCCGATGGAGTCGTATGACCTCTATCTCCTTCCTTCTGGATGCAATCGCTTCGCGGATCGGCTTAGCAAGCCCGCTGTGCCCCTCGGCGTTCAATGCATCCGCCAACCTGTGGAGGGAGAGGTTCTCGTGCTTGCCCGTCCGCGGCGGATCAACGAGCCTTGAGACCCCGAGGATCAGGTAGTCAGGAATGACCTGCCCAAGAATCGAGATGAAGCCCGATGCATGGCGAAGTAACCGTTCCTGGTCGTGCCGCTTCCCATCATTTGGCAAGAACAGCGTTTCGTACTCGGCCAGAAGTGCCCTCAAGAGAATGGTGTCTTTGCGTATTGCACGAAAGATGTGCTTTGCAGTGGCCGTCCCAACTGAGTCATTCTGGTGGGTCATCTATAACCCCAATCTGCTTGCTTCGGCGCGCAGGGCGTCGATACAGGATTGGATGTGCTCGGTCGGATCGACACCCAGTTCGGTGATCCCGGTGTTGATGTCTTCGCGCGAAACACCGGCAGCGAAGGCTTTGTCCTTGAGCTTCTTCTTCACCGACTTCGGTTGCAGATCGGCGATGCCATTGGGCCGAACCTTGCAGCAGGCGACGATGAACCCGGCCAGCTCATCCACGGCGAACAGACACTTGCCCATCATCGTCTCGCGCGGCACGCCGGAGTACTCCGCGTGGCCGAGGATCGCGTTGATGGTCTCCTCGTCAACGTCGCCGCGCTGCCGCAGATGCTCCACGCCCCTAAAGGGATGCTCCTCTTTGGTCGGATGCCTTTCGTAATCCATGTCGTGCAGCAGGCCGGCAATGATCCAGCGGTCGCGCTGGGCTGGCTCGTACTTATCAGCATAAGCGCCCATGCAGGCGGCTACGCACTCCATGTGATGGCGCAAGGCTTCACGCTGCGTCCATTCGTGCATCAGTTGGCGAGCTTCGTCAATGGTCATGGCCGGATGGTAGCAGCAGACTTCATGCCGGGCTGGGAATCCGGTCACCGCCGGCTATGATGTTGGGCGAAACTCGATGAGGTCATCACGTTGGAACTCCCACTTCTGCAACGTCGTGAAGTCGAGGCCCGCATTCTCGCGCCGGTCATCGAGGCGCTGGCGGCGAAGTTTGGCCGCGATGAAGTGCTCGCCCTATTGAGCGAAACGATCAGGCAGATCGCCCGCGAGCATGGTGCTGAAATCGCGCAGTCCATGGGCAGCAACACGATGGCGGACATGGCGAAGGTTCTCGACTTCTGGCAGCAGGACGGCGCACTCGAGGCGACGGTGAATCGTCACGATGATGAGCACTTCGACTTCGATGTCACCCGCTGCAAGTTCGCGGAGCTGTATGAGCGGCTCGGCATCCGCGAGCTGGGGCCGATCCTCAGCTGCAATCGCGACTTCTGTTTCATCGAGGGCTTCAACCCGAAGATCAAGCTGCAGCGCACCCAGACGATCATGAAAGGCGCCTCGCATTGCGATTTCCGGTTCTCCAGCGGGACCGAAGCGGCACCTTCGGGGAGCGCCTAGCGGGGCAACTGCAGATGACCGCGGGGCTGGAAACTGATGTGAATCTGACCCGGACCTTCGACCCGGACCTTCCTCGTCCGCCTTCGGCGGACTCGTCAGGTCCGGCTTCTTTTCAGGTGTGGGGCTTCGAGGTTAGTGGTGGAGGTCCTTGACCGCCCCTTCGATGCGCCGATCGGCCGGCATCAGGAAAAGCGCGATCGACTCAAACAGGCGCTGCGACAGACGGGCGAACGCCCGATAGTGCTTGTCGGTCTGATCGCGCAGCTGTTGGAGCGTGACGCCCGCTTCTTCGAGCGCCTGGGGCTCCTGGGCTGCCCAGGTCTCGATCGTTTCCGGATAGATTTCGGGGTGGTACTGCAACCCATAGGTGCGCAGATCGAGCGCCCAGGCTTGGATCGCACACCGCTTTGACCGCGCCAAGACCCGTGCTCCGGGCGGAACAACCGTTACCTGTTCGCGATGCCAATGCAACTGCATCGACTCCCAAGCGATGCCACTATGGAGGATGTCCTCTCGCCCGACATCGGTGAGGCTGACCTCATGCCAGCCGAGTTCAATGCCTCCCTGAACACTCCCGACCTCGCCGCCCAGAGCCTTCGCCAGGATCTGGCTGCCCAGACAGACACCGACGATCGGCAGCGCCGCCTCGTTTGCCGATCGAAGATAGTCCATTTCCGCATCGAGCCACGGCTGATTGTCCGTGATTGATTGCGGCCCGCCACAGGTCACAACGCCGTCCACATCATCGAGATCGGCGGGCAGTTGGTCGCCTTCGTGCAATGAGATCACGCGGAGCTGATGGCCGTAATCACGCAATGCCGCGCCCAGCCGCAAGGCGCCGGTGGACGGACTGTGCTCGAAGATCACGATCGCCATCGGGTAGCAAGCGTATCCACAAGGCATCGAGGCATCAAGGCATCGAGTTTAGCCGTGAGCCGAAGGCGAGCACGTTTTTGTTCAGGCATCGTGTTGGATCAGAATCGTGGCATCGTGCCCGTCGAGGTAGGCCTGGGTGAAGCTGACCCGACTGCTCAGCGCGAGTGAGAAGTCCAGCCATCGCAGCGGGTCGAACCGCCTGGCCGGTGAGGGGTCCTGGCCGGCCCAGCGCGAGTGCGGTCGGCTGGAGAGGAAATTGAACAGGACACCCTGGGCTGCGGCCTCGAACGCCGATGCGACCAGCTGCCGGGCGGTGTCTTCATCCATCGTGTTGAGCGTGCCCGAGATGCAAACATAATCGGGCTCGGCCGCGCTGAGGGTCGAGGGGCAGGTGAGCACATCGTTGAGAACAAACTCACACCGCGGCAGCTTCCGTTGCTCGGCGGCGTCAATCATCTGCGGCATCGCATCAACGCCGATGTACCTTGAAAACGGTACCTCGCACTCCACCAGGCGCGCGGCGAAATCCCCCTGGCCGCAGCCGGCATCCAGAATCACACAATCCTCGAACCCTGCCAGGCCGATCATCACGTCGAACCGTAGCGTTTGCGCCTTGCGGCTGGTCCACAGCGTCGCCTCGAATCCGGGTCCGAACCGCTCGACCGCCTCGCGGTACGGTTCAAGGTACTTCTTCTCGGCGCGCCGCCCCATGGTCGGTAGTAGTGTAGCCAAGGGCGAGCCCAAGACTCTGGTTACGCCGTGCTCCATGGGCTGCCGTGTCCAGGCGTACTGCGAGATGCTAGGATTCGCAAGTACAGCGGCACGCGATCCGCCGCAATCAAGTTGAACACTGTTGCAAGGAAACACAAGCATGGACCAGTCTCATCCCCCCCCACCGCTCCCTCCGCCGGGCTCAGCTCCCATATCCCGAGATTCCTCAGCGCCTCAGGTCGTGCACGTCGTCAGCAAGCCCACCGGATTTGCACGGGCGATCGGGTTCATCATCGGCCTGTTCGTCTTCGCCGTCGTGTTCATGGTCGGTGTGGCGTTTGGGGGCGCTGCCGTCTTCGCGAGCTCGATGTTTGACACCACCGTGGTTGGTGAGTTGTACCGCGACGGCGGGCGGAACACCGTGGCGATCATCCCCATCGAAGGCATCATCGACGCCCACCAGGCCGAATCCGTCCGGCTGACGATCGACCACATCTTGGACGATTCGTCGATCAAGGCCGCGGTGCTGCGAGTCGATTCGCCTGGGGGTGGGATCGCTGCCTCGGATCAGATCTGGTATCAGGTCAAGCGCCTCCTCGACGCCGGCCTGCCGGTGATCGCCAGCTATGGCGGGGTGGCGGCTTCGGGCGGCTACTACGTCTCTTGCGGCGCCGATCACATTGTCGCCGAGCCCACGTGCATCACCGGCAGCATCGGCGTCATCGCCCAAACCTTCATTTTCGAAGACCTTTTGAACAAGATCGGCGTCCAGCCGGTCACGTTGTTGGCCACCGATGCTCCGGAGAAGGACTTGGGCAACCCCTTCCGCTCCTGGACCGAGAAGGACCGTGAGAAGATTCGGGCAATGCTCGACGCGGCCTACGACATTTTCAATCAACGTGTCAAGGATGGCCGCCGTGGCGCGATCAATGATCCTGCGAAGATCGACAAACTCGCCGACGGCTCGATCTACACGGCCCAAGAAGCCTCGGACAACGGCTTGATCGATTCGATCGGGTATCTGGACGATGCGATCGCCCGGGCGGAGAAGATGGCCGGGCTCCCCGCTGGGAAGTCCACGGTGATGATTCTGCGCCGGCCGACTCCATTGTTCGGCGGCGTGCTCAGCGCCCACGGGCCGGACATGCCCGCGACCATGCTCGATGCCGGCGCCATACGCCGCATGGTCAATGATCTCGGGTCACCCCGAGCGATGTACCTGATGCGATGAGGGCCAACGCATCGTGCCGGTGGGCCCACACCCACGCCTTGATCGCGGCTCTGGCCGTGGGCGGTTGGTGGTCATCCGCAGGCGCGCAGGAAGCCATCACCGCTGAAACGCTCACTGATGAGCACGTTCAAAAGGCCATCGACGCCATTGTCCAGGAGCTCTATTCGCGCAAGAGTCCCGAGCGTTTCTGGGAGCCGAAGACGCCCCCGCGAGGCGAGAGCATCAAGCAAGGCGGCGGGTACACCGCGCTGACCGTGCTGGCGCTGCTCTACGCCGGCCAGTCGTACCAAGACTCGCGGCTGCGCGACGCCGTCACCTATCTCGAGCAGGCCGCGATGCAGGGCACGTATGCGGTGGCGGTACGAGCCAACGTCTGGGCGATGCTCCCGCCGAAGTTCAACGACCTTCTCATCGCCGACACCCAATGGCTGATCGACGGCTTCAGCGAGCGGGCCGGCGGCTGGACGTATCAGCAGCAGCCCAACTCCAGGCGGCGCGACAACTCCATCACGCAATATGGCGCACTCGCCTGGTGGGAAGCAGCCAAGCGCGGCGCCTGCATCGAGCGCCGATACTGGCAGATACTCGAAGACCGCTTCCTCGAAATGCAACTGGCCGACGGCGGCTGGAACTACACCGGCGATGGGCCGGCCACGGGCTCGATGACCACCGCCGGGCTGGCCACCCTCTTCATCACCCAAGACTTCCTTCATGCAGACGCAGCGGTCGAACTCAGATCCACCTCCGGCAGCCGAAACGAGCTCGCGATCGCCCGCGGCTTGCATTGGATGCAACAGAACTTCTCACCCACTGAAAACCCCGGCCGAGACCAGCACTTCTTCTACTACCTCTACGGGGTCGAGCGAGTGGGCCTAGCCAGCGGCTACAAATATTTCGGCCCCCACGATTGGTATCGCCAGGCGGCAGCCGAGCTTGTCCGCCGGCTGTGTCGATGGAACCCCGCCGAGCGCATGATGACCGTTCATCAAAAGATGGGCGGGAATTCGAGAGGAGCGAAAGTCCGCGTTCGCCACCTCGCCTTCGGCTTGCTGTTTCTCAGCCGAGGCCGGGTCCCCGTCGCCATCAACAAGCTCCACGTACCGGGCATGGCCTGGAACAATCGGCCGCGAGATGTCGCCAACCTCTCCCGCTGGCTCACCGAGAAAACCGAAACCGCGCTGAACTGGCAGATCGTTCGCATCGACACTGACCCGCAGGACTGGCTGGACGCGCCCGTGCTCTACCTCGCTTCACACGAACAACTGCCGTGGTTGAGGAGACCGGAGGCGAACGCTCACCACGATGTCCAGGAAGATCGCATCGGACCGCTGGAAAAGCTGAAGCGCTATCTCGATCTCGGCGGTCTGCTGTTTGCCGTCAACGAGGGCCCCTCGCGCGCTTTTGCGAAATCTATTGAGCAGGCCGGCGAGCAGATGTACCCGCAATATGACTGGCGGACACTGCCCAACGACCACTGGGCCTACACGATCTTGTTGCCCGTCGGCGGCAAGCGCCCCGCCTTGCGCGGTCTTTCCAACGGGGTGCGCGAGCTCATCATCGCCTCACGCACTGACTTCTCGCGCCGCTTCCAGGTGCGTGGTGCGAAGGATGACAGCGCATACCTCACGGCCGGCAACATCTACTTCTACGCATCGGAAATGAATCGCCCCCGTCCCCGCCTCGCCCGGCATTTTCTTTCTCCCTCTCCCTTTTCAAGGGAGAGGGTTGGGGTGAGGGTTCAAACCAACAACCAGCAACCGACCATCCGCATCAGCATCGTCCGCGCGCAGCATCAGGGCAACTGGAAGCCCGAGCCGCAGGCCCTGCCTGTCTTCGCCACGTTCCTGGCCCAGCAGCGGCAGATCAATGTCAACATCATCGATCGTCCTCTGTCGGAGATTCACCAGCTTACCCCCCGGCCGATGCTGGTGATCGTCAACGGAATCGACGCCCACGACTTCACGGCCGAGCAGCGGACTGCGATTGGCGCGTATGTCGAAGCCGGTGGCGTGATTCTGTTCGAGACCCCCGGCGGCCGGGGCGACTTTACATTGTCCGCTGAGCAGACCTGCACCGAGATCTTTCGGGGACTGGCGAAGCCAATTCTTCCCCTACTGCACAGCCGCATCATCACAGGAAACGATTTGCCCGGGGCGACGCGTCTATCGCGCCTCGACTACCGCCCGTTCGCACTGGAAATGTTCGCCGCCCGCGAAACCACTCCGCGCCTGCGGGGCATGCTCATCGACGGGCAGCCACGTGTGCTGTTTTCCCGCCAGGACATTTCCCACGGCCTGCTCGACCAACCGTGCTGGGACATCGCCGGCTACACCACCGAATCCGCCCGCAACCTCCTGGGCAACATCGTGCAGCACGCGATAGCGCTGTCACTTGGACACTGAGCATATCGCGGCTCAGTACGCACGAATCTGATGCCTCACTGCGCTGTCGCGCGTTGGTGCGCCACAACCACGCGGATGATCTCGTACGGCACCGTCTCGTCGAGGTACTCGTAGATCGGCTTCAACCGGTCCGCGGCCAAGACGGCTGCCGCCTCGGTCACGCGCTTGTAGACCGCATCGTTCACCCATGCGTCAACGCGATCGGGTCGCTGTGCCTGCACGAACTCGTCCAGATAGCCGAAGACCGTGCTGGGCTTGCGGCCGGTGGAGCGTGCCACCGCCTCGACGCTCGCGCCGCGCGCAAACATCCGCATCGCCTCTTCCTTCTCGGGATTCGGTTTGGCGGATTGGGCGCGCTCCGGCTGCACGATCATTGCGACGTCGGTCGCCAAGTCATGCTCCTGGCAATATGCCTTGATCGCCTCAACAAACGTCGGCCCGAGATCAGCGAGCTTCTTCTCGCCCACGCCGTGAACGATTCGAAATATCTGCGGTGTGCTGGGGCGAATGCGCGCCATTGATCGAAGCGATGTATCGCCAAAAATGACATAGGCCGGCACCGAGCGCTCCTGAGCGATCTCTCTTCGTAGATTCCTCAATTCCTCAAATAACCCACGATCAACACCTTCCCATGACTCCCCAGCCGCTTGCGGCTTCGCGCCTGCCCCCAGTTGAGGATCAACCAGCGGAACTTCCTTCTGACCGCGCAGCACAGCCCCTGCGGACTTGCTCGGCCCAAGCACCGGATACTCGCCACCCGTACGATCAATCAAGCCGAGATCGATGAGCTGATACACGAGATTCATAACAACCATTTCCGCAAGGTCCTTTAGCAATCCATAGGTGCTGAGTTGATCGTGCCTCCAATTGCGGATCGCCTCGGTGTTCGCCCCCCGCAAGACATTGACAATATGTTGCACACCCCGGCGCTGATCCATCAGATCCAGCCTCGCGACACAGGAGAGGATCTTGCGGGCAATCGCGGTCGAATCGGCCATGCCTTCGACCTCGCCAAGGCACACGTCGCACGCGCCGCAGTCGGGCGATTCGTACGCCTGTCCGAAATACTGCGACAGCGCTCGATGGCGACATTGCAACGTGCTGCACAATCCCTGCATGTGCCCCAGTAGCTCCAACTGGGCTGCAACAATCGCTTGGGAATCCGCGTCGTCAGCCCCTTCGGCACTGCGCTCAAACAGGCGAGTCCATTTCAGAAAATCGGCCGCCGAATACAGCATCACACATTCAGCTTCCAGGCCGTCACGTCCGGCCCGGCCAGTCTCCTGCTGATAGTGCTCGATCGACTTGGGCATCGCCGCATGAATGACGCAGCGCACGTTGGAGCGATCGATCCCCATGCCGAAGGCGACGGTGGCGACGATCACGTCGAGCCGGTCCTCCGCAAACTCGTCCTGTGTCCTGCGACGTTGATTCCTATCCATTCCCGCGTGGTACGCCGCCGCGTTGATCCCGTTGGCATTCAGCACCGACGCCAGTCTCTCCGTGTCGTTGCGCGAGATGCAATACACGATCACCGCTTCCTGCGGATGCCTGCGAATCACCTCGATGACTTGCGCATACAGATCGACCCGAGGCAGGATTCGATAGCTCAGGTTCGCCCGATCGAAGTTCCCCACCAACACCTCGGGGTCGTCGAGCTTCAGTTGCTCGATGATGTCGCTGCGGACGCGCGGCGTCGCGGTGGCGGTGTAGGCATGTACACTCACCTTACCGAAGCGCTGCTTGAGCATGGCCAGTTGCCGATACTCCGGCCGAAAGTCGTGACCCCAGTGGCTGATGCAGTGCGCCTCGTCGATGGCAAATGCCGTCACCCCGAGCCGGTTGACCAGGTCCATGAACGACGACGTGATCAAGCGCTCCGGCGAAACAAACAGCAACCGCACTTCCCCTGCGTTGAGTCGATCGAAGATGACACGTTTCTCAGAGGCGTCAAGATTGCTGTGGATCGCCTCGGCGGGATAGCCACAGGCCCGCAAACCGTCCACCTGATCTTTCATCAACGAGATCAACGGCGACACCACGATATCCGTGCGCTGCTGCAGGATCGGCGGGACCTGGTAACACAACGACTTCCCCCCGCCGGTTGGCATGACCACCATCGAATCGCGCCGTTCAAGCCCAGCCTGGATCGCTTCGCGCTGCAACGGCCACAGACGATCGAACCCCCAGAAACGCCGAACCGTTTCGAGGATGCGTGTTTCGTGTTGCTCCGGCGCGACCGTCCCGACCCTCGTCATAGCAGGAAGTGTAACCGCTTGCGGCTTCGCGCGTACTCGCGCGAGCCGGGTTGTGTCAACCCGGTTCGCCCCCCCTCACCAAACCCCGTCCGTTCCGCACCGCACCGCCAACCCATCCCTCACGTGAACCAGGGCGACGCGCTCCGGCTCGCTCAGCTTGTCGTAATCGCTCTGCTCGCAGATGATGGTCCGTATGAGCGATGACGCCAAGCAAGCCGCGGCGCTGCGGGTCGTGATGATGCCGCGGGACGCGAACGTCTACGGCACGATCTTCGGCGGGGTGATCCTCTCCTATATCGACCAGGCGGGATTCATCGAGGCCCGCAAGCACGGCCTGCACCGGTGGGTCACCGTCTCGATCGAAAAGGTCGATTTTCGCGCGCCGGTCTTCATCGGTGACGTGGTGAGCTTCCTCACCTCGACAGAATCGACCGGCACATCATCGGTGAAGGTCCGGGTCCGCGTCGAGGCTGAGCGCTACCGCAGCGGTCAGACTGTGCCCGTGACCGAGGCGAGGCTGACCATGGTCGCCATCGACGCGGCCGGCAAACCGATCCCGTTCGACTCGCCGCCCAGCGTCGGGCCGAAAGACCGCGAGCAGCCAGCTTCATGAGCGAGCCACTGCGATTGGGCGCACTGATCAGCGGCGGCGGGCGCACGCTCAAGAATATTCTCGATCGCATCGATGAGGGATCACTACGCGCGTCGGTTGAGCGCGTAATCTCCTCACGGGCCGATATCACCGGCGTCAAGCTGGCCAAGCAGCGCGGCCTCGACGTGCGTATCGCCGCCCGGTGCGATTTCGCCGCCGAGCACGATATGCATGATGCGATCACCGCCTGGCTGGTCGAGGGGCGAGTTGATCTTGTGTGCCTGTGCGGGTATCTGCGCTGGCTACGTGTGGATGAGCCGTTCCAAGACCGAGTGCTGAATATACATCCGGCGCTGCTGCCGCACTTCGGGGGTAAAGGCATGTACGGCCTGAGCGTGCACCGAGCGGTGCTCAAATCACGGCGGCGATTCTCCGGCTGCACGGTCCACTTTGTGGATGATCAGTACGACCATGGGCCGATCATCCTCCAACGGATCTGCCCGGTCGAGCCGGATGACGACGCGGACAGCCTCGCCGCTCGCGTGTTCAAAGAGGAATGCGTTGCCTACCCGGAAGTGATCCGCATGTTCGCCGATGGACGATTGCAACTTGTCAACGGGCGCGCGCAAATCAGCGCCAAGACGGAATAATACTTGCCTCCGGCTGTAACGCGGTTAGATTTGGCATGTAACGCCAATTCACCGACGGCGCTTGGAGGCGGAAGATGGACAATACAGCGAGGCTGGGGCGCCTGGCGGCGATCATCATCGCTGCGCTGCTATGTGGCGAGGCTTGGGGTCAGACGAGCGCGATCCGACGGGAGATCTACAGCCGGCTAGACAGCCACGACAACGCGCGGGCGGCAGAATTGATTGAAGCGCATCTCCAGCAGGCCCCCGATGATGCGGTGATGCTCTATAACGCGGCATGCGTCCGATGCCGGCTGGGGGAGCCGGAAGTCGGCGCGTCCTATCTGATCCGGGCGGTCAAGGCGGGCTTTGCTGATTTCAGTCATATGCGTCGCGATCCCGATCTGCGCCCCATCCGCGGTCATTCCATCTTTCAGGCCATTCTCGCCGCGCGCGACGCCGCGGACCAAGTGCTCGCCGAGCGGCGGGTGGAACGATGGAGGCGTAATCACCCCGGCGACGCCTATCAATACGAGACCGACGTTGCACACCGCATCAATTACATCACCGCACTGCCGGCGCGGGCTCATCAAGAAATGCGCCGGATGCTCGAAGATCAGGCTGCCGTTTTGAACGAAACGCTCTTCGAGGGGCCGCAGCGGCACTACGTGCTGGTCGCGGTCCCGACGGCCGAAGACTTGCGCCAAATGTTCGACGAGCCCGGAATCGGCGGTGTCTACACCCATCGTAGCCGCGAATTGATCACGAGTGACATCGGGCGATCACTTCGCCATGAGTTCGTACACGTGCTTCATCACAACCACATGGATGAGCTGGGGCAGCAGCATCCGCTTTGGATTCAGGAGGGGATCGCCTCGCTGTATGAGGACTACCGGCTCGACGCCGGCGGTGCGATCGAGTACGTGGCCAACGACCGTCAAAACATCGCCAAGAAGCTGGCTCGGACCGGCCGTCTCATGCCCTGGCTTCAACTGGTCGCACTCTCACCGCGCCAGCTGCGGGTGGAGGCGGCTCGCGTCTATCCGCAACTGCGATCAATCTTCCGGTTCATCGCCGAGCAAGACCGGCTCCGGGCGTGGTACCGCAGCTATATTGACCGCTTCGAACAAGACCCCGCCGGTATCCAATCCCTGGAGAGGGTTTTCGACCGGTCGCTCGAAGACATCGAGGCTCAATGGCAGCGATGGCTCAACCAGCAGCCGGTGATCGTCTCCGAAGCGATGCTTGGCGCGGCGCAGCGGCCATCGGAGCCGGGCGGCTCGGTGAACACCGATGAGGGCTAGGCTATCATCTATCATCATGGGAACACTTCGCCTGCAGACCGTCGCCCTGGTGGTGCTGGCATCTCTGAGCTACGCCGGCCTCACCCCAGCGTCGGCGGCTCCGGTCTCGCTTGAGCGGCAGATCTTCCGCAGCTTCGATCAGGCCGACTACGCTCGCGCAGCTGAACTGATCGAGCTGCACCTGAAAGAATCCCCCAACGACGCGGTCATGCTCTACAACGCCGCGTGCGCCTACAGCCTGCTAGGTAAGCGCGATCGAGCCGCGTCCTTCCTGCTGCGGGCGGTGAAGGCGGGGATGAACGATCTCGGCCAGATCGTGCGAGATCCGGACCTCGCGGCTATCCGCGATCATCCCACCTACATTGCCGTCCTTGGAGCGCTTGACCGGACGGCGAATCGTCAGGCCAACGCGACCCTCGATCAGTGGCGAAACACCTACGGCAACGAGCTGTACCGTTACGAGCGGGACACACAGCGGCGCATCGCTTATGCCACCGCGCTGGACCCGAGATCGCAACAGGAGATGCGGCAGATGCTCGAGCGCCAAGCCGACCATCTGCTGGAAACCCTGTTTGAGACGTCACCGAGATCATTCCTGCTTATCGCAGTTCCCACCCCGGACGACGCCGACCGCCTCTTCGCCGGCGATCACATCGGCGGCATTTACGACCACAACAAACGGCTGCTCGTCGCCCGGGATATTGGAGGATCTCTGCGGCACGAATTCGTTCACGCCCTGCACTACGCCCACATGGATCAAATCGGGCAGCGACATCCCCTGTGGATACAGGAAGGTCTCGCTGCGCTGTACGAGGACTACATTCTCCATGAAGACGGCTCGATCGAGTTCACTCCCAACCAGCGCCACAACATTGCGAGAAGGCGCGCCAGGGCCGGCACGCTGATGAAATGGAAAGACCTGTTCATCATTTCGGAGGATCGATTCATGGTCAGGGCGACTCAGCTCTATCCCCAGGTGCGGTCGATCTTCGAGTTTCTTGCCGATCGAGGCAAGATTGGCTGCTGGTATCGCGCGCTGGTTACGAATTTCAGCATCGATCCCACCGGCGCCAAGGCCTTTGAAGCGTGCTTCGACATGGCGGTGACGGACATCGAGCGAGCCTGGCGTCTTTGGCTGACGGCCAGGCCCATCGTTGACACCATCATCGACGACGGTGACGCCGCCCTGGGTATCCGCAGCGCACCCAACGCCAGCAACGACGGCGTCCTTATCCGGCGCATTCTGCCGCGGTCGGCGGCCCGGCGGGCCCAGCTGCGCGTCGGCGATGTAATTGTCTCGGTCGACGGCAAACAAACCCGCTCGATGGCGGAGCTGCGGGCAATTATCGCATCAAAGAAGGTCGGGGAGACAGTGCGGATTCAAGCCCGCCGCAACGGCGAGTATTTCAAAGTTGTTGTGACGTTGCGGCCTCTTGAGCCGATGATGTGGTAAGCAGGCGGGCCTTCGGGGTGACCCCCCTGCTGGTATGTTTGAAGGCCTCGGTCCAACGTCCTAGACTACCGCGACGCGCAAGCCCCATTGCCTCGGGGCGCTCTTGTGCCTGGACAAATCGCGATCAATGACGTCTACTCCGTCGGCACGCACCTTCTCATCGGATTTCAAGCGTTTCTTCATTCGCGGGCTGGTTGTGCTGCTGCCCTCGGTGCTGACCCTGTGGATCCTGGTTACGGCGTATAAGTTTGTGGACAACACGATCGCGGAGCCGATCAACCGCGGCGTCCGCCTCGCGATCAACAATCTGGCACCACACTGGGGAGCCTTCGGTCCGCTCCTTGAGCCCACCAATGAGGCCGTGGAAGGTGAGCTGAATAAGCGGCTCGCGGCCGGGACAGAGGTCACCAGGACGCAGGTCCACGACGAGCTGCGCGAGGCGATCCGAACCGATTCGGCGCTGCGCCGAGCCACCATCAAGACCTGGTGGGACAGGCGTTGGTATCTGGACCTGATCGGCCTGATCATCGCCATCGTCGCCGTCTACATCGCCGGGCGGCTGCTGGGTGGATTTTTCGGCCGGCGAATCTACCGGAAGGTCGAAGGGGTCATCACCACCTTGCCGGTGTTCAAACAGGTCTACCCCTATGTGAAACAGGTTGTGGACTTTCTGTTCAGTGACGAACAGCCAATGAAATTCAGCCGCGTGGTGGTGGTACAATATCCGCGAAAGGGAATCTGGTCGGTGGGGTTTCTCACCGGCAACACCATGAAATCGATCGCCCGCGAATCAGGCGACGCGGTGACGGTGTTCATCCCAAGCTCGCCCACCCCGTTCACCGGTTATACGATCACCGTGCCCCGCCGGGAGGCCATTGAGGTCCCCATCACCGTCGAGCAGGCGATTCGTTTCGCCGTTACCGGCGGGGTGCTGGTCCCCGAAAATCAATTGATCCCGGAAGGCGTGATGCCGCAGATTCCCCCGCCGTCCGAGGCTACCCAGTCCGAGCCCCTTGGGCTGCCCAAAGGGCACAAGACCCCGGAGGTGGCTTCATCAGCAGAAACGGAGATCCAACGCGACGCCGGTTAAGGGCCGCGCCGTGACCAGGGAGATCACCCATGCAAATCAAGATCAGCAGCAAGCACCTGCCGCTCACTGAAGCCCTCGAAACATATGCGTCGAAGAAAATCGAGAAGTTTACCCGATACTTCAATCGGGTACAGCAGGTCGAGGTGGTCATCGATAAGGCCAAGACCGGCTACACTGTCGAGATTATCACCGACGTTGAGCATCATGAGTCGTTCGTCGCAACCAGTACCCATGAAGACCTCTACGCTTGCCTTGATCTGGGAATCAACCGATCGATCCGGCAACTGACGGACCACAAGAGCAGGTTGCGGGACAACAAGCACCACACCCCTATCGGCGGACTCGAAACATGAAGCTGCTTGACATCGTTGTGAAGAAGGCAATCATCCCCAACCTTGCGGCCGCCGAGCGCGATGCCGCCATTGCCGAGGCGATCGATGCGCTGGTCAGCGCCGGAGCGTTGAGCCCCGAGTTGCGCGATGACTTCATCAAGGCCGTCGTCAAACGAGAGAATCGAGGCTCAACCGGCTTTGGTCACGGCGTGGCGGTGCCGCACGTCAAGCATCCATCAATCAGCAAGATGGCCGTAGCCATCGCGGTCAGTCAATCCGGCGTAGAGTTCAACGCCCTGGATAGACAGCCGGTGTATTCAATCTTTCTCTTGCTGAGCCCGGAAGACCAACCGGAAGAGCATCTCGACGCGATGGAGGCGATCTTCGGGAACTTGAGCCAGGAGAGGTTTCGCCGCTTCCTGCGGCAGGCTCGATCGGTAGCCGATATTGTGACTCTCATGGAAGAAGCCGACGCCAAAGCGCCCGTCCGCTGACTCCACAGCCGCACCGCTTGAATGACGCAGCGAAGCCTGCCCTTCTTTGGTAGGCTTAGAGTATTCGCGCACCTAGGCGTGGGTGGAGTGCATCTGGGTGTCCAAGACCGCCTCGGCCGTTGTCACCGTCACCAACAAACTTGGCCTTCACGCCAGGCCGGCCACACTGTTCGCCGAGACCGCTTCCCGCAATCAGTCGGACATCACGGTTCGCCGGTGCGATCAGAACGACCCCGTCGATGGCAAATCAATCATGCAAATGATGATGCTCGCCGCAACCCAGGGAACGCAGATCGAGATCTCCGCAAAGGGCTCCGATGCCGCAGCGGCGGTCGAAGCCCTCGTGAGTTTGGTCGAGTCAGGCTTCCAGGAAGATTGATCAGACGAGGCTCGACAACACCGGCCGATCGACCTGTTTGCCTCCAGCCAGCCGGACCGTCCAACACGACGTTTAGCCGATCACCTCCGCCTTGCGCTCACGGCGCATCAGCGCCTCGATGGCATCGCCCGGCGCGAGACCCTCAAACAGAATGGCATACACGGCCAGCGTGATCGGCATCTCCACCCCACGCGCCCTTGCCAACTGAACCACGGAGCGGGTCGTCGCCACACCTTCGACGACCGAAGCCGTCGAGCTGAGGATCGACTCCAACGATTCGCCACGACCGATCCGCTCGCCGCAGCTGCGGTTACGACCCTGGGGGCTGAAGCAGGTGGTGGCGAGATCACCAACGCCCGCCACTCCGAAGAAGGTGTCCACCTTGGCGCCCATTGCCGCGCCCAGCCGCGCAATCTCAGCCAGGCCTCTTGCCAACAATGCTGACTTGGCGTTATAGCCCACCGCCAAGCCGTCGATCATTCCCGCGGCCAGGGCAATCACGTTTTTCGTCGCACCGGCAATCTCCACGCCGATCAGATCATCGTGCCGGTAAATGCGTAGCCATGGCGTGCTGATAAGCTCTTGCACCCGTCGGGCCACCGCCGCGTCCCTTGACGCAGCGACCATCGTCGCCGCCAAGCGGTCTGCCAGCTCCGCGGCGATCGTCGGCCCGCTGAGAGCGCACATCGGCCGGGAGGGATCATCGGGGTCATCGCCGGTCGCGTCTGCGATCACCTGCGTCGGTCGCAGAAGCGTGTCGTTCTCGATGCCCTTGGACACGCTCACAACCGGCGCTCCCGTCGGGATATACGGTCCCAAACGCTTCCACGCCGAGCGGATGAACTGGGTGGGAATCGCGTTGACGATGACGCTCGCACCGGCGAGCAGCGCCTCATGATCGGCCGTGACCTCAACGGCCTGCGGCAGGACGAACCCGGGCAACCGTCGGGGAGATCGACGGGTGGAGGCGAGCTCACTTACCCGCTCCTCAGACCGCCCCCATAGCCGCACGCCGACGCCGCGCTGGGCAAGCACGCCGGCCAACACCAAGCCCATTTGACCATCACCCACGATGGCGACTTGTTCCGTCATGCTCGGCATCTCCGGTGATCCACCCCGGTATCCACCGCCAACATTGAATCGCATCGACCGGGCAGTCGCAACTATGACGTGATTACCCACCGGCCCCCGAACCGTCGCCAAGTCCGTGGCAGCGGTCAGCCCTCCGCGTTCAGCTTTCCCGTAGCCCCCGGCTCTGCCGGGGGATCTCCCAGTAAGCCGGGTGCCGATTTCGTCGGGATCAGCCCAGCGAGCCGGGCCGTCATTCAAGCTCGGTGCACGCCTGCATTCCCTGTGCGTTCGGAACCAGCGCAAGGGCACGCTAGCCCACGGACTCTAGTCCGTGGGTTTCGGTTTATGGCTCATGGCTGCCTTCTCACGGGCACCAGCCCCAGTTGGCCAGCAGTGCGAGCAGGTCGAAGATGCCGACGTTGCCGTCGCCGTCGAAGTCCGGGGGCCCGCCGGGATCGCTGCCCCACGCAGCCAACAGCGCGAGGAGATCGAGAATGCCGACGGTGCCAGTCCCGTCGAGATCCCACAGGCACATTCCGGTGCCGACAGCATCAAAGAGGTAGGCGGAGCCGGAGTCGGGACCGTTGTCGTCGTCGCGGTAGGCCCCAACGATGGCGGTGGCGCCGCTCATCGCGACGGAGATGCCGAAGATGTCGCCCGCCGCCCCGTCATCGGGCAGGAGCTTGGCCATCTGCTCGCCCGTGTTGGTGTCGAAGAGGTAGGCGGAGCCGGAGCCGCTGCCGTTGTCGTCGTCAAACCAGGCTCCGACGATGGCGGTGGTGCCGCTGATCGCGACCGAGATGCCGAACCAGTCGGCCAGGTCGCCATCGTTGGGAAGGAGCTTGGCGATCTGCCGGCCGGTACGGGTGTCAAAGAGGTAGGCCGAGCCGGAGTAAAAGCTGTTGTCGTCGTCCTCTGGGGCCCCAATAATGGCGGTGGCGCCGCTGATCGCGACGGAGAAGCCGAACTCGTCGAGTTCCGCGCCGTCGTTGGGCAGGAGCTTGGCGATCTGCCGGCCGGTGGTAGTGTCAAACAGGTAGGCGGAGCCGGAGCTGGGGCCGTTGTCGTCGTCCCCGAAGGCCCCGACGATGGCGGTGGCGCCGCTGATCGCGACGGAGGTGCCGAAGAAGTCCCATGTCGCGCCGTCGTTGGGGAGGAGCTTGGCGATCTGCTGGCCCGTGGTGGTGTCGAAGAGGTAGGCCGAGCCGGAGGATTCGCCGTTGTCGTCGTCCCCGCCGGCGCCGACGATGGCGATGGCGCCGCTGATCGCGACGGAGAAGCCGAAGTGGTCGAGCTCCGCGCCGTCTTTGGGCAGGAGCTTTGCGATCTGCCGGCCCGTGGTGATGTCGAAGAGATAGGCGGAGCCGGAGTCGGCGCCGTTGTCATCGTCCTGGAAGGCCCCGACGATGGCGGTGGCGCCACTGATCGCGACGGAGATGCCGAAGCGGTCATCCGTCGCGCCGTCGTCAGGCAGGAGCTTGGCAAGTTGGTCGCCGAGGTCGGCGTAGGTCGACCCGGCGCTCAGGACTAATGCTACCGCGGCAAAAAGTGGCATGAGATGTCGCATGTTTGTCTCCTGGGCTTGAACCGATATTGCCCATATGGATTCGCCAGGGGTCGATCGCCCAACGATTCGCATACGGGTATAACGGCCCCCCACGACATTCAAGCCCAGGTTTTGAGTGTCGTGCTTGGCTCAACCCTGCGGCGAGACGACGCGGCTCACCACAGAGCCGTCCCGTGCCGGGGCGGTCCGCGGCGGGACGCCGCGGCTCGGTTGCCTTGCCCCGATGCCCTGATGCCTCGATGCCTTCTTCAGGGGCACGGGCCCCAGTTTGCAAGCAGCGTCAGCAGGTCGAGGATGCCGACGGTGCCGTCGCCATCGAAATCGGGCGGGCCGCCGGGGTCGCTGCCCCAGGCAGCCAAGAGTGTCAGGAGGTCGAGGATACCGACCGTGCCAGTCCCGTCGAGATCCCACAGGCACATTCCGGTGCCGGCAGCATCGAAGAGGTATGCCGAGCCGGAGTCGAGGCCGTTGTCGTCGTCGAACCAGGCCCCAACGATGGCGGTGGCGCCGCTGATCGCGACGGACCAGCCGAAAATGTCGAGCGCCGCGCCGTCATCGGCCAGGAGCTTGGCGATCTGCCGGCCCGTGGTGGTGTCAAACAGATAGGCCGAGCCGGACCAGAAGCCGTTGTCGTCGTCGAACCAGGCCCCAACGATGGCGGTGGCGCCGCTGATCGCGACCGAGATGCCGAAGTGGTCGCCAATCGCGCCGTCGTTGGGCAGGAACTTGGCGATCTGCGCGCCCGTCGTGGTGTCGAAAAGGTAGGCGGAGCCGTTGCTGGTGCCGTTGTCGTGCCCGCTGGCCCCGACAATGGCGGTGGCGCCGCTGATCGCGACGGAGCGGCCGAACTCGTCGAGCGCCGCGCCGTCGTCGGGCAGGAGCTTGAAGAGTTGATCGCCGAGGTCGGCGTAGGCCGACCCGGTGCTCAGGACTGCTGCTGCCGCGGCAAGAAGTGGCATGAGATGTCGCATGTTTGTCTCCGTCGCTTAAACCCAAATTCCCCATTTGGCTTCGTCAGGGGTCGATCGCCCAACGATTCCCATACGGGTATAACGGCCCCCCACGGTATTCAAGCCCAGATTTTGAGTGTCGTGCTTGGCTCGACCCCGCGGCGAGACGACGCGGCTCACCACAGAGCCGCCCCGTGCCGGGGCGGTCCGCGGCGCCACGCCGCGGCTCGGAACGCTGTGCAACGGTCTGTGCAAGGCCGGCGATGGCATCGCCGGCCTTGCCAGGCGAGATCACAAGACCCCCCCGGCAGAGCCGGGGGCTAAGGGCGAACGGCTGATGGCTGATCGCTGATCGGCCACGGGCCGGACCGCTGGTGGATTCCCCGCCATCGGCTGAACCACGGCCAAGACGGCGGCGTAGCAGTAACCTGCTGCATTGCCGGGTGAGGTCGCGGCGCGTAGGGTGCACAGTCAGTCTGCCTCAACCGGCCCGCATGATCTGGAGAGACCCATGTCTGAGCTGACCGTCGCCGGCGCTGCCCAGCAGGACCTGGAACTTCGTGAGGCTGCTTCGCACGGAGCCGAGCAGCTGGAGCGACGCCTGTTCATCGCCCTGGCCGGCGGGGTGCTGCTGGCCACATCGTGGATCGCCCGGCTGCTGGACGCCCACCCGCAAGTGGCCCAGATCCCTGCTGCCCTGGGAGCGGTGGTGCTGGTCATCCCGCTGCTGCTGGGCGCGCGGAAGGAGATTGTCAGGGGCCGGCCGTCAAGCGACTCCCTGGCCTCCCTGGCCGTGCTTGCGGCGATCGCCACATCCAACTATCTGGTCGCAGGAATCCTGGCGCTGTTCCTGTGGACGGCGAACCTCGTGCTCAGTCGGACAGCGTGGGGTGCCCAGCGTGCCATCCGAGAGTTGATCGACCTCACACCCGATACGGCTCGCCTGGTTGAGAACGGCGAGGAGCGGGAGGTCCCGCTTTCTGCGGTCCGCGTCGGCCAGACTGTCCGTGTCCGGCCGGGCGAAAACCTCCCGGTGGACGGGCGCGTTGCCAACGGCTCCAGCGACATCAACCAAGCCTCGCTCACCGGCGAAGCGGTTCCCGTCGAAGTCGACGTTGGGCGGGATGTTTATGCCGGCACGACCAACCTTACCGGCCAGATCGACATTGAGGTGACGGCCGTCGCGGGTGACACCACCATCGGCAAGGTCGAGCAGCTCATCCGTGAAGCGGAGTCCGCCAAGACCCAGCGGCAGGAGCTGATCGAGCAGCTCGCCTCGTATTACGTGCCGGTGGTGTTGATGGTGGCCGGGTTGGTGTGGTTCTTTACGGCCAGGAATGACGCGATCAAGGATCAGGCGGCCATCCGGGCCATCACCGTGCTGGTCGTGACCTGCCCCGGTGCGCTACTGATCTCGTATCCGACGGCGATGGTGGCCGCGTTCGCCGCTGCGGCGCGACTGGGCATCATGATCAAGAAGACCACGACGCTCGAAGCGGCCGCAACGATCGACACCGTCGTGCTGGACAAGACCGGGACGCTGACCACCGGCCGATTTGCCGTCAGCCGGCTCGCCCCCGCCGAAGGCGTCGAAGGCGCCGCCTTACTCCAGGCCGCAGCCGATGGCGAACAACATTCCAATCACCCGCTGGCCAAGTCGATCCTGGAAACCGCCGATCAGGCTCGCATCAAGCCGAATCGCGTGGACCGGTTTGAAGAGATCCGCGGTCGCGGCGTCGCTGCGGCCAGCAGCAACGGCGAGATCCACGTCGGCCGCGCGGACTGGCTCGCCGAACTCAACCCCTCGATCCGCGAACAAATCGTGACCGTCGAGGAAAAGATCGAAGGCATGTCCGGCGTGCACGTGATGCAAGCGGGACGCTACCTGGGCGCGGTCGGCCTGGAAGACAAGTTACGCCGCAACGCCCCGGAGATCGTCCGCAAGATGCGCCAGCTTGGCGTGCGGCGGGTGATCATGTTCACCGGTGATCAGCTCGCCGTGGCCAAGCGCGTCGGCCAGGCCGTCGGCGTCGATTCCATCGAAGCTCAATGCCTCCCGGAAGAAAAGCAGGAGGAGCTGATGTACCTGATCAAGAAAGGACACCGCACGCTGGTGGTCGGCGATGGAATCAACGACGGCCCGATCCTGGCCTCCGCGGATGTCGGCGTGGCCATGGGTCTGTCCGGCTCGGACATCGCGACCAACTCTGCAGGCGTGGCTCTGATGAACGATGACCTGCGGCACGTGCCGTTCCTGTTGGAGCTGGCCCGCAAGACCCGCAACGTGATCGCGCAGAACATCGCGGCTTCACTTCTGCTGGCGATCGTCGGTCTGGCCTTTGCCGCGACGGGGAATCTCACAATCCTGACGGCGGCGCTGCTGTACATCTTGGGATACGTCATCGTGATCGCCAACAGCACACGGTTGGTCCGCTTTGGCGAGGAGTTCAGTGAACAGGAGCAGGCCAGGCTGCGGCTCGAGGCCAGCCGGGCGGTCAAGCCGACGCGAGCCACCACCCGCCAGGCCACCGTCACCGCCGGGGCCTGACCGCACACAAGCCGCCGCCTGGATCGCCCGCAAGCTCGGTGCCGAGCCAGCCCCCACTCCCACCGCAGGGCCTTCGTGATGAAACTCGGCCAAGCCGCTGCCGAATATCTATCATGCTTGATAGTTGCTGCACAGCCTCGTACCCCTAATAGGAAACCCCGAGATGCTCCTTCTAGCCGAATTGGATCAGGTCCTTCACGATGTATTGCGCAGTCCCTTCAGCATTCCCCTGGCCGCGATCATCTTCGGCTGCGGGGCGTGGATGGTCTGCAGCATCGGTTGTGCGATGTCCAGAGTGCTCGTTGCCCGAGGCAAGGAGCAGACCAAGCGCGAACTCGCCGCCTACGTGGCCGAGGGAACACTTGATCCCGATAAGGCGGCTGCCATTCTCGACGCTGGTCGGCCCGGGGCCGACGTCAAGGGTGAAGGCTGCCGCACGTAAGCGCTGCTGCCGGCTTGCCCGCCGTCGGGCGCTCCTCTATCCATCAGATTCTTCACGCAACCGTCTGATCGCCAACAGTTGCAGCAGCCCCTCGCGGTTCTTGGGCCGGCCTGCGATTTGCTCCAGTGGGCTGAGCTCAGACATCGAAGGCTTACTCTGCGCGGCGTGTTTGCCGTTGGCGGTGCTGCCGGCCAAGCTGCATCAGGCGCAGCGCACCGCGGCGAGCCTGGTCGCCCTTACGCAGACGCTCGGCAGCGCTTAGGCGAAGATTCTCGCGGATCAGCGAGAGATCAACGCCATTTTCGTCCTGCTCGGGGGAAGGGCGCAGCGGGCTTGCCGGACCTGAGATTGTCGGCGTCTGCTGGGGTCACGCTTCTGCACCGATGAGTTGCTTCTCCATCGCCTCGACGTACTTGCCGTAGCGGGCGGCGCCGTTGAGCTTCGCTCGATGATGGAAGGCCTGCTGGGCCCGCTGGATGTTGGCGGCATTGCCCCGCCACGTTTTCAGCGGCGGGTCCTGCAAAGCGCGGCCATATGAAAAACTCAACTGCCAGGGATGAACTTCGTCCAGGGCATTCATGGCGTTGAGGTTGGCGGTGGCCGTTTCGTTGGATTGCCCACCGGAGAGGAACACGATCCCAGGTACGGCCCCGGGTACAACGCGACCAAGGCAGCGCACCGTCTCGCGAGCAACTTCCTCGACATTCGCTTGCTGTGGACAGGTCTTGCCCGACAGCACCATGTTGGGCTTCAGCAGCATCCGCTCGAGGACCACGCGATGCTCAAACAGCGAATTGAACACACTGTGCAGCGTCGCTGCGGTCGCTTCGAAGCACTGCTGGATGGTGTGATCACCGTCCATCAGAACCTCGGGCTCGACGATCGGAACCAGTCCCGCTTCCTGGGAGAGCGCGGCAAAGCGAGCCAGCGCCTCGGCGTTGGCGTCGATGCAGTAGTTGCTGGGGATGCCGTCGCCGATGGTGATGACCGCCCGCCACTTGGTGAAGTGTGCGCCCAGCTCACGATACTCCGTCAGCCGATCGCGCAGCCCGTCGAGGCCTTCGGTGATTTTCTCGCCTGCCGCGCCGGCCAGAGGCTTGGCGCCCATGTCCACCTTGATCCCCGGGAGGACGCCCTGGCGTTGGAGCACCTGCACGAAGGGTGTGCCGTCATCAGCCTTCTGGCGGATCGTCTCGTCAAACAAGATGACTCCACTGATGAATTCACTGATCGCCGGCGTCGTGAACAAGAGCTGGCGGTAGGCTCGGCGGTTGGACTCGCAAGATTCGACGTTGATGGTGTCGAATCGTTTCTTGATGGTGGGGAGGCTCTCATCCGCCGCCAGGATCCCCTTGCCCTTGGCGACGATCGCCTTCGCGATGGATTCAAGGTCTCGTCCAGCCATGGGCTTTGCTCCTCAGATTGCAGCAGATCCCCTGTAACTCTATTCATACCGATGACCGCCTGGCGAGCCAAGACCAGATTGGGCCGCATCCGGGCGGCTTTCCGGACACAGCTCGAGCCACGCGGCTGCCGACGACACTCAACAGATCGCATCGGAGCCGGTGCGCTAGGCTACTTCTTGCGCTCGTAGGTGATCTCGATGACCTTGTAGTCATCGGCGGCGTGCAGATCGAAGATCTCGAAGACGTGCGTGTCGTCGTCGATGATCCGCGTGACGTACTTGACCATCCGCCCAACGACGCCAAGCATCGGTTCATCCATCTCGCCGTAGGACGTAAACACGGTACCGCTCGGATCGACACCACCCTTCATGGTGAGCAACGCTGTGCCCATGCTGTCGGCCCAGTACGCGACGTACATCTTGCGGTAGTTGTCGTATCCGGTGAGTCCGAGGTGGCTGACGGGTACCGGTTTCATCGCGCCGGTCTCATCCGGCATCATGAACTCGCCCGTGGATTGCCTCATGATGTAACGCCCGTCCAGAACCCAGTTGACCTCGGCGGAGCCCTTTGTCTGGGTTGCAGGCGTACCCGGCCCACCCCACCATATCTTGGTCGTCGTGGTCCACGAGCCGACAAAGTGATTGAGCTTCTTGTGATGCTCGCCCGGCGTCATGGTGTCTTTCCAGGCCTTCATCATCGCCTGCATTTCTTCGGGCGACGGCGGCTGCATCCCACCCGAATCCTGTGAAAGCACCTGCGTGCTGAGCACAACAGAGACGGCACCAACAACAAATCCAAGTGCAAGGAGTCGAAGCTTCATTGGTTTACCCTTCCCAAAGTTTCGGTTGCGCTCCTTCTGCCCTTCCCCACTGCTCAAATCGTACCCTGGAGCCGGCCGATGCTGGTACCCAAGATCATGACCTGACCTCAATACCCTACCGCCCGGCCGCCTCCCTGCCCAACGGTGCGGAGTTCGGCGAATGTGACCCCATGGCCGCGCTGAGGCAAGTTGTATTTTCCCCCCTGGCGGCGTCAGCCAAGAGCGAACCCGCTTGCTTGCCCAGGTTCTCCTCGATCTTCGCCACCCTAACAACACGAAAGATCGTGTGCTACCCCTTCACTTCTTGGTCGCAATCGTTCATCATATCAAAGAGCCACACCCCGGCGGATCCCTGCGCTGCGCCGAGAGGTGGCCGGACTGCGACGCTGGGTACTCAAATGAGGTGTTCGCGGGGATGGTGTCATGAGCGTACCCAGCCCGTTTCGGATGACCATCGATGACCGTTGAGACATCGTCCCAATTGCTGCAGCTCGATCGCGTGTCCGGGCCGGCGATCGAATGCCCGCCGATCTCGCCGCAAGCGGGCGCGACACTCGGCCGGGCCACGGACTGTGAGATCGGCCTACCTGACCCCAGTGTGTCGCGGCGTCATGCGTCGATCATGCGGCGCGGCCAGCAATGGTTCATCACCGACCTGAAAAGCCACATCGGCACGACCCTGAACGCGATTCGCCTCACGCCCGGGCAATCGACTCCGCTGGCCGACCACGACCTACTCGCGGTTGGACCGTGGATCTTCACGATCGTGTTAGGCGAGACGCCAAGTCGAAAGTCGATCATGACTGAAGTCGGCACGCCCTCATCACAGCGGGTGGAAAGGGTGAGCCCCACCGAGCTGCAGCTGGCCTACCATCGTCTGAGCCTGCTCATCGACTGCGCTGCCCTGATCAACAGAGCCACCGATGAAAAAACCCTGGCCGACGCGCTGTTGCAATCGGCGCTGGAGGGCACAGGCTACCACCGCGCCTGCCTCATCCGCCCAGTCGGCGCCGGCGAGGAAATCGAGGTGCTCGGCTATCTCAGCAGCGACGATGAGGGGTCGGACCGCTCATTCAGTCGCTCACTGGTGCGGATGGCCTCTTGCGGCGAACTGGCATGTTTGACCTCCAGCGCGCCGGTACCGATGGGGGCAAGCGTCGCGGCACTGCGGATCACCGATGCGATCTGCGCCCCGATCTATGTAGGATCGTCTATCAACGCGTACCTGTATCTGGACAATCGCGGTGAAGAAGCGGCCGTCCAGCCGGACGCGGCCAGCTTCTGCCAAGCGATCGCCCGCGTGGGCGGCCTCTCGCTGGCAAACTTGAAGCGGGCGGAGCTTCAGCAACGCCAGGATCGGATCGTCTCGGAACTCGCCGCCGCGCGAGACGCCCAGGGGCTGATCATGCCGGACGAGCGGGGCACGGTCAACGCGCTGACCTACGCCATGTGCATGCGGCCCGGGCGCTTCGTCGCCGGTGATCTCTTTGACGTGGTGGCGCTGGAAGCGGGCCGGGCTGCGGTGTGTCTGGGTGATGTGTGCGGTGAAGGGATCGGCGCCGCGGTACTCATGGCGTCGGTGCAGGCCCATCTCCACGCCACGCTGCTGCGATATGGCGAACCAGCCTCAGCACTGAACGCGGTCAATCGTTATATCACCGAACGCTCAGCCCCGGACAAGTTCGTCTCCATGTGGGTCGGCGTGTTTGATCTGCCCCACGGCGTGTTGCGCTACGTTGACGCCGGCCACGGGCATTGGCTACACCGCCCGGCCGGCCAACTGCCGCAAAGGGTAAACCAGGGTGGGGGCATTCCCATCGGGATCGATTCGGCGTTCCGCTACCAAGCTCAGCTCCTGTCGATCGGCACAGGCGATCGGATCATCGTCTATAGCGACGGCATCGTCGAGCAGGTCTCAGCGGGCAGCGAACAGTTCGGCCTCAAGCGCATCCTTGAGACATTGAAGGACTGCCGCTCCGCCGACCAGGACATTGATGCGCTGTTCCAGGCCCTCGACAACTTCGCGCCCGGAGAGGATCTCGCCGATGACACGACCATCGCGTCGATCGAGTGCGGTGCTACCGGAGGGAATGCCCAGCCTTAAGTTGAACGAAAGTCCTCGCAGGGCGGAATGGGAACGACCCGGTTGGGGTTTCGCTCAGTGCTTGGACAGTGGGCTTGCCTGCTTGACGCGCCCCGGCAAGCCTCTAGCCCGGTCAATATCCGACCGCCTGGCCGTCGCGTCGGAGGTCGCTGGCCCCGAAGTATCCGTCGCCAAGTTTGTAGATCGCCTGTCCGCCACCGTGGGCAACGGTGCGGGCATCGGCGATCGTGACATCGTGGCCGCGACCTCGTAGGCCGTCGTACACGGCTGGGTCGAACCCAGGCTCGACGCTCACCTTCAACCCGCCGTCGATGCGCCAGCGGGGGGCGTCCAGCGCGGCCTGCGGGTTCTGGCCATAGTCCGCCAGCCGGATCATCACCTGAGCGTGGCCTTGGGGCTGCATGAACCCCCCCATCACGCCGAAGCTCATCAGCGGCTTGTGTTCGCCGCTTGCGGCTTCGCGGGTAACGAACCCAGGGATGATCGTGTGATACGGTCGCTTGCCGGGGCCGACCTGATTCGGGTGGCCGGCTTCGAGCGTGAAGCACGCCCCGCGGTTCTGCATGGCGATGCCGGTCCCCGGAATCACAATGCCCGACCCGAAGCCGGTATAGTTGGATTGGATGTAGGAGACCATCGAGCCTTCGGCATCGGCGGCAGTCAGATACACCGTGCCGCCAGGCTTCGGCGTGCCATACTTCACCTCTTGCGCGCGGTCCGGCTCGATCAGGCTCGCCCGCTGAGCAAGATACTGCGGGTCAAGGAGTCGCTTGACACCCACCTCCATCGAGGCAGGATCGGCGATGTAGCGATAGGCATCGGCGAACGCCAGCTTCATCGCCTCAATCTGAAGATGCAGAGATTCAGCCGAATCGACCGGCAGGTTCTCAAACGAATGATGCCCGAGAATTCCAAGCGCCAGCAGCGCCGTGAGCCCCTGGCCGTTCGGTGGGATTTCGTGCAGGGAGTAACCACGATACTCGATCCGAATCGGCCGAACCCATTCGGGACGATGTGACGCGAGGTCATCAAGGGTGAGCTCTCCGCCGCCGGCCTTCGCATCTGCGGCTATGCGGTCGGCGAGGTCCCCGCGATAGAACGCTTCGCCATTGGTCTCGGCAATTTTCTGGAGAGTCGCGGCATGGTCCGGGCTCTTGAACAGCTCGCCGGCCCGCGGTGCTCGACCATCGGGGCAGAACGTCCGTTGGTACGGTTCGAACTCCTTGTAACGCTCGTGCCCTCGTGACCAGTAGTAGGCGGTCTGGGGAGAAACAAGGAAGCCGCGGCGGGCATACTGGATCGCCGGGTCGAAGAGCTTCTCGAACGGCAGCCCGCCGAAGCGCTGCGAAAGTTCGACCCACGCAGAGACGGCTCCCGGCACCGTCACCGGGTCCCACCCCAGCTGCGGCATTTCGGCCATGCCCTGGAAGCGATCCGAGGTCAGGTTCTTGGGCGATCGGCCGGAGGCGTTGAGCCCATGAAGCCCACCGCCGGCCCAGACGAGTGCAAAGGCGTCGGAGCCTATGCCGTTGCTGGTCGGCTCGACGACGGTGAGCGCGATCGCCGCGGCCACGGCTGCATCGACCGCGTTGCCTCCCTGCTGAAGCATCCTCAACCCGGCCTGGGCCGCCAACGGCTGCGAGGTGGCCACAAGGTTACGCGCCAGCACAGGCATCCGCTGCGAGGGGTAGGGCAGCGACCAGTCAAAATCGGCCATGGCATCAGTGTATAGGGTGACCCTGGCCAGCCGCGACCTGAGGATCGCCGGCGGCGACGACCGGGGCCGCAGCGAACTTCGCCCCGACAACCCTCGCCCCAGTAGCCGAGGGTCCAGAGAGATTCCGAGATCACTCCGAAAGCGGGCTGACGCAGAGAACCAAGAGACCCCCGCGCTTGCGGGAGCCTCTTGTCGTCAGTCCAAGGATCGGGTCACCGAACCAAGCTACCCCGGCAGGCGGCGAAGGCCCACGACCTTCACCTTGAACTGAGCCACGGGCTTGAGAGGCCCCAAGACCCCTCAGCCCTGCGCCGGGTCAGGACACCGAATCTCCCGACCCGGTTGATACGTGGTTGCTCCTGCCACTTCCGCGGCGTTCCCAACCACGCCTGCCTGATGTCCGGCCCAGGGGGGACTGCGCCGAATCATCAAGCCATCGGTGCATTGCCCTCAGCCCGAGCCCATTCGTCGGACACTTCCAGTCGGCCGGAGCGTCCTTTCCGTGGCGGCCCGACGGGATTGCGCCCGGCCTCGGACAACACACCTGAGCCGCTCTGCACGACACAGCTCACCGGGCCCTTGCCCGGGTATTGGTTTGCCTCACCCGCCTCCGATCACGTGCCTCGGCGCAGGTTCCGTTGACCGGAACCGAGTGCGACTGACCAATCGATTGCAAACCTAACACCCTGCCACACACATGCAAGAATCTTTTTGAGATTGTGGACAAGCGGTGACCAAGCTGTCGTTTGCCTCTCTCGGCATCATGCGGTGAACTGCGAGCATCCTCTTCCTCCGATTGACCTGCCCAGCGGATCCGGCGACCCGAAGACGTGGGTGCTAGATCGACACTCCTATCATTACATCCGCCAGAGATTTCACTTGACACCATCCCGCCCTCGCCATCGAATACTTCAGCCCAATGAACGACGAGGATCGACACTGATATGGAAGCGCACGGGAAGCCACGTCGCCGAACTCGATGGGTTGGCTGGGTCATCATCCCCGTGGCCGTGGTGGCCGTTGCAGCAAGCCTGTATTTCTATCCGGCGAATCAGGCCATCACCTTTACCATCCGCACCTCCTCAGGGGAGCCTGCCGATGTGTATCTCAACGGCGAGAAGGTGGGGCAAACCCCCCTGGAACTCTCCTACGAAGATCTCCAGGAGCGAGTCTTGGCGGAATTGGCCCCGGCGAGCTGGCCCATCGCTGGGTACCGCAGTGTCACCGCCAGGCTCAAGGACCTCGGCGGTCGACTCGAAACAGGCGTGATTCTTGCGCAGACCGATCAACAGGAGCAAACCTATCTCGTGCGAGAAACAGACGCCGGACGGGTCGTTCTCGCCGGTGGCATTCGTCTGAAAGTCGTCGCCGCCGACGGTCGAACCGGCGTCAACGAGAGTGTCTCTGTCGTAACACCATCAGTTCTCCTGAGCGGGAAGATTGCCTTCGAATGGAAGATTGATCTTCCGGCCCAGAAGTAGCGAACGCTCCGATACCACCGAGACGAGCATCCCCGGCGTCCCACGGTCAGATTGCATGATCGATCCAGCCGCCGCAGAGGACCACATCGCCCCGATAGCAGACGACAGCCTGCCCGGGGGCAACCGCAAACTGCGGCTCGTCAAATCGCACCTCTATCTCATCGTCACCGCTTACGCGCACAGCGCCCGGCACCGGATCGGCGTTGTAGCGGATTTTCACCCCACACTTGATCCAGTCATCTTCAAGGCAGCGCTCGACGAACCAGTTGGTGTCGCGGGCCCGGCAACCTACAGACGACAGAGCCTGCTTTGAGCCGACGGTGATCGTGTTCGTCTGCGCATTCTTGTTCACGACGTAGAGGGGATGGCCGACGGCCACGCCGAGGCCGCGCCGCTGGCCGATGGTGAAGTGCTGATGGCCGCGATGCTCGCCCAGAACATTGCCCTCGCGATCGACGATCGTGCCGTTGCGCACGGCTTGGGGTGCTCGCCGCGCTACCAGCGCCGCGTAATCACCATCGGGAACAAAGCAAATCTCCTGCGAATCCGGCTTGTTGAAGACGGGAAGACCCAACTCCTCAGCGATCCGGCGAACCTGCGACTTGCGGTACTCGCCGATCGGCAACAGCATCTCTCGCAATCGATCCTGCGGCGTGCCGAACAGCACGTAGCTCTGATCCTTGTCATAATCGCGACCGCGCAGGAGTCTCGGCGTCTCATTCACCCTCTCCCTTGAAAAAGGAGAAGGAGTAATACGCGCGTAATGACCGGAGGCCACAAACTGGGCATCGATCTGCCGGGCGTAGGAATGCAGCTTGCCGAACTTCAGCCAGTCATTGCAGCGAACGCATGGATTGGGGGTTCGGCCGGCGTTGTACTCCCCGACGAAGTAGTCGATGATCCGGCCGAAGTCCTTCTTGAAATTGCAGACGTAAAACGGGATGCCGAGCTTGGCGGCAACGAGCCGGGCGTCGGCCGCGTCGTTGATCGAACAGCATCCCTGATGGCCGATTCGGATCCTTGACGGGTCGCAACCCGGGTCTTTGCTGCGCTGCGACGCGGCTTCATACGGCTCCAACTGTTCGACCGTTTCGCCGGGCGAGCCGAGACGCATGAAGCAACCGACGACCTCGTAGCCTTCTCGCACCAGCAGCGCCGCGGCGACAGAGGAATCCACACCGCCGGACATCGCCACCAGCACCTTGGGCTTGGGGGGGGGCATCGCAGCGATTGTAGGAGGAAACGGCCTTCCCGGGAGACAGCGGTCGACCGTCGCTCGGCCGCCGGCTTCGGTTCGCCGCCAAAATCGCTACGCTGGGGTCATGCTCGTTTACGCGGGGATTGACGAAGCCGGCTACGGGCCCATGCTGGGTCCGCTGTGCATCGGCTGCTCGGCCTTCGCGCTCCAGCAGTACGATCCAGCCGATGGCGCTCCCGATCTGTGGCGCATCCTCAGCAACGCGGTCTGTCAAAGCCGGCGCGATCGGCGCCGCCGCATCGCCATCGACGACTCCAAGGAACTCAAAGGCCCCAACTCGGCCGCCACACATCCCTTGCGGCATCTTGAGCGGGGTGTGTTGGCGTGTTGCCTGGCCAGCGGGGCCTCTCCACGCTCGGACGATGGGCTGTTCGATCATCTTCAAGTGCGCGTGCCGGAGGTTCCATGGTATGACTCCTCCACGCCGCTGCCGCTGGCTCATACTGCGGATGAGCTTCGCGTCGCCGCGAGCGTGCTTCAACGGGCCCTGGCCGGGGCGAACGTCCGCCTCGAACTGATGCGGTGCGAGGTGATCGCCGCCGGGGAGTTCAACCGCCAGGTCGAAGCGATGCGAAACAAGGCCAACGTCAACCTTTGCGGTGTGATGCGGCGGTTGGACGAACTCTGGCGGCGCTGGCCGAGGTGTCACCCGCGGGTCATCGTGGACCGGCTGGGTGGACGAATCCGGTATCTACGGACACTGCAGCTCTCCTTCCCGGAAGCACAAATCTGCATTCTCACCGAACGCCCAACGCTGAGCCGCTATCAGCTTGACCAAGCCGGCTCCCGGCTGACGGTCAGCTTTGTCCAACATGCGGAACGGCAGCACCTCCCAACAGCCCTGGCCTCGATGATCGCCAAGTACGTTCGGGAGTTGATGATGATTCGGCTGAACAGATACTTCCAGGCACAACTGCCCCGGCTGCGACCTACTGCCGGGTATGTGAAGGATGCCAGACGATACCTCATCGAGATCGAGCCGGTCATGAAGCGACTGAGCCTCTCACCGTCGCAGTTGGTCCGGTCGGTCTAGCCGCCAGGCTCATAGCTATGACGGTGATCTGTGGCATTGACTTGCGATCTGGTCAGACTACAATTCGCGGCTTCATCTGGGCCGGCCCATCATGAGTCGGTCGCTGATTGGAAGCGAACCACGCGAGCGTCCCCAGGGCTGATGCGCAAGTGCTTTGCTCGGCCCGCAACGGAAGGAGACACCCGTTGCTAGACGAAGGTAAGGATGCCCGCTTGCGCTGAGCGGTCCCGCCCGGTCCGGCGCAGGTCGGGCCTGAACACGGGACTGGAACCCACCCCGGCCAATCAGGATGGCCCTGCACTGGAATCCAGCCGATAACTGTCCGATGCAGCCGCGGGCCACCGACGTGCCTCGACTGCCACGTGTAGCTAGGCGGGCGATGCCTCGCTGCATATCCCAAGCCGCCCCTGGACGGGGCAGAAGCAGATCGTTTCATGGCCGTCGATTTGACCAACACGCGAAACATCGGGATCTGTGCTCACATCGACGCGGGCAAGACCACGGTCACCGAGCGCATCCTGTACTACACCGGCCGCAGCTACAAGATCGGCGAGGTCCACGAAGGCACGGCCACAATGGATTTCCTGGAAGAGGAGCAGGAGCGCGGGATCACCATTCAAGCCGCAGCCACCACCTGCCCGTGGGAACACAACGGGCGGACCTACACCATCAACCTCATCGACACGCCGGGGCACGTGGATTTCACGATCGAGGTCGAACGGTCGCTGCGCGTGCTCGACGGGATGGTGGCCGTGTTCGACGCCAAGGAAGGCGTCGAGGCCCAGTCGGAAACCGTTTGGCGTCAGGCGGACCGGTATCGTGTGCCGCGGATCAGCTTCATCAACAAGATGGACAAGATCGGCGCTCACTTCCAGGAGAGCTTCACATCATTGCGAGATCGGCTCGGGGCCAACCCGATTGCCGTGCAGCTTCCAATCGGCGCGGATGAGACCTTCGAGGGCATCGTAGACCTGGTTGAAATGCGGGCGTACTACTTCGACGCCAGCGAGCTCGGTGCACGAATCGAACAACGACCCATCCCGCCGGAAATGCTCAAGACGGCTGAGCAGTGGTATCACGAACTCGTCGAGAAAGCTGCGGACCTCGATGACGCCCTCACCGAGCAGTACGTTGAGGACGAGCATTCAATCACGGCCGACCAGATCAGGGCGGCGCTGCGCCGGGGGACAATCGCCCTGCAGTGCACGCCCGTCTTCTGCGGAGCCGCGCTGCGAAACATTGGTGTACAGCGTTTGCTCAACGGCGTCATCGAATACCTTCCCGATCCGACTGAGGTCCCCCCAGTCCAAGGCGTCAACCCCCGCAACCCGGTCCAGAAGCTCAGCCGCCCACACAGCGAAGATGCACCCTTTTCCGCCTTGGTGTTCAAGGTCGTCTCGGATATTCATGGCGACCTGACCTACATCCGCGTGTACTCCGGCCGGATCGGGAAAGGCTCGCGCCTGCTGAATCCCGACAGCCGCAAGAAGGAAGTGATCTCCCGAATCTTCGAAATGCACGCCAAAGATCGCCAGCCTCTGGACTCGGTCGGCGCCGGCCAGATTGCCGCGGTGATCGGACCGAAACGTTCCTTCACCGGCGACACCCTCTGCGACCCCGAGCATCCGATCATCCTTGAGCGGATCATCTTCCCGGAGCCGGTGATCACCATGTCGATTGAGCCGGCCACCAACAACGACAAGACCCGGCTCGCCGAAGCCATGGCCACGATTCACCGTGAAGATCCTTCGTTCCATTTCACCTACAACGAAGAGACGGGCGAGACCATCATCGCCGGCATGGGCGAACTGCATCTGGAGATCATCAAGAACAAGCTGGTCAGAGACCGCAAGGTCGATGTCAGGGTCGGCACGCCGACAGTGAGTTATCGCGAGACCATCACCGGATCGGCTACGGGCATCCGCGGCAGGTTCATTAAGCAGACCGGCGGCCGAGGACAATTCGGCGACGTCGTGATTAACGCCTCCCCCATCTCGACGCAGCAGGCCAAAGAACAGGACCTGACAATGATCGACGGTGTCGTATTCGTCGACCGAATCACCGGCGGGGTGATCCCCAGAGAATATATCGGCGCAGTGGCCACCGGCATCCGCAACGCAGCCAAGTCAGGCATCCTCGGCGGGTATTCGGTGGTCAATGTGATGGTCGAGCTGGTTGACGGGTCTCATCATGAGGTCGATTCCAGTACCGTTGCTTTCGAACAGGCTGGAGCGCTGGCGTTCCGCGAAGCATGTACGGAGGCAGGTCTCGCGCTGCTTGAGCCGATCATGAAGGTCACCATTGTCACTCCGGATGACTACTTCGGACCCGTCAGCGCGGATTTGGCCAGCCGACGCGGCCAGATCGTCGAGACGCAACTGAGGGGCAAAGTGCGGGTCATCACCGCCGTGGTGCCGTTGGGGGAGATGTTCGGATACACCACGATCATGCGCGGATTGACCCAGGGACGGGGCACCAGTTCAATGGAGCCCAGCGAATATCGACCGATGCCCGATCGGCTCCGCGACGAAGTATTGTCCCGCGCGTAGGACGTTGGTGGCACCAATCCTAAAGACAGGGGATAATCCGTTCCTGCGGCCCACGCAGACGGCACGCCCGGCGCTGGCGACGTTATGACCAGCACCTCCCAGGACCACCACTACATGGCCATGGCCGCGCGGCTCGCGCTGCGAGGACATGGTGGAGCCGAGCCCAACCCGCTGGTCGGGTGTGTGATCGTTTCTCCCAGAGGCGAAGTGGTCGGCTGGGGATACCACCGCCGGTGTGGCGGACCGCACGCAGAGATCGTCGCGCTTCGGCGGGCCGCCTCCAAAGCAGCCGCGGCAACGGTCTACGTCACCCTTGAGCCGTGCAACCATACCGGCCGGACCGCTCCGTGCAGCGAAGCGCTGATTGCCGCGAACATCGCGCGAGTGGTTTTCGCCCGCCCCGACCCTTCGCCTGTTGCCGGGGGCGGGGCGAATCGCCTACGGGCCGCCGGCATCAAGGCCGACGCCTTCGATCAATGCTTCACCGCAATCGCCGTTAGCGATCCTTATGTGCATCGGGTTCGGCACGGCACGCCTTGGGTTGTGGCCAAGTGGGCCCAGACCCTTGACGGGCGAATCGCTACCAGAAGCGGCGAGAGTCGATGGATCAGCAACACCGCCTGCCGGCAGCTCGTGCATCGAGAGCGCGGTCGGGTGGACGCGATCCTCACCGGCATCGGGACGGTGCGAGCCGACGACCCGATGCTGACCGCCCGCGGGGTGCGCCTCCGCCGGATCGCCCGGCGGGTGGTGATCGATCTCAAGCTCGACATCCCCCTTGATTGCCAACTCGTTACCACGACCGACCAGGCGCCGACAATCATCGCCTGCTGCGAGACGATGTTGGCGGAATCAGGCCCGCGCGCCACCGCCCTGCGTGATGCGGGCGTGGAACTGATCGGCGTGCCGGCGGACAACTCCGTGCTACGGCTTGAGCAGTTGTTGCGAGAACTTGTGGCACGCCACGAGATAACCAACGTGCTCGTCGAAGCGGGAGCGGGGTTGCTTGGACGTCTCTTTGCGCAGCGGCTGGTAAACGAAGCCTGGGTCTTCATCGCGCCGCTGTTGCTCGGCGACGAGCAGGCACTGCCATGCGTGCGGGGGCTGACCGTTGAGGCGCTTACCGACGGGCTCGCCCTGCAACTAAGGGAAACCCGACAACGTGGAGGTGATGTCATGTTCCGCTACGGGGTGGTCGCCTGAAGATCGAAGTCCGACGGCGTGATTCGAATCTGCAAGTTCTTCGGGTAGAAGCGCAGCACATCGTCCCCGTTCTCCAAAGACCACCTGCCCGAATCCGGCTCTCGAGCAATACGCACAGTGTCCAGCGGCGTGGCGTCGAACCCATACAAGGTGACCGTGGCCACCTCCATCTCATGGGGGTGAGGCCTGAACTCGATCTCGGCCGCTCGCAGCGCCGTCAACTGCTCCAGAAGGTCCTGCACAAGCTGACGCGGAACCTCCACGCCGTACTGCGGCGCGGACCATCGGTCCAGATCACGATCGAGCCGAAAGTCGCCACCCGGCCCGCGAATGACCAGCGACTTCACATCCGGCGCCAGGACACTCGAACCCGTCGGATCGGCCAGACTCTCCGGCCGGCGAAACAACGCACGCAACACCGGCTCGGGCAACCGCACCACCACCGGCCGGCCTTGGATCATCCCGAATCGATCCTCCGATCCGACACCCATTCTCGCACCCACAAGCAACCGCTGCTCCTGCCCCACGCGCACAATCTCGCCGTCTCGTTCAACGAGCCGGGTGGAGGTGATGGTCAGAGAGCCTGTGGGCTCGGCCAACCCGAACGCGTGCAAATCGTCCGGCTCATCGAGAATGAACCCGCCCGATCTGGCTCTGCCAAGGGCCGAAAACAAATCGCCGCGTGCCAACTCGTCAAGCCTGGTTTGCACCGGCTCAATCATCTTCCACCGCTTACGGTCCTTCACCAGCACCGTGCGTTCGCCTCCGTCATCGATGATGATCTGATCGGCGTCGATGGCGAGGACGGTGAAGATCGTTCGATCACGCCATTCCTTGGGGTCCATATCCACCGCCCGGTCGTGCAGGTCGCTCTTGACGACGTAGACGGTCTGGTCCCCCGCGATCCGCAGATACGACCGGCCGGCAGCTCCGCGGCGTCCAAACGACAGCGTGAGCGAGCCGCCGGGCCAATCGAAGGTAAGCTGTGCCTTGGGCGGCAGCAGGCCCAGAGCCGATTCGGAAAACCCACCCCGCAACTTATCGGGGCCGATGCGCTGGGCGACCTCAAGCCCAGCGGCCAGCACCAGCATCTGCCGGATCGAAAAGAAATCCACAGGATGGGGGAACGGCTCGGTTTGCGTCCAGCTTCGCTCGATGCGCGCAAAGACCATGGTCGGGTCATCGGCTCGCCGAAGAGTGATACGAGTGACTGCATCGATCGGGAGTTGCTGCTGGGTAATGAGTAGCGCAGGTTGATCCAACCTCGGCGCCGACAGTCCCTCGGTACGCAGGACATACATCGCCGCTGCGCTGCCGATTACGGCGAGCACGACCACAACGATGGTTGGTTTTGCACCCATCGGATCACCTTCGCCGAACAACCCACACCACCACGCCCAGCATCAGGCACCCACCGGGCATCCCCGCCAGCACGGCCCACCACCAAACCCGTTGCACCGCGGGGGTGATTCCATCCAGTCGAGCCACCTGCTGACTGATAGGACTCGGGGCGATCAGCTCATCCATCTGGGCCAACCACGCCACGGACGACAGCAACAGTTCGTAGTTGCCAGGATTGGCCAGGGCCACGCGGTCGCCCCCCAGCGGTATCACCACGTCGGCGATGTAGCTCAGCATCCACCCGCCGGACCCAACGACGATGGACCGCTGCCAACGGCCTCGCTCCAAGGGATGCAAACGCTCGACCGCCACCACGATCGGCACCGGCTCCAAGAAACGCTCATCGGGCTTCGGGTCGTCAAGGCTCTGCGGGTCAACCGCCCAATCCTTTTCGAGCCAGCGGTTGGGCGACGACGCGATATCTGCAATGACCTGCTGCTGGCCCCCGATCGAAGCCTCATCAATAGATCGAATCGGAACGGGCAGGGCGAAGTACGTCTGCTGGCCATGAATAGCCTTGGCAATCGGATGGTCGCCACGAAAGTCCCGTATGGCCTGACCGCGCTCGCGGCTGACCTCCTGGGGCGAAAGCCGCACTTGCTCGTACACCACCCGTGCGGTATCCGCTTGAAGCCCCAGTTGTTCAACCACCGCTTGCCAAGGGTCCGGCCGGCCCAGTCCGGGCAGCCGGCTCGGATACACGCTGAGCAACACTGGTTCACCGTCGGCGAGCAGCTGTCGGACCGCCTCGATCAAGGCACGCTCGGCTTCGGTCGGCTCGAGCCCCTGTCGAGCGGGGGACGGCACGACAATCCAGACCATCGGCTGGCCCTGGGCCGGCACCGGCGTGTCGCTCTTGCCGACAACCCATTCCTGGACCTCGAATCGCGCGGCCTTCAAAACATTCGTCGCACCCACCAGATCCACCTGCCGATCGCGCCGACGCACCATCGACTCATCCTGCGCATGAATGAACACCACCATCGGCATGTGGTCCACAAGCTGCGAGCGGATCGCGGCGGAGATCGCCTGCTCGCCGCGGAACCGCTGATCAAATGTCACTTCACCCGCGCCGCCCTTGCGCAGGTTCAACTTGGAAAACAACTGTGACGAAGGGACTACCACCGCACCCTGCGGACCGATCACAATCGCGGCTTCTCCCTGATCAAATGCCCGGGCAATACGCCCAAGCTCAAGCGGCGCCAGGTGCTTCAGCCCATCAGCCACAAGCGCCAGTTGCCGGGCCCGGGAGGCAAACGCCTCACGGTCAGAAGCGAGTTGCCTCACGGCGGGGCTTGTCTCTACGCTGGAACGCCAACGGTTGAACATCTGCACGATCCTGTACTGTTCGTCGGCCCATCCCCTCAGGGCCGCCGCCAAGACGCTGCGTGCCGTTTCGTAGTCCGGCAGCGGGCGGCTTTCGTCAAGCCGCATTGCCTGTTTCACATTCTGCTGTACTTGCTCGGTCTGTTGCAATCGCAACGCAAGCACCTGCAATAGTTGATCGATCTCCTCATTGTGAGGATCAGCGGCTTCGATACTCTGCCGTAATGCGTCGAGTCGTCCCGTCTGCTGCTGCAAGAACACGGTAAACGACTCCACCGCCTCGTGCCCCTGCTCCAGCAACCGCTCATATTGGGCAATCTGATCCTGGTAGATCAATCGCAGCTGGGCCAGGATATCTTCGTACTCACCAAGCGTGCGCGGATCGGTGGGATCGATGCGTACCACCGAAATGTGGGGCGAGGCCTGGGTGTACCGTGTGAGGACTTCGTTAACCTGCCGCAGCATCGGCTGATCGATGCTGTCGGCGACCATGACCATGGCGATGGTCCAGTCGTCGGACAGCCCCGCCAGCAGCCTCCTGGTCTGCTCGCTAAGCGAGTAGGCCCGGGTCTTGGTCGCATCAATACGAAGCCGCAGCCCAGGCCGGGCTGCGAAGAAATTCACAACGACCCCAATCGTCACGATACCAACAAGGAACAAGGCCAAGTTGAACTCTCGCTGCCACCGCCGCGTGACCGACCCGCCTTGTCCCCTAGCGTTGTCAGTCATCGCCACCTCCGCGCGTCCAGCGATCCGACCGACGCCGCCAACAGCACCAGCGTGATCGAACAGAAGTAGACGACGTTGGCCGTATCGAGCAGCCCGATAGTAAAATCCTTCAGCCGAAGATCAGGATCGAGGGCGAAGAGGATGTCAGACCAACTCTCTCGCCATTGTGTCGGCAGAAGCTCTGACTGAGGCAGGCCTTTCGTGGCAAGGATCAATATGATCCAGAAGAATACGGTGATGAGGTAGGCGACGACCTGATTCGCCGTCAGCGTCGAGGCGAGGAGGCCGCTGGCCAGAAACGCACAACCCGCCAGAATCAACCCCAGATAGCCGCACATCAGCTCGCCATAGTCCGGCCGGCCATAGATCTCCAGGGCAGCGACGAACACAAGCGTCGGCGAGAGCAACAGCACGAAGAATCCCAGGGCGCCGGTGAACTTCCCGAGAATCACTGCGGCGGCGCTAGCCGGACTAGTCAGCAGCAGTTCGATCGTCCCGAGGCGAAGCTCCTCGCTGATCATGCGCATGGTGACCGCAGGGCAAAGCAGCGCGAACAGAAGCATGCTAAAGGCGAAGATCGGCCGAAGTGTGGCAGTTTCACCCTGGCCGAAGACGTAACGCACGAAGAACCATCCCTCGGCCAGGATGAACAGGGCAGCCACGACGTACCCGCCTGGAGAGAGGAAGTAGGCCCGCAGCTCACGGCCGGCGATGGCGAGCATCTGGCTCACGTGCCGCTCCTATCAGGTGCGGGCTCGCTGGGGGCAGCGTCGGCCTCGGCAACAAGGTGCATGAACAAATGCTCAAGCGTCGGTGCCTCGCGGCGCAACTCCCGAGTGGCGCCAGCACGGCGGCCCAACTCCCGCGCGATCGATTCCCGCAGATCGACCGAACCGTCGGCGGCGGTCACCGTCAACCGTCCCCAACCGTCGCTGAGTCGGACGTACTGTACGTCGGCGACGCCCGGTAGCGTTGACAACGCTTCATCGGCCCCGGTCGCGTCGGTCTCGACGACATACCGGGTCTTGCCCGCCGCGGCAGCCCGCAGTTCGTCAATCGTCCCGGCCGCGCGAATCCGCCCCTGGGCCAGAATGAGAACCCGATCGCACGTGGACTCGACCTCCGCCAGGTTATGGGTGGATATCAGGATTGTGTGCCGGCCGGCAAGTTCGCGGATCAGACCGCGCAGCTCGCGAATCTGTGATGGATCGAGCCCCACCGTCGGCTCGTCGAGGATGAGCACGGGCGGTTCGTGCAGCAGGGCTGCCGCCAGACTCACGCGCTGCCGATACCCCCTGGAAAGCTGATTGATCGGCTGACGCTCCACATCGCTGAGCAGGCAGCGCTTCAATGCCAAGTCGATGGCCGGCCGCCGATGGGCCCGCTTGACGCCGAACAGCCTCGCTCGAAACTTCAGGTACTCCACCACCCGCATTTCCGTATACAGCGGTGCGGCCTCCGGCAGGTACCCAATCCGCCGCTGCACTTGCCGCCGATTACGCAGGACATCCAGACCGTCCACCCGCACCGTACCCGCCGTAGGAGACAGGTAGCCGCAGATCATTCGAATGGTCGTCGTCTTGCCGGCACCGTTGGGGCCCAGGAACCCGACCACCTCTCCTTGGGGGATTTCAAAATCGACCGAATTCACGGCAAGGAATCTGCCGAACCTCTTGGATAGGCGGTGAGCTGCAATCATGTCCGAACGGCGCGATAATCGGTGTCCGAGACACACTACCGAAACTGACGGCCCGGAGCATCTTGCCAACAGATCCAGAGACCGCCGCCGACGCCTACGGCGCGGCCCGCCGATTCTCGATCGACCGCCGCGATTGTCAAGCGACGATCGCGAACCTTGTGGCCCCGATAGATTGCCCGGCATGGGGCTTGCGTTGTAGACTACTGGGCTTTGTCCTCTCTCACGAGACAAGACGACCACCTCATGACCTTGTCCCGTCCACGGCTGGTTCTCCTACCCGGCGAGTCGCCGATGGATGCGAGCCTGGTCGAATCGCTGCGGTCGATGTTCGACGTGATCGAGCTGCCCGATGCGGCCGCGGCCCAAAGGATTGCCAGCGAAGAGCCCGGCACCCTGGTGCTCGCCCCGGGGGACCAGCTTCGCGTGGGGCAGCCGAGATCGCCGCAGCCAGCGGTCAGCATCCTCCAGTACATCGGCGAAGGCGTCGGCTTGGTCGATGCCTCCGGCTCCATCGCCTGGATGAATTCGCGCCTCAAGGAGTACGAGGAGCCGGTCCGCCAGCACTTCGCCGAGTTGTGCCGCCAGGCCATCCAAGGACTCAATGAGTCGCACGACTCGGCCATACCCGTTGGGCGGCGCCGCAGCAAGAAGTTCTCCTTCCGCAGCGGTGAGGAGCACTACGAGTTGGTGGCCTCACCGGCGTCCGTCGAGGAGACCGATGCAGAAACCGTAGCGACCGTGGTTGGGGTGTTGTGGGAAGTCACGGCCAGTCGGCGCCTGCTTGACAAGCTGGACGCCATCGATGCCGCCGGCTCGGAACTGATGAAGATCGAAGCTGGATCGATCGTCAAGCTCAACATGGCTCAGCGGCTCAAGGTGCTGGAAGAGAAGATCGTTCACTATGTGCACGATCTGCTGCAGTTCGATAACTTCGAAATCCGCCTGCTCGACAAGGAAACCAACCGCCTGGAACTGGTCACGTCGGTGGGCATCACGCCTGAGAAGATCGGCGAGGTGATCCACCCCCAGCCGCAAGGCAGCGGGATTACCGGTTACGTCGCGGCCACAGGTGAGAGCTACCTATGCCCCAATGTCAAAGAGGACCCGCTGTACCGCGAAGGCCTGGACCATGCGGCCAGCTCACTGACCGTACCGCTGCGACTGCACGACCGGGTCATCGGCGTGTTCAACATCGAGTCGAAGAGCCCTGCGGCCTTCGACCACAACGACCGGCAGTTCGCAACGATCTTCGGCCGGTATATCGCCATGGCGATGAACATCCTCGATTTGTTGGTCGTCGAGCGCTACACAACTAACGAGCAGATGGCTCAGAACGTCCTCAGCGAGCTGAATGAGCCGCTGGCCGAAGTCACGAACCACGCCCGGGCACTGCGGGAGGCCAACCTCGCCGACGGCAAGACCCGCAAAGGCCTGGAGCAGATTATCGAGGACATCGCAGGCCTCCGCAAACGTATCGAGGCTTGCACCGCCGCGCCCCGGAGCGTCCTGGGTGCCGAGGAGGAGCTTCATCGCAGCCAACCCGACCCCAGCATGACCGGCAAGCGCGTCCTGATCGCCGACGACGATCCCCTTATATGCACGAGTGTCAGCAAGATTCTCACCCAAAAGGGATGTGAGGTGACCGCCTGCCGCGACGGCAATGAAACGATCGAAGCCCTGCGCAGCGCCCAGTCGTGCCACACCAGCTTCGACCTGGTCATTTCGGACATCAAGATGCCGCTGGCGAGCGGCTACGAGGTGTTTCGCACGTCCAAGGAGCTCGCGCCCGACACGCCGGTCATCCTCATGACCGGGTTCGGGTATGACCCGCACCATTCGATCGTCCGGGCCTCTCAAGAGGGGCTGCACTCGTTTCTATTCAAACCATTCAAGGCCGGGCAGCTCGTGGAGGAGGTCAAGAAGGCCTTGACCGCGAGCGTCAAAGCCGGCACCTGACGATCACCCGGCCCAGTAGGTTTCGCGGCTTCACGACCCCGGGCGGTGGGCGACCAATACCCGCCAATGCCCTTCGTGATCCTTGAGAACCACCGGATTCGCCAGCATCTGCGACGCGCCCGCCAGCTCCAGCGCCGCGTCGCGTTGGCAGTCGGCGATCTCAATGACCAGTTGCCCGCCCGGCCGAAGCAGCTCGCCGGCACCCCCAATCAGCGGGCGAATCACATCCAGGCCGTCAGCGCCGCCCCGCAACGCCGACGCGGGCTCGTACTGCCGCACGTTTGGGGCGACCTCGGCCCATTGGTGGTCGGGGATGTACGGCGGATTGGAGCAGATGACATCAAACTGACCGCTGCCTGGGCGGAGCGTCAACGGCTCAAGGCCCGACCCGAGGCGAAACTCGATCTGATCCGCCACGCTGTGCCGCTGGGCGTTGGTCCTCGCCAGCTCAAGCGCCTCCTGGGCAATGTCGGTCGCCACAATGTGGGCGTCACTGAGCTGGGCTGCCAAGGACACTGCGATACAGCCGCTCCCGGTGCCGATGTCAGCGATGGCCCCTCCAGCATGACCCGGCGCTGCCCGGCGCCATTGAAGCACGTGTTCCAAGAGCGTTTCGGTGCACGGCCGAGGGATGAACACCGAGGGGTTGACCGCAAACGGCCGACTGAAGAACCACGCTTGCCCAACGAGATACTGCACCGGCTCGTGGTTCGCCGCTCTGGCCGCCAGCTCCCGCAACGACGCCCGCTCCAGCGGTGACGCCGGCCGGTCAATCTCCATGTACAGTCGCATCCGCTCGCAGCCGATCACATGCGCCAGCAGCATCTCAGCCGCCACCCGCGGCGAATCGACGCCCTTGTATTCAAAATGCCCGGTCAGCCAGGCGAGCAACCGCCGCGTCGTCCACGTCGATTCGGCTCCGTGCTCTTCTCTTCGGTCGCTGGCACAGGTCATGCAATCCGATTCTACACCTCCAAATGCATCGCAACGTCCCCCGCTGTGTACCTCCCCACCGCGCGCTCAAGACGGGCCTCAATAGCGGCGCCACATCTGCGCGCGCAGCCCCTCGGGGCGCACACTGCGCGCTCGAGGCACCGTTGATTCTGACTAGCGATTGAGGGTCGGAATCGCCCGCGCGCGCAAGGATGGCCGAACGGGCCTTCCTGCGCGCGCCGGGCGGGCGACGCGCACCATAACTTCGGCTAACCGGGGCTTATCTCGGCTTATCTCTGCGCTAACCGAGCGTATCCCAAGCTTATCCAGCGCTAAACTCGACCAACTTTTACGCGCCAAGGCGTCCGTGTCCCGTCCTGCGCGCACCAATATGTCCGCAGGGCTACCGCGCGCCAGCTGGGTCTTGTGAACCCGGCGGACCCTACGAACCTCGAAACCGTGCTTGAGGGTCTACGAAACACTCAGACACGCTAAAGCCGATGCCCTAAACCGACGACGGGAAAGTCGGGTCGCAACACCGTGCGACGCTATCACCCGGTTATCTGCATCAGGAAGGTTCGGATCAATGAGACCACAATGGGCGATCTTCGTCGGGATCGGTCTGTTCGCGGCCTTGGGTTGCAGTCGTGTGCAGCACAGCTTTCATCCCTATCAGTCCGTGGGCACGGCCCTGCCTGTCGAGGTCGCGGTCAAGCACAAGGACAGTGAACCCGTCAGCGGCACCGTCTATCACCGGATGGCGGGAACCGGCGCGTACCAGGCCACGCCCATGCAGCTTCGCGCCGGCCAGTTGTGGGCGTTGTTACCCACCGAGGACCTGCAACCGCAGGACACGGCCGAGTACTACATTGATGTCAACAAGGCCGGCCGGCAGTATGCCTTGGGTTCTCCCGGCTCTCCCTTCGTGGTGACCTTCATGGATAAGACAGGGATGATCCTCAGCAGCCTGCGCGACAAGCCGTTCGCCTCGGACACCGCCCATGAGGTGCGGATCGTTCTGCTGGCCGCAAATCAACTGGTCGATCAACCCACCGCGGTGTACCAGATCCCGGGTGTGCCGGGAGAAATCCGCGCCCCCATGGAAGCGGATGGATACGGCAACTTCGAAATCTTGATCCCGCCCAATGCGGTGCGAGCGGGAACGTGGAAGTACGCCATGGAGATCTTGCTGAACGGCGAGATCATCCGCATCCCGCAGCATGGCTATCGATCGTTCTTCGTGCAGCCAGTGCGCCTGCACAAAGTCGCCGTCGAACATACTCGATAAACAGCCTCGAACCGGACCGACGGCGAAGCGTGGGCTGGCAAGCGCTCTACCGACCGCGAGGCGGCGCCGAGCGCCCGTTGACGATCACCGGGCCGTGGCCGGCGGGGCTCAACAATTATGGGCACGGTCCCCAGTTTGCGAGAAGTGCGAGCAGGTCGAGGATGCCGACAGTTCCGTCGCCGTCGAAGTCGGGCGGCCCGCCGGGATCGGTGCCCCACGCCGCCAACAGCGCAAGCAAATCGGTGATGCCAACATTGCCGCCCGCGTCGAGGTCCCATGGGCACATTCCGGGGGCGACAGCAGCATCAAAGAGGTATGCCGAGCCGGAGTTGTCGCCGTTGTCGTCGTGCCCGAGGGCCCCGACGATAGCGGTGGTCCCGCTGATCGCAACAGACCCGCCGAAGAAGTCCGCCGTCGCGCCGTCATCGGGCAGGAGCTTGGCGAGCTGCCGGCCCGTGGTGGTGTCGAAGAGGTAGGCGGAGCCGGAGCCGAGGCCATTGTCATCGACCTCGAAGGCCCCGACGATGGTAGTCGGGCCGCTGATCGCAACGGAGACGCCGAAGAGGTCGTTCGTCGCGCCGTCGTCGGCCAGAAGCTTGAAGAGCTGCTGGCCCGTGGTGGTGTCGAAGAGGTAGGCGGAGCCGGAGAAGATGCCGTTGTCGTCGTCGAAACGTGCCCCGACAATGGC
>JADFIR010000058.1 GCA_022566535.1 Planctomycetota bacterium
GCGCATCGAGCTGCATCTCGATCGGCTCACCATCATGATCGACAGAGTGAAGCTGGCCTCGATACTTACGGGCAACCAAGTTGGCGTCTCACGCACCAACACAGACCTGATCGCGACGCTCGACATCTCCCACAAGCTGAAGCGCCGCGGTGTGGAAGCGAAGATCGTCCTCGGCGGCGAATCCCGCACACCCCGTCACGACGATGGTCTCATATCCCTGATCGCCAAGGCACATCGATGGCTCGAAAAGCTCGGCAACGGTAGCGTCGCTAACCGCTAGAATCTGTGCGGCCAGATAGGCGGCATTTTTAGCCCCCGATTTACCAACCGCAACCGTAGCGACAGGTATTCCTCCTGGCATCTGTACCGTCGACAACAAGGCGTCTTGTCCTTTAAGGGGGCCGCTGTCCATGGGTACACCGATGACCGGTTTCAGGGTAAGGGCCGCGACCGTGCCGGAGAGATGATTGGCGAGACCAGCGGCTGAGATAAAAACTGCGCAGCCTCGGCTATCGGCATCTTTCACGTAGGCATGGGTAATATCTGGCGTGCGGTGGGCCGATGCAATCTTTACTTCGTAGGGAATGCCGAGTTTGTCCAGAACCGCCAACGTCTTTTGCATTGTCGGTAAATCCGAATCGGAGCCAATGATTACAGCAACAAAGGGTTTAGCCACTTCCAAGCCTCTCTTGGTTTGCGATCATGTCGTAGATTCGCGGGCGATGGCGCGATAGCCGATGTCGCGGCGGTAGTACGCACCCTCAAAGTGGATCTTCTCGCAGGCGGCGGTGGCAAGGTCGTGGGCGGCTTGCAGATCTTCGGTCAGGGCGGTGACGCCCAGCACGCGCCCGCCGTTGGTGACCAGCTCGCCTGCCTGGTTGTGGGTGGTGCCGGCATGGAAGACGATCACTTCGCCTCGGTCACCACTCAGCGCCTCGGCGGTATCGATTCCGGTAATCGGCTTGCCCTTTTCATACGGACCGGGGTAGCCGTCGGAGCACATGACCACACAGCAGGCGGCGCGAGGATCGAAGGCGATCATTGCGTCGTCGAGCGTTCCGGTGCAGGCGGCCCAGAGGATCTCAAAGAGATCGCCTTGGAGCCGGACCATCAGCACCTGGCATTCGGGATCGCCGAAACGGCAGTTGAACTCCAGCACCTTCGGCCCGGCAGGGGTGAGGATCAGCCCCACATAGAGCACGCCGTGATAATCGATGCCTTCACGGCGCAGGGCGTCCACGGCCGGGACGATGATCTCGCGCTGGATCACGTCCAGGGTGGGGCTGTCCAGCAGCCCAGTGGGGCAGCAGGCGCCCATGCCGCCGGTGTTCGGGCCGGTGTTGCCCTCACCGAGCGACTTGTGATCCTGGCACGGATCGAGCAGCCAGATCGTACGCCCGTCAACCAGGGCGAGCACGCTGACCTCCTGGCCGCAGAGCTTCTCCTCGATCAGGATCTTGTCACCAGCGCTGCCAAACTCCCGGCGGACCATGATTCGATCCAGGGCCTGGAGCGCTTCGGCGGGTGTGTCGCAGACGATGGCGCCTTTGCCCGCAGCCAGACCGGAGGCCTTGACCACGCAGGGTTCGTCATGGGCGCGGATATACACCTCGGCACTGTCTGGTTCGTCGAAGATGCGGGCCTCGGCGGTGGAGATTACGGCGTGTCGCATCAACTGTTTGGCGAAGGTCTTGTCCGCTTCTATCTGGGCGGCGGCTTTGGTGGGGCCGAAGACCTGACGGCTCTCGGTCTTCAGCGCGTCGGTGATGCCTGCGGCCAGCGGCCCTTCCGGCCCGACGACGACCAGGTGGATGTCGTTGTGGTCGCACCAGCGCTGCATCATGAAGATGTTGGAGCCGTCCATCTTCTGCGGGCAGGGGCGACCCAGGTGAGCCAGGCCGCCGTTGCCGGGATCGGTGAGCCAGAGGGTCTCGCATCGCGGCGACTGCTTGAGCTTCCAGGCGAGGGCGTGCTCGCGCCCACCGCCGCCTATCAGCAGCACGTTGCCGTGTTCCGGAGGAGGAACTGGCTTGGCCATGGGCGAAGTGTAGCGACGCCGTGCGCCACGGTCACATGCGGAGGTCTGACGCTCGCGCGCTGAGGCTTGGGGGTCAAAGCGAGTTCGTCGTAATCCGGGAGAATCGGTCCAGGGACGATCTCATTCGGCCGAGGATGAAAAAGACCCTTTTTCATGCATCCGGCTGGAGCAGCGCCGCGAAACGCACCCCAACTACTGCAAGGCCACGCATGGCTCCGAGAGCGAACAATGGGCAGACGAGCGGGACGGCTGACCCGCGGCCAGCCGAAGCTTGGCCGTTGTCATGGGGGAGTCCGGCCGAATCGGAGGTCCTTGAGCGGGCCACCCGTCAGATTCGCCTGCGAGAAAGCCCAGCTGATGTTGACGCCGCCGACCCCGTTGGACCCGAGACCTCCCAGAGGACGCAGGTCGCCGCGTAGACGGGTCAGCTTCGCCGAGAGCAGTTGTACTTGAAGTGGAGCGTCTGCGACGAGCCGCGCGCCTGCAACGGTGGCACTGCTCGGCCGCGCAGCGGAGAGCAGTGCAGAAGTCAAGAGCGCGGCCTCGCAAATCACGGCTCGCCCTGCGGGTCGAGCCGTGCCACCTGCGTCGCCGCGAAGACGACTCCCGACCCCATTTCCGTGTACCTTTTCCGTGCCGAAACAGGCCACGCGATCGCAGATTGCGCTAGAACGCAGCGCGTTTGCGCCGGCGTTTGCCGGCCATCCCCGCCCTCGACCGGGCCATCCCCGGTTTGAGCGTGGGCGGATCAACCTCCTCCGGACCGGACGACCCGGCGAAGCCGCTAGCCGGTTTCTCTTTGAGCGCCGTGATCTGATCGCGCAACTCCGCCGCCGCCTCGAACTCCAGACGATCGGCAGCTTGAATCATCTCTTCGGTCAGTAGGCGGATCAGCTCATCTCGATCGTACCCCTGGGCATCGGTCTTTCGGCCGACGGCGGTACGAGCAGTTTTGTGGGCCTGCAATTCCTGCTCGATACCTCGGCGAATGGCCTTCTTGATTGTGCGGGCGGTGATCCCGTGCGCCTGGTTGTAGGCCAGCTGCTTGGTTCGGCGACGTTGGGTTTCATCAATCGCCGCCTGCATCTGCGGGGTGACGGTGTCGGCGTACATGATGACCTGGGAGTTGAGGTTGCGGGCGGCGCGTCCCATGGTCTGAATGAGGCTCGTCTCGCTGCGAAGGAAGCCGGCCTTGTCCGCGTCAACGATGCACACCAACGAAACCTCCGGAAGGTCCAACCCTTCCCGCAGCAGGTTCACTCCGACCAGCACGTCAAAGACCCCTTCGCGCAGTTCGCGCAGTATCTCCAGGCGTTTGAGAGTGTCGATTTCGCTGTGCAGATAGCGCACCGACAGGCCATGGTCGTGCAGGTAGTTGGTGAGATCCTCAGCCAGGCGTTTGGTCAGTACGGTGATCAGCGCCCGCTCGCTGCGCTGGGCCCGCGTGGCGCACTGCTCGATGATGTCGGCGACTTGCCCTTGGGCTGATTTGACCTCAATCGGCGGGTCCGCAAGGCCGGTCGGCCTGATGATCTGCTCGACGATCTCGCCGTGGCATTGCTGGAGCTCGTACGGCCCGGGCGTGGCGGAGACGTACACCACCTGCCCAACGATCTGCTGGAACTCCTCGAACCGCAACGGGCGGTTGTCCAGAGCGCTGGGCAGCCGAAAGCCGTGATCGACCAGGACCTGCTTGCGACTCCGGTCGCCATGGTACATCCCCCGGAGTTGCGGAATGGTGGCGTGCGATTCGTCAATGAACACCAGCCAGTCGTCCATGTTGCGGCCGGGGATATGACGGAAGTAATCCAACAGCGTGTAGGGCCTTTCGCCGGCGGCCCGGCCGTCGAGGTGGCGCGAATAGTTCTCGATGCCCGAGCAGTAGCCGACTTCCTCGATCATTTCCAGGTCGTATCTTGTTCGTGCCAATAACCGCTGCGCTTCCAACAGCTTTCCTTCGCTGCGCAGCTGCATTACGCGCTGGTCAAGCTCCGTCCGAATGCTCGCCAGCGCCGACTCCAGGCGATCCTGCGGCATCAGATAGTGCACGGCGGGGAAGATGAAGACCTGGTTCTCCTCGGCCAGTACCTCGCCGCTGGTGGGGTGGATCAGCTCCAGGCGATCGATCTCATCGCCCAAGAGCTCAATGCGAATCGCGTACTTCTCATAGGCGGCGTATACCTCGATGACATCGCCTCGCACCCGGAACTGGCCGCGCTTGAACTCCACTTCGGCGCGAGCATATTGCATGTTGGCCAGCGACAGTAGCAGCGTCCGCCGATCGATTGTCTCACCGCGCCGCACGGCCAGGACGTGCTCCTGATAATCCGTCGGCGAGCCCAAGCCGAAGATGCAGCTCACCGAGGCGACGACGATGACATCGTTGCGCGACAGCAGGGTGCTCGTGGCGGCCAGGCGGAGCCGATCGAGATCGTCATTGCGTGACGCATCCTTTTCTATATAGATGTCCCGCTGAGCGATGTACGCCTCCGGCTGGTAGTAGTCGTAGTAGCTGACGAAATAACTGACCGCGTTGCCGGGAAACAGCTCGTGCATTTCTTCGTAGAGTTGGGCGGCCAGCGTCTTGTTGTGGCTGACGATCAGCGTGGGCTTTTGAACCCGTTCGATGACATTGGCCATCGTGAACGTCTTGCCGGTCCCGGTGGCCCCGAGCAGAGTCAGATGGCGTTTGCCTGCCGCAATGCCTTCGGCCAGCGCATCGATCGCCGCCGGCTGGTCGCCCGTGGGCGTCAACTCGCTCTTGATGCGCAGAGGCTGTGCGGGCGGAGAGCCGCTCATCACACCATTGTATCGCGCAGATGTGCCCGGCCGGACATGGCCAGCCTTTGCTGCCGCTCGCCGGGGCAAGCCGCACCGCAAGACATCGCCTGTTCAAGCGCGGTCACTTTTTCACCGAGAACCGTTGCTCGTAGGCCGCATGATCCATCAGCCCATCAAGCGGCGACGGGTCTGAAGTGCGGATCTTCACCAACCATCCTGCACCGGATGGATCCGAGTTGACCACGGAGGGATCGTTGCTCAGGGCCTTGTTGACATCAACAATCTCGCCGCCGACCGCTGAATACACCTCGCTGGTCGTCTTGACGGATTCCACTTCGCCGACCGAATCGCCGGGAACAATGTTCGATCCCAGCGTTTTCATCTCGACATAGGTGACATCGGTTAGTTCATCGGCGGCATATTGGGTGATGCCGAGGGTGACGATGTCGCCGTCCAGATGGTGCCATTCGTGCGTCTCGGAGAAGCGGCATGCGGTTGGGCTGGGCATTGAGGAGGAGCTCCCGGGGGGCGAGGCCGCTATCATAGTTACAACGGGGGTCGCGCCAACCGGGTGGACCCCAGTCCCGCCCAGACATTGGGCGGCGGACGCCGCGAGGCTAAACCTCAGTCCCCGGAAGCACTTGGAGCCTTTACTCCAGTGAAGATGGGTAGAATATATAAAGTTTTCGTTGCGTTTACCGGACCAAGCCCTATGATTGAGCGACCGGGACGACCGCCCGGCCTAACCTGTTGGTGAATCTTTCTCCCCTCCGGAAAACGTCGGCCGGTCTTGGTCGGCGTTTTCTTTGCGCTTTGTGGCCCACGGGTCGCCGGCCCGGCATTGGACTTGGCAATCGGCGTGGACTAGCCTGCGGCGGTTGTCACCGCAGACTCGTCACAGACTGGACCAGCGGTTCAGATGACCATGCTCCTCACCCTCGCTGCGAGTTCACTTCGCAAGCTCGTCTCAACGACCGGCAAGGGCTCGGTGTCGCTGCTGGATCTGCCGAGCTTCACCATTACGCAGTTGCAGTTGCGGGGGCTCAACGTGCCGTCGTCGATGCTGGCGGGCTGGTCGTTAGCCGATCTGGATCAACTGCGTGACCGGGGCGATAAGGCCGGTTGCCCCTGCCTGGTGCTGATCGAAGACCCGCCGCTACGGTTCGCCGACCCCCTCTTAGATGTACGCCAGGCTGCCGCGGAGCGCGTGCACCGGTTGGCCGTGGCGGCGAACCGGCTGGGGTGCAACGCCCTAGCAGTCCGCAGTGACGCCCCGGACACCGACGAGGCGCTTGAGCTGACCGCAACCGAGCTGAAGGCCGTTATGCCCGGCGTCGAGCGACTCGAACTGAACCTGCTGCTTGCGCCACATGCCGGGTTGACTGACGCGCCGGACCGCCTCACCGATCTGATGAAGCGCATCGGCGGCTTTCGCATCGGATCCCTGCCCGATTTCGCCCATGCTGCCGCGTCCGGCGATATGATCGAGGCCCTGCGAAAGCTGGCTCCCTACGCGGGCGCGGTGCATGCCTCCGTCAACGGATTCAATCGGCGAGGCACCCACAAGGGCTATGATCTGGCACAAGGCGTGCAGGCGATTCGCGGCGTGGGCTTCGTCAACACCCTGGCGATCAACTACGTCGGCGACGGCGACCCCCTCACCAACATCGAAAGTGCCCGAAAGATCCTGCAGCAGGCCATCGACGCCGACGAACGCCCAAAATGACCGAGCCGCCTGATGTCCTCGCACAACCCCCAGCACCCCCAGGGAGTGATCATCACCATCGACGGTCCGGCCGGTACCGGCAAGTCAACGGTCGCCCACCTGCTCGCTGTGCGACTTGGTCTGGAGTTCCTCGACACCGGCGCGATGTACCGTGCCGTTGCATTGATCGCCATCGAACATGATATCGATCCTCATGACGGCCCGGCCCTGGCTGCGGCCGTGCAGGCGGCGGATTTACACTTCGACTTCCGAACCGATCCGCCGCCGATGATGCTGGGCGACCGCGATGTCAGCCGGCGGATCCGTGAATCGGATGTCAGCGACATCGTCTCGATCGCGGCGGCGCAGCGTGCGCTTCGCAGTGAGCTTGTCGGGCAACAGCGGGGCGTCGCCGAGCGTCATCCTCGACTGGTCACGGAAGGCCGGGATCAGGGTTCGGTGGTGTTCCCCGATGCTGGGCTGCGGTTCTACCTCGATGCCGAGCTGATCGTGCGGGCGGCGCGGCGGGCTCGGCAGTTAGTGCAGGCCGGGCTGCGTGTTGACCGGGACCTCATCGAGCGCGACATCCTCGAGCGCGATCGGCTGGACGCCGGCCGGGCTGACGGGCCGCTGGTGTGTCCCCCCGGCGCCGTCGAGATCGACACCAGCGATCACACGGCCGAGCAGGTCGTCGATTCGCTGGAGAGGATCGCCCGAGAGAAACTGCCCGATGCCGGGTTCAAGCGGTGAGCATCTTCGACGTTCGCCGCCGGGCCCCCACGCGGTCCACCTTCACCGTCCTGTTCTGGTGGACGGTCGTGGCCAATCTCGTGCGCGGTGCGTTTTGGCTGGTGTATCGGCTGCGGTGCGCCGGCCGGGCGCATGTGCCGCGGCACGGCCCCATTGTGTACGTCGCCAACCACCAGTCGCACTATGATCCGGCCATCGTCGGGTGTCTGGTAGCCGATCGTCCCCTCGTTTCGCTGGCCAGGGCGAGCCTGTATGCGGTCAAACCGTTGGCCTGGGTCATTCGGCAGATCGGAGCGATCCCGGTTCGTCTGGGGCGTGCCGATGCCGCCGCGATGCGGGCCGCCATCGCCGAGCTTCGCGGCGGCGGCTGCGTGTTGATCTTTGCCGAAGGCAGCCGGACCCGTGATGGCGCGCTGGGTCCATTCAAGCCGGGTGTTCTCACTATTCTCAAGCGGGCAAACGCCTCCGTCGTCCCCATTGCCATCGAGGGCGCTTTCGACGTTTGGCCGATCGGCCGGAAGTATCCGAAGCTCCGCGGGCGAATCCGCGTCAAGGCTGGCGCGGCCATCCCTGGCGACGAGTTGTTGAGTGATCCGCCTGACGTGGCCATGGACCGCTTGCGGCACCAGATCGAGACCATGCGCCTCGAACTTCGTCACGAGCTGCGCCAGGCAACCAACGGCCGATACCCCGCCCCCGCCCCCGGCGACGCGCCCTATTGGCAACGCGAAGTCTAGCCCCGGTCCGCAGAGCCGCGCGCTCGCACCGCAAACGAACAGGCATCGCGGCATCGAAGTTTAGCCGGCGGGCTAGGCCCGCCGGCCATTCGCTCAAGGTCGGCCGCAACAACGTTTGAACTTTTTGCCGCTACCGCAAGAACACGGCTCGTTGCGGCCCATTCGCCGCCCGACTTCCGCCAGCGCCACGTCGCCAATTTGAACCGTGCCCGGTCGAGGCGGAATCTTCTTTGCATATCCGGGGTTCAGCGTCCTGAGCACTTCGTGGGCGATCTGCCGGACCGCACCATGAACCACTCCCGTGATCGAGACGATCGCCCCGGATCTCGGCACGTGATACCACGCAAGCGAATTTGCACGGGTGAGACGCGCATAGTCTTCGTCGAGCGCGGGGTCAACATGCGCGCCGCCGTCCTGATTTGCCATGGCCAGAACGAGGTCTTTCCGAGTGAAACGCTGACCCGTCTTGTCCACGATGACCGTGGCATCCCACCAGACACTGAAAGGAACTCGCCTTACCTGACCGTCCAAGGTGCTATCGAGCATGGCGACGCATCGCCCCCTCCCGGCACCCATCTCTAGCACCGTCAGGCCGCAGTAGGTCGTCACCGAGCCTGGGTTCCGACGGTATGCGCTGTCCACGAACGGATCGTCCTTCTTTCCCAGCTGACCGAGCAGTGAGCGTGACCTCGGCGCGTCGTGAAGCAGCACCCGAATGGTGGTCGCCAGTCGCTTTGCCTCACCTTTGAATCCAGAGTCAAACGCAGCCGCCGATCGGTCAAGGAACTGAATCTGCTCTGTTAGGTGCTCCTCAAGGTCAGCCGTCGGTTGATCTACGCGGTTCGACATAGCGAGTCCCCCCGTGGCGATGGCGGCTGACGTTGGGGGCGTGCAACCGTACTTCCAGGTATTCTTCAATATCCGGGAGCAGCCACCAGTCTAGCGTCCAGGCGCCCCGGAGGAGAGGGAACGCTAGCCGATCGACACAAGTTCGTAGGGTCCGCTCTGCGGACCAATCTCGCGCGAGAACCTCAGCAGACGGTCCGCACAGCGGACCCTACACGCTGGTTAGCCGCGCAACGATTAGGTAAAGAGGATCCTCTTGATGAAATAGACAAGAAGCGAGAGCACAAGTGTAAAGATCGTGCTATAGAGAAACCCCCAAGCATACAGGAAGGGGCTAACCCGACCCAAAAACAGCTTCGCAGCCGTTCGTTCCATGAGAGTGGTGGAGTTCGGTATGGGTATGTTCTTCGTTGGGTCGTCCATTCCTGCCTTGCGGCCTGCATCCTTCCAGAACTTTCGAGTCTTCCTCGCCTGCATAGCGAGGCCAATGCAAGCCCAGATACCGATTACTGGGGGGAGGACGAGTGGACCAGGCCACGTGCTGAAGCCGCCAAAGACGATAGCGCCTATGAAATACTTCAACTGAACTGGGTGTATCATCATCGTGACCCAAAGTTTCCTCGCTCAGTTGCCCGCCGCAACGCGCGACAGGACCAGTGTACCAGCGAGGTGGCTTGGCATCAGCATGATCTTCGCGGCGGGGAAACGAGGGTGCGCGCCGGATCATTTGCGGGCGAGGAGGGCGGCGATGCGCTTCTCCGTCGGCGGGTGGCTGGCGAAAAGGCTGGTCAGTGTCTTGCCCATCAACGGCTCCACGATGAACATGCTGTTCATCGCCGGGTTGGGGTTGTGCATCGGAATGCGGCGGGCCGAAGCATCGAGCTTGCGCAGGGCCGAGACCAGGCCGTGCGGTGAGCCGGCGATCTGGGCCCCTTCGGCATCTGCGACGAACTCCCGCGACCGGCTGATCATCGCCTTGATGAGTGCTGCGCCCACGGCTCCGAGCAACACGACGCCGAGTAAGGCTAGGGGATGCCCGCCGCGCCGACCGCCACCCATTCCGCCGAAGAGGAAGCCCCAATACGCCAACATGCTGAACAGCCCCGCGACCGTCGCAGCGATGGTCGAAGTCAGCGTGTCGCGATTCTTGATGTGGGACAGCTCATGGGCGATCACGCCCGCAAGCTCCTGGCGATCCAGCAGCCGCAGCGCCCCCTGGGTGACGGCAACAGCGGCGTGCCGAGGATTGCGACCGGTGGCGAAGGCGTTGGGTGCTTCCTGCGGACAGATGTATACACGTGGCATGGGGAGCTTCGCCCGCTTGGCCAGTGCTTGGACGGTGCCGTAGAGTTCGGATTTCTCATCCACCGGCCGGCCGCGCATTGCCGCCACCGCGATTTTGTCGGAGAAGAACCACGCCCCGAAGTTCATCAACAGGGCGATCGACCCGGCGACGATCATGCCGTTGGCGCCCCAAAAGGAACCGACCCACACGAGCAGGCCGAAGAGCGCCGCGAGCAGGACCGCGGTCTTGACGTTGTTCTTATAGGCGATCATCGTTGGTACTCTCGATTCCTATAACGGATCATTCACCGCTGAGACGCAGAGAGCGCAGAGACCGAGGCAAGAGATGCTGATCATCGCCAGCGCTCAAGGCCACGCTCGACAGTCTGCGATGGTCGCTACTTGGGTCCAAGGGCTTGCAACCCATATTCTCTTGATCGCGGCTATTCCTCTGTGTTCTGGGCGACTCTGCGGTGAGTCATAACGCTGGCGAATATACCATTGTAGGGCACTTCACACCAGCCCGAGCATGCTCGCGCTGGCCCAGGTCATCAGCAAGATGAATGCCACGCGCACCCACCGCAGGGGTAGGGTGTGGGTGAGCCCGGCGCCGAGCAGAGCGCCGACCATCGCCGTCGGAGCCAGGGCAGCGGCGATCAACAGGCTGTCCTGCAGCCCCAGCGCGTTGCCGGCGGCGTCCAGGTGCAAGGTGAGTGTGGCGTTTTTGCGCACCGCCCCAACGATCGAGGTCAGGCACATCACGGCACTGCTGGCGGCGATGGCCTGCCTAAGTGGCAGGTTGCAGATGCGCTGTAACAGCGGCATCGCGATCGGCCCTCCGCCGATGCCGAGCAGCCCCGCCACGAGTCCCATCAATCCGCCAATGAAGCCCACTCGTCCCCACCCGATCCGAGGTCGCGCGGCATCCGCAGACTGGTCACCGTCCTGAAATAATTTGGTCACGTTGAACACGATGACGTACAGCAGGAATCCGCCGTAGATCTTCTTGAGGATCTCGCCGTCAATTTGATTGCTCGCCTCCACGCCGATGATGATGAACAGCAATCCGAACGGAAGCATGCGGGCCACGACATCCCATCGCACGGCCAGGGCCTGGTGGTGGCGGAGCAAGGCGGACGCCGCAACAAACACGTTGACGATCATCGCCGCCGCCTGGGAGAGGTGCTGGTCGCGGCTCATCAACAGGGTCAGGATGGGAATGATGACGATCGAGCCGCCGACCCCGACCAGCCCGCCGATCGCGCCTGCGAACAGGCCAAGCACAAGCAAGAGGATCAACTCAACCAAAGGCACGGACGCAGTGTAGTTGCAAATGCACTGCCCGCCTGCGGGCGTCAAGCCGGCGTGCCGTCGCCGGTAGCGGGGGAGAGGGCCCGCGGCCCGGATTCTCTCAACCTTCTCTTCTTGCCGCGCTTGCCGAGGCGGAAGGACCGGCAATCATCGGACCGCATACGGGAATACGAGCTTGTCAGCGGTCGGCCCCGGGGTATATTGGCTCGTACGCAGAGTCGTGTTGGGCAAGCCCGAGTGCCCGCCTTGGCAGGATGGCGACTCGCTCGGCGCGTGGAAGGGAACGCGAAAGAAGATGGAGGCACACAAGGCGGCCGCTGTTACACCGTGGCTGCTCAAACGCAGTAGCAATTCGGCTGTGCCATTGGCGTGGGGCGCATTGTGCGTTGCCCTGGCCGGGGCTGCCGCAGGCTGGACGTTGACTCACCGACGGCCGGCGCCGATGTTGGTCGCGGTCTCCCTCGCCGGCCATAGATCAGCTGATTCGCCGATCAACGCCGTGCTTCGCAGTGAGACCGCCGCGTCGGTGGCAAAGAACGATCCGGTGAAACCATCAGTTGCGGCGAACGGCGCGGGGGAGCCACAGCGGTCCACTTCGGCCGATGTGATGCGGTGGTTTGACGGTCGGCCGATCCGGCCTGTGCGCACGATGGCGATGTTGGTGACGGCCTACAGTCCTGACGAACGTTCGTGCGGCCAGTTTGCCGACGGCATTACCGCCAGCGGGTATTCGGTGTGGACCAACGCCATGAAGCTTGCCGCGGCCGACACCTCTGTCCTGCCGTTTGGCACCCTGGTGTCGGTTCCCGGTTATCACGACAGCCGAGCGGTGCCTGTGCTGGATCGAGGCGGGGTGATCAAGGGCCATCGCCTTGACGTCCTGTTCCCGACGCATGAAGCGGCCCTGCACTGGGGAGTTCAGCATCTGGATGTGACCATCTGGGAGTACGCCGACGGCCAACCGGACGATTTTACTCCACGGTTCAACCCCGGCGGCTGAGCCGGCCCGTCGCCGCGTGCGCCATCGATGGTCGAGCGGCTTGACTATGTTGGCGCGGTCGGGCGGGACGGGGTGTCCCACCTTGGCGGCATGATCGCGGCTAGCGAGGGGCGGACCCTAGCTGATCCAGACGCCGCACGGCAGGATGATTCGGATCGATCTGAACGGCTCGTCTGTAGTGCTCGATTGCTTCGTCGACGCGGCCGAGTTGCTCTAGGGCACGGCCGAGATTGAAGTGAGCGTTTGTGAGCTTCGGGTTGAGTTCAAGCGCTTGGCGGTAGTGCTCGATTCCCAAGGCCGGCCGACCCGTCCTCATGTACGAAATCCCGAGGCGGTGGTGCAGCTGCGGGTCGTTCGGCAGGCTTTCCTCCGCGATCTTCCACTGGTCGATGGCCGCGGCATAGTCTCCGCCCTGCATCAGTGCCTTGGCCCGGTCGTAACAGTGCTTCGAACTGATTCCCAGCGCCTCGACCTCAAACCGGACCGGATCGGGAAGGGCAAGCACGTTTGACAGGCGGCGCGACTTCTGGCCGGCTTCTTCGGCGCGGTCAAAGTCGCCCAAGCGAGTATAGGCCTGCGCCATCGCCGCGTAGACGGCGCTGTCTTGCTGGCCGTACTGAACTGCACGTTCGAGATGATGTAAGGCGGTTTGGGGATCTCCCAGTGCGATGAGCGCCTGTCCCAGACCGCGATGGGCGACGGCCAGCTTCGGATCCAATTGAATCGCCTTGCGGTAGTGGTCGCGGGCCTCATCGAGTTTCCCCTCCCTCATCAGGGCATCGGCGATCCGGAAGAAAACCGGCGGAAACTCAGGCTCAAGCTCGGCCGCTTTCTGGAAGAGGCGGGTGGTCTCGGCCACGTCGGCGCCCTGCAACTCCCGCACGTACGCTAATAGATATGGCCAACGAAAGTCGTTCGGCGCCAACGCGTAGGCATGCCGGTAGCAGTGCACCGCGTGGGCATACAGATCGTGGACGTCGCAAACGGCCCCGAATAGGCCCCAGGCCTCGGGTGAGTCCAACTGCCTGCGGACCGCCTGGCGAGCTTCCTTCAGGCGCTGCGCCACGCGCGGCTGCATCGGCGTCGTATCCGGGTCTGGAACCCGCCAATCCAGGGGAGCAGGGCTCTGTGATGGCTCGTCGTTGGGCACCAGAATCATAATCGCGCCCCCGGCAACGAGAACGATCACCGCCGGCACAATCCACAGCCACCACCGGAGGTGAGGGCGATGCGATCCCGCCGACGCCAGCCGTGACGATCTCTTGCGTGCTCCTTTCTCCCTGCGACTCATGGCTGGCGTTTTCCCGTGCCGCGGGTGACCTGGACGACACGATCGACATCCGTGGCGGGGAACAATTCCCGCATTCCGTCCGGCCAGCGGACCTCGATTCGATCGACCCGATTGATATCACCCAGCCCGAAGTGCGCCCGCGGGTCGCTGCTGGACAGGTAGCTGAATCCTCTGGCGATCGTCCGCACCTGCCGCTGGCCGTTACACAAGACGGTTACGCGGGCCCCGATCGCGTCCCGTCGTAGGCTCGGGTCCACCGCCCGAACGATCAGCCAATGTCCCTTGCGCGGTGTGATGTTGCGATAGAGACGTGCTGGGCCCTGGACGTTAGAGATCAGAATGTCGAGGTCGCCGTCGGAATCGATGTCGCCGATGGCGAGCCCGCGTGTGACCTCCACCCGGCCACAGAGAGCCTCAACAGGCCGATCCACTGGCTCGAACCTGGCGTTGCCATTGTTGACGAAGAACAAGTTCGGCTCGGCTAAGCGATCCCACGGTGCGGGAACCGAGGAGTTTGGATGCGGATCGCCCAGTGCCACTCTGCCGCCGACCACGATGATATCCAAATCGCCGTCGAGTTCGACATCCAGCGCGGCGGTTCCAAAGCCCGTGTACGTCATGCTGGAGGCGCCGAGCCCACTTCGACCGGTGATGTCGGTGAAGCCGGCGCCGCCGCCTACGTTGCGGTACAACGTGTTCGTCTCCTGGGCCAGATGCGTCATAAACAGGTCGACGTGGGTGTCGTTATCGAAGTCGGCTGCCACCACCCCCATACCGGCCTCAGGCTGACCATGCAGATTGTACGCGACACCCATCATGAGGGCGGCCTCGCGGAAGGTTCCGTCGCCTTGATTCAGCCACAGGTGGTTGGCGTACCCGTCGTTGGCGACGTAGACGTCGATCCATCCATCGTCGTTCAGATCCTCGCAAACCACACCCAGGCCGGCGCCAGCGGCCGACGATACGCCCGCTTGCTCGGTCACATCGGTAAATCCCGGCTCTTGGGGATCGCCGTTGTTATGGAGCAGCAGATCGTGCACTGGAGTGAACACCAATGGCCCGCAGTAGTCGCGTCGTCCAGCCTGATCGAAGCAGTGCAGGTCCGGGTCGAATTCGACATATTGTGTCACATATAGATCGAGAAACCCATCAAGGTCGTAATCGAAGAACGCCGCCGAGCACGAAAAGCCGGGCACGTCGATGCCTGCGGACTCGGTGATGTCCTCAAATGTACCGTCGCCGAGGTTCCGGTACAGGCGGTCCGGGCCGTAATTGGTCACGTAGACGTCTGCATCACCGTCGTTATCAATATCCCCGATGGCGACACCCATGCCGTAGCCGCCGTCGCCGAGTCCGGACTCAGCCGTCACATCGACAAAATGTCCGGCTGGATCCTGCCGGTAGAGTCGATTGATCGGGGTCTGCGCGACCGCGGCGTCAGAGAAAAATTGGTTCCCGTTGATGAGGTAGATATCCAGGTCACCGTCGCTATCGAAGTCGAACAGTGCAGCTCCACCGCATGCGACCTCAGGCAGCAGCAGTTTGCCGGTGGCGCCGGTTTCGTGGACGAAGTCGAGGCCGACAGCAGTCGTGATTTCAGTGAACCACTGCGCTGCCGGCGCCTGGCTGGCGTCACCAGGGTTGTCGGCGTGGTCCGTACAGCCGCCGCCGAGGCAGATGCCCAGCACCAGAGACAGTGCTCCAATCAGGCGGGTCACTCGGCCAGGAGCACTGACGACCTGCCTGCGCATTCCAAGACTCACGGTCGGCGTGTGGCTTGGCAAACCTCATAGCCCTCCCACGGCGCACCCCGCCGCGCCAGAGGTGGCTCGGAGGCGGGTGGATTGGCCGTTGTCTCGACTCGCGGGCAACGCGTGCCGGATACGGCAGCGAATACTACTATAGCACATTTATAGCATATTGACCGCCATCCACGGGTGCGCGCCAGCGTCGATCTCTGCCTGCGGTGGTCGCCATCGCGTGGC
>JADFIR010000017.1 GCA_022566535.1 Planctomycetota bacterium
CCTTGGCGTTGTCTATTGAGTGTGGTAATCTCCTTTTGGCGTAAATGGCGTAAAACGAGCAAAGGGTGAATCATGGCTCGATCAGACCTCCTCCTCAATTTGGCAAAGGCAGGCTCACAGGGAGACGCCACGCTCTTCAAGCGAACTCTCGAGGCTATAATCGCAGAAGAGAGGGCGAAGAGCCATCATATCCTGGCTGATCGACTCGCGGGACACTTGGTTGACGCGGTCCCCGTAAAAACAGCCACTCGTGCGCTGACAATAGATGGACCAAATGACCTGTTCTACGAATTAGAACCCGTCAAGAAAATGGGCGATCTGGTTTTGTCGGAGGTAGTCTCTCAAACGTGCAAAGAGCTAATCGAAGAGCACGCGAGAGTTGACCTGCTACGATCCTACAACCTTGAGCCTCGGCACATCTTGCGGCCCGTGAGCTCCAGGCCGATGCCCGACCGCTGTGGGTACAATGGAGAGCCGGCCCGGCCCAGGCGGCGCGCTCGGCGGGGACGCATGTCAGAGATTCAACGTGAACAAATCAGCGTCGCAGCGGAGCGGGCGGTGCTTGTCGCCGTTCACCTGCCGGGTCGCTACGTCGATGCGAGCGATCCATTCAGCGAGCTGCGGGCGCTGGCGGAGACCGCTGGGGCGAAGGTGGTCGGCGAGCTGATCCAGAATCGCAGACTGCCCAGCGGCAAGACGTATCTGGGCAAGGGCAAGACCCAAGAGCTGGCCGGGCTGGTCGCCACGACCGCCGCGTCGCTGGTCATCTTTGACAATGATCTATCGCCGGCTCAGATCAGAGCGGTTGAGGAAGCGACCCAGTGCAAGGTCGTGGATCGAAGCGAGCTGATTCTCGACATCTTCGCCAATCGTGCCGCAACCCATGCAGCCAAGATCCAGGTCGAGATCGCTCAGCTCGAATACACCTATCCACGGTTGCGGGCGATGTGGAGCCATCTGGAACAGGTTGCCGGCGGCGCTCCGGTCGGCATCGGCACGCGCGGCCCGGGTGAGAAACAGTTGGAGATCGACCGCCGGCTGGTTCAGCAGCGGCTCCGCCAGCTCAAGCGGGAGCTGGGCAGAATCCAGGGGCGAAAGGCCCGCGAGGTCCAGCGCCGCAACATCGACTATTTCACCGTCGGCCTGGTTGGATACACCAACGCCGGCAAGTCCACGCTGTTCAACCGCCTCACGGCCGGCGGGGCGTTCACGCACCGCAGATTGTTCGCAACACTTTCCACGCGGGTCGAGCGATGGAACCTCAACGGGGTGAATGCCGTGATGCTCTCTGACACCGTTGGTTTCATTCACGATCTGCCTCACCATCTCGTCGCGTCTTTTCGGTCGACGCTGGAGGAGACGGTATTCGCACAACTGCTGATCATCGTGCTCGATGTGGCCGATCCCAACGCCCCCATGCAGTTGGAGACGGTGTATCGAACCCTCGATGAAATCGGCGCCGCTGACCAGCCCCGCGTTCTTGGGCTGAACAAGATCGATCTGCTGGACGATGACCGCGAGCTCCTGGTGTGGCTGAACCGCTACCCCCAAGCAGTTCCGATCTGCGCCGCTGCCGGCGACGGACTCGATGCTCTTGCAGAGGTCGTGCGCATAGAGGTGCGCGGTGATGTACGGCAGGTGAAAGTCACGACGCCGATGTCCGAGGGCAAGACGATCGCGTTCCTGGAGAAGCGGGCCGAGGTGCTCGATCGTCGCTACGGCGACGGCCAAGCGGAGCTGACGGTGCGGATCGGTCGCCGTCAGGTAGATGAGTTACTCGCTCAGGGGGCGAGGATTCGGATCAACGGCCTCGACCCGCGCGAAGCCGTGAAACGAGAATGGAACGGCCCGGAGTCAAGCCCTCAAGGGGCCGGGGCAACATAGCATCGCACCTTCTATCCGAGGCGGGGCACGGGCCGCCGCTACGCGCTCTTGCGCCAGCTTGTCGATGTTTGCTGCCAGTGGCGGTTTGTTCCCAGCCGAGCGGCCCGCAGCGTTTGGCCGCGAGGTTCGGCTACGGCCTGGGCCACCGCCCGCGTCCGCCAGCGCAGAGCAGCGGGCAACACGGTGTAGCAGGCCAGCAAGGTCACGCCCAGGCCGATGACCATCACGAAGCCCAGCGATCGGATGCCCCGGTGCTGGGCGAGCAGCAGGCAACCGAAGCCGATCATGGTGGTGAGCATGGTCAGCGTGATCCCGCGCCCAGTGGCCCCGCTGAGCCCGGCCGGCCGGCCGAACGGTTCCGCCCGCCAACGGTGCACCATATGGACTCCGGCATTGACCCCGATCCCGAAGATGATCGGAAGGATGATCATGTTCGCGAAGTTCAACGGCACGCCGAACAGGCCCATCAGCCCGAAGGCGCCGACGAAGCCGAATGCGACCGGCATCATCGCGCACAACGCGTCCGCCAACCGGCGGAAGTCGAGCAACAGCAGCACGAGGATCGCCCCGATCGCGTAACACGCCGCCAGGATGTACGCCTTCTTGATCAGTTCGCTGGACTCATAGATCTGCACGGGTGGCCCGATCACTTCTACGCCGGTGCCGGCCAGCGCGGCCCGCATTGATTCAACAAACGGACCCAGCCGCTCGGGAGCCAGTATCGAGCGCTGCTGCTCATCGGCATCGGGGTAGACCAGCAGCAACCAGGAGCCGTCCTCGCCGACCCACGGATCACGCAGCACGGCCGGCAGGTCCCAGGCCCCCGGCGCCCGATCCGCCAGCGCTGCATCGAGCCAGTCCGCAAGTTGATCGCGGGCATGGAGAAAGTCGTCGTTGAGCCGGCCCCACGCTTGGCTTTGGGCGGTCGCCGTGAGTTGTTGCGCGGCGTTGACGGATTCGGCGACGCGGCGGGCCGTCGCGGTGAGCCTGGCTTTGACGTCCGCCGGCACCGAGCGGGCCCGAAGCAACAGCCCGGCTCGTGCCAGGGTCAGTTGCCCCAGCACACCCGTCAGACTCCCCTCGGCGCGCGGCTGGTCGATGGTTTTCGTGCGAAGCTCGGCGATCAATTGCCTGCGTTCGGCCCGATCCGGTCGAAAGAGCATGCCCATCGCGCCGATATCGGAAACACCCGGCGCCTGGCGAAGGCGGTCAGCCAACTGAGGAGCCTGTTCGGGCGAGGCCACCACGACCGCGCTCCACACGCTGCGGGCATCTTCATCCGCGATGCGCATCTCCCATTTGACGGACTCGACGTTGGCGGATTGGAGGTTCAGCACGTTCGGGTCGTAGGAGACGCTTCGAGCCGTCCAGACTAGGCCGATCACGACCGCCCCGGCCAGGAGCAGCGTCGCCAACGGGTAGCGGTCCACGAGATCGAGCCGACCACGGGCAAAGTGGGCGGTCTCGCCGCCGGGCCGATGGCGGATGATGCGCTTCCACCGGCCCGTGAGGGCCAGCAAGGCGGGAAACGCGCTCAGCACCGCAATGAGACATAGCAGGATCCCGCCGGCCGCGATGATGCCCATCTCGGCCATGCCCCTAAAGCTGGTTAGCGCAACGGCGGCGAACGCAGCAGCCGTGGTCACCGCCCCCGTCACCATGCCCGGACCCATTCCCCGAAAGACTCGGGCGGTGGCCGACGCCAGGTCAGTATGTTCATCCTGCACCAGTTCCAGCCGCGACACAAACAGCAGGGCGAAGTCGATCCCCAGGCCTAGCAGGATGACGGAGAACACCACGGAAAGAAGTTGCAGATGGCCGACGGAGATGATCAGCCAGCCGAAGCTCCAGGTCATGCCGATGAGCAGCGCCCCGGCCGCAAGCAGAGGAACGGTCAGCCCGCGAAAGGCCACAAACATCACCAGCGTGATCAGAGCGATCGCCAGCACTGAGGCGATCGTCGTATCCTCAATCGCCTGCGTGGTTTCGTCGGATTCGATGGCCGGGATGCCGGTGATGCCCCAGTCGGTCCGAGGCTGTGGGCTCCGGGCGACGATCGAGGCGACGGATTGCCGTAGCCGGGTCAGCGTTGAGCCGAGCCCGTTCACGCCGGTGCTGTGTTCGTCTAGGCGCACGCGGACAAAGCGCAAGCGGCCCGCGCCGTCGGAGCTGGCAAGCGGCTGCCAATTCGAATGAGTTGGCACAAGGAAATCGAAGTCCGTCGGCGTATCGTGAGCCGCGGCCAGATAGGGTGCAAGGAATTGGTCCAACCGGTCCAGGGCGCTTGGGTCGCCCTGCTGCCGGCTCAAGTCGGCCAGAAGCACGCCCAGGGCGGCGTTGGCGTTGGGGGCCGCAACGATTCGGCGTGCGGTTGCGAGCTCATCGAGCGCCCGGTCAAACTGTTCACGGCCTGCGAGCGCGAAGAACTTTGCGCCGGCGGAGGCGAGATCAAAGCCGGCATCGGCGCCGGCGACTCGGCTGTCGGCTCTCAGGCCCCGGGCGATCGTCCGGGCAAGGTCATCAATCGCAGCATCGTCCCTTTCGCCATCGAGAACCACGTACACGTCGTTGGCGTGCGGAAAGTTCTCCTTGTACTGGACGTATTGTTTGTTCCAGGTCGCTTGCGGATCAATCAGTTCGCTGCGGTCGGCGCGAAACTCCAGGCCGGTCACGGTTAGCACCACGCTTCCCGCCGCCAGCAGCGCGCATAGCGACAAAGTGAGCTTCGGATGCGAGGCGACGAAATGCCCCCAGCGGCCCAGAAGGATGTCGCGGATGCGTTCGTGCATGGAGAGGGTATACGGCGGCAGTCAGCCCGGGTTCCGGACGGGGAAAGCCCATCATCATCGGCAGTCTGGAGGGGTGCCGGCCAGTACCCACCGGTGCCGCAGCCATGCGGCCTGCGCTGTCTGTGCGAAGCGGGCGAACCCTAGCAACATGCCGGGCAACTTACCAGTACCGGCCAGCCGGTACAGGCCAGTTCTTCAAGCGCCCTACCATGGGTCAAATGACGCTAACTCAATGGCATCACGTATCTTGCAGCCGATACCTGGACCGGGCAGGCGCGTTGTGACCGAGGCCGACCCAGCGGTGGGAGGGGTGATGGAGAGCCGACTCGGACAACTCTTAGTCGAAAGCGGCGTGCTGGACACCCAGCAGGTCGACCGCATTATCGCCCAGCAGCAGGAGACCGGCGAGCCGTTCGGGTTGCTCGCGGAGCGGCTCTTCGGCGTCGATCCTCAGCGGATCGAAGAGGCGTGGGCACGACAGTACGCCGGCCTGACGCGGACGGTCGATCCTGCCGTCGAGGTCTTCGACGAGCAGGCAGCCGGCCTGATCACCCGCCGCCAGGCCTGGCAGTTTCGGATTCTGCCGATTCGTTTTGATGGCCGGGAAATGATCGTCGCCACGACGCAGCGTCACCTGCGCCGGGCGCTGCGGTTCGCCACGAACGTCGTCGGCGTGCCCGTCTTCTTCGTGATGGCCGAACCGTCAGCATTGGGTCGGGCTTTGTGCAAGCGCTATCCGCTACCCGGCATGACGCCTCAATCTGTGGATGATGAGACGCTGGATCGCCGGCTGGAGTCGGGCAGCCGCGACCTCGCAGCATGATGGGACCATCTGCCGATCGCTGATAATGCACCCCCTTCCCTTTCGGAGGAGTTCCGCCATGAACATCGTTCGTCACAGCATTATCGTTGTTATCGCGCTGTCCTGCGGTGATCGGGCCGGGGCCGTGAACGCCGCGGCGCCACGTTCGGTCGCTCAATTGCAGCCGGAGGCGACGCAGGAGGATCTCGTGAGCCGCACCAAGCACGCAGAGCGGGAGTATCGCCACCGGCTGGCCCGGTTGCGCCGACTGCGCGAGTTCGCCTTGCAGGGCAACGATCTCCAGCGCCTCGCGGCGCTCGACTCGCTGTCTGACCGTCTCCACGCTGCCCGCACCTCCAGGATCAAGCAGATGCGTGCTCGCATGAGCGGAGCGTCCCAACGAGGACTCGACGCCGGGCTCACCGATGGTAGAGACCTCGAGGAATCGGTCGTCTCCGGGGGCACTGACCAGCCGCGGCGACATCCAAGACACGAATCCGTCCGCAAGCATCATGCGGTGGTCCGCAAACACCATGCCGAGCCGAGCCCCGTTCTCGTCGCACGGCATCATATTGTCAGTCATCGGAGCGCTGAAGCGCACGAGCACGCGGCGGTCCAGAAGCAGCGGGCCGAGCGCTGGCGCGCCGCCAAGGAACACGCCGGCGGGGATCGGCGATCCGAAGCGCACGAACATGCTGCGGTCCAGAAAGAGCGTGCTGAGCGCTGGCGCGCCGACGCCAGGCAACGCGCCATCCGACATCGGCGTGTCGGCACGCAGCGAGGCCACGACAAGGTGCAAAAGGACGCTTCGGAACACGCTGGGCCGGCCGATGTCCCAAGGCAGGTCCCAAAGCACAAGCGCGGCGCTGCGAAACCGGGTCAAACCCTGAAGCACAAAGGGCATCCACGGCCGGAGAAGACCGGGCATGGCCAGCATGCGCCCACCCAGGCGCGAGCAGATGTTGCTGCCCGGGCGGCCATCACACGTGCTAACTTTGACGCTGAGTTCGAGAAGCTGCGCAAAGAAATCGAAAGCGACGGCTGACCGAGGGGCGGACCGCGCCGGCGGAGTCCGTCACCCAACTTCCAGCCGACCCAGTTTCCGCCCTAGTCTCGCCGAAGGCCCAAACAACAAAAGCCCCGTGAAGGCGGGGTTCTTTCCAATGGCGAGGGGCGGATTTGAACCGCCGACACCCGCATTTTCAGTGCGGTGCTCTACCATGCTGAGCTACCTCGCCGCGTTGCTCAGCTCTCAATCGAGCCACGCTCAAGGCTAAGGCGCGACATGCGGATGTCAAGCGGGCCGAGGACGCTGGTCAAGGAAGATTCACGATAGAGACGCACAGGGGAAGAAGGCACCGAGGCATCAAGGCATCGTGCGACGCCGGGTCTGACGAGTCCCGACTTGTCGGGACGAGGAAGACCCGGCGTCGGCACAAAGGCATCGAGGAATCAAGGTTCCGACGCATCGACTGGGATCGCTCCCAGAAGCTCGCGGTGGAGGTCGCGTAGCGCCGGAAACTGGTCGCGCCACCGACGCAGCGCGTCGAGATCGAGCTGGGCGGTCAGCACGATCGGCTCACAGCCGGCTTCAGCAATCACATCGCCTTTCGGCGAGACGATGATCGATCCGCCGACGTAATGCAGATGAGGGTCCGACCCGACGCGGTTGACGCCCACAACGTACGCCTGGTTTTCAATCGCGCGAGCGATGAGCAGGGCCCGCCAATGTGATTGTCTGGCGTCCGGCCAATTGGCGGCCGTGGTATACAGCTCGGCCCCGGCCGTAGCGGCGATCCGCCACAGCTCCGGGAACCGCAGGTCGTAGCAGATCATCGGGCACACCGCCGCGCCGTCGCACGATCGAATCAACACCTGCCCGCCACCGGTGTAATGCTCAGCCTCCTTGCCATAGCTGAACGGATGGACCTTGCGGTAGATACCGAGCACCTCGCCCGTTGGCGAGATGATCGCAGCGCAATTCCGGCCCTTGCCGTCATCTGATCGCTCCGCGAACCCGGGTTGCAGCCAGATGCTCAGCCGCCTGGCCAGCGATGTGGCCCAGATCAGAGTCTGGTCATCGGTGATTCGGTCCACATTGAAGCTGAAGCCCGTGTCGCCCAGCTCCGGTAGCAGAACGTACGTGCCTGGTTCAACGCCGGCCTCGATGAGCATCCGCTCGATCGTGGCGTGGTTGGCCGGCTTGTCCTCCCAGGCGATGTCGAACTGGACGAGGGCTACGTTCATGTTGGCAGTGTATCGTGGTGAGCGATGCTCAAGCGACGTACAGTCCTGCTGCTGATCGGCTTCCCGTTCTACGTCCTGCTACTGAGTTTTCTCAGCACGCTTCTGTGGATGTTCGTGTTCCACCCGATAGATGCCTGGTCGGAGATTGTTGTCACTTGGTCGTGGGTTGAGGAGCCGGGATGGTGGATGATTGGTGTTGTACCGGGATTGCTCATTGCGACGACGCAATATCTATTCATTGTTCCGCTGTTTGACGTGCGGGTGAGGGTGCGGCGAGACGGCCGGCCGCTTCTGCCCAGCCTGATCGGGGCGGCCTTCGTGGGTGCCCTGGGGATGACGGCGCTGATCCTGGCACTGACCGACGTTGTGGGTCTGTTGCGAAACAACCAGGCCAGGGAGTACGACAATGAGTGGTCGCTCTTCGCGATCATCTTCACCACCCTGGTCTGTTCGTGGCTGATCTGGACGCCGCTGCTGGCGATCTTCTCCCGTCGCCGGCCGCATCGGACCACGCCTGGGCGCCTCGTCGGCCTGCTACTGGGGGGTACCATCGCCGAGATGGTGGTGATCATTCCCGTGGATCTGTTGGTGCGGTATCGCGGCCAATGCTACTGCGCGACGGCATCGTTCCACGGCACTTGGCTGGCGGTGCTGGCGCTGCTGTGGCTGACCGGGCCGGGCATTGTCCTGGCCGTGACCTCCAAGCGCCGCCGGGCCTGGCTTTCGCACCATTGCGCCAACTGCGGCTACGCCAAGGGCCCCTCGCCGGGGGCGAAGTGTTCCGAATGTGGATACGCCTGGGTCGGTCAGTAGCCAATAGCCTCCCCCGTAATGGCGGGGTTACAGGGTTGCGCGCACCATTGATGTGCTGCCTAAATACCCCGCGAAGCCGCAAGCGGCCTCAGGCCTCTCTTGGGAAAGGGCGACCGATGGGATTCGAACCCACGACCCCCTGGACCACAACCAGGTGCTCTAACCAACTGAGCTACGGCCGCCATCTGTGGTCCCGCTTTAATCGGGATCGCAGCAGTATAGATCGACCGGCCCAGCCGTGGTCACCACCCTGCGCCTGGGTCGTCAAGACCAGATGTGCTACGATGGTGCTTTCATCTGCTGAGCATTGGGCTGGCTATTCGCTACTTTGTCCGCTCAACGAATGAGCTCCGCCATGACCACCGCATCCGTATCAAGGGCCCTGGACTTCGGCAAGGCCACGATTCACCGCAATCTGAGCAGCGCTCGTTTGATTGAGTTGGCGATTGGGCGCGGAGAAGGAGTGCTCGCGGCCAACGGGGCACTCAATGTGGACACCGGCGATCGTACCGGCCGCAGCCCCAAGGACAAGTTCCTCGAAGATACGCCGGCCGTCCACGATTCGATCGACTGGGGCAAAGTCAATCAGCCGATCGCGCCCGACACATTCGCCGCGCTCGAGGACCTCGCCGTCGAGCATCTTGCCCACAAGAGCGAGCTCTATCGCTTTGACGGTTACGCCGGCGCCGATCCGGAGTATCGCCTCAAGGTCTCGGTCATCACCGAGGAAGCCTGGCATTGCCTGTTCGCCAAAACGCTGTTCATCAATTTGCCCCCTGATGAGCTGGGCAGCTTCGAGCCGGATTGGATGGTGATCAATGCCTGCAATCTTCGGCTGACCGACTACGCGCGGTACGGGCTGAATTCGCCCGTGGCGATTCTTCAATCGCTGCAGCAGCGCAAGGTCGTCATCCTCGGCACCCGGTATGCCGGCGAGATCAAGAAGTCGATCTTCTTTGCGATGAACTACGACCTGCCGGCGATCGGCGTGTTCCCGATGCACTGCTCGGCTAACGTGGATCAGGCCGATCCGAGCAACGTCGCCCTGTTCTTCGGCCTCTCGGGCACGGGGAAGACAACGCTTTCGGCCGATGAGAACCGTCCGCTGATCGGCGACGATGAGCACGGCTGGTCCGACCGGGGGGTTTTCAACATTGAAGGTGGCTGTTACGCCAAGTGCATTCGCCTCTCCAGGGAAGGCGAACCGCAGATCTGGGACGCGATCCGGTTCGGGTCGGTGCTGGAGAACGTAGTGCTGGACCCGGTGACCCGCCAGCCGGACTACGACTCCGACGAGAAGACCGAAAACACGCGCGTGACCTATCCGGTCAGTTACATTCCCGGGGCGGTGATCCCGTCGGTGGGGGCTCACCCCCGGAACGTGATCTTCCTCGCTGCGGATGCCTTTGGCGTGCTGCCGCCGGTGAGCAGGCTGAGCCGCGAGCAGGCGATGTACTATTTTATCAACGGCTACACGAGCAAGCTGGCGGGCACCGAGGCGGGGATCACCGAACCGCAACCGAGCTTCAGCCCGGGCTTCGGCGGGCCGTTTCTGCCCCGGCCGCCCATGGTCTACGCTCAATGGCTGGCAAAGCGCATCGAGCAACACGATACCGATGTGTGGCTGCTCAACACGGGTTGGACCGGCGGGCCGTACGGCGTCGGTGAGCGATTCAAGCTCGCGTTCACGAGGGCCTTTGTCACCGGCATCCTCGATGGCTCACTGCGCGATGTAAAGTACGAAGCGCATCCGATCTTTGGCCTGCACATGCCGCAGGCCGCGCCGAACGTGCCGAGTGAAGTGCTCTCTCCGCGCAGCACCTGGACGGACAAGGATGGGTACGACGCCAAGGCGAAGCAGCTCGCAACGCTGTTTCGCAAGAATGATGCGAAGTACGACATTGCCTCGGACGTTCGCGCCGCCGGCCCGAAGGTGTGACGGACCCGGGTCGTTTCGCGACGGGCCTTGCCCCCGGGCCGATGCACAGCCCACGCGACCGCCGATTCAATCCTGGGTGGCCGAGATCCCCCGCGGATACCGCCCGTGGCCTGGCCGGCGGATATGCACTACCCGCCGACAGGTTCGAGATCGCGGCGGAGTCGATCGATCTGGCCCTGCAGTTGGGCGCTCAACTCGACACGGTAGGGCGGCTGGGCCGCATCCAGAGAAGTCAGGCGTTCGGGCAGCTTCGCCAGTTCCGTCTGAGCGTGTTCGCGTATCTGCGGCAGGCTGCGGCGGTTCGCCGGCAATCGTTTGCCGGCCTGCATGACCTTGGACAGCAGCGGCCGGCCGCCGATGCCCTCATCGTGCAACCCAATGATGTCGTGCGACGCCTGCGAGCCGGACTCGATACGCCATACTTGCTTTTGCCCGGGCAGATTCGACTTTTCGGCCGATAGCTTCATCCTGGCCCGGCCGGCATATCCGACGAGCTTGTAGGCGCTGTCAAGAAATGGCGCATCGGCGGAAACGCCCATGCGGGTGCCGACGCCGAAGCCGCTTATCGGCGCCTCCTTGGCCACTAGGTCGGCCACGGCATACTCATCCAATGATCCACTGGCAAAGATCTCCACGTTGTGCAGCCCGGCTTCATCCAGTGTGCGGCGCGACGCCTTGGTCAGTTGGACCAGGTCGCCTGAATCGAGGCGAACGCCACGAATCTGAAAGTCATCGCCTAGCTCTTCGGCGAGCCGCACCACGTTGCGAACGCCGCCAAGGGTGTCGTAGGTATCCACCAACAGGATCGCCTGGGGGTACACCGATGCGAACGCCCGGAACGCATCAAGCTCCGCATCGTGGGCTTCGATGTAGCTGTGCGCCATGGTGCCGGTCACGGGGATGTCGTAGACCTGGCCGGCCAGGACGTTGGAGGTGGAGGTAGCGCCGGCGACAAAGCAGGCCCGGGCCGCCTTCATGCCTGCATCCGCCCCGTGGAGGCGCCGCAAGCCGAACTCGACAACATCACGCCCGGCGGCGGCCGTCACCACCCGGGCCGCCTTCGACGCGATCATAGTTTGGAAGCTGATCTGATTGAGGAGAAAGGTCTCGACCAACTGGGCTTGCGGCAGCGGCGCGATGACCTCCAGGATCGGTTCATCGGCGAAGATCGGCGTGCCTTCCGCCACCGCGTAGACCTCGCCCCCAAAGCGCATGGCCCCCAACCAGTCGAGGAACTCCTTGGAGAACTGGCCGAGTGAGGCCAGATACTCCAACGCTTCGGCCGTGAAGTGCAACGTCTCCAGATACCGCAGCACGTCGTCGAGACCACAGGCGATCAGGTAGTTGCGGTTGGCCGGCAGTCGCCGCACGAACAGGTCGAAGACGGCTTGCTGGTCCAGGCCCTCTTCGAGATAGGCCTGGAGCATGGTCAGCTCATAGAGATCCGTGAGCAGGGCGACATTGGCGTTGTTGACCCAGGCGTTCGGCGCAGTCACGGCGAGTGCCTTTCGATCGTGGCGCCGGCCTGCTGCATCTCGTCGAGGGCTTTGTGGCCATCCTCCAGATGGACGTTGACCGGCCGGGTGGCCGGCAGAATCAGGTGGACTTCAAAGCCTTCGGCCAGGGCATCGAGAACGGTGGCCTTGACGCAATAGTCCAGGGCCAGTCCGCCCACCCACACCCGCTCGACCTCCGCCAGTCGCAGCCGCTGGGCCAGGCCGGTTCCATCGAAGCCGGAATACGACTCGCGGTCGGAGTCCCTGGCCTTATCCATATAAATGGCCCGTTGCGGGATGCTGAGGTTGGGGTGGTAGGCCGCACCGGGGGTGCCCGCAACGCAATGCACCGGCCAGGGTCCGCCCTGGTCGGTGAAGCTGCAGTGGTTCGGCGGGTGCCAGTCGCGCGTCATCACGATCGTTGCTCCGGTTCGCTCGGCCTGCTCGATCCAGCGGTTGAGCACCTCCACCACCTGGTCACCCTCGGCCACCGGCAACGCCCCTCCCGGGCAGAAGTCTTTCTGCACGTCCACGATCAGCAGGGCGTCCGCGGATTCAAGCTGCTCGATCATGGCTGGTTCCGGCGCGGCCATTGCAGATGCCCTACAGCGTAGACGCAAATGGGTGAACCAGTAGCCAGCAACGGTGAGTTTCTGCAACGTCGCATGGCGGCAGCCGGCGGGTGAACCCCTCGCCCTTCCGGGCAAGGCTATCGGGCGAGGTGATGTGGCGATGTAACCGCCGATACACTCTCTGTGTGGCGAGCTTTCGTAGCGACAACAATGCCGGGCTGTGCCCCGAGGCGTTGGAGGCGATCATCCAGGCTAACGACGGTCACTGCATCGCCTACGGGGATGATGAGCACACCGCCGCGGCCGTGGCCGAGTTCCGAAGAATCTTTGGTTCCCGGACCAGTGTGTGGTTTGTGGCGACCGGTACCGCCGCCAACACGCTGGCCATTGCGTCGCTGACCGAGCCCTGGCAGCAGGTGCTCTGCCACGTCCACAGCCATTACAACGATGATGAGTCAACCGCCCCGGAGCGGATCACTCACTGCCGAACCGTCCAGGTCCGAACCGAGTCCAGCAAGCTTCAACCGTCGGACATCGCCGGTGTCGGAATCCACACGCGGGGCGATGTCCATCAGCCCCAGCCGGGTGTGGTTACCGTCTCCAATCCGACGGAGTTCGGCACCGTGTACACCCCGGCCGAGCTCGCTGCGTTGTGCGAGGCGGCCCACGATGCGGGATATCGGATGCACGTCGATGGAGCTCGGTTCGCCAACGCGGTGGCGGCCCTTGGGTGCGATCCGCGCGAGCTGAGCGTCGAGGCCGGCGTCGATGCCCTGAGCTTCGGCGGAACCAAGAATGGACTGGCCTTCGGTGAAGCGGTGTTGTTGTTTGCCCAGGGCGATGGGAAAACGTTCGAGGCGGCGACCGAAGCGTTCCCCTTTCACCGCAAGAGTACCGGCCACCTGCTCAGCAAGCACCGATTCGTCAGCGCGCCCTTTGCGGCCACCCTGCGGGACGATACCTGGCTGCGGCATGCCGGGCATGCCAACCGCATGGCCTCGATGCTCGCCGAGGGCCTGCGCCGATTGGGCTACCACCTGCGGTTTCCCGCCGAGGCGAACGCGGTGTTCGTGACGTTGCCGCCGCAGACCGATGCGGCTCTGCGGGACCGTGGACATGCCTACTACCCCTTTGGGGATCCGGCCTGGAAGCTGTTTCGACTGATGTGCAGTTTCGATACGCCGCCTGAGCAGATTGAGGCGTTCCTGGCCGATGCCCAAGCCCTCGCCGCCCGATAAGCGCTTCCGATGTGACCGTTGAATCGGGGGACTCAAGAGCCTGGCCGGATGCGATGGGTCGTGAACGCACTGTTTATGTGACCGCTGTTGCGCTTCGACCCGCCAATCTTTTGCAGCTTGGGGTGGATTTCCAACTGGGTCGGTCAACTTGGGTTGTGATCGAACCGATCGAAATGCTGAGGGTCGGCCGACGCGGTTGCCGCCGACCGCCCGGCTTCTTCAGTTGCGAGGTCCGGTATGAATCCCTTCGAGAAGGATGTATTGACCACCGGAGAAGTCGCCAAGGTCTGCAACGTGGCGTCGCGCACAGTAAGCAAGTGGTTCGATTCCGGCCAGCTGCGCGGATACCGCATTCCCGGCTCCAAAGATCGTCGCATCCCCGTGGGCAATTTGTTGAAGTTCATGAAGAGCCATGGCATTCCCATGGATGGTCTCATGAGCGGCAGCACTCGGGTTCTGATCGTGGACGACGAGGATGAGGTCGTCGAAACCCTCCAGCGAATACTCAACGAGCAGACCAGCTACGAGGTCCGAACAGCCCGCACCGCGTTCGCCGCTGGCCTGGAATGCGAGCGGTTCCGCCCGCATGTGATGCTGCTGGACATCCACCTGGCCGATGGCGACGGTCGGGAGGTTCATTCGGTGATGACTGAGAACGAGGACCTGCAAGTGACGAAGCTCATCGCGATGAGCAGCAAGCTCACCGACGGCCAGACGGCGCAACTGCTTCACCAGGGCTTCGACGGTGCCCTTCGCAAGCCGTTCAGCGTTCGCCAGGTGATCGAGGCGATCGAAGGCGCCAGCGCGATCGTGTATTAGGGTCTAGCCGGCGGGTTACCCCTACAATCCGCCGGTGATGCGCCTGGCCTTGGCTCAGCTCAATCCGACCGTCGGCGACGTGGTCGGCAATACCCGCCTCGTGCTCCAAGCGATTGACCAGGCGCGCAGCGACGGCGCGGAAGTGCTTGTGGCCGGCGAGCTTGGCCTGATCGGCTATCCGCCCAGGGATTTGCTCTTTCGAGCGGGTGTGGTCGAGGCGTGTGAACAGGCCGTGGGCGAGATCGCCCGTCACGCCGGCGATCTGCTCGTGATTGTCGGCCATCCCCGCCGATGCCCCGGTGGAACCCGCCCGCTTCGCAACAGTGTTTCCGTCTGCCGGGCGGGGAAAGTGGTCGCCGTGTACGACAAGCGGTTGCTGCCCGGCTACGACGTCTTCGACGAGGACCGATACTTCGATCCCGGCGACCAACCCTGCGTGGTTGAAGCGGCCGGGGGGCGCCTCGGACTTCTGATCTGCGAGGATCTCTGGCGGGCGGAGGATGTGCGAACCGAGCGAAGCTACCCGATTGATCCGGTGCAGGAGACGGCGGCGCTGGGGTGTGATGTGCTTCTGAGCCTCAACGCCAACCCATTTGTCCTGGGCAAGTGGCAGCGCCATCTGGAGCAGCTGCGTGCTGCTGCGACCAGGCACAAGCTTCCGATTGTCGCGGTTCAGCAGGTCGGGGCCAACGATGATCTGATCTTTGACGGCCGATCAGTGGTTGTCGCCGCGGATGGCTCCATCGCGGCAATCCTCCCGGGTTGGCGGCCGGCCCTTGAGACGATTGAGCTTCCGGATAACGCGCACGGTGTGCACGCTGTGGGCTGGGATCACGTCAGAACCGATCCAATGGAGGAGCTGTGGAACGCTCTGGTCCTCGGCGTCAACGACTATTGTCGCAAGTCCTTCAACGACAAGGTGATCATCGGCCTCTCAGGCGGCATCGACTCGGCGGTGACGGCCTGCATTGCCGCCGCCGCCGTGGGCCCGGACAACGTCCTCGGGGTGATGATGCCCTCGCGCTATTCGCCAGCCGCATCGCTCGAAGACGCGAGGGAGCTGGCCGCGAACCTCGCCTTGCCCGGTTGCCAGACGGTTCCCATCGAGTCGACACACCTGGCGGTACAGGACGCGTTGGCGGCGTCCCTGCGCGAGCAGGCCGGCGGGGTCACCGATGAGAACATCCAGGCTCGTCTGCGTGGCCTGCTGCTGATGGCGTTCGCCAACGCCACCGGAGCGTTCGTGCTGGCCCCCGGTAACAAGTCCGAGCTGGCCAGCGGCTATTGCACCATCTATGGGGACATGTGCGGCGCCTTGGCGGTGCTCGGTGATGTGGTCAAGACGCGCGTGTACGCCCTGGCCCGATGGATCAACGCCCATCATGTTGACTGCGGCTTTGCCCAGCCGCCCATACCTCAGCGTTCGTTGACCAGGCCACCGTCCGCAGAGCTGCGTCCCCATCAGCTCGATCAGGACACACTGCCGCCGTACGAGACTCTCGACCTGATCGTCGAGCGTTACATCGAGCTGGAGCAATCGGTGCCGCAGATCATTGGCGAGACCGACATCGAGGCCCAGCTTGTCCGCGAAACGGTGAGCATGATCGACCGCGCCCAATATAAGCGCGACCAGGCGGCGCTGATACTCAAGGTCACCGCTCGAACCTTCGGTCGTGGCCGACCGATGCCGATTGCCATGCGGTGGACCGAAGCGATGAGCTATGAGCCACGTGCCATAGGTGAATCCCCACAGATAGCCCCCGGCTTGCCGGGGGGCGAATGTGCCTCCGCTGAATCCGAGCCGAGTTAGAATCCTGGCCATGCCTATTCACCGTTTGCCGCCGCTGGTCGTGAATCAGATTGCCGCCGGTGAGGTGGTCGAGCGGCCGGCCAGCGTGGTCAAGGAGCTGATCGAAAACGCGATCGACGCCGCCGCCACCTGCATCGACGTTGCGGTTGACAACGGCGGTCGCGATCTGATCCAAGTCACCGACAACGGTGCGGGGATTCCGTTGGATGAGCTGGCTCTGGCCATCGCCCCGCACGCGACCAGCAAGATCGACACCACCGACGATCTCAAATCCATCGCGACCCTGGGATTCCGTGGCGAAGCACTCGCCTCGATTGCCTCGGTGAGCCGGATGTGTCTGGTGTCCCGGCCGAGGGATGCCCAGGAGGCCGGGCGTATCGAAGCCCAGGGCGATCACATCAGTTCACCGCGTCCAGCGCCCGGCCCGCCGGGATCCTGTGTGGTGGTCCGCAATCTATTCTTCAACACGCCCGCCCGTCGCAGATTCCTTCGAACGGAGCCCACCGAAGCCGCCCGGATCACTCGGACCGTCCAGTCGCTTGCGCTGGGTCATCCGCAAATCAGTTTTACCCTGCACGTCAATGGGAAACAAACGATCGAAGCGACGGCTTGTGACACCGCCAATCAGCGCGTGTTCGACATCCTTGGGCCCCACCTGCAAGAGCACCTGCTGGAGATCCTCGCCGTCGACCGGGGCGTTTCTATCCGTGGTGTGGTGGGCAAACCGGACATCGCTCGCGGGACTGCTCGCCATCAACAGGTGTTTCTCAACGGCCGGGCGATCTCTGATCGGTCAATCAATCATGCGATCAAGGAGGCCTACCGCGGACTGATCGATCCGACCCGTTATCCGACGATTGTGCTGTTTCTGGAGATGGATCCGGGTCAGGTGGATGTCAACGTGCATCCGGCCAAGGCCGAAGTGCGGTTTCGCAACCAGGGCATCGTCCATGGTGCGGTTCTTTCGGCGGTCCGCCAGTGTCTGCGGAAGGCCGATTTGACGCCGGCGTTCGATCTGCAACTAATCGGTGCATCTTCGACTTCAACGCTTCCGATGACGGCGTTCGGCAGCGGGGCGGCCGGCCAATCGCCCTCCGCCCGACGAGCATCAACCGCTGAGTTCGTCGAGTATTTTCGCCGACTCGATCCCACCCAGAAGGGCTTTGTCTATAGCGAGGTCAAACAGGCGCTGGCGGCGGACGCGCCCCAGGTGCTTGCCGCCCAGGATCGTGACTCTGCCTCCGATAGCGCCGCTGCGAGCAGGGAGGTCGAGGTCCTGCCGATGATCCGGCCGGTCATGGATGTGCTGCAGGTGCATTCAAGCTACATCGTCACTCAGGATGAACAGGGTCTGCTCATTATCGATCAGCACGCCTTGCATGAGCGGGTGATGTTCGAAAGGCTCAAGCAAGCCGTCGGCAAGGGCAATCTCGAATCGCAGAGGCTGCTCATGCCGGCGACGATCGAGGTCGATCCGGCGCAGATTGAGCTGCTTGGGCAACTGCGGCCGCTGCTGGAGCGGATCGGCATTGAAGCGGAAGCGATCGGACCTTCAGCGATCGCCGTGCACGGCTTCTCGTCGTTCCTCTTTGAGCGGCGTGTTGAGCCCGCCGAATTCATCATCGACCTGCTGGACAAGGCAGCCAACGAGGGTTTGAACAAGGATGCGGAAGCGGCGTTGCACGAGACCTTGGACATGATGGCCTGCAAAGCCGCGATCAAAGCGGGCGATCGGCTTTCTCAGGAGGAGCTGGCTGATTTGCTGCGGTGTCGCGAGACCGTCGAGCGGGCAAGCTCCTGCCCACATGGACGACCCACTACCCTGCGACTGACCATCGCGGACCTGGACAAACAGTTCGGCCGACGGTGAGCGGTTGCCTGTTTAGCCGCCGCTCGAAGAGCGGCGCGCAAAGCGTCGCGCGGGTCTTCGACCCGCGGTTAAACTCGGGTCCGCTTACCGGCAACATTACCCGCCGCTGACGGGTGGTATCAGCGCGATGGTGTCACCATCGCAAAGGCCCCTGCTCGGCGAGCAATACCGCTCGTTGACCGCTACGGCAAGAGTGCTGCGCACAGACGCGATCGCTTCGTGCTCATTCGCTACTTTCGCTAGCGCATCGGCGACGGTGGCTCCCTCCGGCAGGGAGATCGCCAAACGGTCGGTCCCGATCACGTCGGCCAGTTGCGCGAACAACAGTATTTCACAGCGCATCGTGGCACTATTATGCGCTTCGTCGCTCGCTGTTGGCCAATAGCCTCGTCCGGAAGGGCGAGGTGAGCACGCCTGGTCGCGCTGCGGTTCCGTACGATCCGCGGGCTGCCGCCCGCGGCTATTGGGATTTCTGGGAATGCGTTTGCTTCATTTCACGGCCATTTGAGGAAGCGAAGTCGGGCACCGGCTTGAACCGGCTCAGCCTGCACCGGCAGTTCGAGCAGCCCGTCAGTGGTGGCGGTGTGTGCTAAGTCGCCGGATCCGGCCCAATCGGGCACTTTGGCCCGGGTATCACCAACGAGGACGGCCGGCCGAAACGCTCGGCGATGGGGGTTCGGCTTTACCTCCTCGGCAAGCTCCACGTCACGCCAGGGCAGTGTCGCGTCCAACCCCAGCATCACCCGCACGATCGGCCAGCAGAACAAACACATGCACGCCAGGACCGAGACGGGATTGCCTGGCAGGCCGACGACGACTACGCCGTGCCGATGACGACCCACCAGGATCGGTCGGCCCGGCTGAATGGCGGCGCTGTGCAAGGAGATGACGACCTCGTGCGCCCGGAACTGTTGGGGAAAGTAGTCGCGTTCCCCGGCACTGATCCCGCCGACGGTGATGACCAGATCGGATTGCTCCAGGGCTGCCGCAACAGCCTCGGCCGTTGCCTCGGCATTGTCGGCGACGTGTTGGTGTTTGATTGGATCCGCCCCGATGCGGCGAAGCAGCTCGCAGACCATGGGAGCATTGGTGTTGCGGATCTGATGGTTTGCGACCGGCTCTCCAGCCAGCCTCACCTCATCGCCGGAGGTCAGCACCGTCGTCGCAGGAGAGCACGCCACCACCAAATGCGTTTGGCCGATGGCGGCGGCGATTCCCAGGTGCTGGGCTCGCAGCACTGTACCGGCCCTGACCAGCGTGTCGCCCCGCCTGGCGTCCGCCCCGCGCGCGTGAACGGCCTGGCCCCGTTGGATCGACTCGATGGCGAATCGAACCGGATCGCCGCGATCGCTTTGCTCATGGGGGATGACCGTATCCACATCGTCTGGCAGCGGTGCGCCGGTGGCGATGGCCACACAATGCCCGCAGGGCACAGATACATCAGCCGGCTGCCCCGCGTGGATGGTCGCTTGCACCGCAAAGGCCTCGACCCGCCCGACCTCCTCGGCCCGCAACGCATAGCCGTCCATTTGCGCGCGATCGAAGGGCGGCAAATCGCGATCGGCGATGATCGGCTCGCCGAGCACACGTCCGCTGGCCGCGGATAGCTCGACTTGCGTCGTTCGCCCCAGCGGTTCGATCCCCCGCAGCGCCCGGCTCAGGGCCTCGGCATAATCCGGCAGCGCGGTCATGGCCGCCCGGCATTGCCCGCCGACTTGCTCATCGGCGCGAAGAAGCGCGTGAGCTGATCCAGACAAGCCGATCGAGCCACGGCGCCAGAGAACAGGTGATCAGCCTGCGCGACCAGCAGGTGCTCAACCTTGTGGCGGGCAAGCTCGACCGCCCGGCGATACGCCAGCGACGCCTCGGGCCCGACGATCCGATCGGCAGCGCCGTGCATGATGAGCGTTGGCCGATCATGGACGACGAGATCTTCGATCGGCGTGAGCGAGGCGAGGTCGCCCCGAAGCTGCCCGGCCGGCTCGTGGGTGGTCTCGCCCGCCTGTTTCTCGGTGACCTGGTCAACCGTCATCGGAGCGAGCAGGCACAACCGCGCGATCTGATCGGTGCGCCGGGACAGGCAGGCGGCGATAAGGCCGCCCAGGGAATACCCCAGCACGCCGATGCGATTGAGGTCCAGCTCGTCGCGAAGCGCCATCCACCGAAAGACAGCCGATGCGGCATCGACGGACCCGACACCGCCGGGCAAGGGCCAGGAGTCGGTGGCGTTTTTGCCGATCGTCGCCACCGCAAGCCCCGCCTCGACCAGCGCATCAGTGATCTGATCAAACAGCTCGGCGGTCTGGGCTGTCAACGCGCCCAAGCCGTGACACAGCAGTACCGCCGCCAACGCCTGATCACCGTCTGACGGCTCGGGCCGCTGAAGCGCGGCCCCAACGGAGGCGCCGTTCAGTGCGACGGCGAATTCCTCGTGCGTGCTCATCGTCGCCCATCATACCTTCAGATTGCCCTGTTCCGGGAGAGCCGGGTCCAAAAAAGGTCACGTCGAAGCATACCCAGCTGTGAACCGTCCTCTTTCGATCATTCCGTCAACGCGGATCATAAGCGCTGTCGTCATCGGACAGAAAGCCGTTCTCGGGATAACCCATGGTGTCTTCGAGCAGCGATTCAGTGGCCAGGGCGCCCGCGTAGGGCTTCTGAACAGAATCGACGTGCCCGTCAAGGTATGCCACATTCGTAGACCGCTGGTGGCGGAAGGCTTGGCCGCCGGCGTAGATCACATTGAGCGCGTATCCCTCGCTGTTCATCGGTGCTCGCATGAACTTGTTGGTCCCGCCCGCCCAACCGCCGTCGCCGAACATCGTGGTCTGCACGGTGCGTCGATGCTGGCCGAGCGGGACGCCCCACCGCAGGTCTTCCCACCCGGGCGTAGCCGGCGTGCCTTCGGCGCCGATGAAGCTGGTGTTGTAGTTGTAGCCGGTAAACGGATCGGCGAAGTTTGTCTCTCCCTGGTAGTCGGGGCATTGCTGCACTTGGCCAGGGTCGTTGCTGAACCCCCACAGCGGCCCAGGCGAAATCAGCTCACCGGCGAAGGTCGTCACCCAATCCCAGGCCACCTGGATCCCGCCGTCCTCGTAACGAATAGCCGCAGGGTACACGGCGTACACCATCGTGTAGGTATGGGCCGCCAGCGCCATCTGCCTCAGGTTCGACCGGCATTGCGTGCTGCGACCAGCCGCGGAGACGATCGAGAGCGTCGGCAGCAGCAATCCCAGCAGCAACGCCAGCGCCGCGAGCACCACCATCAACTCCACCATGGTCAGCGCGCGGTGCGCCGGCGACGCACTCATCACCCCCATGCTCCCAGCAATGTGAGCAGGTCGAGGATGCCCACCGTCCCGTCGCCGTCCAAATCAGCCGGACAAGGTTCAGGCGGATCAGGACAAGGCCCCCACGCGGCGAGCAATATCAACAGATCAACAATGCCCACGATGCCGTCCTGATTGAGGTCCGCGGGGTTGACTTCGGGGGCGACGTCACTGAAGGCGTCGATTTCGACGGCCGGGGTCGTCGCGGGATCGCCGGGATTGGTTATCCGCACATAACTGATTGCCTCCATGCCGACCCAGGCGAGGTCGATCCCCGCTCCGCCCCCGGAGCCGGCATACAGCTCGACCACCTCGTCATTGTTCAGAAACATGAAGTCATCGAGCGTGAGGCTTCCATCGACCGGGAGGGTGAAATCGGTGGGGGACGAACCGGGCTTCTCGTCGTAGGGCCCCGCGTCGAGATAACCGATTGTCGGGAACAGGCCATCTCGCTTGACGCCTTCAATCAGGAACCAGGTGATACCATCGACGCTGACTTCCACGGTGCCGCCATCGTTGCCGAAGACGCCGCCGACGATGCCGTTGGGCGGTGCGTTGTCGATGAAGCCGGCATTGCCGAAGATCAGCAGGTCGATGCCGAAGGGGTTTGCCGGATCGTCGGTGACGGGGGTGTTGAACTTGACGATGAGATGTCCGCCGGCGCCGATCGAAACGATCTCGTCCACGCCGAACGGCGGATTGAATGCGCTGACCACACCAGGGAACACACCTTCGCCGGTGAATCGCTCTGGTGAGTAGAGGGCCGTGGTGGGGTCGGTGTAATTTGGGGCGGGATTCGACCCTTCGTCATAGCAGATGACCACATCGGCAAAGGGGTCGTCACCGGCCTGTGCCAGCGAGTTGCCGAGAGCGACCGCAGCCGCAGCGGCCACGCAAATACCGAGACGTCGATTCATCATGTCAGCTACTCCTTCAGTTCGTAGGGAACCGCGCCCAACGGTTCCCGACACGTGGAGTGTTGCCTTGGCGCGCACGTTTCAGGACGCCAATGGTGCCGGCGGGAACTGACCGGAACCCAAGGGCACACGCCCTACACGCGAGGGCAACGCCTGTCGTCTGCGGCAGGTCTTCCGGCTTCGGGTCGCTTGCCTCCGCCTTCCCATCGGCGCCCCTTGCAGGCCCGACAGTGGCTTCGTAGGAGACAAGATGCTGATCGAGGCGATCAGCGGCCCGTCACGGCGGCGCGTCCGCGGCGGCTTTTCACCGCCTTCCCTTTTCGTCCCCCCAGCCCAAGCCCTGGGGTGGACACCGCAGACGTCCGGGAATGTACAACAGGAACCGCCCGCCACGCAAATGCGTATTGCCTGTGTGTAACAATTCGTTGACACTGCAGCCGGTCCCGGCTAGGTTCAACGGGTTGGGGGAGCCTTGATTCGCTGGTGTGTAGCACAGGGGGACGGACGGACCGTCGCCCAACCCTCCCACGGCGAGTCCAGGGCAAGGTAGGAGTCGATCCCGATGATGATTCGCGCGTGTTCTCGCCACGGACTTGTCGCGCTGGGCGTGGTCTTGACGATGCTGGCCCCGGTTTGGGCGCAGGACGATGATCCGGCGCAGCTGCTGGAGGATTTCGTCCACTACACGCACATCGCCAAGCCGGACCTGGCCGCGGCCTACGCCCAGCGCCTCATTGAATCGGGGATCACCGACGCGCAGCTTGCGGAGCTGCTCGACGAAGGCAAGACCACACGTGAGCGCTTCGAAGCGGCCCTCGGTACGGCACACCGCATGCCCGAACTGGAACACCTCGCCGCCGAGCTGGATCGGCGGGTGCATAGCGGTCGGCTCGACCTGGCCCGCGACTCGAATCGCATCGAGGCCGCGATCTCGATGCTCACCGGTACGCAGCGAATGAAGATGTTGGGCCGTCAGCTTCTGACCGGAGCTGGTGAATACGCTGTGCCCAGCCTGCTGCGGGTGATGACTGAAGGGCAAAACGAGCGGGCACGGTCTGCTGCGGGCGACATGATCATCATGATCGGCCGGCAAGCCGTCACGCCCCTGTGCGAAGCGTTGGCTCATCTGGATGCGGACAATCAGCGCTACGTCTGCGGCCTGCTGGGTGAGATCGGCCATCCCCACGCTGCTCCTTATTTGATGGAGCTTGCCGAAGACGCCTCGGCGGCGGCGGTGATCCGCGAGGCTGCCGGGCGGGCATTTCGGCGGGTGGGCGGCGTCAATGGCGGCCTCGCCGTGTTGTACACCAAGCTCGCCCAACAATACTTCAACGAATCCGAGTCGCTGATCGCGTTTCCCTATGAAGCGACGAACAACGTCTGGTCATACGATCCGTTCACCGGTCTTCAAGCAACGCCCGTGGCCACCGAGATCTTCAGCGAAGTGATGGCCATGCGGGCGGCGAGCAAGGCGCTTCAGTTTGACGCCGGCCATGCGCCGGCCTTGAGCCTTTTCGTCGCGGCGAATCTGAAGCGAGCCAACGAGCTGCCCCCCGGCGCGGGCGACCCCATCTTCGGCGAGAATCGCTACAGCCCCGCGTTCTACGCCACGGTCTACGGGACCCGGGTCTGCCTGGATGTTCTGGGGATCGGGATCGACCGCCTGGACACTTCGCTCGTCCGCGACGCGATTGGAGCCCTGTCCCATACCACCGGTGGCGCCAACCTGTTTGGGGGCCTAGCCGGTCGCCAGCCTCTTCTGGAAGCATTGCAATACCCCGATCGCCGAGTGCGGTACGAGGCTGCGCTCACCCTCGGCCGGGCGCTGCCGCGCCAACGGTTCCCCGGCGATGTCACCGTGGTGCCGCTGCTCGCCTCAGCCGTGCGCACGGGCGACGAAAGCTATGCGGTCATCATTGGGGGTGATGAAGAGGAGCGCCGCGTCGATGCGAGTCGCCTGAGCGATCTGGGGTTCACGATCGTCGCTTCGGGCCCGCGGCTTGGCGATGTGATGACGCCGATCGATCAGTCGGTGGGGGTGGATCTCGTGGTCATGAACGTCGCCGGCGCCGAAGCGGCGATCCAAGGCGTTGGCCAGTTGCGGGTGTTTACCAAGACTGCGGCCGTGCCCTTGCTTCTCGTGGCCACATCGGGGGACATGGTGCGCCTCAGACGAGAGTTCCGCGATGACATCCGGGTCAAAATATCACGGGCGAGGGTCTCTGAGGAAGCGTTCGCCGACTTGATTGACGAGGTCATGTTGCGCGCGGCCGGCGGTCGCATGACGGAGGCTCAAGCCGAAGCCTACGCCATCGATTCGATCATGACCCTGCGCGACATCGCCATCTCAGGCAGTCGGGCCTACGCCATCGCCGATGCCGAGTCGACCCTCATCCAGGCGCATGACGCCCGCCGCGGCGGGGTCCGCCTGGCCGTCGCCGACATCCTCGCCCTCATCGACAGCGACCGTGCCCAGCGCAAGCTCTTCGACGGCGCGCTGGCGGCGACCGGAGATGAACAGATCGAGCTGCTGAAGCGCGTGGCGGACTCCGTCAAGCGCTTCGGCGACCGTAGCGAGCCGCGCCATATCGACCAGTTGCTGGAGCTGATCACCAACTCCGGGGGCCGCACCGCCGAGGCCGCCGCCCGCGTTCACGGCGCGCTCGACCTGCCGTCCGCCACGGCCATCCGGTTGATTCCACGCTGAGCAGATAGCCGGCGGGCTACGCCCGCCGGCGCCGCGACGCGTAGCGTCCCGGCTACTACGGCCTGCGGCGCGCATTGTCTGATCGCATGAGTGGTGATACCGTTGGCTCTGCGGCGCCACCCTAGCTCAGTCGGTAGAGCGGTGCTTTCGTAAAGCACAGGTCGCGGGTTCGAGTCCCGCGGGTGGCTTTGGTTACCCGCGTTCACCTCACCTCGCCCCGGCAAGTGGATGTGCGATCCGCGCATTTTTTCATTGCCCGGCCGGGTGATCTGTGGTCTATTTGATGAGTGAGCCGGGCTGTCCTCAGCCCGGTCTTCTTCGGCCCGACGTCGGGCGTCTGGGCCGCTGCGACAAAGCTGAACTGCCCTTTCATCCAGGAGGTAAGGACGATGAGAACAAGCACATGGCTCAGCGGGCGAAGGACGGCTCCCATCCTCGTGGTCTGTTTGTTGGTCTGGGGCGTGGCCCCGCCGCCGGCCGCCGCCCAGTGCGAGTCGGCCAAGCTCCTGGCCTTCGACGGCGCTGCCACTGACTTCTTCGGCTTCTCGGTGTCGATCAGCGGCGATTTCGCTGTGGTCGGAGCGTATAATGAAGGCAATACCGGGCCGTTGAACTTCGACGGCCCCGGCTCGGCCTACATCTTCCGCTTTGACGGCTTGAGCTGGGTTCAGGAGGCCAAGCTCACAGCCTCTGATGGCGCTGCCAATGACAACTTCGGCTGGTCGGTTTCGATCAGCGGCGACGTTGCCGTGATCGGGGCAAGAGATGACGATGCCAACGGCATCTTCTCCGGCTCGGCGTACGTTTTCGAGAAGCCCGTCGGTGGCTGGGTGGACATGACCGAGACCGCAAAGCTCGTCGCCTCGGATGGCGCCGTCCAGGACCTATTTGGCAACTCGGTCTCGATCAGTGGCGAGGTGATTGTAGTGGGGGCCATTGGCGACGACGACGTGTGTCCCGGCAAGCCGGTCTGCAACTCCGGCTCGGCGTATGTGTTTGAAAAGCCCGTCGGCGGCTGGGTGAGCATGACCCAAACCGCCAAGCTCCTGGCCTCCGACGGCGCGGCCGGCGACCGCTTCGGCTTCTCGGTCTCGATCAGCGGCGAGGTCGCCGTGGTGGGAGCCCCGATCGGCGATGGCAACGTTGCGGACTCCGGCTCGGCGTATGTGTTCGAGAAGCCCGTCGGCGGCTGGGTGGACATGACCCGGACCGCCAAGCTCACCGCCTCCGATGGCGCAGTCAGTCACCAGTTCGGAATCTCGGTGTCGATCAGCGGCGACGTGGCGGTGATTGGGGCTAGGTTCGACGATGACAACGGATCGCTATCCGGATCGGGGTATGTGTTCGTCAAGCCGCCAAGCGGCTGGGTGAACATGACCCAGACCGCCAAGCTCACCGCCTCGGATGGCGCTGCCGATGACCAGTTCGGCAACTCGGTGTCGATCAGCGGCGATGTGGTCGTGGTCGGGGCCAACCAGCTTTTAAGTGGTGGCCCCGGCTCGGCGTACGTCTTCGAGAAACCCCCCGGCGGCTGGGTGACCATGACCGAGACCGCCAAGCTCACCGCTTCGGACGGTGCTGCCAATGACCAGTTCGGCCTCTCGGTCTCGATCAGCGGCGACGTGATTACGGTCGGGGCCATTGGTGACGATGACAACGGCGAGGACTCCGGTTCGATGTACGTCTATCTCCTGTCCGGCGTCGACTGCAACCGCAACGGTCAGCCGGACGCCTGCGACATCTTCTTAGGTGTAAGCTGCGACTCCAACGCGAACCTCATCCCCGATGACTGTGAACTGGGCGCCCGCGGCGCCGACATCACCGGCCCGGGCGGCGTTCCCGACGGTTGCGTTGACGCGTTCGACCTCGGAGCGTTGCTGGCTGCGTGGTGCTCGGTCGCGGGCGGCAATCCCTGCGGCACATGCGGCCCGTAAGAAACTATCTCAGAGCTGGTGGCACGGCCGTCTCGGCCGTGAGACAAACGCGCGGGCGGGACTCCCGTGCCACTGGAACTGAGGTCTTGAGATAGTTTCTAAGCGACGGGTGGCTGGGGCTAAGCGCAGCGTGCCCCAGTCTTCTGATGCTGTGGCATCGAAGACTTAGCCACAGCCACCCGAATCCCCCAGCGCGTCTCCCAAGTGCAGCGGGGCAGTGAGCCACACTGAGGGCAATTGGAACTCTGTACCATGCTCGGCGTGTCAAAGACGATCCGCCGGCAACTGCCCAACGCATTGACGATTCTTCGCTTGCTGCTGGCCGGGGCGTTCTTTGCCACGCTGAACGCCTACCGCTACCCGGACCACAACACGACCTGGGCGAATGTGGCGGTCGGCGTGTTCATCGTGGCGGCGATCACCGACGCCTTGGACGGGTACCTGGCGCGGAGATGGGAGGTCGTCTCCACGTTCGGGCGGATCATGGATCCATTCTGCGACAAGGTGCTGGTGATGGGGGCCTTTATTTATCTGGCCGGGCCGCGATTCGTCGTGCGAGAGTGGGTCGAGGCGGGCGACTTCTTCACGATGGCCACCGGCGTGTACCCGTGGATGGTCGCGGTCGTCCTGGCGCGCGAGCTGCTGGTGACGGGCTTCCGCGGCGAGGCGGAGTCCAAGGGAATCTCCTTCGCCGCCAGTTGGTCGGGTAAGGCGAAGATGATCCTTCAGTCGATCGCCATCCCCCTGGTCATCTTCCTGGTGGTGAACTTCAAGACCGGCCGAGACGACAGCGCGTGGGCTCTCTGGGCTCGCTGGATCTGCTACGTGGTGGTCTACGCCACGGTCGTGGTGACGATCTGGTCCGCGTGGCCGTACATCCGTCGGCTGCGGCAGGTCCTCGACAAGGGGGACGCGGCCGGAGACGCAGCGACATGATCCTGCGGCACGCCTTGCTCACGGTGTGCGGATTGGGATTGCTCAAGCCGGCCCCGGGAACTTGGGGCTCGGCGCCTCCGCCAATCCTCGTGCTGGTGCTGCTGTGGGCGGGGGCGGCAGCATGGATGGTGAATGGGGCGTTGATCCTGGTCGCCGTGGTCTTTGCGGTCTCCTGCGTGATGTTCGGCCGGTGGGCTGAGCGACATTTTCACGCCAGGGACCCCCGCCAGGTCGTGGCTGATGAGACCGTCGGCCAGTGTGTTGCGCTGCTGTTGCTGCCATGGCGTGAAGTGGTAGACGGTGACGGTTGGGCATGGAACATCACTCTGGCCGCAACGGCGATGGTCGCCTTTCGCTTCTTTGACATTCTCAAGCCGCCGCCGATCGGCGCCTTGCAAAGGCTACCCGAGGGTTGGGGCATTCTGTTGGACGATATGCTCGCGGGCTTGTACGCGCTGGGCGTCACTCACGCGCTGGCGTGGCTTGTTTGGCCGAACGTCGGGTGGTGACGTGGTCGCAACACTCAGCTTGCGCCGCCGCTGCTTACGGCCTGCAACATTGACGGCAACCGCCCGACAAAGCCTGAGCGGGCCAGCACCTCATCGGCGCCGGCTCGACGTGCTGCACCGATGAGATCAGTTCGCACGTGCGAGCCAAAGGCGATCGTGCGCGGCTGATGTTTCGATTGCTTGCACAGTTCGATCGCGTGGATTGGGTCGAGGTCGGGCGCTTCCAAGTCGATCAGCACGAGCGCGTCATGGTTCGAGGACAGCCGCTCGGTGAGTTGATCAAGGGTGCGAACATTAACGACCTCCACCCCCAGCGATCGGGCGGTTGAGGCGATCTTCGTCGCGAAGATCAGGTCGGGGACGAGAGCGGCGATTGTTTGATCCACGGCGAGGGGGCTCCTGTGTCGCGCGGCCGAAGTGCAGAGACAGGAGGATACTGGAAGGTGTGAGGGAATACCCGGACCTTCCTCGTCCCGACAAGTCGGGACTCGTCAGGTCCGGCTTCTGGTTCTACCACGCGTCACACTTTGCTTCCTTTCTACAGCGGTCTCACTGTGCGCATATCGTGCCCGACCTCGAGCACGCAGCGGAGGTTGCACAGATGCCACCGCCAGCTTACCGCCTCTTGGGCCAGGACCATGAGCGATTCAGCATCGGACCTGAACGGTCCCTGTCGCAACTCGATCTGACTTCCCTGCTCCCGGTCAGGTTGGACGGACCAGTAGACCGGCGCGTGCATTTCGCTGTGGGCCGCCTGCCAGTCCCAGACGATTATCCCACCTGCGTCGTACTCGAGGATCGCCACGGTCGTCGTCCTTGTGAAATCCCGGTTCCAACTCAAGACGATCTGGCCTCCCTTGCGCAGCTCGACCCTCGCCGCGACCGGGAACCACCGGCTGAGCCCTTCCGCGGTGGTCAAGCAGGTGAACACCTCGTCATGATGACAAGCAATCGTCTCCTGCAGAACCACCCAGGAGCCGTCTTCTTCTTGCCTGACCAAGTCAGCACTCCCTGAATCAAATTATGGGCCGGCTTTAGGATTCGACCGCTTGATACTCAGCACGACCTCGGGTTCCTGTTCGTGGGCGGTGAGGTCATCATAGCTTTCGCGGCGGCGCACCAACATGGCGGTGTCGCCGGCCACCATCACCTCGGCGGGTAGCGGCATTGAGTTGTACCGGCTGGCCATCACCATTCCATAGGCGCCGCTGGAAAACACCGCCAGCAGATCGCCTCGATTGACCGGCGGCAGCAGGCGATCGACGGCGAGAAAGTCGCCCGATTCGCAGATCGGTCCGACCACGTCAACCGGAGCCAGGCCGGGAAAGTCCATCTGTTGCCGTCGCTGGCGGGGCACATGCTCACGCGCGACGCGACATGGCCAGATGAAATGGAATGCACCGTAGTGCGACGGCCGGATGAGCACATTCATGCCGCCGTCACAGATCGCAAAAGTCTTGGTCCCCGATTTCTTGACATACAACACCCCAAGAAGCAGCACGCCGGCGTTGGCGGTAATCGTCCGCCCCGGCTCGAGGATGATTTTCAGGCCATCCTTGACGCGGTCGGCCAGGAGAGGGACAAGCTCCCGGGCGTATTCGCTGGCTAGGGGCGACTGCTCGGTTACGTAGTCCGCGCCAAACCCGCCGCCGAGATCCAGCATGTCAATCCTGTAGCCTCGCGCCGCCAGTTCATCGATGAGCCGAAGCACTTTCGTGGTGCTCTGGACGTATGGCTTGGCGGAATACACGGGGGAGCCGATGTGCAGGTGAATCCCGGTTACGGCACAATGCTGGTCGCCGCCATAGGTGTCGAAGAATGCCCTGGCCCGGTCGAGGTCAACGCCGAACTTCGTTTCCTTCTTGCCGGTCGTCGTGTAGCGATGCGTCTGCGGATCGACGTCGGGGTTAACGCGCAGCGCGGCCTGGCAGCGGCGATTCATCCGCGCGGCGATGCGGCTGATATTCTCAAACTCGCCCTCGGACTCGATGTTGAACCATCCCACCTCGGCCTCCAGGGCCAGGCTGATCTCGGCATCGGTCTTGCCGACACCGGCATAGACGCAGCGTTTCGGATCGACACCCGCCAACCGTGCGCGGTGCAGCTCGCCGCCGCTGACGAGGTCCATGCCGGCCCCGCATTGTGCGAGCGTCCGGCACACCGCCAGGTTGGCGCTGCTCTTGATCGAGTAACAGATCAGGGGATCCAGCGCAGCGAACGCCTCAGCGAAGCGCGCATAGTGATCGGTAAGCGTCGCCCGCGAATACACGTAGCACGGCGTCCCCACCTGCTGGGCGATGGCGGCAACGGTCACGGCCTCGCAGTACAGGTTGCCATCTTGGTAAGAAAAGTGATCCATACCACCCCGTGGCGCCTAAGCCTGGTTCGATTGTACCGCCAGTTGGCCTACAAATGCTCATTGCCTTGGGGCGGAGGTTCGAGAGACCCGTGGTCACGCCGGCCGCTGAGCACCATGCGCAGTCCTGCGAAGGAGCTATAGCCGTTCCACGCCGCGAAGATCAACAGCAGCAGCGGAGGCAGCGCCCTATGTTTCGTGTCAGCGTAATCCATCCCGGCGATGACGACGAACAAGACCGCCCCAATGAGGCCGACCACCCCATAGATCAGATTGCCAAGCACCCGATTCGCCAACGTCAACAACGCTGACGCACCGAACGCGATGGCCGAGCCTTTGAGCGTCCAGTCCAGAAGCGCGACGAACAACAGGAAGTCGCCGGTCATTACGCTGTGGTAGTTCCACGATGTCGAGAAACCGAAGTACCCGAAGATCGCCGCGCTGAGCAGCATGATGCCCGGCCCGGCCAACGGGCTTTGGTAGGGTGCCCGGCTCATCGCTGGGCTACCCAGAATGGGATGGGGATCGGAGACATCGCTTCGCGATTAGACCTCACTAATCTTCACTGCTCGGTGCTCCCTTGCGGATACCAGCGCGGCGTGAAGCACTTTCTGCGTCCGGCAGGCGTCCTCGAAGTCGGCCACGGCAACGATGGGCTTGCGGCCGGCGATCGCCTTGATGATATCCGCAGCCTGGCTGATGAATTGGTGGTCGTACCCCAGCGGGTGCCCGGGCGGCCCGTACGCTTCGGCATAGGGATGATCGCCGGGGTTGGTGCACATGATCCTGCTCCAGCCACGCAGGGATGATTCAAGCGTGTTGTCCCACCATAGCAGCTCGTTCATCCGCTCGAAGTCGAACTTGATCGAGCCCCTCTCGGCGTTGATCTCCATGCAGTTACGGTTGGAATTGCCCGTGGCCAGACGGGTCGCTTCAAATGAGCCGACCGCCCCGGATTTGAACCGGGCAAGAAAGAGCGCACAATCATCAACGGTGGATCTGCCATAGCGGGTCTTGCGTCCTCGGCCCGCATCAACCAGCGGTCGCCTGGTGATGAAGGTCTTGGCGATGGCTCCGGCGATCTCGGTGATCTCGTCTGCGGTGATGAAGCGGGCCATATCGACGATGTGGGCGTTCAGATCGCCATGCGCGCCGGAGCCGGCCTGGCTGACGTCGAAACGCCACGACAGACTTGTCTGAGGCCCGCCCCAATCCTGGAGGTACTGTGCGCGCACGTGATAGATTCGCCCCAGCCTCCCCTTGCGGACGAGCTGATGCGCGAAAGCCACCGCGGGACAACGCCGGTAATTGAACCACACGAACGTCCCGATCCCCCGTCGCTTCGCTCGTTGGGCTGTGACGCGCATGGCCTGAGCATCGTCGAGTCTTCCCGCGAGCGGCTTTTCACACGCCACATGCTTGCCTGCCTCCAGCGCCGCCACGGCCTGGGGGGCATGGAGATGGTTCGGCGTGGCGATATCCACCAGATCGATGGTTGGATCGTCGATCACCCGGCCGAGGTCCGTAGTCGCCTTGGCCCAGCCCCACTTGCCGGCGAAGCGGTGGGCGTCTTTCGATTCCCGGGCGCAGACGGTGTGCATCACCGCAACTCGCGGCAGGTCGAAGAACTTGTTGACGCTCATCCAGGCGTTGGAATGGGCTCGGCCCATGAATCCGGTGCCGATCAGGGCGATGTTCAACGGTTTGGGCATCCCGCAACCCTCCGTGCCATGATGATTTTCGCCATGCCCCCAATCGCGGCTTCGTCCCAAAGCCCGAGGCGACGCTGGGCGGACGCCACACAATCGTTCATAATGCTCGCGATCACGCAACCCCCACAGGGAGAATAACCTGATGATTACTCGCCGAGACTTCTGTCTGGCCCTGGGGGCCGTGGCCGCCACAGGCTCCCGGCCTCGGCGGTCCTGGGGCACGCTGCCCAGGAGGCAGGCTCCGTTCGATTCTCAAGAGATACGCGGCAAGGGCGCGGTGATTCTCGGCGACGGCGGTCGCGTGCTGGTGATGCCCACCGGCGACGGCCCGGTGATGATCGATGCGAAGTTTTTCCACACGGCCGATGATCTGTACGAGCAGGTCCTTCAACACGTGCAGACTCCCCCGGCGCTCTTGATCAACACCCACCATCACCGCGACCATACCGGCGGCAACTGGAAATTCTCCCCCCACGGCGAGCTGATCGCGCATAAGAACCTGGCGCCACGGCTGGCGGGGAATCTGACCCAATATCGCCGGACTGCCCAGCAGGAACTTGATCAACTTCGACAATCCGGGGCGGGTGAAACCCGGATCAACTCCGCCATCGCACGACTTGCGCGTGCCAAACGTCTGGCCGTGGACGATTTTGCCCCTGACCGGGTCTGCTCGGGGGAGCTGAACGTCAGCCCCGGCGGGCTGGAGCTGTACATTCGACACTACGGCCCGGGTCACACCGACAACGACGTCGTTGTGTTCCTCCCCAAACTCAATATCCTGCACATGGGCGATCTGCTGTTCCACGAGCTGCACCCGTTCATCGACAAAGCGGCAGGGGCCACGACCGTCGGCTGGCAGCGCTCGGTCCGCGAGGCGATGAAGCTGTGCAATGATGAGACGATCATCATCCCCGGCCACGGCAAGGTCACCGACCGGACCGCCCTGCCCAAGCAGATCGAGTATTTCGATCAACTGCGCCAGATCGTCGCCAAGGCGATGGCCGAGGGCAAGAGCCGTGACGAGACCACCACAATGAAGCCGGACGTGTTCAAGGGCCGTGGCCTTGATCGCCTGCGATCCCACGCCCTCGGCGTGGTGTACGACGAATTGCACGCAGGGAAGTGATCTCCCTTGCGCAACGGTTCAATAGCCGCGTGGCGGAAGCCCGCGGGCTTCTGCGCCCGTTGCTACCCAGTCCCTGCGGATGTGCATCCGCAGTTGCCATAGAAGCCTTCCTTCGACGCGCGCGAATATTGGTAATACGGGATTCAATGAATAAATGGGCTCATCGCTGACCGCTGATCGCTGACCGCTATCCTTCCCACACCAGCACCGGGTTGCGGGCGGCGGCGACCTCGTCGGCCCGGCGGATTGGGGCGTCCGTCGGCGCTTCGGCCAGCGATTTCGGATCGCGCTCGATCTCCTGGGCGATCTGCAACATCACATCCACGAAGTGGTCAAGCGTACGCTTGGATTCCGTATCGGTCGGCTCGACCATGAGGCAGTCGCGCAGCGGCCAGTGCATCGTCGGCGGATGAATGTCATAGTCAATCATCCGCTTGGCGATGTCGTTGAGTGAGACACCTTTCCGCAGCAATCGGTTCGGCACAGTGACGAACTCGTGAGCACAGAAGCGGCCCTTCTTGGGGTCGAAATAGGGCATCTCGTAGACATTGCACAGTCGGGCAGCCAGGTAATTCGCGCTGAGCACAGCTTTCTCCGCCACGTTGCGCAGCCCATCGGGCCCGCAGGCGGCGATATACGCCCAGCACCGCACCAGCACGCCGAACTGACTGGTAAAGCTACGCACTTTGCCGATGGATTTTGGACGGTCACGATCGAAGTAGAAGGAACCGTCCTCGGCCATCATCACCTGGGGCGCTGGCAGATACGGAGCGAGCTTCTCGCCGACGGCGATCGGTCCGGCCCCGGGCCCGCCGCAGCCGTGGGGCGTCGAGAAGGTCTTGTGCGTGTTGAAGTGCATCACATCGGCGCCGAACTCCCCCGGGCGGGTCTTGCCCAGGATCGCGTTCATGTTGGCGCCGTCGAGATAGAGCAAGGCCCCGGCGTCGTGCATGATGTCGGCTGCCTCGCAGATCTTGGCGTCGAACAACCCGGCGGTGTTGGGGTTGGTGATCATGAACGCCGCAATGGTGTTCGCCCCGTGCTCGTTGACCAGTCGGCGAAGGTCATCCAGGTCGGTGTACCCGTGGGCCGTCTTCACCGTGACCGCGTGGCAGGCGCACATCGTGCAACTCGCCGGGTTCGTGCCGTGGGCGCTGTCGGGCACGAGCACAATGTGGCGCTGGGGCTGGCCGATATCTTTGAAATACGCCCGGATGACCTTTAGCCCGGTGTACTCGCCGTGCGCACCCGCGGCCGGCTGGAGCGACACTTCGTCAAGCCCGGCGATCTCCTGGAGGAAGCACCGTGTTTCGTACAGCAGCCGCAGCGCCCCCTGGATCTGTTCGTCGTCCTGGAGCGGATGGAGCTGTGCAAATCCATCCAATGCCGCCGCCCACTCGTTGATCCGAGGATTGTGCTTCATCGTGCACGACCCCAGCGGATAGAAATTGCCGTCGACCGAGAAGTTGCGTTGCGAAAGATGGGTGTAGTGGGTCATCACATCGTGCTGGCCGACTTCGGGCAATTCAACAGGCGCGCCGATCAACTCCGGCGGCAGATCGGCCCGCGGAACATCCAGCGGCGGCAGATCGACCGCGCGCTGCCCCGGCACCGACTTCTCAAAGATCACCGGCTCCACCGGCCGATCGCCGCGCGCCAGCCGGTGAATCGACCTGGTGCCTGCTCTCGTTGTCTTGGGCCTGGTTTCCATGACGCTGGTCACGTGGCGAACTCCTCCAGCACCTCGACCAGGGCGTCCATTTCGTGCTTGGTGCGCTGTTCGGTGACGGCGATGAGGAGGTCATTCTCGTCGCCGATGCGTCCCATGCGCCGGCCGTGGGGCGCGATGCCTGCCAGGATGCGCCGGCGCTTGGCCGCTTCGATGATCTGGGTGACCGGTTTCGGGCACGTGATGCAGAACTCGCAGAAGAACGGTCCGTCGAACTTCAGCGCGTAGCCGTCCAGGGCCGTGATCTGTTGGGCCAGGTAGTGAGCCTTGTGATAGCACTGCTGGGCCATCTCCCGCAGGCCGTGCTTTCCCATCGCCGTCATGAACATCGTCGCCCGCAGCGCAAGCAGGCCCTGGTTGGTGCAAATGTTGGACGTAGCCTTGGCCCCACGGATGTGCTGTTCACGGGTCTGAAGTGTCAGGCAATAGGCCGCCCGGCCCTCGGTATCGGTCGTTCGTCCAATCAGCCGGCCGGGGATCTTCCGCATGAACTGGTTCCTGGCCGCTAGCAGCCCCAGATACGGCCCGCCCAGACTCAGCGGCACGCCGAGCGGCTGGCCTTCACCAGCGGCGATGTCCGCTGAGCACTCGCCGGGCTTGCGGAGCAACGCACAGGCAATCGGATTGAAGACCGCGATCGCACAGACGCCGTCTCGCTCATGGGCCGCCCCGAAGCAACCGTCCCAATCCTCGATCAGTCCCCAGACGTTGGGCGATTGGATCACGACACATGCGGCTTCGTCGTCGAGCTCCCGGCGCACTGTCTGGGCCGCGATGCGACCGCCGTCCGCCGGCAGCTCGACCAAATCCCCAGGCAGGTCTTGCAGGTATGTTCGCAGGACGGCCCGGTAGTCCGGATGAAGCGTCGAGGCGACCAGGACGCGCCGTTTGCCGCAGTGTTGCAGCGCCATCAGCACTGCCTCGGCGACGGCGGTAGCGCCCTCGTAGAGGCTGGCGTTGGCAATGTCCAAACCGGTCAGCCGGGCCACCTGTGTCTGAAACTCAAAGAACGCCTGGAGACTGCCCTGCGACGCCTCGGCCTGGTAGGGCGTGTAGGCGGTCAGGAACTCGCCGCGACCGGCCAACTGATCAATAAGCACCGGGCAGAAATGGTCATACGCCCCGCCGCCCATGAAGCAGACCATGTCGTGCGGGCCGTGGTTGTGGGCGGCCATCTCCGCCAGCTCCCGCTTGAGTTGGAGTTCCGACATGGCCGGGGGCAGATCGAGCGTGTCGTTGAATCGGATCTGTTGGGGAATCGCGTTGAAAAGCTGCTCGATGCTTTCGGCCCCGATCGCCTCGAGCATCGCGGACTGCTCATGGGGTGTGATCTGCGTGTAATCCATAGTACATGCGAGAGCTGGCAGGGCTGGGGCGAGAGACGGCGGCAACCGTTTCGGCAGCGCCTAGACTCGATGACCGAACGACATCGCCGTAGACTGCGAAGCGGCAACTATATTCGCTGCCCGCGCTGCGAGCAACGCAGCCGACACGTGACGCCGGCGAAGTGTGCCCGCAGTCGGTCCTCGGATCGCATATCGGCCGGGTTTCCTGCTACAGTCTTGATCAGGCTGGCAAGCTTCGGCCGTTTGTTGCCTCTGCGAAAGGACGATCTCCCATGGCTGATATCAATCGTCTCGTCCAATTCGTTGCCCTGACGGCGGCCGTGGTCTGGTTCGGTTTGACCGCTCGGGCCCAGGCCGGTCAGCCCGCCGAGCCGACCGGCGCGGGCGAAACTGAATCGACGGCTCGAATCGTTGATGGTCCGGCCAATATCCGAAGTTTCGCCCCCGAGGAGTCGGCGGTCACGGTCAACGCCGCCGAGGTCAACCTGCGGCAGGTGTTTGAGGATCTTGGGCCCGATGCCACCCTTTGGTACCAGCACGTGCAGACGCTGGCCAACCCGTTCTTCGAGGGCCGGGCGCCGGGCACGCGCGGCGTTGAACTGGCGGCCCAATACATCGAGTTCTACTTCCGCACCTACGGGCTGGAACCTGCGTTCGGTGCGGGGGGGGAGCAACTCGGCGGCCCATCTGACGCTGCCCGGGAGAGCTATCGCCAGCCGTTTGACTTCAGCGTGCGTGGCCGGCGCGTGCAGGTGGAGATCACCGAGGCGGTGCTGTCGATCAACGGCCCAGAGCTGGCTGACGGCGAGGATTTCATCGTGCTGGGGAATTCCGGCAGCGGCGCGGTCACGGCACCGCTGAGCTTCGTGGGATACGGCATCGACGAAGGACCCGATGAGTACACCAGCTTCGACGACGACACCGACCTGAGTGGGCGCGTCGCGCTGCTGCTTCGCTACGAACCGCTCGATGACGACGGCGCCAGCCGGTGGAGCACCGAGCGCTTCAGCCGACAGGCGGGGATCGCCCGCAAGATGCGAAGTGTGGTTGAGCGCGGCGCCGCGGGCATCCTGCTGGTCAATCCGCCCGGGGCGGTCCACGGCCGTGAGGGATTGGAGCCGATCGGCCACAGCCGCGGGTTCGGCCCCGGCCTTGACATTCCGGCGATGCAGATCACGCCCCAAGTCGCCGACCGGTTGCTGCGGGATGCTGATGCGCTCGGCCGGGACCTGCTGACCTGGCGGCGCCTGGCCGATACCGGCGAGGTCAAGACAGTCCCTCTCAGTGACGACGTGCAGGTGACGATGGCGACCGCGGTTCAGCGCAAACGCGACCGCCGCGAGTCCGAAGCCGAGAACGTCGGAGGCATCCTTCCGGGCAAAGGCGATCTCGCCGATCAGTGGATCGTCATCGGGGCTCATTTCGATCATGTCGGTGACGGATCACTGGGCGGCGTAAATCCGCGCAACCGCGGGCAACTTCACCCCGGTGCCGATGACAACGCCTCCGGAACGGCCGGCGTGCTGATTCTGGCCAGGAAGCTCTCCGAGGCCTACGCAGACGCTCCCGACGATGCAAACCTGCGTTCGGTGCTCTTCCTCACCTTCGGGGCCGAGGAGATGGGCCTGCACGGCTCACGCTATTTCGCAAACAACCCGACGATCCCCATCGAGAACATCGGCATTCTGCTCAACATGGACATGATCGGGCGGCTGCGCAGCGGAAACTTGTCGGTGCTGGGAACGGAGACTGCTGCGGGCCTTTCAGAGATCCTTCAACCGCATTTTGAGGCCAGCGGACTAACGGTCTCGGTCAATCCTGGCGGCAGCGGGCAGTCCGACGATGCGAGCTTCGACCGTGTTGAGGTGCCCGCGTTGCATTTCTTCACGGGCATGCACCGGGAGTACACCTCGCCGAGCGACCAGGCCTACACGGTCAACCCGGCGGGCGCGGGCGAGATCCTCGATCTGATGTTTGACATCGCCCAGGATCTTGCCACCCGGCCGGACCAGCTGGTCTACCAGGAGCCACCCGCCGGCCGCGGCCGGGATCGCGGCTACGCCTCTGTCCGGCTGGGCATTCGGCCCGGGATGGGTGAGGAGGCCCAGACCGGAGTGCTGGTCGATGCGGTCTCGCAAGGCACCAGCGCGGCCGATGCGGGAATGATCCAAGGCGACATCATCGTGGCCTGGGGCGACCGGCCGATCGATGGTCTGGGCGATCTGTTCGACCAGCTTCAGGCGCACAAGCCGGGCGACCAGGTGAAGATCACCGTTCTTCGAGACGCAAAGCGAGTCGTGCTCGACGTCACGTTGAAATCTAGCGACGGATAGCCCCTCAGCGGCCGGCTAACGAGCGATTCCCCAAACACACAGCGGGCCCGGTTGGACCCGCTGTGCTCGGTCGTGTGTGGACGTAAGCCGAATTCTGTTCCCCGACACGTCGGGGCGGCGATCATTCGTCTAGGGCCGCCGTTGCCGGCGACCTCGAGCACGCTACCCGTCCTCATGCCACGGACCATGGTTCCCGAAAGCGAACTTCCGGTGGAGGACTGCTTGCGCTTGCACCCGGTGGGGTTTGCCGTGCCCCGGCTGTCACCAGCCGGGCGGTGCGCTCTTACCGCACCATTTCACCCTTACCTCCCCGCAATGGGCTGAGGCGCCGCGAGAAACACGACGACACAAAACTTCCGGGGGTCGGCGGTGTGTTTTCTGTGGCACTTTCCCTAGCTCCGCGACCAAGAGCCGGTGGGCGTTACCCACCACCGTGTCCTGCGGTGTTCGGACTTTCCTCCGCCGCCGGTTACCCCGCGACGGCGATCGTCTGTCCACGCAGTCATTGTAGCGGTCAGCGATCAACTGTCAGCCATCGGTGAATAATCAATTGGGGAGAGTTGGACGCTGAACGCTGATAGCTGAATGCTGCTGGCTCTCGTACACTACCCGCCATGTCATCCACAGTGCGGCTTATCGCCTGGATCGAGCCCGGGCAGGAAGAGCTCATTCGAGATGCCGTGAAGCGCGGCGGATTCGAGCTGGCCGCTGTGGGATCATACGACACGGCTGCGGGGGTCAGCCTCAGCGAATCGCTCGAAACGAATCGAGTCGCCACCTTGCGCGAGGCAGTCCTCCAGGACGATGCGGGCCTGCTGTGGCTGGCGGCGGGCCGGCGGATCGAACCGGATGAACGGCGACTCATTCGTGAGGCCGGCTTGCTTACCATCACCAGCGAACCAATGCCAGGTTCCGTTGCCGAGGTGCTGTCCGATCCTCGTGAAGCCGTCACCGCCCGATTCGTGCCGCTGATGCGACAAAGCCCCGGCTATCGCGCCGCCCGCGAGGTGTTTGAGCAATTCGGTCAACGGCAGTGCGTCAACATTTTTCTGGGCAGCGCTCCGGTCCAGGGCTCGCTGTTTGCCCGCCTCTTCGATGCGATGGACCTGGCCCAGACCTTGTGCGGATCAATCGAGATGCTGGATGCAGCACTGTGCGGGGAGATGTCCGGCGTCCCCGAGACGCTTGGCGGGCTTCACGGTCATCTCACCTTGAACATGCGCTTCTCGGACAACCGTTGCGCGTGCGCGGCCGTGAGCGATCAGGCCGGCGGATGGTTTCGGGCGATCACGCTCCTGGGCGAAGGCGGCTGCGTCCGGATTGAAGACGATGGTTTCAACTGGACCGCACCTGATGGCCACACGATCGACTCACACCGGGAGCCGCAGTTGCTCAGCCCCGGTGAACTGGTCGCGATGCAGGTTCGGCGGCTGCTGGACCATCTCGATGCGACCGATCCGCCGCCGGACGAGGCGGGCATCTTGACCTTGTGTGAAGCGGCCCGGCTCAGTTGCCGCACCGGCCAGGGCGAAGTCCCTCGCAAGATGTTGGAGATGCTCAGGCGGCCGTAGGCGAAGTCGTCGCCCTGCGTCGCAGCACCGGCTGCGGCTTGAGGTACGTCAGCGACCGCCACAGCCACTCGAACGGGCCGATCGTGAACACGCGCAGCCACAGGACGCTCAGCACCATCTGCATTGCGTAGATTCCTACGACCAGCGCGAGCTGCTGGGGCCGCGACACCTCGTTGAACCATCCCAAGCCCCACCAGTACATGAGGTACGTGGCGATGATCGTCTGAAGAAGGTAGTTGCTCAGAGCGGTCCGCCCGACACAGGAGAACGCGTAGGTGAGCCGTCGCAGCAACCCCGCCTGCACGATCAGCGTGATCGCCCCGACGTAGCCGAGGCACAGCGCCAGGCTGGAGATGTTGTGAATCACTTCGGCGCCGGCCTGCGTCCAGCCGAGTTCGTAGCCCGAAAGGTAATACGACCACACCAGCCACAGCTCGCCGGGTACGCCGATCAGAAGCCCCAAGATACAAAACGCCCAATGCCAAGGCCGCCGTTGGGCGCTAAAGAAGTCGAACTTCATCAACGCCATGCCCAGCAGGAACATTCCGATCACGCGGAAGCCGAAGCCGCTCAGGATACCCACGAACACAAGCATCATGCCGAAAGTAACCGCGCGCATCAGCAGCGTGACCGACATCGGCCCCTCTTTGTAAGCGATGACTCCCGCTTCGACCCATGCGGGGTCGCCGGGCTGCCATGTTGACGCCTCTAGCGCAGCGACAAACCGATCCCACCGGTCGTCGGCCTCGCCTTCGTGTGAATCATCGGCTGCCGCATCCGGGGCAGTTGATTCAATCCCGACCTCAGTTGCCTCGGACACCTCCGCCGGTTGGGTCGCCACCATGGTGGTACGCTCCATCGATCGTGACTGGTCGATGACGCCCAGCGCCACGAACACGGCGGCGGCGAGCACCGAAAGGAGCAATGCGCCGGCGAACAATCCGATCAGCGCTCGGGCCGACGCCGTTCGCAACAGCAGCGCGATAATTGCAACAACGGAATAGACGAACAGAATGTCACCGTACCACAGCAGCAGGCCGTGCGCCAGCCCGAACAGCATCAACACAAAGATTCGCCGCAAGTACAGCGGCACGAACGGCCGGCCGCGCTGCTCGGCCCGCCGCATCTGCACGACCAGTCCCATACCGAACAACAGGGAAAAGAGCGACACGAACTTGTACTCGAAGAAGGCCCGGACAATCGCGTGACTGATCTGATCGGCTGGCGGCACATCCGCCATGGATCCAGGGTCGATTATCTTCGCCAACGGCATGGCGAAGAAGGCGATGTTCACCATGAATATGCCGAAGATCGCGAAGCCGCGCAGCACATCGAGTGTGACAATGCGCTGCGGCTCCTGTACGGGTCCGAGCGGTCGAGGGCTGACGGCGGGTGGCGGTGGCTCGGTCGGCGGGGTCAAGGCGCCGACCGTCTGCCCGGCTTGGTTATCTGGGTCCAGCTCGTCGTTCACGTCACACCTGCTCCTCGTGTTGAACGGCCTTGAGTCCCATTAGTCGGAAACCGTCTCTAACGATTCAACATCCACGCTAGAATCGAGGGTGTATCTGAGAGATCGTCCACGAGCAACTCGGGCTCGTGCGCGGCAAGTTCGCTTGCACAACACATCCCCGTCGCGACCGCCAGGCAACGACATCCGCTCGCCTTGGCGCAATCGATGTCGTGCAGTGTATCGCCGACGATCAGAACGTCTCGGGGCTCGATAGACTGGCCGTAGTTCGCTGCGTACTGCGTCATGGCCAGGCACGGCAGCTCACGCCGATGGGCTCCGTCGATACCCCAGACGGCAATGGCGAACACATCCGGATCGAGTCCAGCCGCCTTGATCTTCATTCGCCCGGTCTCGGGATAGTTGCCGGTCAACAGCCCCACCGTCACGTGATCAAGATCAGCTAGGGCATCCAATAGTCGCGCCACCCCCGGCAAGAGCGTGACCGTATGGTTTGCCCGCAGCCGCGCAGCGAAATGACGCGCATAAGCGGCGCGAAAGCGATCGTGATGCGCGTCAGGGTCAGCCAGGCCGTTCGCTTTGGCCGCATCGGCCCAGATCAACGGGTCAATGCGCCCAGCGATCTCCACACCGTCGAAGGTGAACGCGTCGCCGAAGAGCTCCCGCGCCGCATCGAGCATGGCTTTGGAGCCCGCGCGTTGTGTGAGCAGCAGGGTCCCGTCAATGTCGAACAGGATGAGCACGGCACGATAATAGCCTCGCCCGGCAGGACGAGGGGTTGGCCGCTCGTCGCGCGACAGGTACCCTGATGTTCGATGAGCGAGTACCCGCCTCTGTCTACAGATGAGGACGCGGACCATAACCCACAAGAGGATCCCGAGGCAACACCGGTATGCCTGGGCTGTTTGACCCCCTTCGACCGGCTGCAACACTATTGCGGCCACTGCGGAACAGTCGTCGGGCAGTTCACGCCGTACATCCCATACTTGAACATTCCCTTTAACTACAGCCTCTACGACAGGATGTGGACCAGGCTGTGGTATCCGCAGGGCGAGTCGGTAGCGCGCCGCAAGGTTTACGTGATCATGCTCATCGTCCTGGCCTTCGTTCACATCCCGTTCTGGATATTGCTCCTGGGCATTCCATTATGGTGGCGGTATCGTCGGAAACATCCACCGCCGGGGTTCTGCGTGTGCGGTTATGATCTGCGTGGCGGGCCACACGAGCGCTGCCCCGAATGTGGAGCATCATTGACCGGCGAGGAATCCGCGGGCTTCCGCCGCGCGGCTATTGACCACGATGACCCGTAGCGCGCCTCCGCAATAGCCTCGCCCGGCAGGGCGAGGGGAACGCGCTACACCGTGGCGCTCACCGCAGCGCAGACCTTCTTCACCGCGTCGATCAGATCGGTTGCCGCCCTATGGCGAGTCGCCCGCCTGGCGGATCATCTTTACGACGTCCAGTGCGATCGCATTGGGAATGGGAATCGTGAGATTGTACTGGGCAATCTTCCACCCGCCGTCGATCTTGACGAGCACCCCGGTACCCCGACATTCGCCATACTTGTCGTTGTGAAGCGCTTCATCGAACCACGCCGTATTGTGATCACCGTCGAGAAAGACGTGGCGCTGACGAACGTGGTACGTCCAGCCGGTCCCAGTATCGAAGCGAGGTAGAGCGTAGGCGCGGAACTCCTCGATCGGCCAGCGTTCGGTGGCATCCGTACCGAAAAAGACCCCATCGGGAGCAAAGAGATCGAAGTAGCGCTTGCCCTGGGCCTTCGAGGCGGCCTCGTGAAGATCGTCGAGAACTCGGGCCACGGCGTCGGTGTCCTCCTCGGCTCTTGGTCCGGTTGTCATCATGGCCACAAGAGGAATGGAAGCGCCAAGCGCGATGATGAGGCATTTGATCATTGTCTAGCTCCAAGGGCAATGAATGCAACCGCGCGCCTCCGCAATAGCCTCGCCCGGAAGGGCGAGGGGTTGGCGCTGAACTACGCCGTGACGCTCACCGCAGCGCAGACCTTTTTCGCCGCGTCGGTCAGATCGGTCGCCGCAACCATCGAGGGGATTTCGTTGCGGGCCTCGTCAAGAATCCGCCGTGCTTCCTCGACATTGGTCCCCTCCAGGCGCACCACCAACGGCACCGTGAAGCCGACTTCCTTGGCGGCGGTGACGATGGCTCGGGCAATCATGTCGCACTGCATGATGCCGCCGAAGATATTGACCAACACGCCCTGGACCTTCTCATCGGAGAGGATGATCCGAAAGGCCTCGGTGACGGCCTCATCGGTGGCGCTCCCGCCCACATCGAGGAAGTTGGCCGGGTCGCCTCCGTGCAGCTTGATAATGTCCATGGTGCTCATGGCCAGCCCGGCCCCGTTGACAAGGCAGCCGATGTTGCCTCCCAGAGCCACGTAGCTCAGCCCGAACGTGTTGGCTCGCAGCTCCGCGGGGTTCTCCTCAGCAGGGTCGAACATCTCGGCGATGCGCTTGCGGCGGAATAACGCGTTGTCATCGATGTTGACCTTGGCGTCGATGGCGATGACCTGGCCGTCGGGATGTTCGCCGCTGGGCGATGTCACCACCAGCGGGTTGATCTCGACCAGGCTGGCATCGGTGTCGAGCAAGAGCTTCGCGAGCTTGAGCATGATGCTGACCGCCTGGGAAACCTGCTTGCCCCCAAGGCCGAGGCGAAAGGCCAGCTCCCGGGCCTGATACGGCTGAAGTCCGAGCAATGGGTGCAGTTGCATCTTGTGAATCGCCTCGGGGCTGCGCTCGGCCACGGCCTCGATCTCCACCCCGCCCTGGGCCGAGGCGATCATCGTGTTGGTGTCGTGGGCGCGATCAACGGTAATCGCCAGGTAGTATTCCTTGGCGATGTCCACGCCTGCGACAACCAGCAATCGCTTGACCTCGAGCCCTGCGGGCGGGGTCTGAGGCGACACCATTCGGTTGGAGAGCATGAACTTCGCGGCTTCGCGGGCTTGCTCGGCGGTCCTGACGAGCTTGACGAACCCGGCCTTGCCTCGCCCCCCGGCGTGAACCTGTGCCTTGATCACGACGCTGGTCGCGCCGGAGTCAAGAAGCTCCTTCGCCTGGGCCTCCGCTTCGTCAACCGTCTGAACCATGGCCCCGCGAGGAACCGGGATCCCCGATTCGGCAAGCAACTCACGGGCTTGATACTCGTGGATCTTCATAAGAGCAGGAGTCAGGATTCAGGGGTCAGGGGTTAGGAAGAAGATAGCAGGAAGTAAGCAGGCCTGTCCTTGCTGACTCCTGACTCCTCACCCCTGACTCCTGATCCCCCCTCACATCTCTCGATATTGGTCGATCAAGGCCTTGACCTCGTAGGGCTTGGGAATGTCCCACACTTCGATCTCAATATCGTCCTGGCCGGCGCTGGAGATGCCGATGTATCCAACCTTGAGCAGCCGCTGAAGCAACGACTGCTTGATCTCCACGTTGCGGACATGGTCGTGCAGCACTTCAGAGGTGTATCGGCGGATGATGCCCTCGCGGCGGATGGTCCGCTTGTTGGAGATTGTCAGCTTCACCCACAGACGCGCCGTGATATACCAGATGACCCACCACATCGCCGCGGCCAGAATCATCAGCAGGCCCACCCACAGCAACCAGCTCCAGAGGCGGTCGTTGAGAGGGGTCGCCACCGCCAAGGCCGCTCCCCCCGCCAACAGCCCGGTCATCAAAAGGTATCGAAACGGATGGGCCCGAAACATCGCCGGGCGTATGACACAGATGTCCTGCTCCGGGGCGGCATCCGGCGGCAGCTCCTCACTTTGCGAGGCCTCGGCTGGCGGCACACGATTGACGTCGCCGCAATGCGGGCACGGCGCCTTGCCCCCGGCTTGCTTGGGGGAAACCTCGAACACCCGCTCGCAGTTGTCGCACTCGATTTCTATCACGCACCCGACCCTCGGGCCGCACCACCGGCCGACCACATCACTGTACCAACTCCCAGGCAGCAGCGGTCTATCGTGAGAGGTGCTGACCTCCCACGGCCTGTGGCATGACCGCGTGCTCATTCCGCCGCGCCGACAGCACCCGCAGTTGGACCCGCCTCAGCAACCCGGCTTGGTCGAACGCAAGCGGCATACCCAGCCCAAATGAACAGCAGCCCAACAAACTCGCCGACATAAAGGGCCTCGACCATACCCGCTTTGGCCATCCCGCCGCCGACGCCCGGCAACATCGCCCCAAACGCGATCAAGCCGTTGCCCACCGCCCGCGCCGCCCCTGCGGTCTTACCCGCAAATCGAACTGCGCTGAGGATCGCCCCGCCGATGAGAAACAGTGCTGCGTATCCGTTGATAAGCGGTGTCATCAACCGCACCCACTGCCAGGCAAGAATTCCTCCGCTCGGACGGTAGGTTTCAAGAGCCTCGATGTTGACCGGTGAAAGCAAGACCAGGACAGCCATCAGGACGATGTAAGGAACCGTCAGGGCGGTGAGGATATGGGCGGTCCTGCGCCGCAGAAGCAGATAGACGGTCCCTTGAGCCAACGGATACCCGCCAAGGAGCGCTCCTGCGATGTACCACGCCTTGGTCAGGGCGACGCTGTTGCCGGCAAGCGTGATCGCGCCTTCCAGGCCGGTGCCAAGGCCGTAGGTGAAGATCCCCCCGGCCCACCACAGCAGATGCGGGCCGCTTCGCCGCTGCACATACCGGCGCACGAGCACCACGAAGAACACCGCCGACAGCACGGTAGTCGCGATCGGCAGGAAGTGAACCGGCTCGGGTTGTGAAGCCAGCACCATGAATGCCGATCGCCTGATGCGCGCTCTCAGTCTGTGCAAACAGCCCCGAAGTACTGAAGGTTCAGCGGCCCGCCGTTGAATTGAAGACCAAAGGTCTTCAAGCCGCCAAAGGCACCTTCGAAATCGCCGGTCCCGCCGGTGATCTCGTGCCTCCCAAACCAGAGGTCCATAACCGGACCGAGCGAAACCAAGGCGATCGTGTCCGTGGTTTCGATCGAGCCGTCAGCGGTCGTGATCGTGCTCTCGGCGAACAGGACCTCGATGGCGTCGTCAATTACCACACTGTCAACAACGGTGGTGTCGAGCGTTCCCTCGAGATCGCCGCTCACCGTACCCTCAAGGGTCGTCTCAGAGGTGAATGACGCCTCGATCACGCCCTGCACCAGGCTGCAATCGGCGGGCAGTAGGTCGCTCAGCGATTGCGTGTGGGCCATCGACGCGATGCCAACGATGGCTGCCGGGACCATGAAAAGAGAGATTCGTCGCATTTCCGTTCCTCCTTGTCAATACTCTGACTTTACGAACATACTCATGATGTGGTAGCCGCTCCGGAACCGAGGCAGCCTCTCTGCCTTCGGCTCGCATGGCACAGCTCCAAGCCAGTCCTAGTCGCCCGCCCACAAGCGAGCATCGCCACCCAAAGACCATACTACACCGAGGCCCTGCCAACCACAACAGAAATTCTCCCAAAAAGAAGGGGGAAAGGCCTCCTCATCGGTCAACCAGAGGTCTGTGTCAGCCCGCTCCTTGAGCCTCCATCCCGGCAACCGCTCACCAGGACGACAGTCGAGGCACTTCTTCACGATAGGCTCAGCTCTCCACATGACAATACAGCCAGCCTCTCTCTGGAACGCCCGAACGCAGCAACTGTGATAGCGCGATGGACCCAGGGGCGGCTGGCGAGTTTGTGTCCATCTTGCGCAGCGCGGCAAGGCGGCCCGAGTTCCCTCGCGCCGCTCTGCTTTCGGCCGCAAAACGGGTACGCCCCCAACAGCAGCATCATTGCGGCTCCAGGACCCAATCCGGGCGCGTCGCCTGATCGGCCCAGTGCCGCATGTCTTTGAGCTGCCGCTTGGTGAGCATGTCCACATGGCTGTCCAGGAAGGCGCTGACCACGCTTCCGCCATAGCGTGGTGATAGAAAACCGTAGGCCTGGGGCGGGTCCCCTGCGTCGAACTCCTCTGACAACCAGCGATAGCTCGTGAAGTAGGGTGACGTGATGCGGAAGTAACCCTCAACCACGCCACTGCCCACAGGTTGGTATGGATCAATGCCCCGGGCCGACGCGAACACGATGAGCTGCTGAGGCCTTCTCGCCTCGCTCATTCGCGTGAGGTAGATCCGCCCGAACGTCTGGAGAAACGAGCTCTCGGGCGGGAGAAAGCCGCCCTCCTCCTGGTGGCCGCCGATCCAGGTGGTGTTCAGTCCCAGCGACGGGGAGAGGCTGACCACATACTGGTACAGCCATGGGTCTTCGTACTCCAATCGCTCGAGTAACACCTCGTTCTCATTGGTGAACAGCCCTCGGAAGTTGTAATCGAGATACGGCGCCAGCCGCCACGGATACCGGCCGCCAGGAACGGTGTCGATGGGATTCCCCGACGCATCGAAGGCTTGCAGCTGCAGCCAATAGCCGGGCAGCACAGCCCCGTTGTGGACGTTGGCGTAGGCGTTGTACGCCACCATCAACTGGCGGGCGGCGGACATCTCGATCGTCCGTTCGCCGGACTTCTTGACCGCGTGAAGCGTCGGCAGCAGCAGACCGAGCAGCAGGGCGATGACGCCGATCACCACCAGCGTCTCGATGAGCGTGAAGGCCCTGAAAGCTTTCACTGGCCGCTGAGCGTTCACCGCCGGCACATCGCAAGTCTTGTCCTGGCTCATCGGGCTCATCGGGCACCATACAGTGGTGGCTGCGGAGTTGACAGCACCCAGCAGAGCGCTACTGTATCCCATAGGCAACTGAGCCTCAAGTGCTGGCACGGCCCGAGAGAGGAGAAGAGTGGTCCTTGCCGGAAACCAGTTTTATACCCGCCAACTGGCGACCCGTAGGCATGCCAAAGAGTCAGCCGCGCTGCTGATCCGCAGCTACCACATCCCCCGACTCGGTGCCGCCTGTCTCGCCGTGATCGGCCTTTCTCTTCCGGCCGGCGCTGATGTAATCGACGTGAGCTTCGACGAACCCACGCTCGATCGGTGGATGTACCCGTTCAGCGCCAACCCGGGGTTCCAGTGGTTCGCATCGGTCTTCGGGGCACTGACGGATGAAGGGTTCGACCCGAACTTTGATAACCGCGACGGGCAGATGCTCATCGGGTTCGACACTTCACTGTTCGTTCCGCCAGGCCTTGGACCGGACGCCTACACGATCACCTCAGCCACCGTCAACCTCACCGTCATGACCCACGAGTCCTTTGCATACGACCCGACGGTTGACCCTTACACCAGCTGGCTGCCGAGGGGCGATCCGGATTTCGAGCCCGACCGCGACGCCGGCCGTCCGGTTGAGCTCTTCGGCGCCGCCTTCCGGTACGGCTGGTCCGCCTCCACCTTCCCGGAGGATGGACCGTACTGTGATGGGTGCAGTTGCTTCCCTCCCAATTCCTGCAAATACCAACGCAGCGTCTACCCCACCGATTCCAACCCGACGTGCGAGGATGGCGACATCTCGAACAACATCGACGAGCGGTTCGATCCCCTGCCGTTCGGCATCGGCTCCAACGACGCGCTGATGCAAGGCGACCCGGTGCCCATCGACACCGAGCTGACGTTCGAGATCGACGTCACTGATCCCTGCGTGCAGGCGTATTTGCAGCAGGCGTTGGATGAAGGAATGCTCGACTTCGTCGTCGCGTCGATCTTCCCCGCCGTAAAGCAGCAGGAAGGGTCGTTCCCGAAGTTCTACACCAAGGAGAATCCCCTCGTGAAGGTCGGCAGAGTCAGTGCTGCCCGACTCGACATGACCGTCGAGGTCGATGACACGCCCGGTCCGCTGGGCGACCTCGACGGCGACGGGATTGTCGGCATCCTCGATCTGCTCATTCTCCTAAGCCAGTGGGGACCCTGTCCGCCCAAGGAGCAATGCCCGGCCGATCTGAACGGCGACGGCAGTGTCGGCATCCTCGACCTGCTCATTCTTCTGGCCAACTGGGGATAACGCCGCCCGGGGGATACCAAGCGAACCACGTACCGTCACGACCGCCCACATCCCACCAAGAGAAGAGAGGAGAGCCGACATGTCGCTTGATCACCTAAACGTCCGGTTCTGGGCTGTGCTTGCGCTGCTCGGCGTGCTGAGTAGCAACAGTTCAGCCGCTATCGTTCCCTTCACCGAAGATTTCGACAACGATGCCGCCAACTGGTTCGATACCACCGGAATGAACCTGCTTGATTGGATCCCGGCGGGCGGCCCCGACGGCGGCAGCTACGTTTCGAGCATCTTCAACTTTCTCAACTCCGTGCCCGATGACCCGGCTGTCCTCTTCCGCGGCCACGATGCATTCGACAGCAGCGGTGATGCATTCGTCGGCAACTGGATCACGGACGGCGTCAGCGAGTTCAGCTTCTTTATCCGCCACAACGCGCCCCTGCCGTTGACCGCCTTCACGCGCTTTGCCAGCCCGATGAACTTCCCCGGCGCAGTTGCATTGGAATTCGTTCCGCTGCTGCCCAACGTCTGGACGGAGATTTCGATCGCCATCGACCCGGACAACCCGCAGTTTATCACGTTTGAAGGCAGCGACTTCGAGACGGTGTTCAGCAACATCGGGAACCTGCAGCTCGGCGTGATTGTGCCGAGAGACCTAGCCGGCGTGGACGCCGATTTCACCTTCGACCTGGACAAGGTCACGATCATTCCGGCTCCCGCCGGCTTTGCCGTCGTGGTCATCGGCGCACTTGTGAACCGTCGCCGACGCCGCAGCCGGTCCTCCTGACGTTCGGTGTCCCGCGGTGCGGGAGTATTCGAGGCATCGGCCACAGGGTATGATCCGCGGCCGAGTCATTTGCCTTGGCTACGGCGGAACCATCTATCGAGCAGCAATCAACTGCGGACCAACCAACCCGCCGAAGGCGGGCTGAGCTGGCCGACCACCCCCGGCGTCGCTGGCCGGTGACCCTGTGGCTGGGGGCCGGGCTGATCGTTGTCTGTGAACTCCTGCTTCTCATCGACGTGCAGCAGCGCGGCGTGGCGGTGCTGCCGTCGCTGCCGGGTCAGGGTGTTGCTTCCCCCGGCGACGGGCTGGGTCATTTGGCCCGATGGGTGGCCCTGAACATGACGCCGCTGTGCTGGGTCGGCTATCTGCTGGTCATGGACGGGGTTCTGACCTGCCTTGCCCACCGCCGCGAGGGCGAGATCAGCCGGCCGGAATCTCCCGCACGCAGCCGCCCCAGGCGATTCATCATCGCCGTTGTTGTCAGCGTTGGGGTGTGGGTGTTCTTTGATTGGGTCAACTTCTCCTACATTCATGCGTGGCAATACCACGGGGTCGAAGCGCTCAGCCGAGCGCACCAGTACATCGCCAAGTTCGTGGCCTTCGGGGCCATCTGCCCGGCGATGTTCCTCGCAGCCCAACTCTACCAGCGGCTCGGCTTGCGGCGATGTCGCACCGCGGGCTTACCCATCGGCCGGCCGTGGCAGATCATCATGGTGCTCCTGGGTGTTCCCGCGTTTCTGTTTCCCTTTCTTGTGCGCGATCCGATCGGGTGCGTGACGCTGTGGGTGAGCGTGGTGCTTCTGCTGGACCCGGTGAACCATTGGCTGGGGGCCCCCAGCCTGATCGGCGACTGGCAGGCCGGCCGATGGGGCCGCACCGCTTCGCTCATGCTCGGCGGGCTGACCTGCGGCGTCCTTTGGGAGTTCTGGAACTACTGGGCCGCCGCGAAGTGGACCTACACCCTGCCCTTTCTCGGCTCGGCTGGGCAGTACAAAGCCTTTGAAATGCCCCTGCTGGGATTCCTCGGATTCCTGCCGTTCGCACTCGAATGCTGGGTGGCCCTGCAGACGATCCTGCTGCTGATGCAGAAGATGAGATTGCCATTGGCCGAGCCGCTTCCCGATGCCGACACGCTGCTTTGACCGCACCCACGCATCGCTTGCACGCCATCGATGTGCAGGGCCACGGCGGCGCGGGTATCATGGCCCCGACCAACCATCAATACCCCATGGGAGATCGTGTCATGGTCGAGACGCTTTCCACGATGAACCCCCTCGGCACGCAGGCCCCGGACTTCAGCCTGCCCGACACGCAGGGCAAGACCGTTTCACTTTCCCACTTCACCGATGCGCCGGCCCTGGTGGTGATCTTCATGTGCAACCACTGCCCGTTCGTCAAGCACATCGCCGACGGCCTGGCCGACCTCGCCCGCGATTACCTGTCCGAAGGCGTCGCCGTGGTCGGCATCAACTCTAATGACGTCGAGAATTACCCGGATGACAGCCCCAAGAAGATGGCCGAGGAAGTGAAGACTCGCGGCTACACGTTTCCCTACCTCTTCGACGAAACCCAGGCCGTCGCCAAGGCCTATCGCGCCTCCTGCACGCCGGACTTCTTCGTCTTCGATCTCGATCGACGATTGGTCTATCGCGGGCAGATGGACGACAGCCGGCCGGGCAACGGCGAGCCGGTCACAGGATCGGATCTGCGGGCTGCACTGGATGCCGTGCTGCAGGGCCGCCCGGCGCTGACGGAGCAGAAACCCAGCATCGGCTGCAACATCAAGTGGAAGCCGGGCCACGAGCCGGACTACCTCACCGCGTAGCCGCCCCAGGCGACAGCCCTCGGCGCGCACAAACGGGGCAAGTGATTCAGCGCCGTCGCTGCGCGCGCAGCGTTCGGCGGGCACACTTCGCGCTTACCGGGGGACTCGTTATTGACCTGCAATTGAGGTTGGTACACCCCGTGCGCGCGCCGGAGTGACCGTCCGGCGACCTCGGCGCGCGCCAGCCATGCCGCGTGCGCTATAACTTCGGCTAACCGAGGCTTATCTCCGCGCAACTCGCGCTAAGTCGGCGCTTCGGGAGCGCATCGAGCCGTTATCTTCGACCAACTCGTGCGCGCCGGAACGACCTCAACCCACCCTGCGCGCAGAGACGTGGCTGCTTCGCTCGGCTACGGGCCGCAGGTGCCGCACGGATTGCCGCCGGCGACGGAGCACCACTCGGCCAGCAACTTCGCCAGGTCGAACGCATCCACGCACCCATCAGGCACGCCGTCCGGTCCTGAGAGGTCCGCGAGATTGGCGTTCGGGGAGGTGCAGCCTTCGCAGGGCGGGTCCACGTCACCGGGCGGGTCTGGGTCGCTCGCAGCGGAGCACCACGCACCCAGAAGCGTCCCGAGGTCAAACGCGTCAACACAGCCGTCGGGGAAGCCGAGTGGCCCGGTGAGGTCGGCTGGGGAGGGGGGGACGCCGTCTAGGAACAGCACCCACACCGCGCCACGGAAATCGCCACCGTCGTTATCGATGGGCGCCCCCACGGCCAGGTCGCCGAGGCCGTCGCCGTCGAGATCACCCAGCGACGCCACCGATTTGCCGAAGTTATCGAAATCATCCAGGATGCCGGTGAAGCCGCCCTGGGTGTCGCTGATCTTCTGGTGCGACTTGACCGTTCCGTCGGTGTTGAGAAACAGCACCCACACTGCACCACGGCCAATGCCCCCATCGTCATCTTCGTCTGCCCCCACGGCCAAGTCGCCCACGCCGTCGCCATCCAGATCACCCAGCGAGGCCACCGATTGGCCGAAAAAATCACCATCATCCAGGGTGCCGGTGAAGCCGCCCTCCGTATCGCTGATCTTCTGATGGGAGTTGACCGTTCCGTCGCTATTGAGGAACAGCACCCACACCGCACCACGGTTGAAGCCCCCGTCGTCATCGTTGTATGCCCCCACGGCCAGGTCGCCGAGGCCGTCGCCATCGAGATCACCCAGCGAGGCAACTGAGGATCCGAAGAATTCGAAATCATCCAGCGTGCCGGTGAAGCCGCCTTCTGTGGAGCTGATCTTCTGGTGCGACTTGACCGTTCCGTCGGTGTTGAGAAACAGCACCCACACGGCGCCGCGATCCAGCCCCCCGTCGTTATCGTTGACTGCCCCCACGGCCAGATCACCTATGCGATCGCCGTCGAGATCACCCAGCGAGGCTACCGACCTGCCGAAGGTATCGACGTTATCCAGGATGCCGGTGAAGCCGCCCTGGGTGTCGCTGATCTTCTGGTGGGAGTTGACCGTGCCGTCTATGTTGAGAAACAGCACCCACACTGCACCACGGCCCGGGCCCCCGTCGTCATCGCTGAGTGCCCCAATGGCCAGGTCGCCAACGCCGTCGCCGTCCAAATCACCCAGCGAGGCTGCCGACCAGCCGAAGAAATCGGTATTTTCCAGCGTTCCGGTGAAGCCGCCCTGCGTGTCACTGATCTTCTGGTGCGACAGAACCATACCGGGTTGAGCCAGGGCGCTGCCCGCGGACGAGACCAGGACCACGGCGGCACCCGCAAGCACTCGATTCATCACGTGGTGGTTGCACGACATCGCTGAGCCTCCTTTGGGCATGGAGGCCACAGGGTGGTGCTGAGTTGCCTGCTGGCCGAATCCGTGGCCGCGCACAAGCCCCCACCATGCGACCGGACATCAGAACTCCGGCACCAGTGTACCACGGCTCACGGGCGGTTCCAAGGTTTATCTTGGGCGATTGCCGCGGCTTAGATCGTGTCGCTTGCAACGCTCACGCACACGCCCCCCAGTTCGCCGGCAGCGTCAGCAGGTCGAGGATGACGATGGTGCCTTCGCCGTCGAAGTCAGGCGGGCAGGGCGCTGCGCAGCTACGGGCCGCATGTGCCGCAGGGGTTGCCGCCGGCCTCCGAGCACCACGCACCCAGCAGCGTCCCGAGGTCGAACGCGTCAACGCACCCATCAGGCACATTGGCCGCACCGGAGATGTCGGCGACGGCGAGATTCGCCGGCGTGCAGTTCTCGCACGGCGGGCTCGGCGGGTTCGGATCGTTGACGGCGGAGCACCACGCCCCGAACATGGCCCCGAGGTCAAACGCATCAACGCATCCATCGGATACGCCGTCCGGCCCGGTGATGTCACCTAAGGTGCTCGTGCCCTGGAACTCGTAGGCGCCCATGTCCACGACCGGGGGTTCGCCGCACTGGCCTGGCGCCTGCGGGCAGTCCGGGCTATTCGGGTCATCAACGAAGCGCGGGTTGCCGTCGAGATCGAACGGGATGGGCTCTGTGATATCCCCGTCGTTATCGAGATCGAAAGTGTCCGCGGGAACGTCCAAGTTCCTCCCGGCGTCGATACACGGAGAGCCGGGCTGCAGGCGCAGATCGTCGTCGATGGTCCCGAGGAAATCGTCCGCGCCGTCGGGATCCACGAACAGCGGATCGATGTCCACGTTGCCTTCGCCGGCGTGCCCGCCGCCTAGGTTACAGAAAGTCACAGTGATGTCAGGTGGCTGGGGGAAGGTACCGTATTGCAGGTCTTGCGGCGTATTATCGCGGAAGATGCAGTTGCGCATGACTGCGATCACAGGCTCCGTGAGCGTGATACTGACGACCAAGCCGCCGCCGACGGTGCCCGCCACATTGTTTGCAAAGGTGCAGTTCGTCATGTCCGCGGTGACATTCGAGAAATTCCCGGCCACCGCCATGCCTCCCCCCGCAAATCCGGCAAAGTTGGCTGTGAAGACGCAATTGTTCAGTTCGACCGAAGCCGGTATCGAATCCGAATCCTCACAGTTGTTCGGACCAAAGCACGGTTGAAAGAGACTGACTCCGCCACCATCCAGGAACGCGAAGTTCCCGGCGAAGGTGCAGTTGATCGCCGTCATCGCAGTTGGTCCGTCGAAGGAGGACAATTCGATCCCCGCTCCAAAGGCCGCCGTGTTGTCGATGAAGCTGCAGCCTGTCACCCGAAGCTCACCGGCAGTGAAATACACGCCTCCGCCAAATGCACCCAAGGCGTCTAAGCCGACATTTTCGGCGAAGGTACAATTCGTCAGACTCACGGGAGTCTCAACGCATGCCATGCCCGCGCCTACAGGATTGACACCCCCGCTCACGAAATTGCTCTCGAAAACGCTGTCCGCCACGCTCACCGAATTTGCACCATAGTTAATGATGGCGCCACCGTCCTCCGCGCTGTTCTGCTGGAAGCTGCATCCCGAAATCGTCACATTCGCCAGCGTGATATTCCTCATTGCGCCACCTACCAGGGCAGTATTCTGGATAAACACGCAGTCCGTGATCACGACACCGCTATCAATGTTGAGTATGCCGCCGCCACCTTGGGCGCTGTTGTCGGTGAAAGCGCAGTCGGCAATGGTCAGATCGCTCTGCGTGTTGAATATGCCGCCGCCGTCTCCACCAGCGCTATTTTGTTCGAACACACAGTTCGTGATCGTGGGGCTGGCGTTGAACACCGAGATCCCGCCACCCTGGAACGCGACGTTGTTCTCGATCGTGCAGCCCGTGATGAGGGGGCTACCAAGCTCGATGTGTATGCCCCCGCCGACGTCGGCCAGGTTGGCCGTGAAGCGGCAGTTGCGGATGGTCGGGCTCGTGTTGTTGCAGATCAGCCCACCCCCGTAAGCATTGGGATCGCCTGGTGGAAAGGCGAAGTCCGTGCCCATACCCCCGGTGATGGTCAGTCCGTCAAGGACCGTGTTCGGGACTTCGGCGTTGATGATGAGCACTGTGCTCCTGGGCGGCATATAGGTGCTGGCGTCGATGATGGTGGAGGCGACGACGTCAGGATTATCCGGGTCGATGCTGCGCAACGTGATGGCCTTGCCGCCGATGAGGATCGACTCCAGGTACACGCCGGGGGCGATGACGATCTCATCGCAGGGGCCGGCGGCGTCAATCGCGGCCTGGATCGTCGGAGCATCAGCCGGAACATTGATCACGAAGGGAGGATCCGGGTCGCAGGCATCTGGAATCCCGTCGGCGTCGCAGTCCAGGGTGTCATCCTCTCCCGGGCAGACATCGCAGCCGTCCGGCACGCCGTCGCCATCGGCATCGATGCTGTCGTCGAAACCCGGACATACATCGCAGTCGTCCGGTACACCGTCGCGGTCCGAGTCAACGGTGTCATCTCCGCCGGGGCACACGTCGCAGTCATTGGGCACACTGTCGCCGTCCGAGTCAACGGTGTCATCGCCGCCGGGGCACACGTCGCAGTCATCGGGAACACCATCATCATCGGCATCTGGATCACACTCATCGGGGATGCCGTTGCTGTTGCAATCGAGGCTTGTGCCGGCGGCGATGTCGGCCGCGTCCGGGATGCCGTTGCCGTTGCAGTCGGGCTCGATGCATGCGGTGACGTCGATGGCCGTCCCGGATGTGTCCCCACCAGCAGTGCAAATGTTGGCGACGCAGCCGTCAACCGTCGGGTAAGGGGTAAAGGAAGGGAACACCCCGCAGAGGGCGCAGCGCAACGTCACGACTATGGGCGCGGAACCTTCCACGGTGATTGAGACATACACCTGCTCGGGGCAGCCGGCACAGAGCAGGGGCTCCGTACACAGCTGGAAGCGCACGCAGCCGTCGCCGCCGACCATGACCGTCAGCGCGCCGTTCTCGGCACCGGCCTGGCCGCCGGAAACCGGCGCGTCGAGGCAGCCGAAGCCGGCTTCCTCGGCGGCGCCGTAAAGCTCGCGGGCGACGTCGGCCGACGCGGTGGTGTGATCGCAGAAGATCGCGCCCGCCTCCAGCCCGGCGATCTCGCGCGCAAACAGCGACGCGCCGAGATGTCCGGCGGTGTCGCCCACCAGAATCAAGGTTTCGCCGGGCGCGTCGAGCGCCGGGGTCGCCATGCGGTCGAGGTCGGCGATGACCCCCACCGCGCCGATCGCGGGGGTTGGCTGCACCGCACGGCCGTTGGTCTCGTTGTAGAACGAGACGTTGCCCGAGACGACCGGAAAGTCCAGCGCCGCGCAGGCCGCGCCGAG
>JADFIR010000018.1 GCA_022566535.1 Planctomycetota bacterium
CAACCATCTCTTGTTCCCCGACCTCGCTCAGGTCCGTGTTGTGCCAGGTGACGGTCACCTGCCTGATGAGGTCGGCCGGATCGGGGTTGTCGTTGCGGAAGACGTAAACCGAGTCCGCCCGCCTCCAATAGTAGACCTCGGGCACAAGCAGCGTGAAGCCGGCCTCGGCCGTCAGCGAGTCGGCCAGCGCCGTGTCGGGGGGGGTCATGAACATGCGCTGGACAACCCACCGGCGGTACTGCGCGTCCAGCGTCTCGTAGAGCGGATCGAGCAGCGTGGTGACCTCCTCCACGCCGCCCGTGGGTTCCAGAAGGATGATGCTCACGCGCTGGCCCTTGGCCCACACGTTCTCGGCATGCAGGAGTTCAGGGGGATTGAACGTGTCTCGATCGAGCCCTTCCAGCGCCTCGGCTACCCACGGATCGTCCACGCTACCGATCACGAGGAGTTGGCGGAAGCGTTTGAGCTGACGCCAATCCTCTTCGCGCGGATCCTGCTGCGTGACCCTGAACATTTTCTCGTTGCGAATCGTGAAGATTCGGGGCTCGAGCGCGCTGTACACCACGTCTTCGATGTCGGACCAGCGTTCGTTGCTCACGCCTGCGATGATGCTGTTCCACTCACCCCAGGCCCGCGGCTTATCACAGGCCGACGAGACCAGCGTGGTCGCGACTAGGGCGCTCAGCAACAGGGGATACTTACGCATGTCCGCACATCCGCTCTGGTGGGCGAGGCGCGGTGGTCCCACGCCTTCAACGTGCCCTACCACCGGCGAGGGGCGAGCGTTCCTTCTGGAAGGCTGTAAGTCGAACCGACTCCGGCACCCGTCCCTCGATGTGGAGCCGCAGCTATTCGTCCACGTTCCACCCCTGAGACAGCCGCCGCTGTAGAGCCGGTCGCCGGCTGCCGTGACCACACGGTTGGTGACATTGCACCTCCCGCCGCCCGATACGAGAATCTTGGCGCCGAGTTTCCGGGCTCCGTCGAGCACGACGATCGTCAGCGCGGGCGCGCGGCGAGCGGCGAAGATGCCGCAGGCCAAGCCGGCGGCGCCGCCCCCGACGATCGCGGCGTCTATCCGACCTGGATCGCGATCTGCGGACACGCTATCGATGATACGGGTCCGGCGATCTCGGCGCCGTGCTGGCCGCCGGCTCACCCACCGGACTCGGGTGCAGGTCCGGCCACGTGGGCGTCCAGCGAGCCCTGCGGACGAACCTGAATTTCTTAAAGGGCTGGATTTCGCATCTTCTCATTTGGCAACAGGCGGCGGTGGGATTCGAACCCACGAATAACGGATTTGCAATCCGTCCCCTTAGACCACTTGGGTACTCGGCCGAACGCGAAAGAATAATCCGCTATCGTAGCCGAGACAATGATCCCGTACGCGATTCTCGTGGGGCCGCAGGCTCCTTCAAGCAACAAACACTCACCAGTCGCGGGATCGTCGCCGCCCGTGGTGTTCAGCCATCCTCCTCACCGACATCCGCGAGAACCGCGTCAGCCCCCGGCGCCGGGATTTCGGGCGATGCCGGCTGGTCGCGCGATAGGAATGCACCCAGCAGATCAACCTCGACCGGCGACTTGCCCAACAGCCACGCGGTCGAGGACTCTTTCCCCACGCGGTTGATTCTCACCATGAGAGGTCGGCCGGTGTCGGGATCGTAGACCGGGCGGCGCGATGCTGCCGTGGCGGCTCCATCGGGATGTGCGGCGTAGACGTAGTACTCCTGTCCCTTCGTGAGGCCCCACGCCCAACCGCCAACCACGGTGATTTTGCGCATACCGTCGCGCTTGACGATCCTCGGGTCACCCGCATAAGAAGGAAGCTTCTCCCGGATTCGATCCATGGTCCGCTCCACGGCCTGGCGGCTTGCCTTGCCCAGCGGCGTGCTCCAGAACAGGTAAGAGCCGAACGCTACACCGCTATACATTTCCTTGATCTGCGGGTCCGTGTCCGCCCTAGCGGTGCCGTAGATGTGATCGGCCGCGACCACCCGCCGGGTTCGCGCATCGACGATGTTCCACTGAATGGCCACCACCGCCTCGCTGCGCGTGCCGAAGAGGCCCCGGCGAGACACTTGGGCGGGAAGCGCCGCGGTGTGGTGAAAATCGGTCACCGTTCCGGTCACGATGAAGTCCACGTTTGCCGCCGAGCCATCCACCTGGCGCTGCCGGGGCGCGGATTGCGAAAGGAGCCTCTCGATCTGCGGGTCAATGCGCACCTCGAACTCCCCTTCATTGAGCAGCGCGCGACGCAACGCATCGCTCATGCCCGCCCCGACGTCACGCCACCGAAGCTGCGATGCGCTGGGATTGCCAAACCGAGCGACGGCAATCACCGTCCGATCACCCCGCACAGGACGGGCCGAATCGCCAGCCGCAGCAACCGCCGGCGGACGATCAAAACTCCACGGGTTGGATACGGAAAAGCTGGAGCATCCCCCAACGCCGCCGGCGACGATCGCCAACCATCCACCAGCCAACCAGGCTTGCTGACCCATCTCTCCTCCACATCGGCCACCGGGCGCGCCGGGCTTGAAATCCATGGCGATGCCGGCAAGCTTCATCCGCCACCCCCCGCGCCCGGCCAACTTGTTCGGTCAAGTGATAAGGTTGAGTCACCTTTCGAGACGATCGATCAGCCGTTGGGTGTTATCATCGCTTCCGGACGAGCTTCCATGATTACACCTGTTGTGAATCACCGACCGCTTCTCGCAGGATTGCTGACCGCCGTGGTGCTGACCAGAAGCACGGCTGGAGGCGTTGCTCATCTCAACGACATCGACTCCAACAACTCCTGGGCTCCCCAGTTGGAATCGCCGACGACGCCACTCCCGACCGATCATGCTCGCGGTGATTTGCCTCCACCCGGCTGGGGCCCGCTGCTTGCCGAAGGAGGATTCCTCATCCAGACCAAGGGCACCATGCATCGCCACGAACCGACCGGCTCGTGGCGCTTCCGCATCGCCCGCGATGATCCACATCAGCCACGGTATGAGTTGACCATCCTTCCCTGCACGATGCTCAGCGACATGCAGCAGATCGTTGACTCCGCCAAGGGCCCGCCACGCCGTGAGATTGTCTTTGAGCTGACGGGTCAGGTCCTTCGCTATCACGATCGCAACTATCTTCTGCCGACCTATGTGCCACGCGTCGACTCGGATAGGCAGCGCGCCGCCACGACACGCAGTGATGAGCCCCAAGGCGAATCACCCAGCTCCGACACCGCCGACGAAATCCTGCGCAACCTTGATCGGGCCGTCGGCCCGGTGGCCCAAGGCCAGCCTGGCGGCCGCGCGCACCAGCCGGCGTCGCAACCGCCTCCGCCCCCAGGCGCATTGATGCTCTGGCGAAGGGGTTGGATGACCCGCGAGGCAGGCGGGGCGTGGTCGTGGGTGTTCGATGCCGACGCTGAGGGCCTAGCCGACCCGCCGCTGATCCTTCTGCCATGTCGCCTGCTTCAACGAATGGAGCAATACCCCCAACGGTCCCGCGCCCACGCGCCCATGGTGATTAGCGGCCGAGTCTTTCACTACCAAGGCCGCCGCTTCCTTCTGCCGACCTCATTTCAAATCCCGCACGACCGGACCATCCTGCACCCATAAGTCGCCCCAAAGAAGCACACGCAGCGCCGCCTCCCTCAACTCTCTCTTACCCTCTCCTCTGTCTTCCTCTGTCTTCCTCTGAGGCCTCTGTGTCCTCCGTGGTGAATCTTCCTCTGCGTCCTCTGCGACTCTGCGGTGAATCTTCTTCTCTGTGGTGAATCTTCTTCCTCTCGCTCGTCTGAGCATATGCTACCGCTATGGACGATCCCGCCGGCGTCTCGCGCCTGCTCTTGGAGTCCGCGACCACCCTGGCTCAAACCACCAACGCCCGGGCGATCATCGTCTACGTTGACGCTCTGCCCGAGCTGGAGGCTGTCCCGCCGCGCACCGTGCTGGTCGCTCGCGATAAGCACGATCTCGATCGCATCGAGAAATTCACTGAATCCAACACCTGCACCATCACCGTCCCCAACGTCACCCTCGACCGCTTCGGCCAGGTCAAGCTCGCGGCCATCATCGCCTTGTCCAACCGCATCATCGACCTCGGCGACACGGTGATCTTTCTCACCGGCCCGTTTCGATCACTCACCGATTCGATCGTGGTGATGACCATCGGAGCCGAGTATGAGCTGTTCGACACCACCGAGCAGCCTTCGATCGACGAGCACATCAAGCGGGCGGTGTTCCATCGAGTGCTCTCGATCGCGCTGGACCTCGGCCAGCACGGCCGCGAAGGCAAGCCTATCGGCGCTCTGCTGGTGGTCGGTGACGCCAAACACGTGCTCGAACAGTCCGAGCAGATGATCCTCAACCCGTTCAAGGGCTACCACGAGAAGCAGCGGAACATCCTTGATGAGCAGATGACCGAGACGGTCAAGGAGTTCAGCTCGCTGGATGGTGCGTTCATCATTCGCGGCTCAGGCGTGATCGAGACCGCCGGCGCTCGCCTCAAAGCCGGGATCTCCGAGGGTCTGCCGTCTGGTCTGGGCGCCCGCCACGCCGCCGCCGCCGGCATCACCGCCAACACCAAGTCGATCGCCATCACCGTCAGCCAATCCGATGGCGCCGTGCGCGTCTGGCGCGCCGGCCGAATGCTCGCCAGCTTCGAATCCCCCGGCCGATAGGTCTTCCCATAGCCCCCGGCTCCGCCGGGGGACCGTCGGGCACGCTCCACCGCCATCTTCCCATAGCCCCCGGCTCCGCCGGGGGACCGTCAATCATTGGCTCACGCCCGCCGTCCAACCCCAGCGATGCCATCGCCGACTTTACCGTGTCTATACCCCGCCGACGACAGACTACCCGCCAGTTTCGAAGCTTCGGCCGATCCTCAAATGCACCCATGGCGGGATTGGAAGCAAAGCAGGGCCGTGCTGGTGTCGTTCTGAGCCGCGCAAGGACTCAAACAAATTATCCTGACAACTTCTCCTTCCCATCAAGCTGAGACAGTACTCGTAGCATATGGGCAGCGTCCCGGTCAGACCGATTGATAAAGCGCACATGATTCGCTTTGCCAGCAAGATGTTGCCGATAGTTGCTCTGCTCTATTTCACACCGTTGCATGTGGTCGGCAAGTCCGAATCGAGAAATGAAATACGCCTCTTGTCGCAATCGTCGCCGCACCTTTCGGTCAGCTTGTCTGTACTCGTTTACGATGACACCTGTAACGCATTGGCGCTGATGCTGGAATCGCACTCGCGTCTTGCCGCATGCCATCACGAATCGATCATCTGCCAACACCCTCTGCACAAACCTGATCATTCGAACGTGATCAAAATCACCTGAAATTGCTATGTCATCAGCATATCGCGTAAAACGAACTTTCTGTGGAAGGCAAAAGCCACCAATTCGTGCGTCAATGCGCCTGCAGATCAGATTCGCGATGTGTGGGCTTGTTGGTGCCCCTTGCGGCAGACATTTGTCCAGTGTCGTAATCCCTGCAAGCATTGCGGCGACATCCCTACGGTAACCGACATCCCGGAATAGGCGATAGACCCGAGGCAATTCAATTGACGGAAAGAAATCCTGTATGTCAATGAGAAGAAGAACTGGTTGGCGCAAGTGAAATCGCGCGTTTGTTCGAATTGAGCACCCCGCTTCGTACGCCTTCGAGTATCGGGTCGCGGGCAACTGCGCGAGTATCTCACGAAGAATCCATCGCTGAACCGCCTTGAGAATCGGCAGCGGTGCGGCAATCTCCCGCGGCTTTCCAGAACGCTTGGCGATCACGTAGCGATGGTAGAAGGGCTTTGCCCAATTTGAGACTGCTCTCAAGTATTCTGCCTTAACGCCCACCAAGCGTGATAGATGCTCCTGATCGTAGACAACAGGAAGACCTCCCGCCGCGAGCCGTTCGGCATATCTCAAGCAGCTTGAGACGAATTCTTGTGAACGCCCGGCGGTAAGCGCTGTTCGCCGAAATCGCCTTGCGTAGGCTCGCCACTGTTGTCGGCGATGTGACCATGTGGCATCGGATCGAGGCATGATCAGTCTCTACAAATCGCTCCCGCGATCGCGATGTTAGCGAGCGGCTGCTGCTCGCTGATATCGCTGGCGCTTTGGCCTGGCATAGCCGGGCGATTGGTTCGCTCAGCCGAAGCTTTCGCCCGGCTATGCCGGGCTTGAAAGCAGGTTCTCTTCAGGATGGCGACTCGCCATCCACGCAACCGAGGTTGCAAGACACTAGATACTGAATTCATGCCTCAATCCGGACGCCATCGTTCCTTCGGTAAATATACTGAACCGGGAGTCGGCGGCTCATTTATCGCAGATTCCAGTGGTGCAATCCATGTCGACGGCCCGCCGTGTCCCGCGCGATAGCGAGCCGCGCTCACCGCCGCGATTCCCGCTGCAGTAATTACGACAGAAGAGCCGCTCCTTACGATCAATCCGTCCTTCATTCCCTCATTAACACATTGTAGAATTTGATGATACTCCAGCCCAACGCGACTCAATCGTGCAACATCATGCTCCAATCGAATCGCGTCAAGAACCATGAACATAGACTTGGAAATAGTGTTCATCGTGGAAACGGTGCGGGCCAACCTGTTTGATTGACCGTCTCGGAGAGCCAGAAGACGGGAAAAGTATTGTCCGGTGTTCGGATCATCGATTCCAGCCCTTCTGAACGTTGGTATCCCAGGGAGAATTCATCTGGAACCGGAAGCATCTCCTCGATGGAGAGCATGATCCGGATCGCCGTCTCTTTGTCGGTTATAGTTTTTGAGTCAGATATCCCCTTGGTACGTAGGTGCGCGGTGACGATTTGAGTGGGGCGTAATTGGACAGCATCAAAACCGGTTTGCAGCGATACCAGCACGACGACTACAACGCAGTCATCTGGTTTCCGCAGACGCTTGTCGAAATCATCTAGCGCAGCTACAGCTGTTTCGCCGGTACCGAGATAGTCGTCTAGGAACACGATCGTAGCTCCAGCACGAGCGCTATGCTCACACTTAAGACGATTGATATCTTCATAGAAGAAGCAATTACGCGACTTCAAGAGGCCGTGATGGGGTGCCTGAGGCTTGGCCAAATATGTCACACAGCTCCCGCTCTTAGCATTCCCAGCGTCCAATGGACTTGTCAACGGCACGAAGATCACATCGGAACTGTTCCCGAGATCTAATGGCGTCAGCTGTTCGAGTGCGTCCGCAAGTAAGGTCGAGTATATCGGCAGGGGACATTTCAAGAAGTCTCGGCATAACTGGAGTATCAACCCCTGTTGGTCGGCGTTCAACTGCTCGAGCATGTGGCAGAATCGTTCGAAGAGGGAAGCGTCGGGCTCAACTGCATCCTTCGGACGGTGAGTAGGCCAGCCGTGCTTTGCAAATACTTCTCCGAGCTCGACGACTGTTTCAGCGGACATTGGCATGGTAGATGCAGGGCCTTGGCAATGCTTTGGCTGGTCGAACATTCCTCAACACAGGATCGATTCTGAGGAGTTGTTTGTAGGTCGTCAAGTGGGTGGGTATGCGCTACGGTCGCTTGACAGCCGTCGGATCCTGTTCCTTGATGATCGCTACAGAGCATGAAGGCGAACTGGATACAGCAATTGCCTCTGCAATGCGCGGCTCGATTATGACCTCGTAGATGCGGTCGATGGCCTCGATGGGGCTGCTGGCGTTGACTGTGATTGGGTGTTACGGGGGATCGGATGAAGGGCTGGCGATCCCGATGGAATCGGGACCGGGTTCGTCCCCGGGCTCTGAGGAAAGCGGGTGATTGTGTTTGGGAGAATCCCGGAGGAAACACGGGGTTTCCGCCCCCGGAAGTCCCCGGTGCCCCCGGCGTGTTCACCGAGGGCTTCGTGCTGGTGCGGTTGGTTGGGGTGCGGGCGGTCGATGTCCCCTATTCAGGTGACGCCTGATCAGGGGACACAACATGACGTGCAGATCGGTTGCGATACACTGCGGTCAAAGCGACCAGCGGCCAAGTGCCACGAGCCACACTTGTGCGCGCGGGGCGGGTTGCGGCCGCGCCGGCGCACACGAGTTAGCTGAAGTTATGGCTCGATAAGGGTCGGGAGCGCTCGGTTAAGCAAAGTTAAGCCGAGATGAGCCTCGGATAACCAAAGTTATGGAGCGCGCGGTCGCCCTGGTGCGCGCATCGGAGGCCGCGCGGTCGCCACGGCGCGCGCAAATGCGGGTCAATCACGAATAGCAGCTCACCAATGAGGATCATGCATCGGGCAATCGCGCTCGCCCAGGTCGTGCGCGCGCAGCCGAGGCGCTGGATAACCAGCCACGCTTGTGCGCGATTGGCCCTCACCCTGGGCGCAACGATCCCCCGGCAGAGCCGGGGGCTAACGGTGGGCGGCTGGCTATCATGCGGGCATGACCACTTCGGCGAGCATCGTCTCCACACGCCTGAAGATCGGCATGGAGATCCACGTCGAGCTGGCGACGAAGTCCAAGATGTTCAGCCGGTCGGCGAACGCGGCCCATCCCGATCACTACGACGCTGCGCCCAACAGTCTGGTCGATCCAATGGTGGCGGCGCTGCCGGGGGTGCTGCCGGTGATGAACAAGCAGGCGGTCGAGATGGCGATGATGGTGGGGATCGCGCTGGGCTGCACCATCGCCCGGGTCAGCAAGTGGGACCGCAAGAATTATTTCTATCCCGACCTGCCCAAGGGATACCAGATCAGTCAATACGACCTGCCGTTGTGCTGCGACGGCGAGCTGCACATTCCTGGGGCCGACGGCACGACGAAGCGCATCGGAATCATCCGGGCGCATCTGGAGGAGGACACCGGCAAGCTCGGGCACGAACTGCCCGGCGGCAAGCCCTACAACGGCTCGCTGGTCGATCTGAATCGAGCGGGCACGCCATTACTGGAGATCGTCACCCATCCGGCCCTGGAATCAGCCCAGGACGCGGTGACGTTCGGCAAGGAGCTGCGGAACCTCTGCCGGTTCCTCGGTGTGAGCGAGGGGATCATGCAGCGCGGCCACATGCGCTTCGAGCCCAACGTGAATGTGATCATCCGCACGGACGACGGGAACGAATTCGCCACGCCGATCGTCGAGATCAAGAACCTCAACTCATTCCGAGCCCTCCGCGGGGCGATCGAGCATGAGCACAAGCGTCAGGTCGAGACGTGGACCAAAGAGGGCGTGGTCCAGGCGCCCGGCCTCAAGAGCACGCGTGGCTGGGATGATGCCAGGCTCATCACCGTGTTGCAGCGCGAGAAGGAAGAGGCCGACGACTATCGGTATTTCCCCGACCCCGACCTGATCCCCGTCGTCGTGAGCGATGAATGGCGGCAGATCGTTGCGGCGCGGATTCCCGAGCTGCCCATGCAAAGGCGGATGCGGTACCAAGAGCGATACAAGCTCTCAGCCAAGGATGCCTTGGCGTTGACCGACGACCGCGATCCGTGCATGTTCTACGAGCAGTGCGTCGATGCGTGCGTGGTGAGCGGCGGATCGCAAGCCCCGGTCGGATCAGCATGTGCGAAGTTGCTGCTCAACGCCGGGGCCAAGCGGGCCAACGAGCGCGGCTGCGGCGTGCACGAGCTGGGCATCAGCCCCCGGCAGGTCGCTCAGATCATCGAGCTGCGCGACCAGGAAGCGATCGGCTCCACCGCGGCTGACGAACTGTTCGGATTGCTGTGCGATAGTGATGACAATGCCCAGGGCGTCGCCGAGCAACACGGTCTGCTTCAGGTGCGCGATGAGGGTCAGCTGGATCGGTGGTGTGAGGCAGCGATCGAAGCGCAGCCCCAGGCCGCGGATGATTTCCGAAGCGGTAAGGCCGCCGCCATCGGTCGGCTGGTCGGGCAGGTGATGAAGGTCAGCCGCGGCCAAGCCGATGCGAAAGCGGCAAAGGAGCAGCTCACCCAGAAGCTCAGCCGTGGCTAGCCTGTCGCTTGGGGTTCGCTGCCGGGTCAGGGCTTGCGCATCGGAAAGGCCAGATCGGGAGCGACGGGATCGAACACGACCGGGCCAACCGCCGGGCGAGGCTCGATGGTCACGAATCGAACCGAGCCGTCCAGGAAGAGCAGATTGCCGGCGTGGGGCGGACCGTGCCAATTGGCACTCCGGCCGGTGCTCCGGCTCACTTCGTACCACACAGGGTCACCCATCACCACCAGCCGCGAGGGGGCGGTGGTAATCTCATCGCGCCCCAGCCCATACTGCACCTGCCCCGATTCATTTTGATCCGGCTGAGCATTGAACAAAGCGGCATTGGCCCGGTAGCTGGTGCCGAAGGCTCGATAGGCGGAACGTTGACCGGTGCCGATCATGCCATCCTCATCGGTAATGCCGCGGTCAGCCGGGCAACGAAAGACATCTTCGCGCGGCACGTCAAGGCGACGGTCCGGCAGAAAGCGGTTCAGCGGTCGATCGTAGTCCAGGAAGGCATCGCCATCGACGGATGAGAAACGGACCCCGCCGTAATGCCAGGCCGGCTGAACGTAGAGTGCCGGGAACCGCGCATTGTTGCTTTGCAAATACGCTTCCCACGCCTGACCGATGAATCGTTGGTTGCCCGCACATGTCGCTCGACGGCTCAATACTCTTCCCGACGACAGTGTCGGCAGCAGAATCGCCAGCAGCAGGCTCGCCACCGCCAGCGAGACGAGCATCTCGAGCATCGTGAATCCGGGGCGAGACCAGGGTCTGGCCATAGCACAAATACTATACCGGCTTGACGAGCGGGTCGGATGCAGGAAACTGAGCACAAGCCATCGACCATGAGCCGCCATGAGCGAGGGCGACGTCTGGGAGAAGCGGTAAGAGCCCGATCCGCTTCGGGCTTGTGTCCTTGGGTCGCATGATCGCATCGTCGCTATCATCTGGGTGATGACCCCAAAGGAGCTCGCCAGGCGAATCGCGGAGATAGCCGTGCTCCGCGGGACATTCACGCTGCGCAGCGGCCGAACGAGCGACTATTACATCGACAAGTATCTGTTCCTCAGTCAGCCGGACATCCTGGCCGAGCTGGGCAAGATGCTTGCCGCACGCCTGCCGAAGGAGACAACCCGCCTGGCCGGAGCGGAGCTCGGCGGCATCCCGCTGGTCACGGCCGTGTCACTCGCCTGCGGCCTGCCCTGCGTGTTCGTGCGCAGCACGAAAAAAGATCATGGCACCGCCAAGCAGATCGAAGGCACGCTTCAACCACACGACAAAGTTGTCATCGTCGAGGACATCGCCACCACCGGCGGACAAGCGATCGAAGCCGCGAAAGTCCTCACCACGGCCGGGGCTGAGGTCCTTCGGATCATGGCCACGATCGACCGTCAGGAGGGCGCAGGTGCAAACATTGAGGCCGCAGGGTATGCGTTCGAGGCTTTGTTCACCGCCGCGGACTTGGGCATTGAGCCGTAGGAAATCGGATACGGATGCCCGAGTTTGACCATATAACCACGCGAGTCGTACTATCAACATCGATTCAGCGATGCGCGCGATGACGAAGGATCAGCTCATTCAATGCTCCAAGGATGTGCTCGGCGGAACGCCGGTCTTCGCAGGAACGCGCGTGCCCGTTCAGACCTTCATTGATTATCTGGAAGCGGGCGACCGGCTTGATGACTTCCTCGACGATTTCCCGACCGTCAGCCGGGCACAGGCTCTCAGCGCCCTGGAATTAGCCAAGAAAGCACTCCTTGAGACGCCGGATGAGAGTGCTGCTTGATGAGTGCCTGCCGCGGAGGCTGCACGGGGTGCCTGGGACTAAGCGAAGCGTGCCCCAGCGTTCGCAGGCGGGTGCCCAACGCTCACTGCGACTGGGGCATCTCGATCGGCACGGGTGCCTTTCGCATCCGGTAATAGTCAGCAGCGCTCGACCAATACCAATCAGAGGCGGATTCGACCAACCCGCGCCGAACGGGATTGCTGTGAATGTACTCGATCGATCGCGCGAGAGTTTCCGGATTGTCGATGTTCCGGTCATAGCCGCCGCCGAACTGCCAGAACAACCGCTCGGTGCGCGAGCCGCGGATACGTGTAAGTCGATCAAGCCATGGCGAATCTCGGTCCGTCAAATACCGCATCGCTCGACGAGAGACCGGGAGCTTGATTGCACGAAGGATATGGGCCATACGATAGTCGGGGCGCCTTGGTCGTAAAACGACATGCACATGCTCGGGCATGATGACCCATGCGAAGATCGCAAAATCCCACTTCTTTGCCGCACCGGACAATGAGTCGCAAAACCACAGGCGTGTCCGATCGCGAGAAAGTAACGGGTAGCGCCGGTAGCAACTGAACGTCAGCTCGTGAGCATGTCCGGGGAGATCGAGAGCCCTGCGGTGCCGGCGGAGCTTGGAATATTGTATGTTAGGCTCTTTCACACCTGGCCCTGTTCGTATTCAACGACTATCGATGTCGCGCGGCTATCCTACGCTGAAGGTGGGTCGGTTGAGAACTGGGGCACGCTTCGCTTAGCCCCAGGCACCCGCGCCACTTGGTTGAATCGAGGGAACGCTGATGATTCTGCACATCGAGAACGCAGAGGTATGCGGGCCTAACTCGCTGCGGTTGACTTTCAACGACGGGACGAGAAAGACGGTGGATCTCGAGCCTTTGCTGAACGGGCCGATTTTCGAGCCGCTGCGAGACGCGGCCTATTTCGCACGCGTTGCGGTAGACCAAGTCTGCGGGACGGTCGTATGGCCCAACGGTGCTGACTTCGCACCGGAGGCGTTATACGAATTGTCAGCTCAAGAAGAGACGACGGTATCGTAACGACGGCCGTGGAGGTCCGCGCGTTGCAGGGTGAGCGGCCGTGATGCGTGGGAGCCGGCGATAGTGTCGCCGACCCGTGCTGAACGGGCGCGGATAAGCAGGGATCACAAGTCTGCGTCTGGTGGTGACCGACGCCCATGGCGCCAGGTAAGCCAGGTGATGCCGGTCAGGCCGAGGGTCAGCACCACAATCACTTCCGCGGCACGGTTGAGCAGGTCGGCGGTGATCCCCAGCGCGATGATGGCGTCGCCGCCGACGAGGATCGGTGTTGCCAGGCCGATGGCCCACTCGCGCAGGCCCAGGCCGTTGCCAAAGAACGGAACCAGCATCGTGATCATGCTCACACACGCCAAGGCCAGCGCACTTTCAGCGGCGATCGGAGCACCAATGAGGGCGAAGGCTGCGTGGTATCGCACCGCCCACACCATCACTTCCAGGTATCGAAGGAGCGCTGCGGCCACCCAGATTCGGGTGCCGGGGCGAAGGGTCCCCGCCGCCAGCAGGGGGATCGGCAGGGCCACCCCCGCCCAAATCGGCGCCCCAAGCTGTGACGAAACTACCAGGGCCGTGGCAAGGTAGCCCGCCACCACCACGCTGAGGATCATGGCCTGCACCACGGTTTTCACCGAGGCAACCGCCGGGATCGCGTTGGATGTCCGGTGATAGGCGATGCGCCCAAACAGGCCGGGGCGAAGCGGCAGGAAGTTCAGCAGTGTGGAGGCGGCGATCAGAGCCTGCATCTCCACCCGGCCGACCTTGCCGTAGCGTGAGATCAGCAAGGTGAAAAGCAGCCCCGTGAGCACAAGATTCGCCACCACCGAACCAAGAAGAAGGCCAAGATGCGACGCGGCGGGCTGTCGCATGGCGTCCAAAGCCTGGCCGATCGCATCATGCTGCCGGACGATGACGACAACCGCCGCCGCCAGCAGCGCCGCGGCGATGACAACGCCCGCCCACCGAAGCGATCGTGGTGGAGGTGTACGGGATCCCGGCGATATCGATGGCGACGGATCGTCGGCCATGGTCACTGATCCGGCCGGGTCGCTTCGCGAATGAGTCCAAACTCCATGAGTTCGGCCACTCGGCGAACGTCCGGATCGCTGCCTCGCTTGGCGGCATCGAGCATTGGATCATCCAGGCCGGTCAGACCATACAGGAGGTAGGCGATCCGCACGAGTCGATCTTCGCTCTTTCGAGCCATGGCAAGCAAGGGCTCGAGCTCCTCGGCGCGGGGCATCACCGCCACAAGCCAGGCTTGCGATGCGGCATCCAGCTTCGGGTACGCTTCCGCCAGGGCTTCGGCGGCGGCGGTCATCTGCTGGCGCAGCTCATCCGGTATCTCCTGGGCCTGACCGACGACCACGTGGCTCAGGAGTCCCATGGTTTGGAGATCCTCAGGCGAGTCCGGCTCAAGGATGGCCGCGATCGACTCCGTCAGCCAAGCCGAGGTCACCCGCGCGCCGTTGACTCGAATCGGCTGCGAGGTGTATTGACTGCCGAGGATGCCGGGACGAATCACGCCCGACGACGTCAGCCTAAAGTTGATGACCGCTTTGACCTTCAACGTTGCTCCCCGTAAGGCCAGGCTGTTGAGGACCTGGTTGAGGACACTGCGGCGAAGATTGACGGGCACAACCATCCGCTCGTGTGGTTCCAGCCGCAGCCTGCGCCCGATGTCAACGATCATCGGAGGAAGCGCCCTTATTTTTGGCGCACGGCTGATTTGCGCCGTCGGAAGCAAGGCGATCAACGGGCGGATCGGCCCACCACTGTCAATCGCCAACGGAAAGGGGGCGTGGTTCGTGATCTCCAGATTGACGATGATCGGTTCGTAGGGGTCAAACGTGGTCTTGGTGGAGATCACCCGCACGCTCACGGCCAGGGTCGGCTCATCGGGGAACCGATCGACCACCCGGGGGATGGTGCGGATGAGTTGCTCCAGTTGGGTGGCCTGCTCGGTCGGTGGGATGCGCTGGTCGAGCAGCTCAGCGAGCACATCGGCTGCCCAGACGCCCATGAGGGTGCCTGGCTGGCTGCGAGCCACGGCCAGCAGTCCCCGAGCCGCGTCCCGGTGGCGGCCTTGCTGTAGCTTGGCCAGTGCCAGGCCGAGCCTGGCGGTCGGATCACTATTCGCAAGCGGCTCGAGCCGCTCGACCGCTGATTCCAGGGCACCTTGACGCAGGGCGATCCAGCCGTCGAACCTGGTCCGGGCCGATTCGCTCAACCCGCCCTCGCTACAGGCCTGTTCGGCCGATTCAAGAAAGCTGCTGGCGCCACCGGTGTCCTTACCCAGCCACAGAGCGACCCAGGCCGCTTCGAGGTAGCGCTGCGCCAGCTCGGTGGGGTCTGAGTCTTGCCGGGCCGCAACAGCCGCGAGCTCGAACTCGTACGCGGCGATCGCAGTTCGCAACGTCGGGCCGGCCTGCTCGTCCCCGAGCCGGTTATGTATCGCCGCTCGGACCGTGGCCAGAGTGCTCGTCAGCGGTGCATGGCGCTTGGCCAGATCCAGGGGAGATAGCTGCGGGTTCTCCTGCTTGAGGCTGAAGCGATACACATCGTCAACCTGCCGTTGGCGCTCACGAATGATCACCAACGCTTCGGCGGCTTCACCGCGACCCCACTGTGCCACTGTGCGGTCGGCGAGCAGACCGCTGGGGGGCGGCCGACCCCATGCAGCATGGGTTCGCATGGCCAGGTCATAGAGGCGAACGGCCCCTACATACGCCCCGTGCTCCAACAGCAGCTCACCCAGCACAGCCTGGGTATTCACGTCGGTGGGGTCAGCCAGCACCAGGCTCGTCAGCAGCTCTGCCTCGGCGAGTGGATCCGCCACGTTCATGCGGAAGAACCCCGTGGCCATCGCGACGGCGGTCCGATTGGACGGATCCAGCGCTACGGATTCAGCGAGCCATCGGCCGAACCCCTCAACATCGCCCCGCCGATCCAAGAGCAAGGCGAAGTCGGCTGCCAGTCGTGACGCCACGATCGGACCAAGCTTCCGTCGGGAGTCTGGCGAAAGCAGGCTTTCGTATCCCTCGATCCGCTCCTCGATGGTATGAGTGTTCTCGATGGCCTCGTTGATATACTGGAGGCGAATCACATCGTCGTGTGAATCAAGACCGACAAGCCGCCTCAAGGCCGCGCTCTTCAGGTCACCGCGCTCGGCGAGCGTGGCGATTTGCAGCAAGGTTCGCCAGACCTCAGGGTTATCCGGGTCAAGCTGGGCCGCGTGTTGGCCAAGTGATACGGCACCGTCGAGGGCTTGAATCGTCAGCGGCTCCGTTGCGATCACTGCCGAGGCGGCACGGAGGAATTGCCCCGCCAGCCGATGCTGGGGCGTCACCTCACCGGCCCATAATGATGTGTGTGCCGCGAACAGGGCGACCAGCAGTCCAGCCACGCTCTGGTAGGGGCGTACAAGGCCCCGTGCCCGACGCTCCCGGCGTCCGGCGACAGCCCCCGCGAAATCGCGAAACCGGAAGGGGCGGACGTGTCGTATAGTAGAGATCAAGGCCGCTACGGTGGGGTAAGGACTCGCGTGGGGGCGGCCGGCAATGAGGGCTCGGCGGCCATCCTCAACAAACCGCCAATCAACCAGTAACGGCATCGACGTGGACCGGCATCGTCTTGAGCAGATCGTTGACACTATCGACCCCCGCTGCTACGGTCGTGCATTGGCGAGGTTCGGCAAATCCGGCTTCTCACCCGAGTTGGAGGGCCAAGGCAGCAATGCGTAGCCGTTGGGCTATCTTCTGTACGCTGCTCATGTTTCTCGCGGTCGGGATCGCCTCGCTCGCCTCGGGCGGCCCCCCACCGATCGGCAGCGGGCTGCCCGGCGCGGCCAACCTGACCTCGCAACAGCGAAGCGACATCCGCGAATATGCCGGCTACTGGTGCGATCAGCTCGCCTCATCCGGCCAGGACGATGTAGCCAAGGCCCGGCGGAAGCTCGTCGAGCCGCTCCGGGGTCCGCGCGTGCGTGACGTATTCCGTTACGAATACGCGCAGGCCGCCCTGCCTCAACTTCAGGAGATCATCCGCGGCGACAACCCTCTCACAGCCGTCAACGCGATGCTGGTTGTGGGGTTCCTCCGAACCGAGCGGGCACTTGAGACCATCGTCGATCACTGCGACATCGAAGACGAGCCGCGGTTTCATGTTCGCTTGTGGGCGGCGAAGGCCTTCGTAATCGCCATTGAGCAAAAAAGCATCGCCAAGAGAGTTGTCAACCGGGCGTTGCGGAGACTCGGCCACGCCGCCGGGCGGGAAGAGAAATGGCTGATCCTGCACCGGCAGTTCCAGGCCTTGGCCTCAGTCAACGGCCCGGTGTCGCGGGAAGTGCAATTGAGCGTACTTAGCAGCACGACCGATCGAATGATGCACAGCGGGAACGTTCCTTGCGAGCTCATGCAAGCCGTGTATCCGTCGCTCAAGCGCATGCGCGACGATTTGATCGTCCTGGGGCGGGACGAACAGCAGAGCTTCGGTAGAGTCCTCGCACCCGTCCTCTGTGATATCTGCAGTGTCGCGCAGGCGCACTGGGATAGCGCACAGGACGACCTGGTCGCCAAGATCGCTTACGGCGGAGCAGTTCAGATCAGCGAAAGTATGCTGCAACTCATCGACCCCGAACTGCGACCCGGTCAGCGGGCTCCCAAGACTGCGCTCGGCCGAGCCTGGAAGGATCGAGACGAACCCAGGTTCAGTGCAGACCACGACAAGTGGCAATCCATCATCGCAAAACCGCCGTACAAACAGCCCTAGAGCGGTTCCTGAATAGCTGGATCGTTCTGTGACGCGCCGCGACCATAGCGGAGCGGGGGGTGGCTGGGGCTGAGCGAAGCGTGCCCCAGTCCTCTGCCCCTGTGGCATCGAAGACTTAGCCACAGCCACCCATTACCGGGTGCGCGGCTCGTCGGCTCCCGGCGTCTCCTTGGGGGCGAATGGGACTACACTGCCCCACTGATGAAGCTGCTCGCAATGTTCGGGCTCATGCTGGCCGTGCTGGCGGCGGTCGCGTATCTCGATGACCCGCCGACGCGGGCTGAGCTGGTCTTCGTCAACCGCAGCGAGGTCTTCACGCTCGACCCGCAGCGCATGAGTTGGCTTCAGGACTTCCGCATCGCCTACGCCCTGTACGAAGGGCTGGTCAGGTGGGATAACGAGGACTTCAGCATCGAGCCGGCCGCAGCCGAGTGGACCCTCAGCGACGATCGTCTGAGCTACACCTTCGCCATCCGCCCCGATGCGAGGTGGTCAAACGGCGATCCGCTGACCGCCCACGACTTCATCTACTCCTGGCAGCGGGCCATCCTGCCGGACACCGCTGCGGACTACTCCAACATGTTCTTCGTGATCGGGGGTGCGGAGGAGTTCTTTCGCTGGCGTGCCAACGCGCTCGACAAGTTCGCCGCCGCCAACGCCCAGCTCGATCCCGATACCCGTGCTGCAAACGCCTTGGAATTGTGGGTGGAGACGAGAGCCCGCTTTGAGGAAACGGTCGCCCTGAAGGCCCTGGACGATCGAACATTGCGAGTGACACTCGTTCACCCGACCACGTACTTCCTCGATCTTGTCGCGTTCGGCGTGTTCCACCCGGTCCATCGGCCGACGGTCGAGGGCTGGCAGGTTGATGAGGCGACCGCCGCCAAGTTGCGCGAGTTCGGCTGGTCGAACCTCTCGCCGCCGAGCTTCGCCAACCGCCGCTTCGTGAAGATCAACGGCGACACCGGCCGGTTGGAGCAGAAGCACGGCTGGACCAAGCCAGAGCACCTGGTGAGCAACGGCCCGTACGTATTGACGCAGTGGCGATACAAGCGCGGCCTGCGCCTGGAGCGCAACGCGTCCTACCACAGCCCGCAGCGCGTACACAGCGCGTCAATCGAATGTCTCTCCATCGAGGACACCAACACCGCGATTCTTGCCTTCGAGTCGGGGCAGATTGATTGGCTCAGTGATGTCAGCGCTGAGTACCAGGCGGACATGCTGGCCCAGCGCCAGGCCTACGAGCAGCGCTACGCACACCTGATCCGAGCGATGCTTGGAGAGGGGCGGTCTCTTGACGAGGCGCTGGCGGCGCTGCCGGAACCCCAAGCAGGCGAGCGCCGCAACATCCACGTGTTCCCCACGTTCGGCACCGATTTCTACAGCTTCAACTGCCGCCCGATCCTGGCTGGCGGCCGGGTCAACCCCTTTGCCGATCCGGCGGTGCGCCGGGCGTTCGTGATGAGCGTGGACCGCCACGCGATTGTCCGGCAGGTGACCCGCCTCAACGAACCTGTGGCCACGACGCTCATTCCACCGGGATCCATTCCCGGCTACCAAAGCCCCGTAGGGTTGAAATACGCGCCCGGCGACGCGCGAGCGGAGCTCAAGGCAGCCGGGTGGGAAGATCGTACCGGTGACGGGCTCATCGACGACGAACAAGGCCGGCCCTTCCCCGTCGTCGATCTGCTCTATAGCACCAACACGCCCAGATACAAGAACATCTCGATCGTTCTCAAGGACATGTGGCAGCAGGAGCTCGGCGTGCGGGTCGAGCTGCGCGGCAAGGAGAGCAAGTTCTTCAAAGAGGACCTGATCACCGGCAACTTCATGATCGGTCGCGGTCGGTGGTACGGCGACTACGGCGACCCGACAACCTTCCTGGACCTGTTCAAGACCGGCGACGGCAACAACGACCGCGGCTACTCCAACGGCTACGTGGACGAGCTGCTCCAGCAGGCGGCCCGCGAAACCGACCCGCAGCGGCGGATGCGAATCCTCGAAGAATGTGAGCGGTTTCTGTTCGCCGAAGAAGTCCCCATGCTCGTGCTCTGCCAGCTCGTGCAGCTGTACATGTACGAACCCGCCAAGGTGACGGGCCTGAGCCGGCATCCGCGCCTCACCCAATACCTCTGGCAGATGAAGGTCCGCGACCCATGACCGGACTGATCGTCCGCCGACTGCTCCAGATGCCGATCATCCTGTTCGTGATCTACACAATCACGTTCAGTCTGGCGTGGCTGATTCCGGGTAATCCGCTTGAGAATCCCGAAGGCCGCCGCCCGCCGCAAGTGATCATGCAAGCCATGCTCGAGCAGTACAAGCTCGACAATCCGTGGAGCTTCTATTGGGATTATCTGGGCAAGGCAACGGGGGTGAGTTGGTTGCTTGGCGAGCACGACCGGCCGTTCGATCTCGGCCCGAGCCTCACGCATCAGGACTGGACGGTCAACGAAATCCTCGCGGCGGGTTTGCCGGTGTCGATCACGCTGGGGTTGCTGGCAATCCTATTGGCTTGCGCGATCGGGTTGACGGCCGGGATCATCGGTGGGATCAGGCCAGGGTCTGCGGCCGATCTGGTCACATTGTTGATCGCGCTGGTGGGCATCAGCCTGCCGTCGTTCGTCATCGGCACGCTGCTGCTGGTGATCTTCGGCGTGTGGCTGAAGGTCTTTCCGATCGGAGGCTGGGGCAAACTCTCATACACGTTCCTGCCGGCGCTAACGCTAGCGCTGCCCTTTGCGGCGTACATCGCCAGACTCACGCGATTCGGCATGATCGATGAGCTTGCGACCGATTACGTCCGAACCGCCCGGGCCAAGGGTGTGCCTCAGATGCGGGTCGTGCTCAAACATGCCCTGAAAAACGCGTTCCTGCCCGTGTTGAGCTTCCTCGGTCCGGCCGCAGCCATGGCCATGACCGGGTCGTTTGTCGTCGAGAAGGTTTTCGCCGTGCCCGGGATCGGAACCCACTTTGTCAACGCGGTCCTCAGCAAGGACCTCACGCTCATCATGGGCGTCGTGCTCGTCTATTCGACGATGCTGATCCTGTTCAACCTCGTCGTGGACGTGCTCTACCGCTGGGTTGATCCGCGCATCGAGCTATCGTAAAGCCCATGCCGTGCACGGCATGGGCTTTGGCTGCGACGCTCATGGCGCACCCATTCGATAATTTCATACATAACACGCACCTTTGTCGTCGTGATCGAGAATGTATTGATAAACGTTTGTTTGATGCTTGCGATCCGCGATCGGCAGACATCGACAGCGCTTTGCCCACACCGGCGCCATCAAGCTGTCCGCATGAGTCAGCAGGAATGACGCATACTGTTTCGCTAGCCCGACGTAATATCGAGGTCGATGATCGGGGAATCGCCCAAGCAAATGGAAATGATAGGCGTTGGCCGTAAGGGCAAGAAGCTCGATCTCCAGCTTCAGCAACCTGTGGACCATCGCAACCCCGCCCATATGCGTCTGTTCGTCAGTCAAGTAGACCGCAGGCTTCCGCATCGAGCGCTTGGAGCGCTGCCGCAACGGATGATCCTTCTCGGGGTGCGGCGGACTCTTATAGTCGCCCTCAACATGTCGGCGATGGTGCCGCTCGCGATACCCCAGCTCGCTTCCACGGAGCCACGTGCCGTACGTATTCCCGTTGCAGTGAAACCAGTCGTTCCACGGCCGACCCATGACGCCGACCGTAGCTGATCACACCTGGGGATGTAAAGCCCATGCCGTGCACGGCATGGGCTTTGGTGCCGTGGACCCTCGCCCCAACACCCCGCGCCTGGAAGGGCAGAGTCATGCCGCAGCCTGCTAATGCATTTCCGCGTCGTCGTGCTGCGCGACCTTTTGATGCCGAAGGGCCTCGCGCTCCATCTTCCTGAGCTGCTTCTCAATCACACGGGCCATTTGTTTCGGAGTATCTTCTTCGAAGCCCTCGTGATGGTAGACGGCGCGGCCATTTGCACCAATAACGTAGAACGTGGGAATCTGGGTGACCTCGTATTCCCGGGCAAGCTCGGTGCCGTTGAGCAGCAGCCCGAACGTGTAGCCGTGCTCCTGCATGTAGGATTCAGGATCACCGCGCTCCCAGGCGTTCACCGCCAACACCTTGACCCCGCGGTCCGCGAAGCGCTCCTGAAGTTCCTGCAGATGAGGCGCGGCCTCCTGGCACGGATCGCACCAAGTGTTGGTAAAGCCAAGCACCACGATCTGGCCGTGATAATCAGAAAGGCTCTGATTGGCTCCGCTGGCACTGGTATAGCTCCAGTCCGGTACCCGCGAGCCGCTGCACCCGCCCAGGCCGGCGCCCAGCAACACAAGACCCGAAACAAGGCCGATCGAACGGTTCACAATGCGCTGCATGGTTGTCCCCTTCTATAAACAATGCTCGCCAGACAAGACCGCATCGGCTCGAAGGATCAGCGACTTGACCGCCCCAGCTTCGGTTTCGCCCTTGTGTTGAAGCGCCCAGACTGCATTGCCAGACCCGCAAAGAGCAGCCCCACGCCAGGGCCCGCCAATGGAATCCAAGCGACACCCAACGATGCATCAACGGAAGGAGCGGAGATCCGGTTATCGGTCGCGAGCGCCAGCATCATCAGCCCCCCTCGCAACGCCAATGTACGGCAGTCTCGACGCCGGGCGGAGCAATCGCATAGGCCGGCCGTGCGACGCACGCTACGGATCGCGCTCTCGTCGCTCATCCTTGCGGCCACCGAGCACGTCGCCGAGACCCTTCTTCAGCGCGTCGGTGAGGTCTGGTGCATCCTCACCAATCCCACCCGGCAGGTCCCCCAGCGCTTTATCGAGCACGCTTCCTACCTCGTCCTGGAAACGCTTGGCCAGCTCGGACGCCCCGGCATCAACCAGCGCATCGGCCAGAGCGTTGTCGTCCAGCGTGATCCGCGGATCATCCAGCGGGCCACGAACTTCGATCGGAATGACCAGTTCATCCAAGGTCATCGGTTCCATCCCGGCCAGCGACAGCGTGCAGTGGTGCAGCGTCACGGTCATCGGCAGCTCAATCCAGCCGCCCGCGTCGGGGCTCCAACGGCCGTGGGCATCGACGTCGATCGTCCCGCCTTGGATCGGCGGGGCGCCCGTGACCGCCAACTGGCGGGCGAAAGTGTCTGTCGCAAGGCCGCGATATCTGAAGGCAATGTTGTTCGCGCCACCTTCGGCGCCGGCGAATCCGACGCTGGCCCGAAGCGTGCCCCCGCTTGATTCGATCCGGGCGCGAGGCGGCTCGGCCAGAAGATACGGGTGGGTCGAGAGGTTTTCGCCGTGAATCGTCAGCGTTTCGCCTTCAAGGTGCGACGTGCGCACTTTGTCTGCAACAAGCTCATACACGACGAACGTCGGCGCACCTTCAATCAGGTGATCCGCCTTTGTGCGGGAGTACCCCAGCCGTTGAACCTGCCCGGCCAGGCGGTCGCGCAGCGTCGCCTTCTGAGCGGGATCATCGGTCTCCTGGTCTTGGGGGCCCGCAAGGCGCCCCAGCCAACGGCGAACCTGGGCCAGGCGCTGCTTCCAGGTCTCGGCCTGGCGGAGATACTCCTGTAGCGTCTTTCCGCTGGGCATTGGAATCTGCAGGTCTTCGCTTGGCCGGCGTTGCTTCAACGGTGAGCCCACCAGCCGGCCGGGAACACGTCGCTTCTGGCCGTGAGACGCCTCTACAAAGACGATTCGATCCATGGCGAACCGCTTGCGAAGAAGGTCGGCCGTGCTCACGTCCGCCTCGACACGCTGGGCACGCAGCAGGTCCGTCTCCAAGTCGTTCGGGTCCGCCATCGCAAAATCGCTGACCGTGAGCCGGCCGGCGGCGAGGTCAAGGTCAACCTGCCCGATATCAACTGTGGCGCCGTTCGCACGCTCCAAGCCGCGCTTCAGAACAGCCGTAATGATCGGGCCGCTTGCGAACTGGTACATCACGCCGAAGAACACGACGACGACAAGGGCAAGGACGACGCCCACGGGTCGGATCGGATTGCCGATCTTGCGCTGCACGAGTTGCTGATACGTTTGCTTGCCGTGCCCGCGCCCCACCAGCACAAAGACCAGGCATCGTGCCCACCAGGTGCGAGACAGCTGTACGAATCGCGGTGAGCCCTCCTCCAGCGCGGTCATCTTCATACGAAAGCTCGTAATCGACCGGGACACAACGGCACCGAGCCCGAGGCCGACAATCAAGCCGACGACGAGCCCGCCGGTCGTGGCGTAGTACTCAAAGCCGAACAGAGCCAGGACCGGCGCGTTGATCATCGCCTTGAACGCGCTCTGCATCGGGCCGTCAAGCAACGCTCGACCGAGGATAAAGGAGATCGGCATGAGCACGACCGAAAGCGCCTTGGCCACGAAAGCCGCGATCGTCGCGATGAACAGGTTCGCATTGAGTATGACCAGGAGAAGAACAAGCACGACAACCAGGCCGGGCCCCCGCCCGAAGCCGGGGATGAACCCGAGCATCGAACCCAGCACGCTGGCAAGGATGATCTGCGCAGGCGTCGCTTTACCGCGAAGCAGCTTTGCAACCTTTCGGATGATCATATTGTGACCTCTCCTATGAGCATTCCCGCCCGGGTAAGCGCCATGTCAACGAGGCAGCCGATTACTTCGTCATGCAAACGGATCCGCCGAATTCTGCGCGATCGCCCAGGTTCTCGGCGATGCGCAGCAGTTGGTTGTACTTCGCGTTGCGGTCGGAGCGGCATGGCGCGCCGCTCTTGATCTGTCCGCAGTTGGTGGCCACGGCGATGTCGGCGATCGTGGCGTCCTCGGTCTCGCCGGAGCGGTGGCTGATCACTGCTGCGTAGCGGTTCCGCATCGCCAGATCGACCGCGGCGAACGTTTCGGTGAGCGTGCCGATCTGATTGACCTTGATCAGAACGGCGTTGGCGCAGCGCTCATCCAGGCCGCGCTGAATGAACGTACGGTTCGTGACGAACAGATCGTCGCCCACCAGTTGGACGCGATCCCCCAGCCGTTCGGTCAGCTTCGCCCAGCCTTCCCAATCGTCCTCAGCCAGACCGTCCTCGATCGAGCGGATCGGGTAACGGTCGCACCAGTCAGCCCAGAGATCGATCAACTCGTCGGAGGTGACTATACGATCGGGATCGGACTTGAAGAAACAGTAGCCCTCCTTGCGCCTGGACTTTGCCTCGTTGGCCAGCTCGCTTGTCGCCGGGTCGAGGGCGATGGCGATCTGCCCGCCGAATGAGTAGCCGGCTTGTTCGACCGCCTGCTCGATGAGTCGAAGCGCTTCTTCATTGTCTTTGAGATGCGGCGCGAAGCCGCCCTCGTCGCCCACTGCGGTCGAAAGACCGAGATCTTGCAGCACGCGTTTGAGGCTGTGGTAGACCTCCACCCCGGCCCGCAGCGCCTCTGCGAAACTGTCGAAGCGCCACGGCTGGATCATGAACTCCTGGAAGTCCACGGTGTTGTCGGCGTGCTTGCCGCCGTTGAGGATGTTGAACATCGGCACGGGCATCGTCTTCGCCGCGGCGCCGCCGAGATAGCGGTACAGCGGCTGGTTGGTCGCATCGGCCGCAGCATGCGCGACGGCCAGGGAGACGCTGAGGATCGCGTTGGCTCCGAGGCGGGCCTTGTTCGCCGTCGCGTCCAATTCCAGCAGCAGACCGTCGATCATCTCCTGGTCGCATGCATCCAGGCCGATCAGATTGGGGCGAATCGTCTCGTTGACGCCGGCGACAGCGTTGAGAACGCCCTTGCCGAGGTAGCGGTCCTTGTCGCCGTCGCGCAGCTCGACCGCTTCGTTCTCGCCGGTGCTGGCCCCGGAAGGCACGGCTGCTCGTCCGGTCGCACCACCGGCCAGCGACACCTCGCATTCCACGGTCGGGTTGCCTCGCGAATCGAGGATCTCCCGGGCGTGGACGAGTTCGATGTCAAAGTCCATAGCGTGGCCTTGTACGAATTGAATGGACGATTGCGGATCAGCCTGCGGCTACTCCAAACGCTGGAATGTGGATAATACCAAAGCCAGCGGCGCACACCGCCGCACCGGGAGTAACGAGCGATGTCCCCAGCCGACAACGATCAATCGGAGGCTGAACTGCTCAAGGCTCTGCTCGCCGAGCGCGATCTCCCCTGCCCGGTCTGCGGCTACAACCTGCGTGCGATCGCATCGACCAACTGCCCGGAATGCGGGGCGACACTTGACCTACGCGTCGGGTCAACCGATCTCAAGCTCGGCCCATGGGTAGTCAGCCTGCTCGCGCTTTCCCTGTCATTGGGCTGCGTCGCCCTCTACACAATCATCACAGGAATCCCCATTCTCTTGTCCCCCTACGCCCGCGACAGCCCTGGCATCTTCACGTGGTTCGCGATCACTCTGACGTTCGGCGTCGGCTGTACGCTGCTCTTGTGGAGACTGATTCGCACGCGCAAGAAGTTCTGGGCAAAGCCGCGCAAAGCCCAATGCCGCAGCGCCGTCCTCTATGCCTTGCTGCCCTCGGCGATTCTTGTCAGCCCGGTGGTCATCCGGCTGTTGTCCCGCATGTTCTGATTCACCGATTGACGGCTACGGCAACTCGCCGACGAGAGCGGGATGTTGCGGCTCTCGGCCTTGCAAAACAGCCACGACATCGCGGACGACCCAGCTCATGTTCAGCATCGCGCGCTCGGTACGGCTGGCCAGGTGCGGGTACAGCCGGGCGTTCGGCAGACCCATCAGCGGATACGTCGCGTCAAACGGCTCGCGGTCGTGGACATCCAGCAGGGCCTGGGCCTGGGGATGCTCGCGCAGGAATGCGGCCAGCGCTAAGCTATCCACAACGAATCCACGGCTGGTGTTGATCAGGATCACATCCGACTTCATACGGCCCAGGAGCTTAGCCCCAACCAAATGCTGATTGCTCTCCCGGCCGTCGATGTGAACGCTGATCACGTCGCTGTGCTCGAAGAGCCGATCCACGGGCGCCGGCTGGGCCCCGAACCGTTGGCTGGGCGGGATGTCCAGCAGATCGTTGTAGATGACGCGGCAGCCGAGGGCCCGGGCGACCTCGGCCAAGCGCTTGCCGACCCGTCCCAGCCCCAGAATCCCCAGTGTCAGCTCGCTCATCTGTCGCCTGCCCACCGTCTCCGCTCGCAACTGCTTCCACTGACCCGGGTCCACCGGCGTGCTCAGCGTGATCCTCGGCCGAAGGACATCTGCCAGCAGGCCCACGACATATTCCACAACCGCTTGGGTGTTGGCATCAGGCGTATACACGACCTCGATCCCCCGGACTCGACACGCCCCAAGATCGATATTGTCCAGTCCCGCACCCGCCCGGCCGACCACCCTCAGTTTCGTTCCCGCCCTCAGAAGCTTCTCATCTACATCGGTGTATGTGCGCACCACAAGCCCCGCGGCGCCGGCAAGAACGTCGGCGAATGTCGGGTCGTCGTACGCACATACGATGAGTTTGCATCGTCCGGCGAGCCACGTGGACGCCTCCCGGGCCAGATGCTCGGTCTGAACCACAATATCGGCGGCGCTCATATGGACCTCCGGTCGTGCGTGATCAGAGTTGGCGGGGTGTGATCAAGACCCAGCGGCGCACTTGCTGTGCCGAGACGAGCGATTGACACGATCCTCCCGTCACAACCGCTTCGAGACATGTCAATCCGGAAAAATTGGTATTGACAGCGCGTCGGGGGGAGGTACAGTCGTGGCCGGCACCTTGAGGGGCCAACCCAGATGGCCGGCGCGGCTGTCGTATCGAGCAACACCCAAGCTACAGGAGTTTGATCCATGAACAAGGGCCAACTCATCGAAGCTGTCGCTTCCGAACTCGGCGGATCCAAAGCCAGCGCCAATCGCGCGATCGACGCGGTGATCAACTCCATCAGACAAGGAATAAGCAAGGATGATGCCGTGACCATCGTCGGCTTTGGAACGTTCTCCAAGAGGAACCGCCCAGCCCGCACCGGTCGCAATCCCTCCACGGGCGAACCCATGACGATCAAAGCATCAAGGACCGTCGGCTTCAAGCCCAGCCAATCGCTGAAGGCGTCGGTGTGACGATGATCGGCCGTTGATCGTTCCGGACCCGACAATCAATCTCTCCAGTGGCCCAAGCGCGCCAGCCTCGCTTCTGTGCGGTGAATATTGCGGGCTAGACCGCAACGAGCGGGCACGACGCCACTTCATCATGCTGCGCGCCGCCCGAGGCCAGTGTACTTCGCATCAGCACAATTCGAGGCACCACAAACGAAGGGACGGCGATAGATAGATCGACGGCCCGAATCATCGTGGGGGCTTTGAACCGGCACAATGTCAGATGCGGGCGGAACCGATCGCTGGGCGTCCGCCTCGGCTGACGAGCCAGGCGTGTCGCCAAGCGGTGCTGCAGCTCGATCAACGTCGGCGGGCTATCCGTCTCGGCAGCAACCAGCCGCGCTGGACCCCGTTGCGGTAGCGAGATCAGGCGACGCGGCAAAAGCTCAAACGGAGGCAATCCACCGACCGACCGCTGCACCGTCTCGATCGCTGCTTCCAGCCCTGTCACGAGCGTGTCGCCGATGAAGTGCAGCGTCAGATGCACCTGATCGGATCCCACAAGACGATGCGGCGGAAGCTGGAGACCGCCCAAGGTCCCAAGAAGCGCGCGAGCTACCTCCGGCGGCGGATACACCGCTACAAACAATCGTAGATTCGCACGCGTGCGACCCATGCCACGGCAATCATAACCGCCGAAAGTCTCGCACAACCTGCTCTAAGCGCACCCGCTGGGGTCCGGCCGACGGAGCCAACCGATTTCCTGCCGCAGGGCTTGCTCGGTGCAGCGACGGTGATGTCGATACACTTCTCCCAGCGCGGGCGGGCGTCGCCGCCGGCCTTGGGGACCGAAGCGTTGGTACGATGACCGATCAACAGCGCACACTTCGTCATGACATCCTCCAGCGCATGCTCGAGGTCGCCCAGCATCTGAGTGCGTCGGCGAATGTCACTGACATCCTCGCGGTGATCGTCAACGCGATGCGCGACACGCTCGACGCCGAGCGGGCCACGGTCTTCGAATACGATCCCGCAGGGAGAGAGTTGTTCTCGACCGTCGCCCACGGTCTGGGCAAGGCCGGGTCCGCCTCGATCCCACCCCACGACACAGGCGACGGCCCGTCGGCCATCGCCGAGATCAGAATTCCCTGCGACTTCGGCCTGGCCGGCCAGTGCGCACAAGAACGGCGCATCATCAACGTGCCGGACGCCTACGCTGATGACCGCTTCAATCCCGAAATCGACAACCGCACGGGCTTTCGCACCAGGTCAATCCTCACGGTTCCGTTGCTGGCGTATGACGGCGAACTGATTGGGGTGGCCCAGGTGCTGAACAAGCGCGGCCGGGCGTTCGCCGCAGAAGATGAACAGATCGCGGCCGCCCTGGCGTCACACGCCGCGGTCGCGATCAAGCGCGGCCGGCTGATCGAGGACCAGCTCGTGCGCGAGAAGCTGCAGCGCGATCTGCAACTGGCTCGCAGCATTCAGCAAAGCACATTTCCAAAGTGCTTGCCGGCACTGGCTGGGTTCGCCATCGACGCCTGGAGTGAACCGGCCGAGGAGACCGGTGGCGACGCCTACGACGTTATTGGATATCACGCGGACACCACAGGCGCGCCGACTCTTGCCTCGGCCCACGACGCCAACCGAGCGGTGCTGCTGCTGGCCGACGCCGCCGGCCACGGGATCGGGCCCGCCCTGTCGGTCACCCAGGTGCGGGCGATGCTTCGGATGGCCGTCCGGATCGGGGCAGGGTTGCCGCAGATCGTCCATCACATGAATAAGCAACTGTGCGATGACCTGCCGCCCGGACGGTTCGTCACCGCCTGGCTTGGAGAACTGAACGCGACGGACCACACGTTGAGGAGTTTCAGCGCTGGTCAGGCGCCGCTGCTGCGGTACGACGCTGCCCACGACACATTCGACAAGATTGAGTCGGACGCGCCGCCGTTCGGCATCATGAGCGACTTGGACGTCGAGATCTCCCGACCGATTGCCATGCGCCCCGGCGACATCTTCGCGGTAATCTCCGATGGCATTTTCGAAGCCGTGGATCGTAGCGGCAGGCAGTTCGGCGCCGAGCGCGTGATCGACCTTCTTTCGGTGCATCGCCGCCGGTCGCCGCGGCAGATCATGGAGGCGGTCAGGGACGCTGTCAACGAATTCACCGGCGCAAGACCGGCCAGCGACGACCGCACGGCAATCATCATCAAGCGCCTCTAACAGTAGCGCAAAGAAGGGCTCATACCGATTCGGATTCGAGCGGTGATGAACCGCACGATGCGCGCGTCATTTCTAGACCGTGTCATTTCTCGTGCAGGCGCAGCGCGCCGTTGACCACCAACGCGGGATCGGCGATCGCCTGCAAATAGAACTCGGCCAGCTTGCTTGGGCCGAACGTGTCCGTGAGCCGTCTCCACGCGGCTGCGCTGACCGGGTAATCTCGGCGGGCGAACGCGTCGACCGCCTGCGTCGTCAGCTCAATCATGGTTGAATCCGCGTCGCGGGGCAGCAGCTCGTACACACTCACCGCGACCGTCTGCCCCACCACGATGATTCTGCCGATCGGTCGCGTTCGAAATTCGGCCCGGCCGAGCTGATCGCGCGTCCGTTCATTGATTAGAATGCTGGTGCCGAACTGCTTGTTGGCCGACTCCAGGCGCGAGGCAAGATTGACCTCGTTGCCGATGACGGTGTAGTCGTTGAGCTGGGGAGGCGCGCCACAGTCACCGACGATGACCTGCCCCGTAGCGATCCCGAAGCGCGCCGACAATGATGGCAAGTGCGCGAAACCTTCACTACGATTCAGCCGCGCTAGACCATCACGGCACTCAAGAGCGCTGGTGCAGGCCCGGACCGCCTGATCGGGGTCCTGGCGAAACGCCGACCAGAACGCCATCAGCCCGTCGCCCAGGAATTTATTGACGTACCCTTGATTGTACGTGATGTGGCTGGTCAGCTCGCACATGCATCGGTTGAGCGCACCGACCGCGACCGCTCCGTCAAGCGATTCGGTCATGGCGGTGAATCCGGCGAGGTCAAGAAACATGACGGTGACTTCGCGCTGTTCGCCGGTCATGCTCACGGCGTTCGGATTCTCAATAAGGTAGTCCACCAACTGGGGCGAGACTCTGCTCTTGAACCGCCGGGTGATCCGCCGGCGATCGCGTTGAAAGAGCGTTGCCTCAAGGGCGGTGCAGGCGATCCACGAGCCGGCCCCGGCTGAGATCGGGGCTACCATGGGAAAGATCGCACCCGTCGATCCGAAGAACCACCATCCCGCCACAGCGACGTACCCCCCAAGCATCACCAGGACGAACATCGTGGAGAACGCCGGCGTCAAGCGCGCTGCTAACGACGTGCACAGCAATCCCAACAATGCCGCCAGCGCCCAACCGGTCCACGACGGCGCCGGTCGAACCCGGCGCCCGGTCAACGCCATATCAGCCACGACGGCGTGGACGACGACGCCGGGCGTCTCACTGCCCAGCGGTGTGGGAACGGAGTCAGCGGTGGCCGCCGTCGCCGTCAAGCCAATGAACACAAGCTTGTCTCGTAGCTCAGCGGTCAGTCTCCTCTGGGCTTCGGCGATCCGCTGGGTTCCTGTAACGACACTCTCTTCCAGCAACCGCCAATGCTGATAGTCGGCAATGTCGGATTCATCTTGCGCCGTCAGCGTCGCGCCGCCGTCAATCAACTCCTGCATGGAATCCAACTGGAATTGGACCTCGCTTCGGACCTCCTCGAGCAGCTCTTGGGGAAGCTCCCCCGCCGGCAGCGTTTCACGGTTGAGGATTGCCCGGGCAAGATCCCGTAGGCCATCCTTGTTTCGGGCGAGCTTTCGACGCTGCTCGGCGAGGCTAATCAGCGCGGCGATGGAAATCCGGCCAGCGGTTGGATGCTCAGTCTCCGCACGTCGAAGCGCCCCGGACCAATCGGTCTCGGTCGTCGGCCAAGCGAGCCAGAGCTGACCCGCAACAAACGGCAGCTCGTTTCCACCGATGACCGCGCGGTCATCATCAAAGCGAATCGCGCTCGGCCGGACGCGCAGATGTAAAGCAGCAGCTGCAAGACCGAATTGCAATGCGCTGCCGCCGCGTGCCGGCCGCAGGAGCTGCAATCTTCGGACCTCGCCGTCTGCATCCTCTTGGCGATTGACGAACCCCAGGAGGTCGGCATGCCTAACGAAGGTCGGGAACGGTGCTTTGTCCCGGTACGAGCCCGCTGATGGCCCCGGCAACAGGAGCGGGCCCGCGAGCCGCCACGCTTCGTGTTGGGACCACGCATTGCGCAACAATCGCAGCTGGGGAAAATCTCCGATGTGCTCATCAACCCCCGGGGCAACGGCCCCGACGAACTGCTCGAACGTCAACTCGCGATCGGGTTGCGTTGACAGCCGCCGCAGCGCCTCGTACGCGGCTATTTTCTTGAACTCCAACGGCCTGGTGCCGAAGCGCGCGCGCCGCTGTCCGGTCAGCTGGGCCTGCTGGATGGCCTGGCTGGGTTCGAGTTGGATGTCGCGACTGAGCACATCGAGCAGCCGCCGAAGCTCCGCAGCACCCAACCGGGTCTGCCACACTGCGTCAAACGGCTCCCGGTCAGCGACACGGACCGCCAGAACACATCGCACCGCCGAGAGCGCCTCGGCCAGCTTGGCATCGTGGTCGACCGCATCGGGATCCTGAGCATCATCAAGAAGTACATCAAGCGCGATGGTGCGCGCTTGGGCCCGGCGCAGCTCGTTGATGGCGTCCGCGAGCCTGGTTCTCGGCCACGGCCAGCGCCCAACCGACTCCAGCGCGCCATCATCGATGTCCACGAAACGAATCTGATCGGACAACGGCTCGCTGCGCCATCTGGCATGCGCAAAACGAAGGTCGATCGCCTCGCGCTCCAAAGCATCAAACGCTCCGAGCAGTTCGATAACGACGACCAGGAAGGTGACGGTCAGCCCGAGGATAATTGCCTGGCGAGCGTGGCTGGTCACGATACGCGGTTGTCAGTTCCGTCAGGGCTGCAAATACTCGCAGTTTGCGTCCACATCCACCAATCGTCCGAAGCAAGAACCGAACCGGATTCGCCCCACGGCCGAGCCGCCAAGCTCATTCCTACAGGCCGTCGTCGGCGAAGCCATCGAGCAGATCGTGGAACAGGCTGATGCACAGCTCGACCTCGTGTGATGTATCGTGACCTGCTCCTTGGGCGTAGGTGTCACAGAACGCAGTGACTTGATTGAGGATGAACTGGAACGGATCGCCGTCGAACTGCTCCAGCTGTTCACAGAACGCTTGAATCTCATCCACCAGCTGGGAGAACTGAAAGACCTGAAAGAGGCTGTTGAAACCCAATTCGCTGTCGAGCACATTCTGATACGCGACGAAGAACTCGTTGAAATTGTCGCAGATCAGCATGGCCAGGAGAAAGCCCTGCGGCAGCATCCCATCAGGCTCATCCATTTGGGGGGGCTCGAAGCTTGCAACGAGCGCCACGGTGGATTCGAGGCCGATGCGGCTGTAATCAACTGCTCGTTGACTCTGCAATTCTGCAAGGAGTTCAGTCTCGCTGAGGGCTCCGGCGATCGGGCGACTGACCGTCTTGCCGAGTGCCGCCTCGACCGGGTCGGGTTGGCTTTCGCGGCTGACGGCCTGGCCGGAGAGGTAGTAGCGCAGCCTGGTCAGCAAGTATCGCACCTCGATAGCATGAATGACGTTCGAGGCCAGAGCTTCGATCTGGACACCTTCCAAGCCGCCCCACTTCACCGCGAAACCGGTTCCCCGCACGGCCAACGTTGTCGTGGGGGTGAGCACAGCGAAGTCATTCGTCAGGCCCACCAGATCGACCTTGAAATCAGCTCGCCCCCTTCGGACCGCGGCACGAGTTCGCAACACTGCCCCCTCTTGCAGAATCTGCGGCAAATCCAATCGGGTTGACCGGCCGACGAGGATCGTGGCATTCTTGCCCACCCGCATTGTGATCGAAGAGCGGAGCCCGGTTCGGATGCCGGCTCCGGGATCAAGCAGGTCGTTCACTTTTGCATTCTTCCACGGCGCCTTGTTGGAGGGCCGCCACTGAGCACGCCCCTGCACGTCGATGACCAGGGCCTGGAGGCGCTTGGTCTGGCCATCGGGCAACGCCAGGACTGGTCGAGGGACCCGCGGCCCGAGCTGCCCCGGGGCCGCCTCAGCCGGAGTCGTCTCCTTGTGGTCGGTCTTCGCAGGCAGAAGTCCCTGGCCGTTTGCCACGGCGCACAGGATGAGCGACGCAGCGCTCACAACCACGCTCTGCCCGGCGCAGCGAGTTTGCATTCCTTTCATCGATCACTCCTTTCCACTTCCCGACTCCTCGGCGAGGCGGTCTTCTATCCGGCCGACCAGATCAATAAACTCTAGCCCGGATAATGACTGATGCTCAGTTCGTTGCGGAAGAATGTCCATAAAGATCAGCTCGCGGGTGCAGTAGCGGGGCGAAGGGCCAAATAACCGCATCGTCAGCCCACCCTTGACTGAAAGGATGTCGCAGGCCGCCACGGCCATCATGCCGATCGCAGCGGACTCGTTGGCCCCAGGCGCGGCCTCACCGGCCATCCACGCGCGCTCCCTGGCGTCGGCGAGGCGCTGTTCGTACGTCTCGTGGGGATCGGCGCCGTCGGCCAACATCAGCAGCCCGTGTAGCGCATCGTGGTTCGTCACCACCCGCTGCGATTCAAGATGCTCCCAGTACTCCAGCTCGGCTTCGTCACCCGACCATTCATCGACCGCTGACGAATCAAGCACGGTTCGGGCGCAGCCGGTCATGCCGGCTGATGCCAGTAGAAGAATCACCAAGGGCACGACGCTAGAACGCATAGCCAAGCCCCGCATAAAGAAAGTGCCTGGGATCGTCCTCACCGGACGGTATGGCATTCCCGGGAAGAAACACGCCATAGCGCAGATGGGCGTTGAGGTCGGACGTGATTCGCCAGTCGAGGAAGAGATCGATCTCGCCTCCCAGGAATGTTGAAGCGGTGGTGTTGATGTTGAGAGGGGCATCTTCGTCGATCTTCGCAAAAAGAAAGCCGCTCACCCCGGCCCGCACCTTGTCGAAGCCTTTCACTCCTTTTAGCGGTGAAGTACTGAATCCGAGGCGCAGCGCAAGAAGATTGGACGGCTCCGGGGCCAGGGCGAGACCAGTGTTGACGTAACCGAGGCTGTTGAACGCGTGGTCATCGGTTCGGCTACGGTTACCGCCGAACGTATCAGCGGAGTCGAAACGATCTTTGTCGCCTGATCCGCCGAGCACCTCCAGATCGATACGGGAATCCGCTTCGTCGCGAAGAAGGTAGCTCACCCCCAAGAGCCCGGCCCACGCGTCGATGTCTTCAGTGGTCTGGGAAACAGCCAGGCCGGTCGTTGTATCAAACGAGTTGCTCAGCCCCTCGCCGAACTCGTGCACAATCTCCACGCGATAGCGGAGGTTGGCCCCGACACTCCCCCGCGAGCCGGCTCCGAGGTAGGTGGAATCGTAGTTGAACCGCGTGGGAATCGCGCCAAAGGGACTGGCGAACGTCGCAAAGTCACGATCGTTGTGATCGCGCTGTGCTAGGAGAAAGACATAGGGCCGATGGTTGGCCGACCGTCGGTATTCCAGCGCCCCGCCGAAGAACACACGGTCGGTGTCGGTGTCGAAGCCGGGACGCGACCCGTCGAAATCCACCGTATCCCCCGAAGGCGTCAGGCCTACGAGGCCGATCAGGCCGAAGTCGGCCAGCTCGACGTTCAGCAGGCCGGCGTACAGAGCGTGGCTCAGCGTGAGCCCTGATCCCCAGGTGACGAATTGCTTGCCCGCCTTGATGTTGACGTTGTACGGCACATGCTCTCCGCGGTCGGCGCGGATCGCCCCACGAAGATCAAACTGATACCAGTATCGCTCTCCGATCGGATCTTCCAGCTCGTCTCCTCGGCCGTCGAACGAGTCGCCCGCGTTCCAGTCGTTGTAGAGGAATCGAAGCCGGCCGAAGAACCGATGCGCGCCATCCAGCTCGGCCCGCAGGTACAGCCGAGCATCGCTCTGTCGCAGAATGCGGGTCTCGCCGGAGGGTGCGTCGATGGCGTAGAACCCGAATCGGTACGTGCCTCCGAAATCCAGCAGGAGCCGCTCGGCGATCGGCTGATCCGAGGGGATCGCCAGCCGATACATCGAATCGAACTCGCGGAGCTGCCGTTCGAGCCGCCTGACAACGTCAGCATCTTGCTGGCCGAACGCAGGCGCCATACCCCAGAGCACAAGTGCCGTGATCATCCGGAGTTGACGCGAAGGATGCCGCAGAGTCCTCAAGGATTCGTCTCCCACCTGCCACCTCACCGTGGGCAGCCTCCAGCAATTAGACCGCGCATGTCTGCCATATGCAACATACAGTGTGGACGATCTGCGGTTTGGATCCCGTCGGGGCGGGAAAGGTTTTTCCAATAGTGAGTGCGTACATCCCGGGGTGAGGGCTCAATCATGCGGGCGGTAATACTCGGCGTTGGCGACGCCTTCACACGGCTGCATTTCGGCTCCAGCGCGCTTCTCGACGGGCCGGATGGCTTTGTGCTGCTGGACTGCCCGGACCTGGTTCATCGGGCGATTCGCGAGGCGACGGCGCGTGTCGGCTGGCGCGTCGATGCGTCCGCCATCGATGACATCATCATTACCCATCTGCACGGCGACCATTGCAACGGCCTGGAATCGTTCGGCTTCGCACGCAGGAGGAAACGTGCTGGTGAGGAGGCGCGCACGCGCCCGAGAATCCACACCAGCCGCCCTGCCGCGGACCGCTTGTGGGAACGTCTGGCCCCGGCGATGGACGCCGCCGGCAGCGCGAACCCGCCACGTACCCTCCAGGACTACTTTGACGTTGGGGTGCTCGAACCCCAAACGCCGGCTGCCGTCGCCGGGCTCACCGTGCGGTGCCGGTTCACCAACCATCCCATCCCGACCATCGGCCTGCTCATTAGCGACAACCAGGCCACGCTCGGCTGGTCCAGCGATACCCCGTTCGACGCGGCGCACATCGAGTGGCTCAGCCAGGCCGACATCATTGTGCACGAGTGCAACCTTGGGCCGCCCCACACGCCGATCGAGTCGCTGAATGCTCTGCCTGATGAGCTGCGAGCGAAGATCAGACTGATTCATCTGCCGGACGACTTCGATGAGTCCTCAACCGACATCAGATCCTTGCGCGAAGGCGAGTTGTTGGAGATGTGAAAACCCCAAAGTGGCGGCAGGGATCGGTGATCCCGCGAAAAAGGTTCAGGGCTCAAGCCTGTCCCATCACGCGTAGCTGTGCAGGCCAACGATCACAAAATTGATGAAGATCCAGTTGAACAGCATGACCGTGAACCCGCCCAGCGCCAGGATCGCCGTCCACAATCCCTTGTCCTTGACCTTCAGCCGAGTGTGCACCAGCAGAGCGAGGACGATGAAGGTGTTCAGCGCGAAGACCTCCTTGGGGTCCCAACCCCACGGCCGGCCCCAGGAGTGATCGGCCCAGATCGCCCCCATCACCAGTCCCGTCCACAGCATGACAAACGCAAGCTCCATCAGCACCATCGTCGCGCCGTCGAAGACTTGTCCGGCAGATGACCCGGTCTCACTCAGATGCGACTCGCCGGTAGGTTTGGAGAGCATCAGCGCCCCGGCTCCGCCGACGCGCACGTAATCGGCCTTGCCGCCGCCGACGCGGTATACCACATACAAGAACGCCGACACCGCGGCCATGGAAATCAGGATGTAACTGAAGATGATGACGTTGGTGTGGATGTAGAGCCAAACATCGTGCAGCACCGGCATCTTGTTGGAGATGTTGGGGTTCAGCTGAACGGGGAGGAAGTGGACGCACATGAGCGCGATCATCGACGCCACGCCGCTGCCGAGGGCGAACTGGTTCCGCATCGCTGACCGGCGGGCGAGCACTTCCAGCACGATGGCCAGGCACCCGCCGAACCAGGCGGCAGTGGTCACCGCCTCGAACATGTTGGAGTTCGGCCAGCGCCCCGAAACATACCAGCGCAGTAGCAGCGCGAACGTATGCAGAGCGAACGCCAAGCCGAAAGCGCTCAATCCGAGCCGCCGTGCCGGCGTCCAGCGATACACGACCGACATCACCAGCAACACCACGCTGAGCAGGTAAACGATCCACACCCATGTCATGTTCTTGATCTTGAAATACCAGCTCTCCCAGGACAGCCTTGCCTGGTCGGGATAAAGCGCAGGTGAAATCTGCGGCAACAACTCGGCCAGTTCCACCACCGCATCGTTGACGCCGGCAGCATTCTGGTTCTTCCACGCCAGAGTGAGCATGTCCCAGGCCCCAATGACAGCGTTAGGCAGGGCAGCGTCGGAAACTTCGGCGATCTGATCCGGACCAAGTCGGGCAAACTCTTGGATCGTCATCCACCCATCGGCAGACCCGCCGCCCGGCGGCGGCACGATCAACAGGCGCGAGCGAAGCTCCGCGGGCTGCATCATCGCCAGACCGAAGCGGATCTGCTGGACGACGTTCACCGTCCGCATGAGATCACTTGCCTTGACGTCCAGCAGAGCCTGGACGCTCGGATCGAGAAGCATCACACTCGAGATCAATCCCGTTGTGAGGAACCGATCCATACGTTGCTCGAACTGCTCGCGGACTCGGTGCTCAGCCAGCTCCTGATCCGCCGGCCCGCGAATTTCTCGCAGGTTGGCCAGCTGCCCGGGCAGTGTCTCATCTAGCGATTGACGAAGCGCGTCAGTGATCTCTGGACGAATCGGCCTGTTCTTGACGTAAATCGCATCGGCGTCCTCATACTCCTGGGGTCGCCACATCAGGTCCAGGTAGCTGAAGCCGTCTGAGTTCCCATTGATCGCGTGTGGACCGGAGACAAGGTGCATCATCGAGCTGGCGAAGGAGTCGAAGGACTTCAACCGACCCTGCTCATACACCCCAATGCGCGCAAGCGGCGCCAGGTCCACCTCCTGGGCGAATGCCGAGCGCTGTGCCGGCTCGGGCCGGCCGGCCAGTTGGCGGTAAGTCACGGCCGCGATCACGAGCAATACCAGAGCCGCTGCGACGATCGAAACAACCGCCATGCGCTGAGTCATGGTCTCTGCTCCTTAGCGGCGCCAACCGGCTCCGCCAGCGGCTGTGAAGTCGGTACGTCACGCACTCGCCGCTTGGGGTGACGATCAACTGCAACTTGTGCGTAGACCGCCTGCTGCCGCCGCCGTTTGATCAGCGGTTTGATGTAGAACGCGAAGATCATGCCGAGCACGGTCACGCAGCAGCCGATGAGCATCACGTTGACGCCGTTGCGGTTCCCCACGCCGAGCACAGTGTAGTTCATCCCACCGTAACCATCTTGCGGCACGGGTGGATCCCATTGCGCCTGGAAGTACCAGAAGCCGCCGAACTCTTTCGGATCGTTCACGCTGACGTGAATCGGCTCACTCCAATCATCGCCGTCACGGAACCGCACGACGCTGGTCCAATCACGGACCGAGAGATTCTGTCCGGTGAACCCGCCGGCATGTGCGGTGAGTATGAAGTCCTCCAGCGCCACCGGGGCCGGCAATCGCTGGCGTCGTCGGGCAAACACGACTTCGATATGCCGCCCATCGGGAAGATGCACGACACTGGGGCTATAGCTGAACCGAGGCAGTTTATGGTTGGCGTCCTCGAAGACGAAGTGGTGGTACGGCAACCACAGCGACTGTGTGATCCCGCCACGCTCTAACTGCACCAGCACCATTGAGAAATGCTCACGCGCATCTCGCTGGCGCCGCGATCTGGACACGATCGCCGGCCGCGTCTCGACGTATGTCCTCGCCGCGAACCGAAGCACGTTCAGTGTGATCCCCTTGTCGATCGGAACTGTTTGGCCGACCTCGATCCGCTCAAAGCGAGGCGGTTGCGAGCCGAGCGTCACCATGAGATGCAGATCATCGTCACCCGGGCCGGCAACAAGCAACACCGGCGGCGGAAGATTGCCCGGCACGAATTCGATTCTGATATTCTCATCAAGTGGCATAGATCGCTCGTGCGCGGTATCGGAGCCGGCATCAACGGGCAGATCGCGGTTCAGCGACGGATCACTGAATACCCACCGCGTGAATGATCGGTCGCCGCTTTGAATCTCGACGCTGGCCATCGACACGACACGTCCCGGCTCAAGCACCAGCTCATCCTGGATGAACTGTACGCGATATGCATACGAGGCACCCTCGATCGTGCGAAAACCGAGGCCAGGATTCGACCGCGTCGTCTGCCTCACCGGCGCCTCGAGCGCCGCAGGTGGATCAATCACGTTGATCCGGATCATCGGCAGCTTGACCTCGGCCAGTCGCAACCGTGCTTCTTCAGAATCCACCCACTGAAAGCGGAGCCGGCCGCTCTCGGTGGTGCTGGCGATTGGATCCAACGCCACGAGCTGGTAATCAACGGTCCCGCGGCCCGACGACAGCCGAACCGCCGCCGTCGGATCCAACTGGTCACCGCCGGGCAATCGCCGCTCATCAACAAACGCGTATCGCAGGTAGCTGGTGATGCGGATGTTCGTCTCCCCCAACGGATCATTCTCATCGACGGCCGGCACCGTCACGTCCAGTGGATTCGGACGCGCAGCAGCTATCTCCGGCGGCAGCCAGACCTGTGATCGATCCGCAAAGTAGTCGTTGTAGCGAGGCAGACCGTGAATCGGCCGTTGCACCCACTCGGTTTGCCCTACCTCACGGAGGTACAAGGCCCAGCTATTGACGATGTAAAAGTATCGCTGCCGTTGATAATCCAGCGAGAGCTTGATGTCCTCGTTGACCAGCGGCTTGCCGTGAATCTTCCTCGCCCTGGCCATGGGCTGGTTTGGATCGCCTGTGGGAACAATGTCTTCGGTGTACTGGGGATACCCGGCCAGCAATTGACGGATGAACATGCTCGAACCATCCTGCACGGCGACATTGATGGCATAGGCGCGCTTGCCCGCGTCATCGCCGGAGAGGATCTCCCAGCTTGGATCGATCGAGCTGACTTCAAATCGAAGTGTCCGGTCGGGCGTTCGCACCGTTGCCGTGCTTCCCGGCACAGCTGGAATCGCCGCTGGCTCCGCGCCGGGCACTTCGATCAGAACCTGGCGGCGCAGCACCGGTGCTTCGCCTTCGACCTTGGTGCCGAAATACCAGACGCTGCCCAGTGCAAGGATGATGATGCCGCTGTGGATCATCCACACGCCGTAGTTGATCGGCTTGAAGGGGATGCGCCGGATGGTAGTCACCACCAGGGTCAGGCAGATGAGCGCAATCAGCGTCTTGAACGGCCAGTAGTGGAACCACTCAAACTCCGTCATCTCGAAGACGCGCAGTTGGCGAAACGCCGGTATTGCACTGCCCACGGAGCTATAGACAAACAGCATGGTCAGCAGGGCGATACCCGTCCAGATGGTGCTGAACAGGTCAAGTAGCCGTCGGAGAGGTCCGCGCGGGCCTCGTGACGAGGTGCTGGGGCTGGGCAGGTCGCGAGGATTCATGTCACATGTGCATTATCGGCGTCACAACACGCCAGATCAGGCGAATGCGCTGCGGCACCGGCCGACCGGTCCGCCACGGACCGCGCATTCGGCGAATAGTACGCCACCGCCGGGCAGCCGATCCCCCTTGTCACCAAGAGTTTATGCTTTTGCCCGCAACGCCAGCGAATCACCGACGAGGCGTCTCACGACATCGCCGGAGCACGCCACGAGCAGCACCTGGCCCAGAGCATGTTACTTCCGCGAATACTCGTACACCCCCCGGCCGGTCTTGTCTCCAAGGCGGCCTTGCTCGACGAGCTGAAGTAGCTTCGGGCAGGGGGCATACTTATCGCTTCCCAAACCGTCACGCATGACGTTGAGGATCATCACGCATACGTCCAGGCCGATGTAGTCGGCCAGGCGCAGGGGTCCCATGGGGAAGCTGCAGCCGAGCTTCATGATTTCATCAATGTGCTGCGGCTCGGCCACGCCCTCCATCCACGCATAGAACGCCTCGTTGATCATCGGCATCAGTACGCGGTTGGAGACAAACCCCGGCCGATCGTTGGCGGGAATCGGCGTCTTGCCCATCTGTTCGGCCAGCGCCATCGTCCTGCTCGTGGTCTGCTCACTGGTCGCCCTGCCCTTGATCACCTCGACGAGCTTCATCACCGGCACGGGGTTGAAGAAGTGCATGCCGATGACTCGGCCGGCCGCTTCGCCCACACTCGCGGCAATGTCCGAGATGGAAATCGACGAGGTATTCGTGGCGAACACAACGTCGTCGCGGAACGTCTTCTGCATCTGCCGGAACACGTCCTTCTTGAGACCGATCTCCTCAAGGACAGCCTCAATCGCCCAATCGGCATCGCCGGCGTCGGCCATATCGGTGTGATAGCTGATGCGCGACGCGGCCTCGTCGGCCTCGGTCTGTGTCATGCGCTGCTTCACAACGCTGCGGGTCAATGTCTTGGCGTGATAGGCCTTGGCGCGGTCGAGCTGCTCTTGAGCAATGTCGATCTGATGCGCCTTGATCCCATTGGTCGCAGCGACCAGCGCTATGCCGCAGCCCATCGTGCCAGCGCCGATGACCGCGATGCTGTTGACCTCGTGCATGGGCGAACCTCTCTGTTGCGCGGGTCACTTGTTGGAATCGGCCTGGCGGTATTTGGACAGATCGACCGCCTCCGGACTTGTGAACACTGTCTCGGGCAGCTCGGCGAACACCGCGATATCAGTGAGGTTCGCCGGCCGGCCACGCCGCTCGCCCCGGTCGCCGGACAGCATGATTCGGCCGAAGCGCTTCCAGTTGCGCCATGGCCTGCTGATCCTCGGCGTTGGATCATCAGAGTGCTCGTAGTAATCAAACTGTTCAACGAGTCCAGAATCCTTGGCGACGTAAACGTGGTACTTGTTGTTCGGCGTTCGCCCGACGTCTTGGAAGGTCAACTGCAAGACATCGGCGATTCGGCCATCTTCCATATCACGCTCGCCAATGTATTTGAGCGTCACGCCGGCGTCCTTGAGCTTGTAGGGCATGACCAGCCAGTAGCTGTCGTTGATCCACATCGCCTCGGCCTGATCCATCCTCCGAGCCAGCTCATCGGGATCGGTGACCGCTTGCCCGCCCTTCCAGGCCCGGCCACTCTGGGTGTCGATGTTCAGCACATAGACGTATGGCACACCCTCCTGGGCATCGAGCTCAATGCGGACCCTGCCTTCACGTTTGTCCCACACGTGGCGACGCTGTCCGAAAAAGTTCCACACGATGTACCGCGTCTCATTCCACGCCCTGCGCCCTCCCATTTTCGCCATGACAGCATCGGCGAGTTCGATCGCCTTAGCGTCAGACCCTTCGAGATCGAAGCCATCGGCCGGCGGATTGGATTCGGCAGCCCCTGGCCGGGTTGCCGGTTGTGTAGACGGGGACCGGCCAAGTTGCGTCGTCTGCACCGCACAAGACGTCCCGACGATGGCCGAGAACCAGCAAGCGCTGAGATACGCAACGGACCTGGGAACCTTCACGGGGATCTCCTTCATCCCAAATGGCGTCGGTAGTATACTGAAGGCGTGACGAAGCTCCACGACGATCCGAAGATCAAGGACCTCGTCCGGCGGCTCCGTTCGGCGCTCGACCCGTGCACGATCTATCTCTTCGGCTCTCGGGCCGCAGGTGATACTCCTCCGGACAGCGATTTCGACGTGATGGTCGTCGTCCCGGAGACGGCCGAATCGTCGTATGAGCGGCGCTTGAGAGGCTGGGGGGCGCTCCGTGGGTTTGCCCATCCCGTCGATCTGTTGATCTACACCGAAGCCGAATGGGAGTTCCTGGCCCCGAAACGCTATTCCGTAGCCCGGCAGGTGAAAGACCATGGCATCGTCCTGTACGCTGCATGATCCGGATAGCCCACATACGTGGTTGGGCAAAGCCGATGAGGATAGACGGGCCGCCCGTGGACTGCTCGATCTTTCTCCGCCCGCGGTGGGGCCAGCCTGTTTTCATATCCAGCAAGCAATCGAAAAGGCGCTCAAGGCCCTCGTCGTTGCCAAGAAACTCCCCATGCCATTGACCCACAACATCAGTCATCTGATCGAGCATCTCCAGCCGGAGCCTACGCTTGACCGCCTTCGGGCAAAGCTTGCGCTAACCACCGAGTACGCGGTCCAACTGCGTTATCCCGGGGCGACAACGCCAGACAGTCAAGAGGTGCAGGCTTCTCTGGCTGCAATGCAAGAGCTGTTCGAGTGGGTGCAGCAGCAAATCGATTCTCCGCCTTCGGCCTGAAGCGCAATCAAACGAGGTCCGCCAAAGACCGTTCGCGTCACCCCTCCTGCCACTTGCGCAGGGGCGGGCCGGTGTAGCTGGCCAGGGGGCGGATGATGCGGTTGGACGCGTGCTGCTCCATGATGTGGGCGCACCAGCCGGTGATTCGGCTGGCGACGAAGATCGGGGTGTACTGATCGACGGGAATGCCCATCACGTAGTACGTTGGGCCGCAGGGGTAATCGACGTTGGGGCGGATGTTCTTCTTTTCGAGCATGATCTGCTGCACCCGATCGCCGATATCGAACCACTTCTTGAACTCAGCCCCGCGGTGCTCGGCGACGCTGAGTCCCAAGGACCGCAAGATCCCCGCCCGGTGATCGCCCTGCTTATAGACACGGTGGCCGAAGCCCATGAGCTTGCGTTTCTCGGCGAAGGCCCGGTCCATCCACTGCTCGATCGTCCCGCCGGTTTGCACGAAGGCGTCGATCTCCTTGAGCATCTCCATGGCCTTCTCGTTGGCGCCGCCGTGCAGTGGACCCTTCAGCGCACCAATCGCGCCGCAGACCGATGAGTGCATGTCCGCTTCGGTCGAGGCGATCACCCGGCCGGCAAAGGTGGACGCGTTGAAATCATGCTCCGCGTACAAGATGAGCGAGACGTCGATGACCCGGGCGTAGAGCTCGGGGACCCTTTGGCCCGTCATGCACCACAAGAGGTTCGCGGCATGGTCGAGCGTGGGGTCCGGATCAACGGGGTCTTTACCATCTCGCACCATCTGGCCGTACCCGATGATCGTGGGAATCTGCGCGAGCAGCCGCTTGGCCTTGCGCAGCCCAGCCGGCGGGGAGTTGTCCTCAGCGTCCGGGTCAAAGTGCGACAGATAGCTGACGCCGGTGCGCAGGATCGCCATCGGATGCGCCGCGGGCGGGTCTGCGGCGATGTCGCGCAGCATGGCCTTGAGCCCGTCGGGAATCCGGCGCAGCGAAGCCAGCTCGTCTTGAAATGACTTGAGCTCGCTGGTTGTGGGTTTCTTGCCGACCAGCAACAGATAAGCAACCTCCTCGAACGTCGCGTTCTGAGCAAGGTCGGCGATCTCGTAGCCGCGGTAGATCAGCTGGGTCTGCGAAACCCGGCAGATCTGGGTATCGCCGACCGTGACCCCTGCCAAGCCCAGGGCAGTGGGCGGTTTCACTTCAGTGGTTGTTTTCGCCATCATTAAACCACGATTCGAGAGCCAAGATCGACAGCATCCACAACACAGAGCTGCTCACGCGGTCGTCCTATCGTATCCGATCCGCCCCGGATGTGGGGCGGCGGGCTCCGCGAAGCACCGTCGCGTCGAGGGGGAGTAGCTGTTCCCCCGGCCACGGATGCGCCTGGGCGTCCGCGTATGTTGCGGCAGCGACACCTAGAGGAGGCTCAGCGCGATGAGCCCGAGCAAGACGATGAGATGAATCCCCCAGGCGACCACCGCACAGGTGCGCTGTGCGGCCTGCGGCTGGCGGAGGAAGACGAAGCGGTAGTTCAGCAGGACCAGGACGGCGAAGCCGCTGAGCCAACCGAAGGCATCTACCGCCACAACCCGCCATGGTGCCGGTCCGCCGCCCAGAAGGGGGACGATGATGATGGGCATCAGCAGCAGCACCGCGGCGATTCCGCTGAACAAGCCAGGCGTGATCGTCACCAGGAACCAACCGAAGCGCGGCTTCTTGAGACCGACCGCCAGCACCAGTTCCTTGCGGCACTCGGGACACTGCGGCCGCGTGAGATTGCGCAGGTTGTACCCGCACGCTGGACACGGCACGTCGCGCTCGCGCAGAAACGCAAGCAGAAGATCGACACTCTCAGACGCCTCCATCGGCTCACAAGAATGCAACGGCGTACACGCGGCCGCTCTGGCTATGCTCGCACCGGCGTCTTCGGATAGTCCCATTCTTTACCTGGCTTGTAGCCTAGAAGTTCGTACAGCTCCCGGCGCGTTTGCATGTCATCGAGCAGGCCTTCGACCCCCCCCTGCTTCTTCAGCGACTGCAAACCGCGGATCACATGACCCATGGCCAGTCGCAACATGCTCAGCGGATAGATCACCAGTTGGTATCCCAGTTCGGCGAAGCGGGCGGCGGGAATATCCGGCGTCTTGCCGAACTCGGTCATGTTGGCCAGCAGTAGGCCGGGCGAACCCTGTGCGAAATCCGCAAACTCCTGTTCACTCTCCAAACCTTCCGGGAAGATCATGTCCGCTCCGGCCTCACGATAGATGTTCGCTCGATTGATCGCGTCTTCGATCCCCGCCACGGCACGGGCGTCGGTACGGGCGATCACGATGAAGTCCCTGTCCAGCCGATGCTCGCAGGCGGCGGCGACCTTCTCCGCCATGTCGCCGGCCGGAATCAGCGTCTTTCCTTCCAAATGTCCGCAGCGCTTCGGGAAGACCTGATCTTCGAGATGCAACGCTGCCGCTCCGGCCCGCTCATATTCCACCACGGTGCGCATCACCGATTCGACCTCGCCGTAGCCGGTGTCGGCATCGACGATGGTCGCAAGGCCGCAAGCCTGTGTGATCTCGCGGATACTGCGGCACATCTCCGTCAGCGTGATCAGGCCGACATCGGGATAGCCGCAGGTGTTGGCGGTCGCCGCCCCGGAGATGTAGCAGGCCTCGAATCCGGTCGCAGCCACGGCCCGCGCCACCAGCGCATTGAACGCCCCGGGGGCAACCACCGTCCCCTGAGCGAGTCGATCCCGAAGTCTTCGACCGGGATGGATGGCGCTTGACTTACTCATGACGTATCGCCAGGAGGAGCATCAGGCAGAATGATGCGCAGGCGTTCAATCAGTGGCGGTACATGGACCGTGACAATCTCCCAGAGCCGCTCCTGCACAATTTCACCATAGTCATGTGCGAGCACATGTCGTTGCCCAATGATTCCGGACCAGGGAATCTCAGGGTGGTCATCTTGAAATGCCCGTGAGATGCCTCGGGCGGCTTCACCGATGATTTCAATCTGACGCTCCATCGCCCGCTGAAGGACGCGATCCGCAGCATATTGCTCCCAAGTGCGCCCAGCCACGAACGACAGGGCTTCTTGGCCAGCAACAAGCATATCCCACAGCAAGGCGGCATCGTCCTGGTCAAGCGGCATAAACCCGCTCCATGGATTCGAGAATCGCCTTGCGGCGGTACGGATTGGTCAACCTGGACCGGCCTTCGACGAGGTCGACGGGCCGGCCGAACAGTTGCTCAAACTCCTCCTTGAGGGCGAAGTATTGGAGAAAGCCGAGCCATACTCCAGGTTCGTATTCAACAAGCAGATCAATATCACTGGCCTGGCTGAAGTCGGCGCGGAGGGCCGAACCAAACACGAAGAGTTCTCGAATGCCGTATCGGCGGCAGACCGATGCAAGCTCATCGAGGTCGATATCGAGGCGGTGGGGCATGTGCCTTCATCATATCGCCGTCAGGGAAAGTCATATGAACATTCGCGGCCGGTGCTCCGGTCCCGTTCGCCGGCTTCATGCGGCCGGATGAATCACCAACGAGCATCATCTTGATTGCCGCGACGAGCAGAACCACCGCAAGCGCCCGGCGCAGGGAGATGTGGCCCAGCCTGCGGCTACCGATCCCCGAGCCGACGAACCCGCCGAGTAACACCGCACATGAGAAAATCGCCATCGCCGCGGGCTCAACCGGCAGTGTGTGATGGCGAGCGATGAACCCAACCAGGCCGGAGGCAGAGTTGAGAACGATGAACGCAGCGGAGATGCCGGCCGTCTGCCTGGCTGTGGCCCATCCGGCCAGCAGCAACAGCGGGCTGAGAAAGATTCCTCCGCCGACGCCCACCAGCCCGGACAGCAGCCCGATCGCGGCGCCCCAGAGCAACCCTCCCGGCAATGGCACCGATTTGGCCGGCTCGGGCGACCCCCTTGCCGGGTTCCTGAGCGCTACGCAAAACGCGGCGAACACGAGCACGACCGCGACCAAGCGCGTGTACACGGCCGGGTCGAGCTGCGCTGCGCCGCCGAGAAACGCGCAGGGGACCGAGGTGACAACAAACGGCCAGAGCGTCCGCCAGCGAAACCCACCGGCGCGATAGAAGCGAAGTACGCCGGTCCCGGCCACGACAAGATTGAGGATCAGCGCGGTCGGCTTCATCACCTCCGGACCCAGCCACCCGGCGAGCCCCATCACCATCAGATATCCCGAAGCTCCGCCGTGGCCGACCGTCGAGTACAGCGACGCGATCAGAAGGAACCCAGCGGCCAAGAGAGCGATCTGCATCGTGGTCATGGTGCAGAGGTCCTGTGCCGGAGCAGTATTGACGGCGCCCCCGGGGGTGGGATGATACCGCAGGGCATCGTCATTGCGACGGGTCATCGCCGACGGAAATCAACAGCCCAAATCGGCGATGCGATGCTGCATTGAAGGCGCGGAATGTCCGATCCTGTCTATGCAACTGCCGTGAGCCGCGGTGAGCGCTTCGGAGTCAATTACCGTCCATGACGCCCGCCTCAGACACCCCAGCGCGCCATGCTGCCCGGCTGCCGATCCGCCTGGGCGCCGCGATCCTGATCGCGGTCATTCTGTTCCTTCTTCTGAGCGGGTCGGACGAGACCCACAGCGTTTCGCATGTGATTCGGGAGATCCACAAGATCGTCCTGGCAAAACCCCAGGGCGGCTCCATCGGCCCGTGGTGGGTCTCCGCGGCAGGGCTTGACCCATTGACCGGAGAGCTCAAGGCATTGAAATTGGAGTTCCGCTCCGTTCACATTGCCGCAAAGACCGCCAAGGTGGTCGTCAACCCCGAGACCGACACATTCCAGTTCGAGATGCGGGATGTGGTCATCGCCCGTGTCACCGAGACCGAGCAAGCGGACGCGGAGCACGCGCTGCTCGACCTGGACCGCTACTCATTCGGCCCGATGCGCTGGAGCGTTGACATTGTGCCGGACAAGGACACGATGCGATTGCGCGCGTTACCGCCTCTGCGTGCCGATCGTCTGCAGAAGGAAGATTAGAGCACGTTGCAATCGCTTGGCCGGTTTCGGGATGGATCGGTAGCCGCTGGCGCATACCCGCAGGATCCATCAGGATGACCAGCCGGACTTGCTCAACGGTCCTCGGGGTCAGGAACCTGCTCGTTGACATTGTCATCGGTCGGATCGTCCGGCTGCGGGGACATGGGGTCCGCCGACGGCCCCACGACGATCCGAGTGACGTACGGCTCGGGCGACTCGCCTCCGCCCGGGCTCGATGAGATGCGAAGGATACCGGCAAGTTTGTACCGCAGAAGCGTCTTTAGCAGCAACGGCGGCATCGGCTTACCAGGATCAACCATCCCCGCTGGAAGAGACTTGCGAACAGCGACCTCGGCATCCTGGTTGTCGATGAGGACAACCCATCCCTGGTCCTGATGCTCCTGCACAATCCGATTCACTTTCGCCTGCACCAGGGGATCGGCCGCGGCTGGATGATCGTTGACCAGTAGGAGCGACAAACCCCGACCACTCGTGTAAGCGCGAGCCGCAGCCACGGCGTCCGCCAGACGCGCAAGCTCATGGGCCTCTGCCTGACTCGCACGCTCGGTACTCAGAGGCATGAGCAGGAAAGCACCGCCCAACAAAACCGCAACCGCCAGGAACGCAAGCACGGGTGACGGCCGTCGCTGGTCCAGGGCTTGGCGACGATGGTTGCGGGCGGCGCGGTGCATTTCGCGGGCTCGCGCCCGTGCCGCCTTGATCTGCTCCCGAGCGGCCCGCCGGGCGCCGACGGCCTGGTTGGGCGCTCGGCAGCGCAGTATTTCGGCCTGACCACGGAATTCGCGGGCTTGGCGGCCTAACTCGCGGGCATCCCTGCCAAACGCCGGCACGGCAGCGACCGCGGCGCCCGCAGCGGGTCTGGCATCCTGGGCCTGGTAGGCCCCGGTCCACCAGTTGGTGACACGAAGCTTCGGCCGACCTGCTGTAACCGGCGGCTCAGGGGCTGGAGGCTTCGGCGAGCCTGCCGACGCGACGGTTTGAGCCTCAACATCGTCACGCGCTTCAAGATCAACGCTCGCAACCGCCGATGGCGCGGTGCCTCGCATCGACGGCAGCTCGGCCGGCTTCACCGCGAACGGATCGGCCGCGGCGCGAACGATCTCAAGATCAGCGAGCACTTGCTCGGTCGTCTCATAGCGCTTGTTGTAATCGGCCATGGCCCGGCGAACGATCCACCGCAACGCCTCGGGGCTCTTCTTGTCGAAGGTGCTCAGCCCGCCATGGGCGGGAAAAGTGTTTTCGATTATGTAGTACAGCACCGCGCCGACTGCATAGATGTCGAACTTCGCTCCATCCACCTGGTGCACCTTCACGCCTCGAATCGCCATGCGCACCATCTCCGGATCGCGGAAGTACTCCGTGCCGTGCGTCGTGAGGGTCATGGCCGATCGAAGCGGCGTGACCAGCCCTAAATCGACCAGGTGCACCCGCCCGTCATGGACGATGAGGTTCTCCGGCTTGACGTCCTTGTGCCACAAGCCGCCCCGGTGGTATCGCGACAACGTGCCCAGGAGATCCTCGATGTAACCAAGGACCTCAGCCAGTTGGCCCCGGCCCAGACCCTGACCGTCCGATTCGCCGTGAATCTGGCGGGTGATGATGCCCAAGTGGTCGCCTTGATGGTACGGCATCACGTAGAAGAAGCGATGCTCGTCCATGCCGTGCTCGAGCACGAGCCCAAGCTGCTTGGCTGCCTCCAACGCCCGCGACTCTCGCACGATCTGCGGCAGGGTGGACCCGTCAGTGAGGGTAAAGTACTTGATCACCACCCGCTCGGGGAAGTCACGATGCCCAGCGCGTTTGCGGGGCTGGGGCTCGGCAATGTAGAGCTTGGCGCCGGAGCCACCGCTGGGCAGCGACCCGACGATGGTGTAGCCGTCAAACTGTCCGCTGCGCCACGCGCGACGAGTGGGCTGGTCGGCGGGCGGCACAGCGAGCACCGCCTCGTCCACGCGCTGCTCGAGCCCCTCCAGGAGGCCGCCTAACAAAAGGAACCGCAATGGCCGTTGCAGTACGACGCGATACAGGCACGCCCCGGCCACACTGCACTCCCGCTTCATCGACCGGCCGAAATGACCTGCGGCGGACCATCGGCCGATGACGACGTTCAGCAGCATCACCGGAAGGAGCACAACCCCCGCGATCAGCGCCCCGACGAACCGCACAGTGTCCCTCAACATGCCGCTGATGAACTCGAAGACATGCCCAATCAGCCAGCCGAGGCTCCTGAAGAACCCGCCGATCAACCAACCAATACCGCGCAGCAGTGGCACCAGGAGGAAGATGAACGCCAGGATCACCACCACGATGACAAAGCAGAACACTAATATGGGAAGGATGCTGGTCACCATGGTGTGATCTCCTGAGCCTCCCGAGCTGTCGGCACCGTCAAGGGGGCCTTGAAGGGCGAAGGATGCTAGAACGCTTGTGACGCGGCCGCCTCATCCTCGAGGATCAGCCGCGATTGTTGGTGGTAGATCTCCCCCAAGGCGTCGTCGAACATCAAGTCGTCATCGCTGAGGCCGGCTTGCTGCACCTCGCGCTGCTCCTCCTTGGTAAAACTGTAGGTCGCGATCGTCTCGGCCAGCCGCCGGCGAAGCAGGTCTCGCACGCGCTGAAGATGCCGGCTGACCGTCGGTTCACTGACCCCCAATTGTTCGGCGACCTGCTTGCCTGATTGCCCATCGAAAACACGCATGCGATAGACCTGAAATTGCAGAAAGTCCACCTCGGGCTCGGTCTTGCGGATCGCCGCGTAAACCTTGGCCCGAAAGACATTCTGCTCATACACGCGATCAGCGTTGATGCCGGAAGCCTTGGCCATGTAGCGCTCGTCAAAGGCTATTGCCTTGCGGCCGGCCCCTCGCTTCAGAGCCATGCGCCGATCGATCTCATCGCCCAGTGCGTGCTTGGCGATCGCCAGCAACCACGTGCTGAACCTCGCGCCTCGGGTCGGGTCGAAGCGGTCAATCGAGTCCGAGAGTGCAGCGAGCGTTTCCTGGGTCAGGTCGCGAACTGTCTCGACCCCGATGCGTCCGCGGCCCCACTTTGAGAGCTGTACTCGCAGCACCGGACCGAAGACCTCCCACAGCTCGAACCACGCTGCGTCATCGCGGTCCCGCAGCCGCTTGACAAATGACGTTGTAAGCGTATTCATCACCTCCCTGGTTTCTTGGGTCGCCTAGGGCTTTCCTTTCAGCCCACCTGTAGAGCTGCGGGCAAATCCTGAGGCGATTCACACCCAAGTCTACGGCCGCCAAGCGCTCCGGAGAGGTCTCAACCCTGCCATTTCAGGACGCCAAGGGTGTTTCCCGCCCGCCAAGTCGCCTTTTCCGGAAATCGCGCCGCCCCGACAAGCCTGTCGAGCGCCGATCGGCCCGGAGCGTGAAAAAAAAGAGAGATCGCCTCGCCTGAAAGCCAGGCCCACAGACTCCCAATGACATCGACGGGACACTTAAGCCCGACACCCCTGGCACCCCAACGGCCGCGAGGCTGGAATCTGAAAGGACACAACCATGCATTGCTTTTCACGTTGCATCTTGAGATGGGGGCTGATCAGTGCCCTGGCACTCGGCGGGGCCACGCTACTGTTTCCGCACCACGTGAAGGCGGGTCTGGCCCACGTTCGCGCCGGGGCTCAATCGATGATCGATCGGGCCGTGGACAATCCTGTCGCCTTGCGGCAGCAGCTTCAGAAGCTCGCCGATGAGTATCCCACGCGGATCGCCACCGTGCGCGGTGAGGTCGCCGAGGTCGAGCACCAGATCGCCCAGTTCGAGCGCGATTGCGAGGTATCGCAGCGGGTCGTCGCCATGACCGCGGACGACCTGGCCGAGCTGAAGACCCTGATCACCCGCGCCGAGGAAGTGCAGGGCGAGGCCAATGCCCGGCTGGTCGCCATCCGCTTCGAAGGTGTTCGCTTCGACATCCACCAGGCCTACACCGAGGCCCGCCGCATCAATCACGTCCGCATCACCTACCAGGATCGACTGGCGTGCAATCGGCAGCAGCTCAGCGTGCTTGGGCAGCAAAGGGCCCGCCTGGTGGAGATTCTCAACATCCTTGGCGACGAATACGCGACCTTTCAAACACAGACGTGGCAGCTCGACCGCCAGATCGACACGATCCAGCGCAACCAGCGGCTGATCGAGATGACCGAGCAGCTCCAGGCCACGCTCGACAGCTACGATCGCTGGGGCAAGATCGGCAACCTCAAACAACTCGAATCCAAACTCGCCCAGCTTCGAACGATCCAGGAAGCGCAGCTGGTCACGCTAGCGCAGAACGGCATCCGCCACAGTTATGAAGAGAAGGCGAGGTACGAGCTGCAGACCAACGACGCTGCGGTCGACGATCCGTTCGGTGAGCTGCTGGAAGATGTTGGCACCGAGCCCGATCCGGATCAGCCGGCGCCGTCTGCCGATTCCATGGCCTGGATCGGGCCGATCATCGTCCAATGAATCCGACACGACCGACCCGCACTGCATTGGAACCGTCAAGCCCGCATAGCTCAAACGCGGGCTTTTTCTTTGCGCAAGACGCCGTGTGCAGAAAACAGCCTGATCGGGTATGATGCCCGGTCAGGCCGTGTGGGGGAAGAGGAGAAGGATCAATGCGAAACGAGGAAGCGGTCACCATACCTAACGCAGCACCAGGGCAAAATGTTGCCGCTGATCGGCAGAAAACTGCTCGATTCCCTTCTCGTCGGCGATAAGCAGGGCCTGGGTCGCATTGACCTGCACCACTGCGTTTCGGCTTGCCGCCAACACCGCCCGCAGATCCGCCCGCCCATTGGCCAGCTCGAAGTACGCCTCCGATCCGAACCGGACGATGATGATCTCGGTCTCTTCGTCCACGTCTTCATCGACCAGGAACTGGCCGATCTGGTGGTACCACCGGTTGTTGAACTGCTGCACCGGAAGCTGGCCCAGATCGAGACGGTCCTCGTCGCGACTGCGCAGCTGCTTCAGCTGGGCGTTCTTGCGGGCGATGATGTTGGCCGCTTCGCCGACGTCCGCGCGCACCGCCTCGGCCGCGAGCCAAAGATCAAGCTCACCGTTGCTGTCACCGAAGACACCTCCGCCACGACCAGGACCCCCGCCGGGGCCGCCGCCGCCACCCTCACGAATCGCGACGCCTAGTCCTCGGAGGCGCTGGCCCTGGATGGCACGGCTGGCGGGCCCGGGTGCACGACGCGGCATACCGGGAACCGGCCGCAGGTGGCGCACCAGGAGCTCCTGGCGCTCGGGCACCACCAGCCAGCTCGTGTACGGCGTCTGGATGCCATATTGCTGACTCAGCGCGACGATCTCGGCGATCATCTCCTGCGATTCGCCGTGAGTCCGGACCTGATCGATCAGGTATGATATCTTCCGCCCGGCCCATACCGCCGGCACGTAGGTCGCTTCGGCGGTGTTGGTAAACGCAACGCTCGGCCAGCCGTACTCAATTTCCTTCCCGTTTCGCGTCGCCATCAGCTTCACCGGCCCGGTGACCGGCGTCCGGAACTGGCCGGCGATGATGAGCTGCTGGCCGTGATACAAGTCGCCGAGTGCGGCGGGGAATCGCTCGGTGACGCCGACGGCCGGCAATACCAAACGGAGATTCGTCAGCACCGGTTGGCTGACAACCGAAAAGAAGTCGCCCAGCACCAGCTCCAGGTTTTCGCCCGGCTGGACGTAGGTCGGCCGGCCGGTGAACTCGTTGGCCAGCCGATCCAGCAGGATCGTGTTGACATCGTGGCCCACGCCGAACGGAAATATCCGCAGCCCCACGCTCGCCGCCGGAGCCTGCGCGAGGATCGTCATGATTTCATCAGGTTGGCGGTTGCCTCTCCCATCGGTGAGGAACACGACGACAAACGGCCGAGCCACCGAAGCGTCTTGGGCTTTCGGCCGCATGGTGAGCACGTGTTGGAGCGTGTCGGCGATGTTGGTTCCGCCGGCTGCCCCGAACTGCTCGATCCAGTTCTGAGCTTCGGCCCGTTTCTCCTTCGCGGCCGGGACAAGCTCCTCAAACAGCACGTCGTAGCCGGTGGAAAATCGCACCACGCTGAATCGGTCGCCCTCATCGAGCTTGTCGATACAGAACTGAAGGGCCCGGCGAGCCTGTTGGATCTTCTCGCCGGCCATCGACCCGCTGGTGTCGATCACGAACACGACGTCCTGCGGCTGATAGGCGGACTTCGGCCAAAGCTGCTTGGGCGTGAGCATCAGCACAAAGTGGCCGGGCTTGGATTGATCCGGCTGGTAAGTGACGACCGACAGGCCGAGATCGCTCGAATCGGTGTCGTACAGCAGCAGGAAATCGTCTTCGAGGCTGCCGCCGGACGCTTCGTAGCCGATCTTCGCAGCGTTCTCGCCTTCGCGGACGATCTCCACCGAGTGGCTGGGCGACCAGATATTCTTCAGCGGAGCCGTGGTGTGAAGCGAAACACTGAACCGCACCATGCCATACGCCTGCCCGGCCGTCTTTCTCGTCCGTAGCGGATAGTGATACCCGTGCATCCCGCTGATCGGGCGAACGACCTGCTGATACTTCAGCTTTATCGTGGTGTCGCTGCCCGGCTCGATCGGGAACACTCGCATTTGCAGCAGCCGGCGACCGATAAACTCGATCAGCCCGGGGTCCTTGGTTCGCCGGACGATCGATTCATAGATCTCCCGTGCCTTGTCCGCAGGCAGCACCTCGCCTTGGACAAACTTGCCGTTGATGGTCATCTGGAAATTGGTCAGGTCCGCGTGTTCCGGCAGCGGAAACAGGTAGGTGGCTTCCAATCGCCGGTTCGTGTCGTTATGAAAGGTCTGGGTCACCGATGTCAGGGCCACCTGATCGTGAATCTCCACGTCCACCAGGTGATCGGTGACTCGAAGCGGCGGCAGCGTCTGATCCTTCGGGGCGAGCAGGCCCGCCGCATGGGAGCTGCTTGAAATCAACCCAACGGTCAGCGGAATCCAGCAATGTCGCATAGCAAATCTCCGTTAGAACCTACGGGCGGTATCCCCTGGATATACATGGTCCGACGCCGGGGTTCGTCTCCTGTTCCGCGGCGGGTTTTTTCTCAGCGTGGGGCGAACCATCGGCCAGGGCGTTTCGACCCATATCATTGATACAGTCGTCCACTCATCCGCCCCGAATAGCCTTGGAGGCTGAAATCCTCACAGAACGTACATTCCTCCCGGATGACCATGACTGCAATTGAGCACATCCTCCGACGAGCCCGACGGCGAGTGGTGGCCGACCGGGCGGTCCGCCAGGCCGGGGCCGGCCGCCGGATCGTAACTGAATGCCGGAAAGACGCGCGACTCCATTGCCGCGGCGGCAGACAGGTAGGCGGGGAGGCTCGTTGCCGGTCCGCTGCGGCGCGCAAAAATGCTGAAGATCGCCGGCCCGCGAAATTCCAGTCCTTTTCGAATTTCTTCTTTTTGCTGGTACAGATTGGAACTGACCGACTGCAGCACATAAGCGTTGCCCGGCACAACGAATGTGTTGGCCAGTTGCTGCACAAATGCGCCGCGATGCAGTTGCCTGTCGACAGACGATGGCTCACCGAGCACATCGCTCACCTGCAACAGAACCTTCATCGGCAGGTCGGACGATGCAATCTCCATCAACCTCGCCTTATCGCCCGTATCACACTGGCTTTCCAGCAGACAGATTAGATATGACGGAAACAGCGCCAGATCTGCTGGCGCAAGAGCCTGCACGCCGAAGCGATCGAAATAAGCCGCGTGCTTCTGCTCGCGATAGGCATTCTCGCATTCGAGTTCTGCAACGGCGATGGCCTTGATGACTTTCGCTATTTCGGGCAGGCGTTCGTTGTAGGCTTTCAGCGCACTTGATGCGCTGTTGAAGGCGAAGCGATACTGCGTACTGTCTT
>JADFIR010000059.1 GCA_022566535.1 Planctomycetota bacterium
GGCGACTTCTTCGACATCCCCGTGCTCGGCGAACGCGTTGCGAAGCGCGTCTTCATTGGTGTCGAAGCTCAGGTTTCCTACATAGATCTTCACGGCAATATCTCCAAACTTGTGAGGGTCACGCCCAAGCTCCCGCCTGTCGTGCCTCTGTCATTAGGTTCAGGGCTCGCGACGCTCGCGAAGCCCAACGGTCATGGTGCTCTAGTGAGCAACCATAGTCTTTGGCGCATGCAAGGATTCGGTCGTCCGATCGGGGTCGCCGACTCGGCCCGGACGCCGCTGATTGTAGCGGGCGTCGGGCTCTTGATCGGTCTCGCCTGCGGCGAGGAGTGCTGGCGGCCGGGCGTGGCCACCAGCACGTCAGTCCCGGCGAGAGCCTCCGGAATAACCTTCCTCTGGATAGGGGTCGGCGTCGTATAACCTTCAGCGGCCACGGTACGAACGATGGGCTCTGCGAGCCGCAGTTCATTGAATCTCATGCAGGGTTGTTCTCTGATTCCGGAGTGTTCGGGCTTCCGGTGCCCATGAAACCGGAATGTCCCCGGACGCGGGCCGCGTCCTGATAAAACCACCGGCGTTGAATTCCTCGTCCAGTGGTTGTTACCATCCACGGAGTCGAGCAAGAATAGCCTGCCTGGGGCGAGAAGTCCACCGAAGCAATAGAGGATGCGGACCGCTACGGTCGACACGGTGAAGAATTCGCCGACGGCAATGTTCTTGATGTGGTTGTCAATGAAGATCGCGTATGGTTTCATTATTCAGCGCAACTGCAAATCGCCCTGTGTCAAGAGGTTGGATTTGCCGATGGCGGGTCGTTTGTGGCCCGAATTTGGCACGCATGCGATGGGCTGTGGAGATGAAGTTCACACCATCTTCAAGCTCTTGACGCATCACGACTTCGGCTTGGGCTGACTTTTGGACCCATGCGGGAACCACAAAGGGAAGAATCGGTGCTGAAGATCAGAAGAGGAGGGGATCCCCGGATCTCTTCTCTCTTCCTATTTTTCTCCCGTCTTGTTCTCTCCTCTGTGTCTCCTCTGTGCATCTGTGGTTCGAGTTCGACTCCTGCACGCCCAACGCAGGAGACGGCTGTTCACTTCACCCCAACCGTCTCCGTGACGAACTTCGAGACGTAGTGCTCGAGCTTCGTGAGGTCCTTGTAGAAGTTCCGGATGCCCTCCGCCAGCTTGTCGGTGGCCATCGGGTCCTCGTTGAGCATCCACCGAAACATCTTCTCGGTCATGTCGATACGAGCGATGCTGGCGTGCTCGGCGTCGGCGGGCGAGAGCTTGCGCTCAAGCGTGCCCTGCATGCCGTGGAGTTCCTCGAGGAGATCCGGCGAGATGGTCAGCAGGTCGCAGCCCGCGAGCTCGATGATCTCGCCGCTGCTGCGGAAGCTCGCCCCCATCACCTCGGTCTTGTGGCCGAAGCGCTTGAAGTAGTTGTAGATCTCCTTCACGGAGTGCACGCCCGGATCGTCCGCCGGCTCGATATGGTCGACGCCGCGATCCTTCTTGTGCCAGTCGTAGATGCGCCCGACGAACGGCGAGATCAGCGTCACGCCCGCCTCGGCGCACGCCACGGCCTGCGCGAGGCTGAACAGGAGCGTGAGATTACAGTGGATGCCTTCCTTCTCGAGCTGCTCCGCGGCGCGGATGCCCTCCCACGTCGACGCGATCTTGATCAGGACGCGCTCCCGGTGGACGCCCTTCGCCTCGTACAGCTCGATGAGATGGTGTGCCTTGCGGATCGTCGCTTCCGTGTCGAATGACAGGCACGCGCAGACCTCGGTCGACACGCGGCCGGGAACGATGTCGAGGATCTCCTTGCCGAAGCGGACGAAGAGGTAGTCGATCGTCGCGTCGATCCGCCCCTCGGGGCAATTCGAGGATCGTCTCCCGTACTCGATCGCGGCCTCGATCAGGTCGTGGTATTGCGGTATCTGCGCCGCCTTGTAGAGCAGCGACGGGTTTGTCGTCGCCTCCTGCGGCTGATGCTTCTCGATCGCCTCGATGTCGCCGGTGTCGGCGACGACGACGGTCATCTCTCGCAACTGATCCAGGATGCTCATGCTTGAAGACTCCTCGAGAAATCTCAAACGACGTTGGTCGTGAACAGTTCCTTCGCGACGCCCACGATTCGGTCGGGCGTGAAGCCGAAGCGCTGCTGGAGCGACTGCAGCGGCGCCGACTCACCAAAGCTGGTCATGCCGATCACGACGCCGTGCGCCCCGACGCAGCGCTCCCAGCCGGACGTCGACGCCAGCTCGGCCGCGACGCACCTCGACAGCTCGGTGCCGGTGCCGATGAGGATGACCGCGGGCTCACCGGTGTCCGGGGCTGGCGCGTCCGCGAGCATGTACCCGCCGCGCGCGACCCCCTCGTCCTCGTCGCCGAGCAGCGCATGCACTCCGGTGCACGTCGTGGGGATCGGGGTAACTGCCGTCGTCATGGCCGGTCCTTCGTCACTCCTTCGTCACCCTGAGAATCGGATTCACCGCGGAAGCCGTGCCTCCGTGATCGTCGTCAATCGCACAATACCTCGAGCAGCTCGTGCATCGACACGAGCGCGAACCCCGTCTGAACGTCGCTGATGCCGTACGGAATGATCAAGTTGCCGTTGTGCACCATCGCGCCACAGGAGTACACCACGTTGGGCACGTATCCTTCGCTCTCCTCGGGCAGCGGCACGAGCAACGGGTCCTCGAGCTGGCCGATCACACGTGTCGGGTCGTCACGGTCGAGGAGGGTCGCCCCGAGGCTGTAGCGCCGCATCGGGCCCACGCCGTGTGTGAGCAGCAACCAGCCCGCGTCGGTCTCGATCGGCGATCCGCAGTTGCCGATCTGCACGAACTCCCACGGGTACTTCGGCTCCTGGATCAGCTGCGCTTGGTTCCAGAAGCGAACGTTGTCCGAGGTCATCAGGTAAAGTTTCTCCCCGTCGGTCCTGGAGATCATGGCGTACCTGCCGTCGATCTTCCGCGGGAAGAGCGCCATCCCCTTGTCGATCGCGTACTTCCCGCCGAGCGTGTGGACCTCGAGGGTCTTGTACTCGTGGATCTCCATGAGCTGGGGGAGGATGCGCGAGCCGTTGAACGCCGTGTAGGTTCCGTAGAAGCGGATCGAGCCGTCGTCGTCGGTGAACTGGACGAGGCGCATGTCCTCGATGCCGTTCGACTCGTTCTCGCTGTAGGGGAACACGACCATCTCACTGATGTCCGCGTCCTCCGGTCCCTTGATGATGTAGTTGGAGTGGGCGAGCCACTGCATGAGGTCGGCGGTGCCGTCGAGCCTCGTCGGCTCGGGGATCGACGCCCGCTGCGCCTCGATCGCGGCGCAGAGTTCGTTCACGGTGAACGTTTCGCCGAGGCGATCCAGCACGTTGGGCACCAACTCGGTGTACGACCCCGATTCGATAAGCTTCTCGTTGAAGTCCTTCTTCGAGAAGCTGCGGTTCTCGACGACTCGTAGGCGGCGCGACACCGCGGAGACCGGGTCGATCGACACCTGCCCGTCCGACCGGATGATGCCGCGGCGGAAGATGATCGACGAGATGTGCCCTTCGCCCACCGCTCGCAGGCTCATCACGAAACGCACCGCGCCGTCCGGCAGCCCGCTCTGGACCAGGGCGGGGACCATCGACGGGTTGAACAGCGCCGCCGAGGCGTAGGCGTACTCCATCGTGAAGTACGCGCCGATCAGGTGTCGCCTATCCAATGTGACGTCGCCATCCAGACCGTCGATCTGCTCGATCGCGCGCTCGAAGTGCCTCTCGAGGATATCCAGGAGGTTGACGTAGTGATCGCCGAAGTCCCGGATGCACATCGTGAGCATCCGCGAGGCGGTCGTGTCGTCCAGACGCATCACGCGCTCGACGATCGATCGCGCGCGGCCCGGACCACCGGGAAAGAAGAAGCGGGTGATGGTCAGGCCGGGGTCGCGACTCAGCCGGTGCGAGAGTCGTTGAACGTTGATCTGCGAGGTCTTCATGGCGGTGGGTTCGGCAAGGGTCTTCCGGGCGACTGCCAGGATTGGGGGATCCTTGTGGCCTCCGTGACCGGATCCTGCCCGAGACACGGGCACGGCCAAGTATACTTGCTCCCGTGATCCTTCGAGATATCTGCGGCTGGTCTACCGCGGGGTCCCGAAGCCCGTACCCTCAAAATATTCAGCCGAAGATGATCTTCTACCGTGCAGAGCAATCTTTCCAGTCTCGCTATGCCTTGTTGGTGCCGACGCTGGCGAAGCCTGCCACCCGTCGTCAACTTGCCAAGACCTCGCCAGTTACTGTGCGGCCGAGTATTTTGACGGTGCGGGGTTGGCTGTCCGCATGGCCATCGAGAAGGAGGGTTGGGGTTACACCCGCATTCCCGGAGAGTTCACGAAGCTGGGCTATCAGGTTTCGCGATCAGCGGTTCGTCGCATCCTGAGAGCCCAAGGCATCGAATCCGCGCCCGAGCGGTTGAAGCGCATGCCCTGGTCGAAGTTCCTCACGGCACACTGGCAGGCGATCGTTGCCGCGGACTTCTTCACCGTCGAGGTGTGGAGCAGCGTGCCGTCGTGAAAGCTGTTCAGAAGTCGATCACCACCGCCCCGTACACCGACAGATCGTTCGGATCGATGCCGGGGTCGGTTTGCGATTGATACTCATGGGCCAGGCCGAGCTTGAGGCTGATCCCGTCCATGGTGTTGATATCGAGGAGCCATTCAGCGTTGGTCCGGACACGGAACTCACCGGTCTCCTGGAGGTTGGGAAAGATCGTCGAGCCTGCCTTGAAGTGTTGGCGGGGCGAGATGTGCCACTCGAGGTCGCCGCCGAAAATCCCTTCCGGTTGAACGTCCTCATTTTGTGAGCCGAACTCCTTTCGCAGGCCGGCGCCAGTGCGCAATGACAGGTCGAAGACGTCGAATGGCTCACCTGTTTCGTCGAGCTGATTGACATCGACCAGGTGATAGCCGACTCCACCGCCGCCGGTGATCCGATGCTCCCAGGATTGAAATTCATCGAAGTCGTATCGGGTTTGCGCGAAGTAATACCAGCGTGAGTTCGACACCGGCCACTCAGCGAACAGGCCCGCGGTGAACTTGTTTTCTGAACGATCGCCACGGCTTGTTCTCAGGGCGTATCTGCTGTCGATGTCATAGCCATAGGACTCTTGTTTGAGAGCGGTGGTGAACGCCATGTGCAGGTTTGCGTCTTCGGTGGCGCCTTCCCTGAGACCAAAGCCGAACTCGAATTTGGAATCCCAACGGGGTTCGGGGGGCGTCGTTTCATCGGGCGGCAGTGGCGGTGCAGGTTCCTGCGCTCGACCCGGCGCGGTCGCCCGGCCGGCATCAGCGCTGCTCGCTTCGTCAGTGGGGGCGCGCTGGCCGGGCGACGGTGCCGCCCCCGGGCCTTCGACCCGCACCGCCTGCACGGCCTCGGCGGGAATCTCAAGACGACCGAGAATCGGGTGGTCCAACACCACCACCTCAGGCGTGTGCTCGATCAATTCGCCGTGAAGCACCTCACCCGTAACCAGCTCGACTTCATCGGCCAGCGACGTGGTCACCACACCCAACACACAGAGCACACCACAGATCCGCACGGCTCGTCCTCCCAAAGGCCAAACACCGCAAAGCGCCACTGTAGCGGGATTCGGCGTCCTGTTCCAGAAGCGAGCCTATCTGCAAGTCACGTGTTTGCAAGTAATTGAGTCGCTCGTGGACGGGCGGTGGTCATCCGGGTTGAGCGGTTCCGGCACGGTAGAGTGCTAGGCATGATGAACATACCTTTGCAGATGTTGGTGGTTGCGCTCGCCGGGTGGGTCGCCGCCGCGCACCTGATGCCGCCGCCGCCGGAGCCGTTCGTCGGCAAGCAGGCCGCGCCCGGGGGGCCCGTCAGCCGCTGGTGACCGCGGCGTACACGTCCTCGTAGCCGCGGGCCATCGCGTCGTCGGAGAAGCGCGACTCGACGTTGGCCCGGCACGCGGCAGGGTGGATGGTGTGCAGCTGCTTCGCCGCCTCGACAGCCTCGTCCACGGAGTCGACGACGAAGCCGGTCCGGCCGTCGACGATGATCTCGGGCAGCGCGCCGAGCCGGGTCGCGATCAGCGGCGTGCCGCAGGCCTGCGCCTCGACGGCCGACAGCCCGAAGGGCTCGTGCCACCGCCCGAGAAAGAGAACGGCGGCGGCCCTTTGGAGATAGGGCACGAGATCGGGCTGGGAGAGCAGGCCGACGAATTCAACCTGGCCGTTGTCGAGGTGCGGCTTGATGCGGTCCTCGAAGAAGCCCTCGTGCTGCGGCTCGACCATGCCCGCGATGACGAGCCGGCGGCCGGCGCGGCGGGCCACCTCGATGGCGGTGTCCGGGCCCTTCTCCGGCGCAAGGCGCCCCGCGAAGAGCAGGAAGTCCTCCTTGTCCGCGGAGTGAGGAAAGGCGTCGAGCCGGATGCCGTTGTGGACCGTCGCGACGTAGTTCAGCTCGGGGAGGAACGTCCGCTCGGCGTTGGAGAGCGAGACGAAGGGCATGTCCCGGTAGGCCCGCAGAATCGGGTGGGCCGCCCGGTTCCACGCCGAGCCGTGAAGCGTGGTCACGATGGGGCAGTCCACGAGGCGACCGAAGACCAGGGCATGCACGTGGAGGTGCGAGTGGACGACGTCGAACTCGCCGGTGGCTGCGCGCTCCATGCACGTCGCGATGTGCAGCTGCTCGAGCACACGCGCGTCCGGCGGTCCCTCGAGCAGCCCCGACTCGGGGTCGAACTCGCGCGGCCGGTTCCGCTCGGCCTCGGGCCAGGTCGCCAGGGCGTGGGGGCTGGTGGTGACGAGGTTCGCGGTGGTCCGCGTGCCGCCGGCGGCGAACAGCGTGACCTCGTGGCCCAGCGCGACGAGCGCCTCGGTCAGGTTCGACGCCACGAGCTCCCACGGGCCGTAGCCGGCGGGGGGAAGCGGCCAGTTGATGGGGGCCAGCATGGCGATGCGCATCGGCTCACCTGCGGGGGTGGAGATCGTACATCGCCCGGCCGGTCAGGGGGTCCATGGGGAGGGCCCGGCAGAGGTCCGCCAGGACGTCCTCGTGGCTGAAGCCGACGTTCATCACGGTGTCGTTGCCGCCGTAGTAGAGAAGGATGGTGCCGTCGTCCCGGCGCAGGGCCCCGCAGGTGAACACGACGTTAGGCACGTGGACGTAGTCGGTCTCCTGCACCCGGCAGTCGGCGCGGCTGGGCAGCAGGATCGGCACGGCGGCCACCTCGACGCGGCGGGGGTCGTCGAGGTCGTGGAGCGCCACGCCCAGGACATACGGGTTGCCGTCCATGGTTGTCCGGACCCCGTGGAAGAAGTCAAGCCAGCCGTGCCGGGTGCGGATCGGCGGCGCTCCCGGGCCGATCTTGTCGCAGAAGCAGGACGGGCCGCCACCGGTCCGCAGGATCGGCTCGTCGTCGAGGACCCAGTTGCCCGACTCGATGCGATCCGTCGTGCCGAGCCGGATCTCGGCAAAGGTGCCGCCGACGTCGCCGGCCGTGGTGTCGTTGGGGCGGAAGAGCCCGACGAACCGGCGGCCGATGGGCTCGGGAAACAGCACGACGTTCCGCATGTCGCGCTCGAGCACCGGGCCGTGGCGGACGAAGGACGAGAAGTCGGTCGTGGTGGCCAGCGACACCCGCACGCGGTCCTTGATCGTCGCGTGGTAGGCGCTGTACGTGATGTAGTAGGTGTCGCCGATCCGCGTGATGCGGGGATCCTCGACGCCGCCGGCCTCGTTCTCGATGAGGGCCTGCCGGTCGACGCCCTCGGCGAAGTCATCGTCGGTGCTGCACGGGAGCATCGCGGGCGCCGGGTCGACACGCCACCCGCCGAGCCCGTCGGCGCTTCTCGCGAGCCCGAGCACGGAGACGCCGCTGCGCAGGTGGGATCGGAAGAGCATGACGACCTCGCCGTCGTGCTCCGCGATCCCCGCGTTGTGCACGGTCTTGACCTGGAGGGCCGGCGACGTCCACACCCGGTTGACATCGTGGCACGTCAGGATCGGGTTGCCGGCGTGACGCCGGACCGGGCTGGCGAGGTCGATGTTCACCCGCCGGGCAGTCTACCGGCGCGACCGCCGGCCGTCGCGGCTCCAGAGGACCCGGCAGCGCGCCAGAATCGGCGGTACGCCGCAGTTGGGCGGGGTAATGGAATCACCTACCCGGACCTGGGCCGGTCGGGTCGCTGGGGCCTGGGATGGCCACGTAGCGGTGATCGGGAATCGGAGCTACGCGACCGCCGAAACACGTGTCATAGTCGCGCGGGGGTGACACACCCTAATGATTTGACACGACCACAGTTACGGCGACTCTACACCCTCTGGCCTATGACAAAAAGAACACCACTTTTCTGCTCGTTACCCTATGGTTTTGGGGTCGTTGACTTTCGAGACTGATATGGAGCATACCGGCCTCCATTCGGCAGCGGAGGCCGAGTGCGTTTCGCCTTAGTGAGAATACCAGCGGTGAGGGGCTGGTAATGGGAGGCTAGAGATGGGACTCCCACCCGCGTTGGTCACCGCGGACAATCCAGACGCCGAACTGACGAATATAGGCTGCCAATTCGTCCAGCGTCACGAATCCCATGCATGGGACTGCCCCGGCGCGCGGCGGGCCGAAGTCAAGAATCTTTTTCGCTAGTACGATTGCTGCGGAGCAGGGAATTGCAGGACCATCGTTGTCGGTCACGATGGCGATCTTCCGCTCCAGCGGCAGCGCGATGAGAAGAGCAAGCAACCACGGATGCTTGATAGTGTGATGCCTCTTTGGTCGTGTCATACAGGTAGGCTGTCGGAACTCGTGACGCGCGGAGAAGCGCGCCGGATCACTCCCGGTTCAAATGTATCACCGCATCTCCGGAAGCCTATTCGCGCCCGCCGCAAATCCCGATTCAGGATTTGGCTGCGCGCCTTGGACCGGTGATCGCGGTCAGCGAATCGGGTGAAGGTGTACCGCATGCGCGGGCGCGCCTGGATTCCCGCCCCCACGCCGATACGGGCCTCACGTCGCCAACGGCAGCGGCATCCTCGATGAATGCGAAGATCACGGCGGCTTCAACGGCGACGGTGTCGTCGGTATCACTGATCTGTTGATGCTGCTTGCCAGTTGGGGTGACTGTCCTGCACTGCCCGAACAGTGCTCAGCCGACCTCAACTACGACTGTGTTGTCGGCATACTCGACCTCCTGACACGGCTCGCCAATTGGGGGTGACTTGCACCGATCCCGGCGGACCGCCCGACTTCGACGCCGACGGCACCGTCGGCATCCTCGACCTGCTAACGCTGCTGGCGAATTGGGGGCCGTGCGCGTAGCTGAGCAGGGCAGCAATGACTGTGCCGAGCGCGGCGACAACAAGTTTCCACTCTAGGCTTGTCGTTATCCAATCCCAGCTCATGGTTCGAGTGTTCCTAGCTGCCTAACGTCCTCGGTATCAGCTGCTAGGTGGCAGCCCGGTCAGCTGCATGCCGTTGTTAGGTGCCGGTCTTCGGTGCGAGTTGCCACTCCCAAACCTTACCATCCTCTGGATGATCGATCGTCGCAACATGGCGAAAACCTAGCTTCTCCAGGACGCTGTGAGACGCGTTGCGCTCGGGAAGCGTCTGCGCCGCTACTATGACAGACGGCTCGTGTCGCCAGGTGATCGCGACGAGCTCGGTCGCCATGGCGGTGGCCAAACCACGACCCTCAAACTCCGGAAATGTGTGGTAAGCAATTTCGATGCGGCCATCGAGAGGCGCTGACTTGAAGGCGCAGGTGCCGACGGGCGTTGACCCTGCTAGCGCAAGGTACCCGACCCACGGCTCCCTGAACCCGACCGACTCGTAAAGCCTGACGGTTGGGCGGAGACCCTCGGCCGTGACTTTGGGCACTACCCCGCTGTAGCCAGGTGGAATGCCATCACGATCGATGGGAATGAGAGAAAGGTCGCTGTTCATGTCTTCCGAGCACCTAACAGGTGATCGTACGGAATTCTGTTGAGCTAGGGCTGTGGACCTCGCTTCACAGAATTCGGCATACCGGGGCGACGGCACCGTCGGCATCCTCGACCTGCTGACGCTGCTGGCCGATTGGGGGGCGTGTCCCTGAAGTAAACGTCGAAACATCGAAACACATCGCGCGCGAGCCGCCGCGTCCTGAGCGCGCGGGTATCTTCCAAACGCAATCAGTCGTCAGTCGCGGCGCGATCGCGGGGGGCGGCACCGATATGACGGCTATGAATCGTCTGCCATCGAACGAACGGTGAGGGGGCCTCGTTGTCAATCTGGGCACACGCGCTCCGAAGCGTGCCGACAGAGCCTGCAAGCCGTCAATCTCGACGAGAAATCGGCCTCATGCATCCACTCCAAGCAAGGACCATGCAATTTGGGCTTGGAGTTCGTTGGGGGAGAGTTATACTGGTATGCGAACGGCTGGGCGATCGACCCCTGACGAAGCCATATGGGCAATGTCGGTTCAAGCTCAGGAGACGGACATGCGACATCTCATGCCACTTCTTGCCGCGGCAGCATCAGTCCTGAGCACCGCCCCGGCCTACGCCGACCTCGGCGATCAACTTGCCAAGCTCCTGCCCGACGACGGCGCGGCGAACGACTGGTTCGGCGTCTCCGTCGCGATCAGCGGCACCACCGCCATCGTCGGGGCCTTCCTGGACGACGACAACGGCTTCAGCTCCGCCTACCTGCTTGAAACTTCCACTGGGCGACTGTTAGGCGCAGACAAATTGAAGAATCCCGTCGGATGCCTGCAAGGACGAACAGACCTGTGGACATCTAACTGCGACCCTGCCGGCCTCAGATGCCGGGCACCCCAATGCGGCGAGATGGGAACCGATTCGCAGTTGGAGTAAGAAGCAATGTCGAACAGATCACATCCCTCAGCCCGTCAGCGCGCCGCCGTCATGAAGTCCGCGCCCGCCGTCCTGGCAGCAATCCTCGCCAACGCCGCCGGACACGCCGGCGATCACTATGAACTCACCGACCTCGGCTCGGTGTTCGGCGACAGCACCTACCCCTTCGCCATCAACGATGTTGGGCAGGTGGTCGGCATGTCGTCCGGCGACGGCCTCTTCACCGTGCCTTTTCTCTGGGAAGACGGTGAGATCCATGAGTTGCCGACCTTCGGCGGGAAGGTTGGCGAAAGCGGCGCCCGCGGCCTCAGAAATGACGGCGTCATTGCCGGCTGGTCCTCCACCACCGAGTTCCACCAACCGCCCTTCGACAACTTCCAGATCGCCCGTCCGTTTGTTCTTGACGGCGAACGCATGACGCAACTGGACAGCCTCATCCCCGAAGGCGATGCCCTCGCCTGGGCCATCAACAATAACGGCTGGGTCTGCGGCTGGGGACACTCCGCGCTCGATCCTTTCAGTATCGAGACCCGGGCCCTGCTGTGGACCGACGGAGAAGTGACCGACCTGGGCACCCTGGGCGGAGTCAATAGCAACGCCTACGACCTCAACGAAATGAACCAGATCGTCGGCGAAGCCGATACTCCGTCCGGCCAGCGACACGCCTTTCTCTGGGAAGACGGACAGATGATCGATATCGACACCTTCGGCAGGGGGAGCGTCGCCCGCGCCATTAACGATTCCACACAGATCACCGGCGTCTGGTTCGACGCCGGTGTCGTCCGCAGCTTCTTCTGGGACGGCGAGGGCATGATCGACCTTGGCGCACTCGGCGGAACATACAACGAAGCATTCGGCATCAACAATCACGGCGAAGTCGTCGGCATCACCTCGACCGGCGACGACCTTCACGCTTACCTCTGGCGCGACGGCGTCATGTTCGATCTTGATGAGATGGTGACCGATCTGCCCTGGCGCTTTGTCGCCCGCGCCATCAACGATGATGGATACATCGTCGGCAGTGCGAGGATTGCCAACGTCGCGCACGCCTTCCTTCTCACGCCGATCGCCACGTGCCCGTGGGACCTCGATGGCAGCGGCACCGTCGGCATCCTCGATCTGCTTGCCCTGTTAGCTGCCTGGGGCACCGACCCCGATGGGCCGCCGGACTTCAACAACGACGGCACAATCGGCATTCTTGACCTGCTTGCGCTGCTGGCTAACTGGGGGGAGTGCGCGTAGTTGACGGCTTCTACACCTGACGCGCAGAATACACCCGTGACCTACTCACGCCATTACACAGCAATGGCGATTCGCCTTTGTGCGAAACACGGATTCGCCTGATTCGAGTTAGGCAGTTTGAATGCGGAGACATGCGGGAGGTGTTTCGTGCGACGGATTCGCTACGCGGTCGCGACTAGCTTGGACGGATACATAGCAGGGCCGAAGGACGAAGCGGACTGGATCATCATGGATCCTGACATCGACTTCCGGGCACTGTTCGAGCAATTCGACACTGTCCTCCTAGGACGGCGAACGTTCGAGGCCATGATACGCGGAGGCCGGGCCGAGTTGCCGGGCATGAAGATGTTCGTCTTCTCTCGGGTGCTGCGGCCACGCGATCATCCCAAGGTGACCATCGTGGCCGAGAAGGCGGAGGAATTGTTGACTGCGCTCCGAGCGGAGTCGGGCAAAGACATCTGGCTGTTCGGTGGCGGCTTGCTCTTTCGCAGTCTCGCCGACGCAGGTCTTGTGGATACGGTTGAGGTCGGCGTCATCCCGGTACTTCTCGGCGGAGGGATTCCGTTGCTCCCACCGCCAGCCAGTCAGACGAATCTCAAACTGACCCGCCACAAAGTGTACAAGACAGGGATTGTCTCGTTGGAGTACGCGGTGACCTAGATCGCAGCCTCACACATCTTCTCGGTTGCTGTGAGCGTGTTCGGACGGCCGAGTACAATGCGACCATGCCCGTCTGTACCAGCGACATCATTCTCGACTGGATGCGCGAAGACGGATACGCGCTCGGCGCGTGGGCTGCGGGAACCGCCGTGGGCGACATCGACGCTGACGGCGACGACACCGTCGGCATCCTCGACCTGCTGACGCTGCTGGCATTGAGCATATCGAACCCACCATCGGACGGCGCGCAGCGAAACGTCTCACCGGCCAACCACGGCGTCCTGGTAGCAAGGCCGTGACTCGGCTGACCTGGGCCTTCGTTGCGAGCTTGAGGCGGGGGGGCCGAGGCACCGGCCCCCTCACAGCAAGCCGCGATGATCTCCGCCCTGCGATCAGCCAGCGCGCGCTGATGTGGGACCGACCATCGGCTCAGCCGTCCTACTAACCCGCCTCAAGCTGCTTCGGCTCGTCCGCGCCTAGCTCGCCGCGCATAAGCTCCTCGACCATCTTGTGAGTCGGTGATGCTGTACGGTCGAGCAGCACGACGCGCACGGTCGTCTGCTCTTCTGATGTCAAATGCACAGCCTGCGGGGGCTTGCCTTCGATGCGGTCGGCGATACGGTCGAAGTCGCGCCCTGGCTCCGGGTCGGCCCCGCCGCGCGGCAGCTTGCCATCCCGCATAGCCGACAGGATACGGCGGGCTGCGATCACCATCGCGGGAGCCGCATCGTCATCCGCGACGATCCTCTCCAGGTCCGCCTTGGTGTACCTCGGCCTGCCGTCCCCGTCCACGATCAACAGCGCGTTCAACCACTCGCTGATGTACGCACCACCACGCGCGCGGCCCGCAGGGTTGCCTGACTGACCAGGCTTCCAGGGTCGCGGGCGCAGGTTTGCCAAACTGTTGGGATGCGTGCCGCGCGGCATTTCAACTGCACCTCAGACGAGGAGGTCGAGCGCGACCACTCCCGACCCCTTTTCCAACCCTTTTCCAACCCCACCGGTGTGAAGGACGACCCGTCGATTCAGGACGCAGGCTGCGTCACTTCAGGGCCCTGCCGTTCTCGCCGCCATGAGCGCGGAGCAGGGTGGCAACGTCTTCATTCTCGAACTTGGTCGCCCAGTCCAGGGGGAACGAGCCGTTGTTGGCCATGGCGTTGACGCTGGCCCCATGATCGATGAGTCGAGTGGCGATCTCGGTGTGGCCTATTCGTGCCGCACAATGCAGCGGTGTCTTCCCGTACTTGTCGCGGCCGTTGACTTCGGCCCCGTTCTCGATGAGAAAGGCGACGATGTCGGCATCCACGCCCAGGGCCGCGGCATGCAGCACCGTGTTGCCCGCGGAGGTCTGGGCGTTGACATCGACGCCGGCATCCAACTGGTCCTTGATGGCTTTCAGATCGCAATTGAGCGTTGCCGCCAGCATGTTGGCAGTTGAGGGTTCGGTCATTGTCACATGCACCTATGGTGGCATTATCACCGCCTACCAGTCCACTGCCGCACAGGCGGGGCAGCTCGGACGGCTACCGAAGCATCCGGGTGATCGGCATGCCATCACGCTGGCTCATCACCGGTACGGTAGTGTCCTAGTTTGAGATCAAGTCCTTCCGAAGTATTCATCATCTCCGAGATCATTCCTCAGTTGCCGCTCGGCCAGATAGAGAGCATCCTTTTGTGACTCGTCAGGCAGCCCATCCGTCTCCACGAGCTGGTCAATCAGGGTGATCGTTGCATCATCAAGATGCTTGCGGTGGCGATTCAAGTTAGCAATCATTACCTCAATTACAACATTCATGCCCATTGCCGGGATCCTTTTGGAAGCTCATAGCGTCAGTTGGGCCGCCGGGTCTCGACTGCCCTGCCATGTCTCTCCATCCGTGACATGGCAAGACAGGACTCGCCTCAGTTAGCGCTATCTTCACCCGCACCCTAGCCGTTCACAACCGTTGCCGCCAGCGCCGCGACTGTTTGCCCTGTTTGTTGACGGTCTGCTCATGCCTTGGGATCGTAGGCTCGGACCATCGCGACGATGCCCGCCTTGACCGGCTTCGACAGCGTCGGCCAAGCGTCGATCAGGTGTTGCAGATCGGGGTCAAGCTGGACGGTTTGACCTTCGGATTCGACGCTGCGCGCTGCGCTGGGCGCTGCCATGCCGGTGTCTGATTTCACAACTCCGGCATTTTCAGCACCTTGCACATTGGCAACAGCCGACTCATAATCGGCCAGACGTCGGTTCGAATCCGACCCAGCCCAGTGCGAGTCGTCGCGGAGCGTCCATCGAGCCGGCTTGTCTCGGCCCGTGGGGTTCTTCAATGAAGTGAGGTTCGCGAT
>JADFIR010000060.1 GCA_022566535.1 Planctomycetota bacterium
GCTCAGATCGACATCTTTCTCGCTCAACGACCGCTGCGGCCCGCAACACGTCCATCGTGCGGTACACTCTGGCCGCGAGATTCTAGAGAGGAGGCCGATGAACAAGGTCTGGCTTGACGGTGCGTTGGTTGACCAGGATCAGGCGAAGATATCCGTCTTCGATCATGCGGTGTTGTATGGTGATGGATGCTTCGAGGGAATCCGCGCATATAACGGGCGCATCTTCAAGCTCGGTTCGCATCTGAATCGGATGTATGAATCCGCCGAGCGGATTCGACTCGACCCGCCGTATTCACCGCAAGTGATCGAGCAGGCGATTCGCGATACTGTTGCCGCAAACAATTTGACCGATGCATACATTCGCCTTGTCTTCACGCGCGGCGTCGGTACGCTCGGGTTGCACCCGTTCCGGTGTCCCAAGGCGACCGCGTTCATCATCGCTGACACAATCGAACTGTATCCGCAAGAGCTCTATGACAACGGCCTGAGAGTTATCGTTGCCAAGCGGCGGCGAATCCCGATCGAATCGCTCGATCCCGCGCTCAAGAGTCTCAACTATCTCAACAACATCATGGCCAAGATCGAGGCGATCGATGCCGACGCGCTCGAAGCGATCATGCTCAACACGGATGACTACGTCAGCGAGTGCACCGGCGACAATATCTTCATCGTCACCAACGGCCGGATCATCACCCCGCCCATCGAAGCGGGCATTCTGCATGGCGTGACGCGCCGATTCGTGATCGAGGAGCTTGCTCCGCATCTGGAGTACCAGGTCTGTGAAGAGATGATGAAGCTCGATGACGTGTTCAAAGCCGACGAGGTCTTTCTGACCGGCACCGCGGCGGAGATCATCGGCGTGAACCGTGTGGATGACCGGACAATCGGCTCCGGCAAAGTCGGACCGGTAACCAAATCCTTGGTCACGGAGTTTCGCCGACGTGTCAACGCGGATGCGCCGGAGGATTGATGAAGATAGGGATGCGCCATGCGCGATGAGCTATGCGGATGGATGTTGCCGCCTGAAGGTCAGATGAGGGGATAGGGGGTCGAATCATGCGTTGCAAGTCCTGCGGCTATTCACTTTGGAATATCAAGGCGCGACAGTGCCCCGAATGCGGCACACCGTTCCGTCCCAGCGAACACGAGTTTGCCCCTGGGAAGATCCAGTTTCGCTGTCCGCATTGCGATCAGAAGTATTTCGGCACCAGCGATCGAGGGCACTTGGAGCCAAGTCATTTCGAGTGTTCCAATTGCGGCAAACGAATCCACATGGACGAAATGATCGTCGCCCCGGCCGAGGGAATCACTGAGCAACAGACGGCAGTCGATCGGATGCCGTGGCTCGAGCGAGGCGAGGGCGGAGTTTTCAAGGCGTGGTTTGCGACGATCAAATGGGCCATGATCGAGCCGCACCGGGTCATCCGCGCAACCCCAGCGGATACATCAATCGGTCGCGCATGGCTCTTTGGGCTCATCACGGCAGCGCTGTTCCTCTCGATTGGCTTTTATCTTCCCATCCTCGTATACGGCGCAGCTATTTCGTTTGGTCCGGGCCAGAGCGGGTTGGGTGGTATGTGGTTCTCCATCGGCGGATTCACGACGCTTATCGTTGGCATCATCGGTGTGGGGTTGTACCTTCTCGTCTGGGCTGGGATCGCGCACGGTATTTTGCGAATCACCGGCAAGACCGCGCATACATTCCGAAGAACGTGCCACGCCAGCTGCTATAGCGCGCCGGCAGGTGTTGTGTTGGCGGTGCCGTGCTGCAACATATTGTTTGGCTTGGTGTGGTGGATCGCCAGCGCTGCGATCATGGTCAAAGAAGCGCACAAGGTTCACGGCGCTCGCGCCGCCTTGGCGGTTTTCGTCTGGCCCGTTCTCTCGGTCTACATATGGCAAGTACTGACAGGGCTGCAAGGGTTTGTCATCGCAGGCATGTTGATCCCGATGTTCGTTGGCGGCGGACCCTTCGGAGGAGGTTTCGCTGGCGGCGGCATGGCGCTATCCAATGAAACGTATGCCATCACGCGGGCCGTGGCATCGTATGGCATGCAGAATAATGGACAGGGACCTGCTCATGCGATTGAACTGGCGCTGACCGGTAACATGTACCTCGGACCATGGGGAGGCGGCTTCTGTCACCAGGGAACGAAGACAACTCCGGCTGATATTCCCGTGGGCGACGGCACGTTCAAGGACTTCATGAGCAGTTCCCGCAGTGTGCAGTTCGGGCTCGTGAAGAATGCCATGGAGTCGGTCCCGGCCAATCCCGTCGCGCATCGGTTCGGAGATTTCGTTTTTGTCTATCACGGCGCCACACTCAACACATGGGACGCGCAGCTGTGGACGGTGGTGATGATCCCCGATCCGGATGTCAACGGTACGCCGGCCGCCAATGATCCGATCTATATCGGGACCGCTGGATACACGGTGTCGCAGATTACATTCAGCCAGCTTCCCGCGCAGATCAAGCAGCAGAATCAACACCGAGCAACGCTGGGTTTGCCGCCGCTGCCCGACTTGACGACGGTCACGCACGACAAGCCGGCTGTGGCGCTGCCGGTGCCCGCGGCCGAGGAATCCGAAGACAGTCAGTAGCCGTCGGCCGACGCTGTGTGGTAGAACATGATTCGCCGGTGACCTGGAGCGGCGTCTGGAGAGTTCGATGCGCTGTAAGAACTGCGATTACGCGTTGTGGAACCTCAAGGCCCGGCTATGCCCCGAGTGCGGCTCACCTTTTCGGCCCAGCGAATATGAGTTCGTGGCCAACAGTATTCGCTTCTGTTGCCCGCATTGCGATCAGGTGTACTACGGCACCGGCAAGCAGGGGCATCTCGTTCCAGGAGAGTTTGATTGTGTCAGTTGCCGCAACCACATTCGCATGGACCAGATGGTGCTTCGCCCGGCCGAGGGCGTTGAAGAAGAGCAGACCCAAGTCGATCGCATGCCCTGGTTGGAGCGACGAGAGCGTGGGCGCTTCAGTGCGTGGTTCTCGATGGTGGGTTTGGCGCTGGTCCAGCCCGGCAAGTTGATGCGCGCGACCCCGCCGCAAAGCTCGCTCGGCCAGGCGTGGTGGTTCGCGATCCTCACGACCTCCCTGATCACGCTAGTCAGCGTGATTCCATTGCTCGCCTTCATGACGGTGCCCCTGGCTTTCATGCGACCTGGCCCGGGCGGTCAAGGGCCGGGCCCGGGCATGTTTCTCGGTGTGGTGGCCGGCAGCCTGGGCATCATGGCCGCAGCCGGCATCGTCTTCACTGTGATCTGTATTGCATTGTGGGGCGCGGTGAGTCACGGCATCCTGGCCATTACCGGAAAGACCGCCGAGGGTATCGGGCGCACCTACCAGGGACTCTGCTACAGCGCCGGCGCCAACATCCTCACCTCCGTGCCGTGTGTCGGCTTGTGCGTCGGGTGGATCTGGTGGGTGGTCAGCGCGGTGTTGATGGTCAAACAGGGGCAAAGGGTGCATGGTGGCCGAGCGGCGGCGGCGGTGCTCGCCTTTCCCGGGGTTTCGGTCGTGGCAATCGTCGGCCTTTACTTCTGGATGGTTGTCGCGGGGTTCTCCAGCGGGCAGGTGCAGTTCGGTACGGCATTCCCTTCAGCGATTCAGCAGTCCGAAACATCCTTTCTTACAATACAACTGCTCACCTATGCCGCTGCTCATGGTGACAGGGGCCCGGGACACGCACTGCAACTCGTGCCCGACAACAGGATCGGCACCGGAAACTTCATCGCGACCAATTGGCTTACGACCCAGGCGCGCGTTGGGGTTGGCGAGACAACCCTTGAGCAGTTCGAGCTGCTGGATTCGGACCTACAGGCTGAGATTGCGGAGGCTGCCGCTGACGTGCTGCCGGAAAACACCGTCGCCCACCGGTTGGGTGATTTCGTGTTCACCTATCACGGGATCGGCTTCGCCAACGCCGATGGGGAGTTGTGGATCGTCGTCATGTCGCCTGATCCGGACGTCAACCCCTCTCAATTGCCCTCCGGCATGGTCTCTGTTGGTAAAGCCGACGGCACGGTGACGATGATCGCCGGGAATCAGATGGCGGTTCAGCTCCAAGGGCAGAATGCAATTCGCGATGCCAGCGACTTGCCTCCGCTACCGGACCTGGCCACCGTGACCCATGATAAGCCTGCAGTCGCGGACGCTGACCGCAGTGATATGTGATGAGATCGGCGATCAGTGTTTGGTGGGCGGGCTTGTCCCGCCGCGTGCAGCGCATCATGCGACGATGACAGTACAATGCCGCCATGCGCCTTCGCAAGGCTTTCCTGTGGTCGATGATCGTGTCGCTGGCGCTGGCGGCGCTGTTGGGCATTTCCGCGCTCATCCTGCCTCGATGGTATCGATACGACGAGGAGATCCTGCTCTCGACGGTGCTATTCGGCGCGTACAGTCTCGTGGCCTTGATCTGCGCGAGCGTGCTCGAAAAGCGGCGGTTTGTTGCGCTGATGTGGACCGGTCTGGCGGCGGCGGGTGCGGCCCTGGCCGGCTGGCTCCTGTTGACGTGGTTCCATGCAGCTTTTCATTCGCGGGCCGAAATGCGTGTGGCGCGGATCGCGGGCACGTTCACGATTATCACGGTCCTGCTCGGCCAAAGTGGGCTGCTGACGCTTCCGCGCTTTGATCATCCCTGGGCGGGGGGCGTGCGGTGGATGACCATCGGTGTGTCATCACTGCTGGCAGCGACCGGCATCGCCCTGGTATGGTTTGGGTGGATCGCGCAGCACATCGACGAATGGCGTGTGTTGGGTGTGCTGGGGATACTGGCAGCGTGCGGGACAGTGGTCACGCCCATACTCTGGAAAGTGCAGGCGGCTCGCCGGGCCGAGTCGGCCGATACGATCCCGAGAAGGCTGCAGTTGCAGGTGACGTGCCCGCGCTGTCAGTCACAGCAGCAGTTGAGGACGGGACCGGCAAAATGCGCCCAATGCGGCCTGCGGATCACGATCGCGGTCGAAGAGCCGCGCTGTGCCTGTGGATACCTGCTGTACCGACTGGAGAGCAACCGCTGCCCGGAGTGCGGGCGGGAGATTGCCGAAGCCGATCGTTGGGCGGCCACTTAGCCCCCGGTGAATACACCGGGGGCATGCGGTCCGACGTGTGTTCACGGCGAGCTAAAATGCCCGCTCGCCGGCGCCGACGGTAAGGGCTACCGGCGGCGCGTCGGGTTGTTGTCTGTCCAGCTGCTGCGTCCGGAAGCGCGACCAGTCATCGACGCGAATGTCGGGCGAGTCGGCGTCAGCGTGGACCTTGAGCAGATTATATTCGTTATCGCGCTGGGCGGGGACATAACCGGCGTCGCGGATCAACCGGCAGATCATCGCCTCGTTGAGGCAGTACGTGGTCCCCGCAGCGCTGACGACGTTCTCTTCCATCATTACCGAACCCATGTCATTGGCGCCGTAATTCAACGCAACCTGCCCGATGTGCGGGCCCATCGTGACCCAACTCGACCCGATCGAGTAGATGTTGTCGAGATACAGCCGGCTCAGCGCCTGAGTGCGCAGATACTCGCTCGATCCGGCCAGGCGAACTCGCCGGCCGAACAACGGGTCCTCGTCCTTCTCGCCCGAGCCGTCGAGCCTGGCGACGACATCTCCGGGGAATGGCCGGTGGGAATCGTCACCAACGCCGCGGCCCCACTCTTTACAGCGTCCCAGCGGGGTGTTTTCGCGCTGAAACGGCCAGGCGATGAACGCTTTGTACCGCCCGCCTCCGTCGGAGGCGAAGTCGGCGATCGAGCTGTCCTGCCATTGGCGGATCAGCTCGAGGTGGTGGATGCGATCGGCGATACCTTCGATGTGGCCGAACATCATCGTGGCCGAGGTGTTCATGCCCAGCTCGTGCGCGACGCGCATGGTCGTGAGCCACTCGTGAGCATCACACTTGCCCAGGCCGATCTTTCGTCGAACGGCCGGGGCGAAGATCTCACCGCCTCCGCCGGGCACCGAGTCCAATCCAGCCAGTTTCATCTGCTGCATCACCCATCGCATCTTCTTCTCCAGGCCGTCGCCGGGCGGGTCGAAGAAGCGCACGAACTCGACAAACTCCGGCGGGCTGAAGGCGTGCACGTGCACCTGCGGGAAACGCTCTTTGATCGCCCGTAGCAGGTCCAGGTACCACGCAAGCGGCAGGTCGGGGTTCATGCCGCCCTGCATGAGGATCTGCGTCCCCCCGATATCAACCAGCCCCTGGATCTTCGCAAGCAACTGGTCGTACTGGAGCGTATAGGCGTCGTCCTCATCGCCGTCGCGTCGAAAGGCACAGAAGGTGCACCGTGCCGTACAAATGTTCGTGTAGTTGATGTTGCGGTCGATGACGTAGGTACGAATGTGATCGCCGTGCATATGTCGGCTGCGAGCATCGGCCCAGCGCCCCAGTTGGTGTATCGACATCTCGTGATACAGGCGCAATGCCTGCTCGGGGCTGAGGCGGAGCTCGCCGACCACCACGTCGCCGAGAACTGCCTGGTCGAAAATGTCGAGCGCGTCTCTGATTGAGGCAGGCATTGATGCACCCCGGCGGGTTATGGGCGAGCCGCACGCGCCCGGACTAGCTCGCATTCTTCTTCACCACTGAGGCACTGCAGAGCACAGAGAATTGCCAAAGAGGAAGCTCTGGTCATGTGGGGCCTTTGTCGGACGAGGCCACACTGCCCCGATTCAGATCGAGGCTGCCATGTTCTCTGAGCGGGTCTTTGCTGATCTCTGTGTGCTCTCTGTGTTCTCCGTGGTGACTCTTGCGGGCTATCCGAGCGTTGGGCACGGGGTCCATCATAAGCAGCGATGCGTGGCTGTCGAGCGACCGTCGGGAGCCGGGCGGAAGGGTAGGGGAGACCCCGATTTGGCTGGTCGGACGGCTGAATTGGGCCGATGTACCCGTACCGCCGGCCCCTGTGCGGTCCGTGGGGTTGTGGTCGATGGAAAGTAAGGCCGTCTTCCAGCCTGAGAATCGTTCGCTCTGTGGCGCCCTGAGGCGGCTACGGCTCGCGATCGTTGTGTCCTGCTGGGTTATCAGCCTCTCGCTGGGTGCGCAAACGGTTATCTGGTCGCTGGCCACATTTACCGATATGCGCTACGGCCAGGCGGAATCTTCCGCCGATGTCCCGCTGATCGTCACGGCTCAGGACCGCCCTGACCAATTCATTTACGCCACCGTTGGTCCCGTGAAGGACCCTCGGCTGCGAGGAGCGGCATCGGCGACGGGCGCCCTTGACCCGGGCGGCGTCGAACGCACGTTAAGTTCACACGACCGGACGTTCAGAATTGTGGTCACCACAGCTCGGGCGCTGGGTCTTGTATCGGTGTTGCTCATTGGTCCGCTGCTGGGTTTGGGAGTGGTGCTGGCTGTCCCCGCCGGCGCCCCGAAAGTAGATCGGGCAGTGACCGCCATGATCTGGGCGATCGTGCTGAGTCTCCTGGCAATGCCGGTGGGAGGGTGGCTGAGCTTGCCGTGGCAGGAGGGAGCGCTGAGCAGCTACTCGCTGATGATGGCGGAGGTGGAGGCCGCCCGCGCGGAAGGATTCTCCCTGGCGTTCTATGTGCGATTCCTCTTGCTGCCGGCGGTGAGCCTCGTGGGGTTCATTCTGGTCGGTTTCCAGTTCGGCTCGGCGGTGGAGGCGGTGTTGTTGAAAAGCGAATCGATGGGACTGGATCCCGCCTTGGAGCGTGAGGCGGCGAACATCTCGGCGACGAGCCTGCATGGAGGCTCAGGGCGAATGTCCGGGGCCCTAACGCATGCGTTGCACGCCCAGGAGACTTCAAAGGCTTCGCACCGCGAGCGGATTCCCGCCGCCACCAAGGTCTCGCCCGGCGAGATGCCCAAGCGCCTGATTTGAATCCTACCGTGCTTCAAACATCCTTCGGTCTGTTCCCCCCGGTCCGATGAGGGCCCGCACGAACGCCCCACAGCGCGGGCATCGCCCCAGGTACGTCGTCTCATCGGCATTGCGATACATCCGCCCGTAAACATGACAGCAGCGGAACCAGACCGAGAGGAACTTTCCCTTCCGCCCGGTCTGCCTGTGCGGTGCTAGCGGCGTTCCAGCCGGCCTCGTTGGGTCACCGTGCTCCACAATATCCTGTGCATCAGCCACGAGCACAGTATCGGCCGGGCTGGATGCGGACCTTGATCGCGCTGGCTTAATGCGGCTGCGACTCCAGTGTAGTGCCTTGACGAGCCGCGCACGTCAGTAAGCGGCCGAGGTGCGTCCGCTGGTTACGGTCGCGGCTCCTAACCTGCTCAGTAACCGCGCTAGCCGTCTCGAAGCGCTGGGGCAGATCCGCGACTCGATCCGGCGGAACCCTGCGGGCGGAGGCTCATGGTGACGCTTTGCTCGATCGTCTCGCAGATGTGCCTGGCTCGCTGGAGCATGTTGGCCGTCTCGACTTCGAGCTGCCCGGCCTGGGCGCGATCTTGGAGCAGCGGGAGATTGATGCGGACGTTGTATGCTGCGGCTCGGCAAGCTGCCTCGGCAAGCAGGGCCGCAATCGCCAGATCGCTTCGGACATTGGTGTTTGTGGTTCCGACCAGCCGGTCGAGCAGATGCAGCGTGCCGAGCGACGTTTCCATCACGCGCCTCGGGGCCTCGATCGCGGCCGCGACCGCATCCGGCCAGCCGGCCCGGCGACGCTCATCGTCGCGCTTGAGCTTCCAAAGCTCCGAAAGCCGGCTGAACGCCTCAGCGTCGGCGTCGGCAAGGTCTAGCGATGCCTTTCGCAACTGCTCGAATGTTCGCAGCGCCTCCTCAAGGAGCTCCTTGTGCTCAGCAGTGTCGGACCTGCCGGCGGAGAAGTGCGCGACCATTTGCCCCAGTGCCGCAGACAGCGCCGTGGTGAGGGCCGCGACAGCGCCGCCTCCCGGCGCCGGCGTCTTGGCCGCCACCATCTCCATAAGCTGACCGATGGTTCGTTCATCCATGGTCACGATTGTTGCGCCCTGCGAATCTCAGCGCCAAGCTCAGCCTGCAGCGCCGCCATGACGGCCTGAACTTGTCTGTCAACTGACTCGTGCTTCAGCGTGCGGTCCGGCGCCCGAAAGCGGACCCGGAGGGTGACCGACTTCCTCCCCGGCCCAATCTGATCGCCGCGGAAGCTGGACAACAGATCGACCGCGTCGAGGTGATCGAGGTCGAGGGAATCAACCACGTTGTGAAGATCAGTCCATTGAACATGCTCGCCGACGATCGCCGAGATATCGCGCTGCACGGCGGGGAAACTCGCCACCGCCTGGGCCTCGGTCTGGGGCGGAAAGCGGTCGTAGAGCCGGGGCAATTCGAGTTCAGCGGCCCCGATCGGCTCGTCGAGCCCAAACATCCGCCCGACATGCGGCGCGATCACGCCCAACCGGCCGATCATCTGCCCGGAAACTTTCACGACTGCTCCGGGAGCGAACCACCGCGCGGTGTCGTCGGGAACAACCTCAGCCACCGCGTCGCTGCCCAGCAGCAACTCGATGAGCCGCTCGACCACGCCACGAATAGATCGCAATCCATCTTCAATGTTCGCCAGATCGGCGACCAGGGTCAGCTGCTCCTGCTCCTGGTGCGACTTACTCTTGCGCGTGTACGTCGCGGCGGATTCGAAGAGCTTGAGCGGCCCCACGCCGTGGTCGTGGTTGTGAGCCAGGACGCCCAGCAGACTCGGGAGCAGAGATGGCCGCAACACCGTTTCGGCCGCAGCCCCTGCGTCATCGATCCGCAGCATCTCTGCGCCCTCCGGCAGGAACGTCCCCGCCGCAGGCTCGCTGATCAACGAGTGTGTGACGATCTCAACGTATCCCATCCCGACCAGCGCATCGTTCACCGCCCGCTTCGCCAACTCCGTTGATTGCATGGGCGCGACTCTGATCTCGATCGTCTCGGCGACGGGCAGCTTGTCGTGTCCCATCATTCGCGAGACCTCTTCGATGAGATCGACCTCACGGTCAACATCGAGCCGGTGGATCGGCACCACGCATCGAATGACGTCGCCATCAGCTTTGGGTTCAAACTCGAGGCGATCGAGCCACTGGATCATCTGCTCGGTGCTGATGGCGACTCCCAGAAGAGCGCAGCACCGATCGGGGCGCATCGTGACGTGCTTGGCCGGAGGCATCGGCGGGCCGTCCGCCACGGCGCCCTCGGCCAGCTCACCGCCAGCCAATTCAAGGATCAGCTCCACCAATCGTTGGGCCCCCGCTGTGACCTGCCCGGGATGAACGCCGCGCTCGAACCGGAAGCTTGAGTCGCTTTCGATTTGGAGCCGGCGGCTCGTGCGCCGCACCGTCACCGGATCGAAGCTCGCCGATTCGATCAGCAGATCGGTTGTGGCTTCGGTGACTGCGGTTTCGGCGCCGCCCTTGACCCCGGCGATCGCCGCGGCGCGCTTCTCGTCGGCGATGACCAGATCCTCCTCGCTCAGGTTGATCGCCGAAGCGCCCTCGCCCAGCGGAAGGAATCGCTCGCCGGCCTTGGCCATGCGAACGATGATCTGCGGACCCGCGATCCTGGCAAGGTCGAATACGTGCGTCGGTTGACCGAGCTCAAAAAGCACGAAGTTGCTCGCGTCAACGATGTTGTTGCGCGGAATCTGGTTGATCGCTCGCAGTCGCCCGGCCAGCCACGGCGGTGACGCGCCGACCCGAACCCCGCGAATGACTCGGGCCGTGTAGAGCGAACACAGTGCCCCCTCACGGTTCGTCACTGTGACGAACTGCTGGGCAGGCGGGCCGGTGGCGATTGGAGAAGGCTGGGGCGGCTTCAATGCGCGGCCCGAGATCGCCGCGATCTCCCGCGCCAGGCCGAGGTGACTCACGCAGTCGCCTCGATTCGAAGTCATCTCGAAGTCCTGACGAACATCTGATCCGCCCAGCGCCTCGCGCCCTTCAAGAGGAAAGCCGGCCCGGGTGAGCAGCTCAGCCTGTTCCTCAGGGGTTGCCGGCGGATCGAGATATTCGTTGATCCAGGTTGCGCTGGTGTACATCGGTCGGCTCAAGATACCTTGTCGCCGGTAAACGCACAAAGTTTAGCCGCTCACCCGAGGATGCGCGCGTCGCGACGCTCTTCGACCGGCGGCTAGACATGCGTTCCTTACGCCTGATGAGGTTGCTACGCCGGCCGCTTTGCGTACACTGCCGCGATGCCCGCAACCAGTGCGTCGAGGATAATGGTGTTGGTGCTCGTGACGCTGGCGGGGTGCCGGGCCGGGCCGCCGCCGGGCTTGTCGGTTGATCCGCTGGAGGCCGTGCCGGCGGACTTCTCCGTTGATCTAACGATTCTTGCCGGGCCCCAGGTCGAGCAGCCGTCGGAGGCGCATGCTCGCCAAGGCCGGTTCGTATTACTTTGCGACGGGTCGCTGCATTGGGCGTCTGACCAGACCCGCCGCTCGGACTGGCTCCCGCCGAGGCGTAGGATTCTGAGCCGCCGCCAGCTTGCCGAGCTTTGGTCGCTGGCTCAACACCTTGGCTTGGCCGACTCGGCCAACGCCGATACTCCTGTCAACGTCAATCTGGTTGAACCCGAACCCCGACAGACGGTGTATGTGTTGATCTTCACCGGCAAAGGTGATCGGTGGTGTCATGTTCGCCGAGGTGACGATGATGAGCAGCCCGATGCGGCGATGGTGCGTTTTGTTCGCCGTCTCGCCGAGCTGGCGTGGGCCGGCGATCTACCGGAGGATCGGGCTCGCGTCATTCCGCGGCGATACGACTTCGGCCCCGATCCCTATGCCAGGTATCGCCGGCCGTGAACGATTGTCGCCGCTGCTACGTGGCCCATCTATTGGCGGCGCTGCTCGCGGCGAGCATGTTCCCCGGCTGCGCGCGGTCGGGTGCGGCCGAGTCGCTCTGGGGCACCGGGGGGATCGCCTTGGAGATGTTGGTGCGCGGTGAAGGCCACCTGGCAGCGCTCTATCGAGTGCAACCGGATGGCACGATCGGCTTCGGCGGGGGAACCGACGCCCGTAACCGCAGGGTCACTTGGACCGGGCAGATGACCGCTCAGGAGATCGAACAGTTGCGAAGTCTGCTCCAGCAGCACGGGTGGTTCCACGCCGTGCCTTCATCAACCTCCAGCGCGGCCGATGCGAAGCGCTCCTACCGCATCAAGCTGAGCTGGCCCCAGGGGCGGTGGCGGCGCCATATCACCGGGATCAGCCCACACATCACACCCCTGCATGACCTGTTGGAGCAGATTGCCCGTCGCCGACTCGAAGAGGACGATGCGATCAAGGCGCTTCCCCAACCCGGTCCCCAATCGAGGTGAACGAATCCCCCAAGCTGGACTTGACGAGTCCCGACTTGTCGGGACGAGGAAGGTCCGGATCATCAGCCAAGGAAGGTCCGCCTCAGCGGCGCATCTGCCGGTCGCAGCTGCGGACGAATAGCCGTGTGGGCAGCGCGCGTCTTCCTGGGCGGCTATGATCTGCTGGATGACTTCCCGGACGACATTCGGTTTTTCGCTCATCGGCTTGCTGGTGTCGGTTGCGTGCATGCTCGTGCTTGCGATGATCATGATGAACGCGCTGAACAAGGCGATGACCGGTGCCGGCACCGCTCTGCCCGGGACCGTCTCTTCCTATCTGGATAAGGAATACCTGCGGGCTGTGTTTCAATCCATGGCCGTGGCCGCCCAGACGGGCGACGGCTGGTTCATTGTCCCAAGCGACCTCGCCCGCAGCCGTGACCGCGGCGACGACACCACGGCCAGTCTCTTCTCCGCCATGCTCGCCCAGCACTACACCGTGCCCGGCCAGCTGATCTCGGGAAATGAATACAACCCCAACGTCTGGCGGGACGAGGACTACGACTACACCACGTACTACCCTGCCGGAGGCGTCTACTGGGATCCGACCTTCGTCGCCGACCTGGAGGTCGAATCAAACACTTCGTTCGCCCACGTACCGCTGTTCGGCGAGCGATTCAAGCGGTCCTGGCGTTTCACCGCCGACTCGCGCATTCCGATCCTCGGTAACCGCGGCCCCAGAGCGGGCGTTCACGATCCGAATTCATACACCTACGGGCGCGACGGCCGGTGGGCCGGCCATATCGTCTTTGGCGACGGGCACGTCGAGTTCATTGACTCGTTTACGCCCTCCGGCCTGTTCTATGACCGAGGCGGCCAGCACTTTCCCGACAACATTTTCGCATTCGATGAAGGTGAAGCTGGCTCCGACGCCATCCTTACCTTCACCAAAGAGATGACCCCGGACGGTCCGATCATCCAGCACGATTGAGTCGGGTACCATTGTGTCCTCATCCCTCAGCCCCCAGCTCAGCCGGGGGGCTCTTGCGCGGATTACAATCAAACCTCACGAAACACCCTTATGGCTCGCCCAGTCCATCACGGTATCTCACGGCTGAGTGTCATCGTGGCGCTGCTGTGTGTGGTGATCCTCTTCGCGATCGCGCTGCCGCTCGCAAATCGATACCGTCGAGACCGGCTCTCTATGGAGGACAGCGCGCAGCTCAAGGAGATCCATCAGGCGTGGATTACCTTCGCGCACGAGTACAAAGGCCGCTACCCAGTACCAGGCCTCATTAATCGTCTCCCTGACGCGTTCCTGGGCGAGATGGATGGCGCCGGCCCGCAAGACTACAGCCTCAACACGACGGCGAATCTGTACTCCGCCATGCTGTCGCAGAATTACTTCAACTCCCACATCTTCATCTCGACCTTCGAGCGCAACCCGGCCGTCGTGCAGGACAAGGATTACGACTACAACGCTTACGACCCACCAAATGATGTCTACTGGGATCCAAACTTCGTCGCCGACTTAGAGACCGGCTCAAACGTGTCCTACGCCCACATTCCGCTGGTTGGCGACCGAATGGTGCATCAGTGGCGCAACACGGGTGACGCAAACGTCGCTTTGCTTGGCAATCGCGGGCCTGCCGATGGGGTTGCCTCTGCCGATTCCCTTTCGTGCCGAAGCGATGGAAGCTACGTCGGCAGCCTCGTCTTCAACGACAACCACTTGGAGACACTCTCCGTGACAGCCGGCCTCAAGATCGGTGGGGGGCCGGACAACCTGTTCAACTTTGACCCTGGCCTCAGTGGCCTCGACCAGGTCCTGGCCTTCACGAAGGAAGTGAAGGACAACCAAGCGGTGCTCCAGCACGACTGAGATCAACCGACCTACCTTTGCCTGTAAAGCCGCGACCAGCGGTCGCGGTAGCTCATGCCGGGCGCCATGGTCGGTATTGACGGGCACCAAGCGATCCCCGCCGCCACTGGCGGCGGCCTTCCATCATGAATGTGGACGGCCGCGCGCCCGCTGTGGCGGCGCAAGAAACGCGCCGGGTGTGATCACCCGGCGCGGATGAGATGCTTCAGACTTTGCGCTTGGCCTTTCGTCAGCTGACCGAGCCGATTTCGCTCGTCTGTGCGAGCTGATCCTGCCCCATGTTGTGCGGCGTAATCGGTCCCAGGACGGTGTCCTTGGACCGTCTTAGCTCAGCTGAGTTGAGGCCCATGATCCACATCTCGCTGAACAAATCACGCAGGCTGTTGACGTAGACCAGGCACTCCTGTTCGTCGGGGGTTGATTCCAGGTACGTCCTGAAGTCGCCCTCTTGCTCGGGAGCGGGGGTATGCCTCTCATACCGCTCCCAGGCTGCGGCCAGCGTGGCGCGAATGTGCTCGCTCGTCGCCTGAATGTGCGGGCGTAGATCTTCTTCCGTGAGTTCGCGGATCTCCTGGTCCGTGAGGTCTTTCAAGAACAGCGCCCTATGGCGCTCAACCACGGCCAGCACCGACGCTCTGCGCAGGCGATTGATCGCG
>JADFIR010000085.1 GCA_022566535.1 Planctomycetota bacterium
TGACCTGCTTTCGCTGCTAACCGCCTGGGGCACCGACCCCGGCGGGCCGCCGGACTTCGACGGCGACGGAACCGTCGGCATCCTCGACCTGCTCACACTGCTCGCCAACTGGGGGCCGTGCGTGTGAGAAGAGGCGTGAGGCTTGAGGCTTGAGCGAGCCGGGGCGTCCTCGCCCCGAGTGGACTCCGCGCCTCAACGTGCGTTCATTGCACCGCCCCTTGGTTCACACACATGAAGTACGAACGTCACCCGGGCTGTGGACAGCCCGGCTCGCTGAAAGGCGTGTCACCAACGAGCCGGTCCGCCGCGGCGGACCGGCTCGTTGGGAATCTCGAACTCACACGGGCGCCGTCGCGGTCTCAGCAGGTTCCACGGCCGAGCGGAAGCGGTGCAGCAGCACGTTGAGGATCGTATCCGCCTGGAAGTACGCCATCGGCGGGCGGTAGTAGACCTGTGTTGCACCAGCGGCGTCGGGCTGCCCGACAATTCGTAGCGTCCCCTTGGCCCCGGCGAAGAGTTGCTCCAACTCCTGCGGCCGGTTAGTTCTCAAGATGATGTCGCGCTCATGCCGGGTGATCGAGCGAATTCCCAGCATCGTGGCCAGCACGCGAAGCTGGACCAATCGCAAGAGCGTCTGAGCGCCCCCGGGCAGCGCCCCATACGCGCTGGTCAGATCACTTTCGACTTGGCGAAGCTCCGCCAGCCCGTTCGCCCGGCTGATGCGACGATAGACTTCCATCCGCCGGGAATCTGAGCGGATATAGCCCCCGGGCAAAGCGCCCGAAACGGCGATGTCAATGGCCGTGTCGATCGAGCTGATCTTGGGCTGTTTCTTGAGAGCGGCGACCGACTGTTCGAGAAGCCGGCAATACATGTCGTAGCCCACGGCCGCGATGTGCCCGGACTGCTGGGGGCCGAGCAGGTTGCCCGCGCCGCGGATTTCCAGGTCGCGCAGGGCGATCTTGAAGCCGGCCCCGAGCATTGAGAACTGCTCGATCGCCCGAAGCCGCTTCATCGCCACTTCGCTGACCACCTGATCGGCCGGGAGCATCAGGTAGCAGTACGCGCGGTGCTTGTACCGCCCCACTCGCCCGCGAAGCTGGTGAAGCTCAGAGAGGCCGAACCTGTGGGCATCGTTGATGAACATGGTGTTGGTGGTCGGGATGTCGATGCCTGATTCGATGATGGTGGTGCAAACGAGAACATCCGCCTCTTGGCGAAGGAACTTCAGCATCACCGCCTCAAGCTGCCGTGAGGGCATCTGGCCGTGACCCACCAACACCCTCGCCTCCGGCACCAGCCGGCGCAGCTGATCCGCCACCGATTGAATGTTGTGAACCCGGTTGTGGACAAAGAATACCTGCCCTTCGCGGGCAAGTTCGCGCTCGATGGCTCGGGTGATTCGATTCGGGTCGATCGCGATCACCTCGGTGACAATCGCCCGGCGATCCAGGGGCGGCGTGGCCAGCGAGCTGATGTCTCGCAAACCCAGCAGGGCCATGTGCAGCGTGCGGGGGATCGGCGTGGCGCTGAGTGTGAGCACATCAGCGGTCATACGGAACGCCAGCAGCCGCTGCTTGTGTTGGACGCCGAAACGCTGCTCTTCATCAATGATGACCAGACCAAGGTCGGCAAAGCGAACGTCCTTGCTCAACAGTCGATGCGTTCCAATGATGATGTCCACATGCCCCTTGGCCACCGCTTTGAGGATTTCATGTTGTTGCTTCTTGGTCTTGAATCGGCTGATGGATTCGATGCGAAACGGATAGTCGGCAAAGCGCTCGCCGAATGTCCGCTGGTGCTGCTCAGCCAGCACGGTGGTGGGGACGAGGACGGCGACCTGCTTGCCATATTCCGCGGCCTTGAACGCAGCCCGGATAGCGATTTCTGTCTTCCCGAACCCCACGTCGCCGCAGATGAGCCGATCCATTGATCGAGCATCGGTCATGTCACGTTTGGTCTGTGCGATTGCGGCAAGTTGATCGTCGGTCTCCTGGTAGGGAAACTCCGCATCGAACTCTCGCTGCCACGCTGTGTCGCCCGGGTACTGGATGCCGGGTTTCGCCTCGCGGGCAGCCTGGATGCGAAGCATGTGGTCGGCGAGATCCTGCACGGCTTCGGTGACCCGCTGTTTTTGCTTGGCCCACTTCTTCCCCCCGAGGTGTGAAAGCTCCGGGCGTCCCCGGAATGCCCCGATGTATTTCTGCACGAGCTCGATCTTCGATGCCGGCACGTGCAGCTTCGCCCGGCCGGCAAACTCAAGGGTCAGGAACTCCTGGGGCGTTGTCTCCTTGCGGCCCTTGAGCCGCCCGAGGCCCGCAAACTTTGCGATGCCGTGGTCCCGATGGACCACCAAGTCGCCCGGCTGAAGGTCTACGAACGCGTCGCTTGAGCGAGAAGTGATTCGCCGCAGTCGCCGGCGGAGCTGATAGCGGTGCAGCAGCTCGTGATAGGGCACCAGGGCCAGCGGGCGTGCGGAAGGCGAGCCCCAGACGAAGCCACGATGCAGATACTGCACCAGAACTTGCACCGTCGTAGCCGGCGCGAATTCCGCCAACAGTTCGTTCATCCGTTGCGCCTCGGCCTGGTTTTGACATAGCACGACCGTCTCGTGCACCCCGGCCAGCTCCGCCAGCTCACCCACCGCTGAAGAAGCATCCTCGGCAAAGGAAACCAGCATCTGCACCGGCAGATCCACGCAGCGCCCAGAAGAGGTTGAACCCGGCGAGTATTGATTGATTTCCATGACCGCGTGACACCGCTGCACGATCTGTCCAAGCACCTCAGACGAGCTGGAAAGACCACGATCATCAACCGCACGATCGAGATAGCTTCGCCCCTGCTCAGCGATCTCGATCATCTCCGCGATCACGGCGACACAGTCGGGCTTGATGTAGTGCAAGAGCGACACCGCCGCTTGATCAGCTTGAAGCGCCCGGACCGAGACACCGGCGATCTGCACCCGATCGAGCTTTCGGTCCGAGGCGAGCGTGTCCAGATCAATCTCAAACAGGCCCTCGACCTCGTCGCCCAACAGATCGATCCGCACAGGGGAAACTGCCGGCGGGAACAGGTCGATGATGCCGCCACGGATGGCGAAGTCACCCGGCGAATCGATCGACTCGACGCGCTCATAGCCGGCGTCGGTCAGCCACTCGGCCAGCTCGTGTGTTTCGAGCCGATCGCCTCTTTGGATTACCCTGATCATTTGTCGAAGTGCGTCGGGCTCCGGCACCCCTTGCATCAGGGCATGGATGGGGGCGACGATCACGCCGGGCGCTTTGCCCTCGACGAGCCGGCGAAGGAACATCAGCCTCTCGGACATGAGTTCCAGGCTGATCGACGTTTCGCCCGGCAGCAGCTCCATAGCCGGGAATTTCGCCGCGCTAACACCCAGTGCTTCGAGCTCATCGACCGCCTCATCCGCCTCATCGAGGTGCCCCACGACCAGGAGGATCGGCCGGCGCACGTGCCGCCGCAGCGCCGCCATCAGCACCACCGTGCTCGATCCACAAATCCCCCGCGCCGAGACGGCGCCACCAGCTTCGATCAGGGCCGCCAACCGGTTCACGCTCGGATCATCTGCAATGCGGTCGATCCAGGCCATGGGCGGGGTTCCTAGCACCATGCGCGCACACGCCACCCGGCCGACCGATTCATCGGCGGGTGGTCGCGGTCGCCCTATTCACCCCCTGATCTTATCGCGGATCCGCCAACGGCGCAGCTCAGTCGTTAGTTGTTGAGCCGCCGCGTCCACGCGGCGTGGTTGCGCCACTGGGCGTCCATCGACGATCGCCCCGCCGCGGCCGACGGGGCTAAACCTTCACGCGCACGGGCCCCAGGCGGCGAGCAGGATGAGCAGGTCGAGGATGCCTACGTCGCCGTCACCGTCGAAGTCCGGCGGGCCGCCGGGGTCGGTGCCCCACGCCGCCAACAGCGAAAGCAGATCG
>JADFIR010000086.1 GCA_022566535.1 Planctomycetota bacterium
GGGATTTGATCGGCAGGAGAATAATGTCGTCCTTCTCCCAATCATGACGGGTATCGTCAATGATGGTTCTCCCTTTGCCTTCCAGGACATAATGGAACCGGCCGCCCTGAAGGAGCTGTTTGCCGGAGCGGCTCGAGGAGGGGATTTCCTGCACGTACAGGGTCAGCGCGCGGGAGCCCAAATCTTTTATGTGGGGATGGATATACCAGCGGAAGTGACCCATTGGGTTGATTTCCGTTTTCAACGATTTTCCCTGGACTATGGTTCGAGCATGCTTCAACTGCTCCCGTTGCTCATCACGGGTCCTTAGCAAGTCGTCAAAGAGGGTGTTCCCACGTGCGGAGTCGTCGATGTTTGTGGTTCTCGCATGGTTGATAAGCGGGGCGACTGTTCGGTCTTCGAGGTTCTTTTTCTCAGCCCATTCCGGATTCACCTCGAGTTGTTCGATCCAATTTGCGACCACGAGGTCCTTGTGCGGCTGGTAACCGACTCTCATCCATAGGGCCGGGACAGCTGGATCGAGATTGAAATGCTGGTGGGCGACACCGCCGCGGAGATGATCCTGGGCCTGCCCGGCACCATTCACGCCCCGCTCGAGCTGCTCATCATGCTGACGGCGGCGGTCAAGCGGGGAGCGCCCGACACGATGGTGATGGCCGACATGCCCTTCATGAGCTACCAGGCGGACGATGTCGAGGCGATTCGCAACGCAGGGCGGTTCATGACCGAAGGCCTGGCCGACGTGGTCAAGATCGAGGCAGATCGCTCCTTCGCTCCACTTGTTGAGAAGATGGCTCGAGCCGGCGTGCCGGTCGTCGGCCACATCGGCTCACTTCCCCAGCAGTCGAAGCGCCGAGGCGGATACCGGTCGGTTGGTCGTATGGCTGCCGAAGCCCGGGCGCTTATTGCAGATGCGGCAGTTCTGGAAGCAGCGGGCGCCGCCATGCTGCTGATCGAAGCCGCACCGAACGAGGTCTCGCAGCGAATCGTCGAGAAGACGACCATTCCAGTGATCGGGTGCGGGGCCGGGGTCGCCTGTCATGGACAGATCGTCGTCCTTCAGGATCTGCTGGGACTGACCGATTGGCAGCCCAGCTTCGCGAAGCCAATCACCGCGATGGGTGAACAGCTCACCGGTGCCGCCACCCGTTGGATTGAGATGGTGCGGGCATCCGATCTGGGTGTCCACCCGTACAATATGGCTGAGGGCGAATCGAACAAGTTGTAGTGGAGCGATGAGCCAAGAGCCATGAGGCAGGAGTATTGAGTTGAGTTGTGGGTCTCTGGACGTGCGTTGACCAGACGGCCACGGCTCGGCTCTTAGGCTGAAGCAGGAGAGGATCGACGCGATGAGCAGGCTGAACCGGTATGGCCCAAGTTTGATCGTGCTCGGCACCGCCCTCGTGGTGCTGCTGGCCGGCCCCGCTGCCATTCGCCGGCTGACCTATGCTCAAACCCAAGCCCGCATCATCCAGGCCAGCGATCGTCTGGAGAACGCCTCGGTCCTTCGGCAGCTCAACCAGGCGTACCGCGACATCGCCGCGCTTGTCGAGCCCTCGGTCGTGCATATCAGCACCGAGCGCCTCGTGCACGATCGGTCCGGCAATGACCGGGTGAGCCGCTCGGCTGGGTCAGGGTGGATCTATAGCGATCAAGGCTACATCGTGACCAATGAGCACGTCATCAGGGGGGCCCATCGCATCGAGGTGCAGCTGTACGACGGCAGGCTTCGAGAGGCCCAGCTCGTCGGTGCGGATCAGTTCACGGACGTCGCGGTGATCAAGATTCCGCCCGGCCAGCTTCATCCTGCCGTCCTGGGTGATCCGGACGATCCGGTGCGGCAAGGCGATATCGTGTTCGCGTTCGGATCGCCGTTCGACTTCCGATTCTCGCTGTCGTCGGGCGTCGTCTCCGGAATGGGGCGCTCCGTGGGCATCATCCGCGGTGACCGCGGGCGGTGGATGGGGTACGAGAACTTCATCCAGGTCGATGCGGCGATCAACCCCGGGAACTCCGGCGGCCCACTGACCGACGCTCGGGGACGCGTGATCGGCATGAATACGGCGATCGCCACGGGGGAGCGAAGAAGCAGTTTCGATGATGGTCAGTTCGCAAGCATCGGCCTGGCGATCCCGATGTCGATGATCGAATCGGTGGTGGTGCAGCTCATCGAAGGGCGCGCTCCCGAGCGCGGCTACATGGGCATCACCATGGTGGACCGTCGGCCGAGCAGTCCCAGAGACGCCGGTGCGATCGCGTTTACAGGGAAGGGCGTAGTCATCTCAGCCGTGGACCGCGATGGACCTGCGGAGAAAGCGGGCATACGGCCGGGAGATATCATCACTCACGTCGAGGGCCAGCCGGTGAACAGAAACGGACAGATCCGGGCGTTGGTCCAGACAAAGGCTCCGGGCGATCCTCTCCGCGTGACGATTCGGCGGTACGACCCCGATCGGTCCAGCAACGAGTCACTCGACCTCGTATTCGCATTGGACCGATACGATTCGCTGCGCATGTGGTGGCGAGGCCAGCTGATGCGGCGCGGACTCCAGCAGCTGGCCACCAACACCCCGAAACGGTCGGCGGATCTGGCCGTGGCGTATCGTCAGGGTGTTCTGGTCGAAGTCGTCGATCCCAGGCTACCGTGGGGCAAACGCCTTCCAACAGGCTCGATAATCGTCGAGGTGGACGGACGCCCGGTCACGGACATCGACTCGTTTTACAACCTGCTTCGCGACCTGCATTCGCAGGAGTCGGTCGAGCTGACCTTTGCCACCCCACAAGGCGAGATCCATGGCATGGTCATCGACATGCCCTGAGGATTTGAATCAGCCCATGGAATCCTGCGATCGACCGGATACGATCGCCGACGATGATCACATCGCCCCAGCAATCCGCCCAGCCGCGTAAGGCGCCCCTGCTGCACGTCGAGCACCTTCGCACGTACTTCCCCATCCGCAGCGGAATTCTCCAGCGAGTTACCGACTATGTGAAAGCAGTTGACGACGTGAGCTTCCACATCAATGAGGGCGAGACCCTCGGTCTCGTGGGAGAATCCGGATGCGGCAAGACGACAGTCGGCCGAACGATTCTGCGGCTGATCCCAGCCACGAGTGGTCGCGTCCTGTACAAGGGGCGCAACATCTTCGAGCTATCCGCGAAGCAGATGCGCCCATTGCGCCGCCAGATGCAGATTATCTTCCAGGACCCCGTCGGTTCGCTGAACCCGCGTATGCGGGTGGGCAAGATCGTGGGCGAGCCATTGCAGGTGCACGGCCTGGCCAAGGGAAACCGACTGCGAGCTCAGGTCGAGGATGTACTGCAGCGCTGCGGCCTCTGGCCGGCGGCGGCCGACCGCTATCCGCATGAGTTTTCCGGCGGCCAGCGCCAGCGCATCGGCATCGCCCGGGCACTCGCGCTGAACCCCAAGCTCATCATCTGCGACGAACCCACCAGCGCCCTGGATGTCTCCATTCAGTCGCAGATTCTCAACCTCTTGGCCGAATTGCAGGACGAGTTCGGCCTGTCCTACCTGTTCATCAGCCACGACATGGCGGTCATCCACCACCTCTGCGATCGGATCGCAGTGATGCTCGATGGCCGAATCGTCGAGCAAGGCAACCGCGATCAGATCATCAACGACCCTCAGCACCCATACACCAGGTCGCTGCTCTCGGCGGTCCCCGAGCCGGACCCCCGCCGTCGCAAGCCCCACCACACCTAGGAACGCAGGCGCCTGTAGGTGAGCGGTCAGCTTTCAGCCGCCATATAGCTCCGGGCTTGCCCGGGGTTCTCCGCTTTGGTTCGATCGTTGACCAAGGTCATTGATGATGCGAGACTGCGGGGGTGGCGGGATCAAGGACATACAAGGTCCGACTCACCAACGGAACCGAGTACGGGCCGGCGGGGATGGATGTC